>DCHR01000042.1:190-24415 GCA_002315375.1 Treponema sp. UBA1747 | reverse complement strand
TAAGTCAATTCACTATAATATATGAACATTTTTTATAGAGCTTTTTGGAGGAAAAAATGAAAGCAATCGAAATGGAAAAGGCTTACGATCCTAAAACTTTTGAAGATCGTATTTATGGTGAATGGGAAAGCAAAGGCTACTTTAAGCCTGCAAGTGATGAAGCATCTCCGGTACATGCAAAATACGCATGTCAGTGTGATTCATGCAAAAAAACAGACACCTATGCCGTCGTCATTCCTCCTCCAAATGTTACCGGCGTTCTTCACATGGGACACGGGCTCAACAATACTCTTCAGGATATCGTAGTCCGCTACCACCGTATGCGCGGAGACAATACTCTCTGGCTTACTGGTACAGACCATGCAGGTATCGCAACACAGAACGTTGTTGAACGCAAGCTCAAGGCCGAAGGGCTTTCACGCAATGACCTGGGTCGTGAAAAGTTCCTGGAACGTACATGGCAGGTAAAAGAAGAACACCACAACATCATCGTAAAACAGCAGAAAAAACTCGGAAACTCAACAGACTGGGACCGCGAACGCTTCACATACGATGAAGGTTTGAGCGGTGCTGTTCGTGATGTTTTCGTTACTCTTTACGAACGCGGACTTATGTACAAAGGTAAGCGCCTTGTAAACTGGTGTCCTCGCTGTGGAACAGCTCTTGCTGATGACGAAGTTGACCACGAAGATACACAGGGTGCAATGTACCACATTTACTACGAATATGCTGACGGAAGCGGAAAGATTGAAGTTGCTACAACCCGTCCTGAAACATTCTTTGGTGATACAGCAGTTGCAGTAAATCCAAAAGATGAACGCTACACAGCAATCGTTGGAAAAATGCTCAAGCTTCCACTGACTGGAAAAGAAATCCCAATCATCGCTGATGATTATGTTGATATGGAATTCGGAACAGGTATGGTAAAAATCACTCCTGCTCACGACCCTAACGACTGGGAAGTTGGTAAACGCCATGACCTGGAAGTAATCAACCTTCTTACTCCAGACGGACGCATGAATGAAAACGTACCTGAAAAATACCGCGGACTTAAACCTGAAGCAGCACGTAAACTTGTAATTGAAGATTTAACAGAAGCAGGCCTTTTCAAGGAAGAAGAAAAAATGGTTCACTCAGTTGGTAAATGTTACCGCTGTAAGACAGTTGTTGAACCTTACCTTTCTGACCAGTGGTTCGTAAAAATGAAGCCAATGGCTGACAAAGCCCTGGCTGCATGGAAAGCCGGTGAAATCCAGTTCTTCCCACAGAAATGGGAAAATACATACGAACAGTGGCTTGTAAATATCCGCGACTGGTGTGTAAGCCGTCAGATCTGGTGGGGACACAGAATTCCTGCCTGGTACTGTGAATGTGGTGAAACAATCGTTAGCCGTGAAGATCCAAAATGCTGTCCAAAATGTGGAGCAGGTGCAGACAAGCTTAAACAGGACCCTGATGTATTGGACACCTGGTTCAGTTCATGGCTCTGGCCTTTCTCTACACTGGGATGGCCTGAAAATACAGAAGACCTGGCTAAGTTCTATCCAACAACAGCCCTGGTAACTGCATACGACATTATCTTCTTCTGGGTATCACGTATGATTATGGCTGGTCTTGAATTTACAGGAAAGGCTCCGTTCCATGACATCTACATCCACGGTCTTGTTCGCGACAAGCAGGGACGTAAAATGTCTAAGTCTCTCGGAAACGGTATGGACCCTCTGGAAATCATCGACATGTACGGTGCTGACGCACTTAAGTTCACACTCGGATTTATGTGTGCTCAGGGACAGGATATTCTTATCGATAAAGATTCCTTCAAGCTTGGTTCACGTTTCTGTAACAAAGTTTGGAACGCAAGCCGCTACATCATGGGTAACCTTGAAGGCCGCAACCTGATTCCAATTACAGACGCTGACCTTACAGAACTTGATAAATGGATTTACAGCCGTCTTGATAATGCAACCCGTATTGCACGCGAAGCCCTTGAAAGCTACCGCTACAACGATGCTGCATCGGCTATGATGGAATATTTCTGGAATGAATACTGTGACTGGTATGTTGAAGCCACAAAACTTTCATTCAAGAACGGTGACGAACACGAAAAAGACAGAGTTGTTTCAGTTATCCTGAACCTGCTGGAAGAAAACCTGCGTCTCCTTCACCCATATCTTCCATTTGTTACAGAAGAAATTTACGCAAAACTTCCACTGGCAGAACTGGTTGTAAACCGCAAGAATGCCGGTGCAAACAAGATCATTACAACTTCAGAATACAACGGCATGATTATCAATGCACCGTTCCCTGAACCAAGTGATGACCGCAAGAACGAAGCTGTAACAAAACGCTTTGATGTTCTTAAAGACCTGGTTGGAAAAGTCCGCGCACTTCGCGTTGAATGTGGTATCGATCCTGCTCTTAAAATCAACATTGCCCTTAAAATTGAAAAGGGAAGTGATGCTGAAGTTTGTATCGGTTACGCCGACATGGTTAAGCTTCTTTCCGGCATTGCAAAAATCGACTTTGTTGATGCAAAACCAGCTTCTTCAATCGGTACAGTTGGTGTTGGCTTCGAAGCTTTCATTCTTCTTGATGAATCAATCAACAAGGAACAGCTTCTTACCCGCTTCCAGAAAACTCTGGATGAACACAAGAAGTACGCAGAACGCAGCCAGAACAAGCTGAACGGAAACTTTGCCCAGCACGCACCTGCCGACCAGGTAGCAGCTGAAAGAGCAAAACTTGCCGAAGAGTTAAATGTTGTTGAGAAGATGGAAGTTTACATTAAAGAACTTCAGTAAAAATAAAAAAAATCGGTCATTGAGTCTGTCGAAATGGCCGTATAAAACTTTTTGGCCCTGAGTGTTTCGAAGGGCGAATACTCAAGCCACTGCAAAAATGCAGTGGCTGTTTTTATTTAGGGTTTATACAAACCCTAAAAACGGCGAAGTCAAGGCTTTAAGCGTTAGCGTGCCTTGACTCGACGTATTTTAAAATTTTTTCATCTTCCAATAGTAAGAGGGCTTCTGGTTTGTCCATAAAAATGATTTCGATATTCTGGTTCTGAGTTTTGTTCTGAATGTACTTTGTGAGTTCGGATTTCAAAATAGTTTCATAGTAATTCTTTTGCATGGAAATTCCACCATAAGCATTTATTTGTAGTTGAGTTTGTTTAGTACTGAATAAAGGTGTTATATAAGAGTTTATAATTTCATATTCCCAGTAAAAAAGATTACAGGCAGCATGAATCTGATAGTTACACCATTCAAAAATCTTCAGGAGTATATTTTTGGAAAGACTGTCTTCGATATTAATGTTTTCATTTGAAAACAAAAAATCCAAGAGCCACTGATTTTGATAATGTATGGGTTCTTTTGTGTTTTTATCTCTGATTTGTAAAATTCCAAGAGCATTTCGAATTTTTAATTCCAGTTCCTGACGGAGCAGAAATGAAAGAGTAGATGAGAAAGGCAATGCAGACGAATTAATGGAACCATTTCGAAGAAGGGAAGAAAAAGCTGCAAGGTCAATTGTGTTCATCTGCCTGCGAACAGAGATACCATTATCTTCAATGTTATTTAACAGATCCTGGGCATCATTCCAGCATCTGAGAATTTGATGTATACGGCATTTTACGAAGGTGTTGTTCAGATAATCTTTTTTATGGTTTTCTGTATATTTGAAAATATCTTCTGAAAGAGATTTAATGGTTTTTAAACAAGCATACATGGAATAAACGATGTAAGTTTTACGGGTTTCATCTGTAACATATTTAACCAGAATTTGAGGACAGAGGTGCGAGACAGAATATTCGTTTTCTTTTGAAGGAAAGTCCGGCTGAATTTTCTGAACTGTTTGTAAAATGAATTCTCTGATTTTTGTCAGGTGCAGTGAAAGAAATTGAAGAAACAGTTTTTTTGAATCACAGGTGGAATAGTTCTCCAGAAAAAAAGAACTATCTTCTTCCAGTTTGGTTTTTATTTCTCTTTTCATATTAATATTATACAATGATTTTGTTTCACTAAGAGAGAAAATGTTTTAAGGCGTTTTTTTCTGATAATTTTTTATAATGAAAAGCGGAGATAATTTATGAAAAAGTTTTTAATTATCAGTCTGCTCGTTTTCTTGAGCAGCAGTCTTTTTGCCAACGATACTTATTTTTATATGGCAGGCGGTCAGCTGGTTCCTACAGAGGAAAAAGATATTGAAATTGAAATGAAGGAAGAAGTAATCAATATTGTTCTGGATCAGGATTATTACGAAGTTACAGTTGATTTTTCTTTTTACAATTACGGGAAAAAGACAACCCTTGAAATCGGTTTTCCGTTTTTCTGTCACGGAATAAGCGGTGAAGGGACTATTTCAGATTTTAAATGCTGGACAAACGGTGAGGAAACCAGTTTCACGGACCTTCCCCTTGTAAAGGAATGGAGCACAAACGAACCCACAGAACTTGAAAATGCCTATGTCCGGACTATCGAATTCCCTGCTAAAAAAACTACAAAAACAAAAATCACTTATAAATCAACATATGGAGCAGAAGCTCCTTCTTATTCAATAGCAAAATACTTGTATGGTACCGGTTCCAGCTGGAAAAATGCCATCGGTAAAATGACGATTAGAATTCAGAATAATATGAAACTGTGTTATCCGGTTTATGTTGGGCTTCCAAAACATGATTCTATGAAAATGGTCGACAATAACACATGGGAAATAATCTGCACAAATATTGAGCCTTCAAAATATACAGACTGCATTACAATCAATCTGGGAGATATTTTCGGTGACAATGGTCCAAAAATTTTACAGAAGGACAGATTTTTCGGATGCAGGAGAAAACTTACAAAAGGTGATTTATTCTGGTACACAAAACCTCAGTTAAGATTAATTCGAAATGCTATTTTTGCTTTTAACGGGTATCCTTTTAAATCTCAGGATTTAATTGACTTATTTGAGAGAGATTATGCGGAATGGGGATGGTTTGGCTGGAAGAAAATGGAAAATGGTGATTATAAGGGGTATTATCCACTGGATGAAAACTTCACCGAAGACAAGCTTTCTGAAATTGAAAAGTACAATGTTTATTTTATTCTGGAAGAGGAAAGGAATCGGTAAACAATATACATTGACTTTCCATTAAAACATACATATATTGTATGTATGAAACCTCTTACTTTATATGTATCCAATGATGTATATGCCTCTTATCAGGAAATGGCGGAACGGTCAGGTGTAAAAGCCGCAGCCCTTATTCGTACAGCCATGGACTTTTTTCTTCAGGAAAAGTTGATTAAAAAACAAAATCTTGATGATTTTGTTCCTTTTGATTCCGGAAAACTGCTTCAGGATTATAAGGATTCAGATTTCAGAGAGGAGATGCTTGATGACCGGTATTGATACCTGCTTTCTGGTGGATCTAACAATGAGCGGTTCTCCCCGTCATGAAGGAGCTATGACACTTTTTAACAGGTGGAAAAAAACAAACAAAAACCTGTGTATTTTTTATAATGTTTTTCTTGAATTCCAGCATATCGTTACTGACGCAAAAAGATTTGAAAATCCAATGACTATGGAACAGGCTATGAATCAGGTCTGGTTCTGGAAGGAGCAGGATAGAATAAAAGTTATTTTTCCTGATGACAAAAGTTTTGGAAGAGCGCAAGTTTGGCTGAATCAGTATAAGCTTGGAAGAAAAAGGCTTATTGATACACATATGGCGTCTTGTTATGCAGAAAACGGAGTGGATGAAATTTGGACTGCAAACCCCAAAGATTTTGAAATATTTAATATGTTTGAATTAACTGACTATGGGGAAGTATAATTTGTACATAAGGAATAGCCTGATATGAAAAAGTTTTTAATTATTTTAAGTCTGCTCGTTTTCTTGAGCAGCAGTCTTTTTGCCAACGATACTTATTTTTACATGGCAGGCGGTCAGCTTGTTCCAACAAAAGATGGTGAAGTAGATATTGAAATGACCGAAGAAGTCATCGACATTGTGCTGGAAAAAGACTGTTACGAAGTTACGGTTAATTTTTCCTTTTATAATTACGGGCCTGCTACGACACTTGAAATCGGTTTTCCATTTTTCTGTCAGGGAATATGCGGGGAAGGAACTATCTCTGATTTTCAATGCTGGACAAACGGCGTAGAAACCAGCTTTGCAGATTATCCTCTGAAAAAAGAATGGAGTACCTGGGAACTGACAGATCTGGAAAATGCTTTTGTAAGAACAATCGATTTCCCTTCTAAAAAAATAACAAAAACAACAATCAGCTATACATCAACTTACGGAAGGGAATCACCTTCTTTTCGCATTGTAAAATATCTGTACGGCACCGGTTCCAGCTGGAAAAATTCTATCGGGAAAATGACAATCAGAATTCAGAATAATACTAAGTATCGTAAACCAATCGAGGTTAATTTTCCTGAATATGATTCAATAAAATATAAAAACGGAAATGAATGGGAAAGAGATTCCTGGGAAATAATCTGCACAAACATTGAACCAAAAAATTACACAGACTGCATTACTCTGGAAATAGGTGATATTTTTGGAAACGACGGGCCCCATGTTATGTGGAAGAATGACTTTATGGGGTACTACAAAAAGCTTAAAAAAGAAGATCTATTCTGGTATACAAAAGCTCAGTTAAGACTTCTTCGAAATGCAATTTACGCCTATCACGGCTACCCTTTTAAATCTCAGGATTTGATTGATATTTTTGAAAAGGATGCGCTCATATGGGGCTGGTATGGAAGAGATAAAAATGGAGAACGGCTTAAAGCTTATCCGCTGGACAAGAACTTTTCCGAAGACAGACTTTCCGAAATTGAAAAATATAATGTAAAACTTATTCTGGAAGAAGAAAACCGGAGAAAATAAAACTTACCACTTGCAGTTTATCTGACCCTGGAATTTTTCGAAAGAATATTCCAGAATGTATTCACCGTCTTCCGGAATGTTTATAGAAAAGCCGAAACTTTCTCCAGAATAAATATCGCTTTTTGAATTCCCCGAATAGATTTCATTTTCATTTGAATCAGAAACTTTTAATGAAAGGAAACCGTTTTCAAATTTACCGTTAAACTGAAGCGGGGTTTCTTTTTTGCAGGAAAGTTTAGTATCGAAGTTACCTGATACAGTTCCTTTACCTGCGTTTTCGATGGAGATCGAATTTTCTTTTTGAACAAAATTGAATTTTCCCCTTAAGCCTGTTTTGGGACCAGATGGAATTACACAGGAAATAAAAAGTGAAAGTGTTGCTGCTAAAATCAAAAGAAAAATATTTCGTTTCATAAATAAACCCTCCACGAAAGTATAACGAAAAAAAGAAAAAACTATATTCAAGGAATACTTTAATGAATATTCCTTATGAACCAAAGGTTTTGTAAGAATGTTTTTTTGTGGTATAATCTTCCTATCGTCAGGGGAAGTGAGGCGTCTATGGCAAAACAGAAATATGAAATGAAAACAGAACGGTCACAGAAGATGAACGACGAAGGTCTGCTTCAGCTTCGCACTACTGTTCTGGCTCCTTACATGCAGCTCTCCACAGCCCTGATCGGAAAAGCCCGTCACGCCGGCGGTAACATGTTCCGTCATCAGATGGACACTCTGGCAATTCTTATTGATTACGGTTATATCGACCCGGTTCTTCTTAAAGCTTCTCTGGTTCACGACACTATAGAAGACATAAAAGGTTTTGATCCGAAGCTCATTGAAGAAGCTGATTCTGACGGGCCTGAAGTTCTTAAACTGGTTCTTGAAGTAACAAAGCACGAAGGTGAAGAAAAGCGCAATTTTCTTATGCGCATTATTGAAACCGGAAGTCAGAAAGCAAAAATCCTGAAATGTGCTGACCGCATTTCCAACATGATTTCACTCGGTTATGTTACAGATACAGAGTTCATTGAACGTTACTGCAACGAAACCGAATTCTTCCTTCTTCCTATTGCCATTGAAGTTGACTTCAATATGTACCAGGAACTTATTAACCTGATTATTACACGCCGTAAGTTCCTGGAAGACTGGAAAAAAATCAACAAATAATTATTCTGATTTTTTCTTAGTTGCTGTTCTTATTGAAAGACCGAAGAATACAGCGGCTGTTAATCCAAGAATTATGCAGATAATATTCATGACAAGATATTCAGAGAAGAATCTGTTCAGGATATAAGCGCACATCAAAAACAACCAGCCCACACTTAAAGCCACTCTCGGGTTCTTTTGTATTGACGAAACATTTTCACCTTTATTTTCAAGAATTCTGTTTATACGGCCTTTTGTAATATTGATCATGTAACCGAAGAGAATTACAAAAATTGAAATAAACAGAGATGCAAAAATATTCATCTTGCTGTTATGGGCAAAGGCAGGGTAGAGATTTATACTCATACAGCCGATTTCAATGAGCATTACGATTTTGTAAATGTTCAGAATTTTGTACAGGTGGTCAAGCTTGCTTTCATCATCGGAATAAAGTTCGAAATTTCCGTCTGCAGTTTTTTTTCTGAGAACAACCCATACTCCCCAGCAGCATACAATTTCTACTCCAACGCTTTCCATGAAGTCCCGGTATTTCTTCGAACATTTCCAGAGCCCGTCTGATGTATCAATCTGATACTGGTATTCACCTGGTTCACATTTTTCAAAGGTATAAAAGCCCATGTTGAAACCTGTTACATTCCATCCTTCTCTGGCCATGCTGTTGAGCCATTCTGTTTCCTTTACTGTGTCCCAGTACATTCTGAATTTTTTCATTTCTCTCTCCTTTACTCATTAATCATTTTTGCGTGTTCCAGAAGTTCACATAATCTTTCTGTTTCTGCCATGAATGCAGATTTTCCTTCTTCTGTAATTATGTATTCCTTCTTTTTTCGTGATTCAGTTTCTTCGCTGTAAACACGGATCCAGTTTTTGTTTTCAAGAGTCTGGATGGCTCCGTAAAGAGTTCCGGCTCCCATACTGATTCTTCCTTTCGTCAGTTCTTTTACTTCCTGAATGATTCCGTAACCATGATTCGGTTTACGAACTGCCAGAAGAATGTAAAATACCGATTCTGTCAGTGGTTGGTGTTTATCCATAAATCTCTCCATTCGCGATATATTGTTTAATGATATAACGCTCTCCGATATATTATGATTGAAATATATCGTTGTGCGATATATTTGTCAACATTTTTTTTATGATATAATTTTTTTTATGAATCCGGAATTTGAATCACGTTTGAAAAAAATAGAAGAAGAAATTCATCAGGTTACAGAACTGAATGAAAACTGGAAAAAGAATTCTTTCGGTAATCTTCCCGAAGGTGTCTGCTCGGATAGCGGGAACCTTTATCTGAAATGTTTGCTTGAACCCAATACAAATTTAATCAGTCAGGGTGGAAAAAGATGGAGACCTCTGTTTGCAACTTTGATTGCAGATATGGTTGCTGCCGGAAATAGTTCAGCAGAATCTGACCTGGTTTACCATCTGGCACCTGTAGTTGAGTTCGTTCATACAGCCAGTCTCATTCACGATGATATTGAAGATGGTGCTGATCTCCGCCGCGGAAAACCCTGTGCCCATATTTCTTATGGTCTGGACACTGCTCTTAATGCTGGCGCCTGGTTTTATTTTGAAGCCCTTTCATTAATTGATGTTCAGAATATTTCTGACGGGGATAAGCTTGCACTTCATAAAATGGTTGAACAGGAACTTCGCCGCCTTCATCTGGGTCAGGCAATGGATATTTACTGGCACAGAAATGTTTCAGTTTTCCCTACAGAAAAAGAATACGAAGCCATGGTCCGCCAGAAAACAGGAACCCTTGCAAATCTGGCTGCCCAGCTTGGAGCACTTGCAGGTGGTGCTTCTCCGGAACTTTCACAGAAACTTGGGGAAACGGCCAGCTATATCGGAATGGGATTCCAGATTATTGATGATGTCATAAACCTTACAACGGGCAACGTGGGAAAGAAAAGGGGAGATGATATTGTTGAAGGAAAGAAAAGTCTTCCTGTTTTGATTCACGTAAAAAATCATCCTGAAGACAAAGAAAAAATTGCCGCTTACATGGAAACTGCAAGGACAGAAGGAATGGAAAGTCCTGCAGTAGAAGAATGCATAAAACTTCTGGAATCATGCGGTTGTATCCAGGAAGCCCGCAATGAAGGAATCCGTGTAATTGACGAAGCCTGCAAATCTTTCCATGACCTTGCAGGGGAAAAAGGTTCAGAATATGCAGACCTGATTGAAAGTCTTTTCAGAGGCATGGTTCCTAAATTGTAATGAGGAAAATCATGACAAAAAATTTTTTTTGTTTCATCAGCCTGCTTCTCTTTACTGCAGCTGCTTTTTCTGAAATAAAGAATTTCAAATCCCAGCAGGTGAGTATCAGTTATTATCCGAGAGATAATTATCTTCAGATCAGTGAATTCAATATTCAGCATCAGAAAGGGACCGGTGAGCTTGAAAAAGACAGCCGTGAATTCTGTGAGCTTATTAGCAGGGCTCAGGCAGCTGAAAAAAGATTCGGAATAAAAGATTTTAATTCGGCTGAAGAATCTCTTTCTAATTCGGGACTTCTGGTTAATGCCCGCTATGATCTGTTAACCGTAAAGAATTCTTCATTAAAACAGATGGAAGAAATATTCTCAAAGATTCTTGAAAGAAATGTTAATGTGGAATTCAAGAATTCTTTCCTTGTAATAATTTTTGACAGTCAGGATCTGGAAATTCTCAGTTCCAATGCAGAACATGTTTTTCAGAAAGGAAATATCTGTTCTGTTGAGTGGTCCAGTAAAATCAGGTCAATGGATGTTACCGTCGGAAGAAATCTTGCGAATACCGAAATCGTGCAGGATTATTTTCCTACAACCCTTTCCAGTCCTGAAAAAACTGCAGAAGAAATTGAATTCATGCGCTACGGGCTTCCAGAACTTACAGGAGCAGAAAGAGAACTGCAGGATAACTGTGACATTGTGCGTTTAAGGCATCTTGAGTATTACGGAAATCTCATTGAAGAATACAAACAGAAAACCGGACATTATCCTTTCCAGGACAACGTGGGGGGACAGACCTATGCTTTCATTTACAACAAAAAGCAGAAGAAATATGCCCGGGACGCCAATCCATCAAAACATACTCAGCTTCTGCCAAAAACTTTCTTCACTGAACTGGAAAAAGGTCTGGGAAGACAGATAGACCAGCTCTATGATCCCCAGTATGCACCTACCGGAAGACCGGTATTTTATATTTATATGATTGAGGGAGATACTTACTATTTTGCAGTCCACCTTTCAAAATATTATTCTTTTACCAAAAGAGTAGATGATCATTATTATAAGGTTGAAATCTCCAATAAAAGTGAGCCTTCTTACAAAATCTGGACAATGGAAGATCTTCTTTCAAATTCAAGTTATGTTGAAGGTAAAAACATGGAAATAATGAAGGGGAAAGAAGGTTATTTTCAGGAAAGAGAAGACAAACACCGCCGCGAATACTAAAAAAAACTACAAAACTGAAGAAAATTTGAGTATATTTAAATCATGACTGAACGCGCAGATATTTTGAACAACCAGGCCATTCTCTTTGCCCGTGAAGGGCAGTATTCCGAGGCAATTGCATGTCTCAGGCGGGCAATTCATATCGACAGGAACAATTATCTTCCATGGTATAATCTGGGAATTACCTACCGTGATTCAGGAGATATGGTGGAAGCTCTTAATGCTTTCAGAAATGCATTTCATATCTGTCCCCGTAAGGAAGATGTTGCTGAAACACTGGCAGTTCATCTTCTGAATATGCATATGATGGATGAAGCTTTTAAAGTTGTGGAAGACGGACTTGATTTTCATCCTACAAGCGAACGTCTCTGGAATGTCAGGGGAGTACTTCAGTTTAATTGTGATGAATATGATCTTGCTGCTGACAGTTTTGAAATGGCAGTGACAATAGATCCTTATTATGCAGATGCTTTATTCAATCTGCGTGATACATACGTGGAACTTCATAAACACAAAGCAGCGGCAATCATTGACATCCGGCTGAAAGAGATTCAAGGAAAGAAACATGAGAAAAATATATAAGGTCAGTTCTGTAAAAGGAAATGATGTAGAAATAATTCCTTATGACGAAGGCGCCTGCCAGACCTGTTCGGGAAGCTGTTCAGGGTGCCGTGTGGTATTGCAGGCGAAAAATCCGAAGGGCCTGGAATTGAAAACCGGTATGGTTGTAAAGGCCAATGTGTCCACAGGTTTTCAGGCTTTCTGCAATCTTCTGGCTCTGATAGTTCCTGTTCTCTGCGCAGTTGCCGGTTTTTTCTGTGCACCTTTCATTGCTGATTTATTTAAAACAGAACTTACTGAAAGCTTAAAGGCTGGTACCGTTCTTTTCTTTTTATTTATTCCTGCACTTTTTATTTTTATTCATACCAGAAAACGAAGTGATCTGGTTGAGCTTCAGATAACAGGCGTGATTGAATAAAAAAAAAGGCTGAGTGATAAGGATCTCTCAGCCTTTTCTTATTTTATCAAATGGTCCCGGAGTTTGTCGAAGGACCCATTTGATTTTATGAATCAGTTTATTTCAAAGTATAAGGTGTTGAACCTGTTACTTTTACCCGGCTGATTTTCCAGTCTTTCCATTCCAGATCAACCGTAAGGTTTCCCCGAACTTTTACACCTGAAAGTTTTCCTGATTTCCAGGTCTCAGTTTCTGGAAGTGCAGGGAGAAGGCTGATGGAAACAGTCGGATTTCCTTTTTTATCCCATGTCAGATCACTCTGAATGAGCATCCGGATTATTCCGGCCAGGGCACCAAAATTTCCGTCAATCTGGAAAGGAGGGTGAACATCCAGAAGATTTGGATGTGTTGAATGAGAAAGAATTTTCTGAACGGCTTCACCTGCATCTTTTCCCATGTGAAGGGCTGCTCTGAAGTTTATAATCCAGGCCTGGCTCCATCCGGTATGACCACCGCCAGCGCTGAGGCGTTTTGTTAAAGTTTTCTTTGCGGCTTCTGCCAGGTCAGGAGTTTTATCAACAGAAATGCTGTGTCCCGGGAAAAGTCCGTAAAGATGAGAAATGTGTCTGTGGCCGGGTTCAACTTCTTCAAATTCTTCGTTCCATTCCATAATCGAACCGTCTTTATTTAATGACGGCTTTTTAATGTGGGCAAGAACATATTCGAAATCTTTTTTATCTTTTGCGCTGTAGTTTTTGCCCTCCGGAGATTTTGCCTTGTCCCCCAGAAGATTCATTGCCTTAAGACAGCTTTCAAACAGGTGTGTCAGAATCTGGTTGTCCATTTCACATCCAGGACTGAAAACAGAAATAATTCCGTCTTTTGTCCGGTATGTATTTTCAGGTGAAGCTGATGGATTCAGAATAAGGTAAGGTTTTCCGTCCGGAGCTTTAAGCTTGCTTTCTGTCAGGAAATCTGCGTAGAAGCGGCAGGCATCATGAATCAGATAGTAATATTTAGAAAGCATTTTCTTATCCAGAGTGTATTCAAAGTTTTCCCAGATATGAGTTGCCAGCCATCCGCTTCCAAGTGTCCAGTAAGTTCCCGGAATCCAGGCATCCTGAGGGGCTGAATCTCCCCAGACATCAGTATTATGGTGCATTACATAACCGCGGCAGTTGTACATTTTTTTTGCAGTAATTTTTCCGCGCTGATATCCCCGTTCAAGAAGATTGAAAACTGTTGTTTCGGTTTCTGACAGAGCACACATACAGGCTGCCCAATAGTTCATCTGAAGATTGATGTTGATGGTGTACTTGCTTCCCCATGGAGGATCCATATGGCAGTTCCAGATTCCCTGAAGAGTTGCAGGATTTTTTCCCGGTTTGCGTGAAGAAGAAATGAGGAGGTATCTTCCGAAGTTGGCATACTGGTTTATTGCAAGTCTGCAGTTAATGTCAGACAGTTTTATTTCCGGATTATTTTCACAGTCTTTGAGATGGTTTATCAGTTCCGGTGTAGAAATTGAAGTGTCAGAAAGGGAAGGCTTGTCGCCGAGAGTGAAAGACATTCTGTTATAGAAAGAACGGAATTCTTCTGCATGTTCTTTCTGAACTTGTTTTACAAGCTTTGTAAATTCAGCAGCTTTTCCTGCTCTTCCTGTGATTTTTTCCAGGTCCTTTTTTACTTTTGAAGTCCAGGTATTTTTTCTGATGGCTTCTTCATAGGTTTTTAAATCTACAGGATGATCTTTTCCTTCAAAATTACTGAAAGCGTGAACCGAAATAATGAAAAGAGCTTCATCGATATCTTCTCCGCACAGACAGGTTCCTGAGATTTCTTTTTTTCCGCCCTTTGTAATAACGGTGGCGCCTGTACAGAAAGGAATACCGTGGGCATCTTCCAGGAAAACAGATTTTCCGTCTGTCCAGACTTTATCAATCCAGACACCGCGGTCCAGATTTCCACGGAAGTTGATTTTGCCTTTTTTATCAGCCTGAACGTGAAGGAAAATCAGGTCTTCTACTGCTGAAACAAAGGTTTTTCGTGTGAAAGTGGTTCCTTCATCATCAGTATAGGTCACGGTGTGAATTCCGTTTTCCATATCCAGTTCCATGCTGTAGTTCAAATCATATTTACCTGTGATAGAAAAGTTTCCTTTTCCGTCAGTAACCTGGCTCTGGGAAGGCATAACGTGTCCCTGCATTGGACCCGGAACTCCAAAATTCTTCTTTGTGAAGAAATCAATATTGAAATCACCGGCGTTCTGGTAAACACGCATATTGCATGGAGAACCTGCCATGGAACGGAAGGCCATTTCCTGGGCTTCAGGAATTAAACCTTTATCCATAAGCGCGCGGATTTTTGGCAGGTCTTTCAGAGTAGATGGGTTGTTGCGGTCCATTGGACCGCCTGACCAGATGTTTTCCTCGTTCAGCTGCAGACTTTCCTGGCAGGGATCTCCTTTTATCATGAGTCCGAGTCTTCCGTTTCCCAAAGGAATTCTGCTTTCCCAGTTCCATGGGTCTGCCGGTTTTTTGAATGTTAAAATATCTGGTGATGCCATTCTTTTTCTCCAAAATTTTATAATGAATAATTCTTTAAAGAAGTATCCATTTTATGCCGATTATTGTAAAGGAGTATTTTATTTTAAAAATGATACGAAAAAGTTTGATTATTTTACTGTCTCTCTTTTCTCTGATGCTTCCTTTGTTCGCAGAAGATGTGGAAGTGGAGCAGACCCTGACCCAATATGAATTTATCCAGCATTTCAAATGGCTTCCTACAGAAAAAGCCAGGAAATATGAAGTAATAATCGAAAAATTCGAAAATGATAACTGGGTTCCAGATGTAGAAAAGAAAACAAAAGACACAAGCATACTTATTCCCCTTACTCCAGGGAAAAAGCGTATTTCTGTTGTTTCTTTGAACAGACTCGGACGAAAGGGACAGCAGACGGACTGGATAGAATTTGTTGTTCTTGGTGAAACACAGCCTTATCTTTATGCAGACTACCTTAAAAAATCAAAGGCCTGGAATTCTCCGGTTCTTATGGTTACTCACGGTGAAAATGATGATCTGTCGGAAAAACTGAATTCGGAAACAGGTGACCCTGAGAATTCTTTCTTTCTTAAAGGTAAAAATATCTTTCTTACGGAAACAAAATTCTATATGGTGCCGGTGGATTCCCCGACAATGGGTGGAAATCCTTTTCAGAGTTATAACAGTCTCAGGAAACAGGTTCCGCTGGAGATTTTCAGACGGGATTTTGACCGTTCGGGAGTTGTAGTTCAGTATAATTCCCAGGATTTATATTCCGGTTACTACCAGATTTACGCAGAAAACCCGGGTAATCAGAAAACTTATCTTGATATTCTGGTTCTGGCAAACCGTGAGCCGAAGATAAACGAAGCCCAGTTTGAATATTATCCGAATTACGAAGTCCGGCTTCTGGACAGAAATAAAATCAGGAATTCAGGGAACCTTCTTTATGTAGAGGGTTCCGGATTTACCGGAGATACCCGTTTTACACTTACACCGTCATCACAGGGAATCCCGTATCCATTTACTTCCAGTATGGACCGTGAAAAACTTGAACTGTCGGTTTCTGAAGTTCAGACTCTTAATTCAGAAGGGGATTCCAGACTTTCCTTTGTAGTAAATCCATCAGCCATTCTTCCGGGTTACTATAATTTCGTGGCAGAAAATTCCATGGGGCGGTCTACTGTATTCCTTCTGGTAAAAGACTGGGATAAAGAAAAAGAAACTCCTTCTGTTTCATCGGCCAGTACAGCAAAGAACTCCAAGGATTTAACCATTACTCTGAAAGGACGCGAACTTACAAAAGACTGTCAGTTCACTCTGATTTCATCTATTGCTCCGGATACCGGTTTGAACACCCGCATACCATTTCCTGTTGTAGATTCAAAACGAACAGGAAAGAAAATAATTATTCAGGGTGACCGGGAAAATGTGAAGGAAGGAATATATGCTTTCCTTATAGAAAAATCCGGTTTATCGGTTGTAAGGTTTATTTCTTTTAACAAAGCCTTGAAATCAAAAGTAATTGAACTTTCAGACGAAGAAATTGCAGAACACTTCCTCCGTTCTGAACACTTTGTTCCGTCTGTGTCTGTTGAAGAATATATTGCCGGAACCAAGAAAGAACTTTCTTATAACATTTTTGAATACAAACCAAAGAGAAGGCAGAAAGTAATTCTTCCGTTTGTTGAGTTAAACCTGGATCTGCTGCCAAATAAGTTCTTTGAGCTTCCAGCCGCAAATGATAATGATTATCTGCCGCAGGCAGGATTAACTCTTCCTCTCATCAACTTTAACTGGATGACTCTGGGAGTTTCCGGTGCTTACAGCACAGCTTATTTCTATGACGCTGAAGCATATTTGAACCTGGCATTACCGTTTGCAGAATTCAAACCTTACGTGGGAGCAGGTGTGGGCTGCAACTTCTTCTTTAATACAAAGTCTGAACCCGTGGATTATTTCTTCCAGACAAAAACTCCTGATTATGGAATATATGCTTTTGCACATGCAGGTGTAGTTCTCTTTGATATTTTTGATATCCATTACACAATGCATCTTTCAGGTGCAGATACCTTTGTTCCTCAGATTGACTGGAGTACACCGGATGTAGAAAATACCGGGCTATTTTTGTACAACGATTTTTCTATCGGATTCAGAATTCCTGTCAGAAAATTTGTTTATAAAAAGAAGCCGTTGAATTACGCACTCACAGTTACAAAGAAAGGTATTGTTTCCGGACAGGATTATAAAATAAAGAAACCTGTCAAAAAACTTGAATTTGCCAACGACGTAACAGAAGTCCGTTACTTCGGTGAAAATGAACTTCTTGAAAGCGTTGTTCTTCCGGATACCATTAAGGTAATCGGAGCAGAAGCTTTCGCTGATTGTCCTCATTTACGAAGTATAAATCTTCCGGACGGTCTGGAGGAAATCGGAGACCGGGCTTTTGCAGGCTGTACTTCAATTTCCAGTGTTCTTATTCCATCGTCAGTTAAAAAAATCAGTGCATCTGCTTTTGAGGGATGGGAAAGCTATCAGAATATTTATCTGAACTGGAATGAAGATGATGAAACTGTCAGAGACCTAAGCGGCTTGCCTTACAAAAGGTATGCGGGAAGATACTTTAATAATGCTAAAACGAAAAATACAGCAATCGCTTCTCAAACTTCATTAAGTGAAATTCAGTTTGCAGCACTTAAAAGCGAAAACGCTTCTACTTCCATTATGTCTTATGACGAAACAAAAAATGGAACTTCCCGAAAAGTATATAAATTTATGTCTTCAGTAAGGGGAAATGAAAATAATACCACCGGTATGCTTGCATCAATTTCTTATCAGCAGTCAAAACTGTTGAAAGAAGGCGATGGAATCCGCTTAAAAGTAAAAGGCGATTCTGCAGAATACAAAATCAGTTTCAAGAATCCTAACGGAACTGCATGTTATGTTGCAACTTTCTGGGGACAGGGAAGTGAACAGGAACTTGTTTTGAAATTCAGTGATCTTATTTTTGAGAATAATTCAAACAGTGTGGAAAAATCCTTTGAAAAAATGGAAATCGGAAGCATCTGGTTTACAGTAGCAAAACCGATTGCCGGAAAAAAATATAACCTTGAGGTTTCAGAAATCGCTTCCATAAAGGAGGGAAACTAATATGAAAAAAATATTGAATATTTTACCGGTATTTATCCTCCTTTTGTTTACCTCCTGCCAGTATTTGAACGGAACAGTTTTTGATGCTGAATACTGGAATCATAAGTTTGGCTTTGATGCTCCAATGGATCAGAGTTATATTATGGTTTATTCAGATAACGGCACAGATGTTCCCGACTCATTCCAGTATCCGCTTGATGAGAATTTAAATGAGGTATCAGAAAACCAGTATCCTCCGCTTAAGTTAAGTTTGGATGAAATGCTTAAGAACAAGGATTTTGCTGACTGGTATAATAAGCTTTCCAATAAAAATTACCGCAAGCTGGGCTTAAGAAAAGAACTGGAAGAGGATCTTCTGGAAGGTGTATTTTCAATTAATAGAAAAACAGGAAGCCTCCGTGTTTACTGGGATGTCCCTGTTACTTCCATAAAAATATATTCGTACGCAGATTCTGATTATTTTGAATATGAACTTCCAGAACCATTGTATTATGGGGAAACGGCTGTTGTTTCTTTCGGTGACCTTTATAAACGTTCTGATTTCCTGGCATTTGTTAATAAAATTGATATTCCAAATTACAATTATCCTTATGTAACCGGAATCAGTACATACTCACGTATGACTACAGATACACTTGCTTATAAATCTGTTTTCGCTTCACAATCATCAACAGTTTTTTATCTTGTATGGAACCGTTATAAACTGGAAACAAATTTCACAGTTCATGCAGAAAACGGTACTGCGTCCACATTTAGTTTTGATGTGGGCCCTGCATTTGACTGGTACAGCAGTTCAATTTCTCTTGATGAAATGCTGGATAATTCAGAATTTAAAACCTGGTATGACAGCCTGACTTTTGACAGTTATACAATTCAGGGAATATATAAAGAGGGAAGCAGTGAGCTTTATTCAGGTTCTGATTCCTTTACAATGTATGGAACCAGAGATATTTATATCTGCTGGGATAACCCGTTGACAACCCTGACGATTCACTCCAATTTTGATAAAACTACATACCGTTCTGCCAGATATGTAATAGAAGAAGCGCAGGATCAGCAGGCCTTTATCATAACTTTGAAAGAACCGATTCCATTCGGAGAATACAGTTATTTCAATCTTATAAAACTTCTGAAGGAATATCCTGATTTCAAATCTTGGATAGATAATATTCAGAATTCCCCGAATAGTACCAGACCTTATGTTTACGGTGTAACAGATTATTCGGGAAAAACAGGAAACTATACATGTTCTATAAGTCGCTGGAATCATGATTTATACCTCTCATGGGGAAGTACTAAATATGTTTACGGAACTACAGTTTATTCAAATCTTCAGGGAAAAGAAGATTCTTATTTCCTGTGGTTTGATGATCTTTATTATGATAAATATTGTTCATGGTCCAGCAATATCTTTGATGACGATTTTATGGCCTGGTATAACTCTCTGACAGATGAAGACTATTTTGTCCGAGGTATTAATAATCGGGAAACTTATGAACCTGGGGATTCCATTGTTGTTCCAAGAGGTGATTCTGGATATTTCTATATCAATTCAGAAAACCCGGATATATATGTGGTTTGGCGGGAGTATGTGCAGAATATACGGATTCATATGAATCTGGACTCATCTGCTTCTTCTGATTCTGATTACCGGACTTTCTACCTGAGCGGTAAATACCAGTCAATATGGCTTAACTGGAATGATTTCCTTAATCTTTCCGGATTCCAGACCTGGTATGATGGACTGACGAACGGAAATCTTCAGAAATTAGGACTTCACTGGAGTGCTGATAATGATGATGATTACGTTGATTGTTCAGACATTAATTTGGGAAGCATTCTGATTACGGAAAATAATCAGGATTTTTATGTCCAGTGGAGAAGAAAGATTTCTTCTTTCACGATTTCTACCGAAGACGGAACAGATTCCTTCACCTTTGAACTGGATGATGAATATGTCAAGAAAGAGCTCTGGTGGGATGACTTGTGTCAGAACCAGCAGTTTGTTCAATGGTTTGAAGGTTTGGAAGCACCAGAAGGATATTATATTCATTCGATTCAGTATGCAGAAAATCCTGAGTATCCGGAAAACTGGTCTTACAGAGTCGGACCTTCCTGGGGCGGATATATTTATGTAAACAGGAACCTTCAGAATTATACGGTTTACATGAAACCATACATAACTCAGATCCGGATTAGTTCGGATAACGCAGATTCTATAAACGGAACAATTAATTCGGTATTTACGTTTGAGCTTGACCCATCAAAATTCGGAACTGATTTGAAATCTGTTTCTCTTTCATGGCAGGATTTTATTTCAAATGGTAATTTTAAGTCCTGGTATCAGAATCTTTCAAAGGGAAATTATAAAAAAGTCGGTCTTGCAGGTGAATCGGATTACTGGAGAGATGATGAGATTTGTAATGAAACAAATGACAATATAGTTTATATCTCTGAAAACAATCAGACCGTTTATGTTCAATGGCGGGATTATTATTAATGGAATGAATATAACTGGCAGCGTTAAATAAGAAGGTAAATAAAATGGAGAAACAAAATATGGAAACACAGAACGAGGAAAAACAGAGAGTAAAATACCCGATCGGGTTGAAACTGATTCTTATTGTTGCAACACTGGTACTTCTGGTACTCGGCCTTTCGACAGCACTTGTTGTTTACATGGTAAGCCGCGACAGTGAGACAAAGGCAAAGGATACAAACCTTACTCTGAATGAAGTAACAGCACAGACGGTTGAATCCCTGGTTGTTACCATGCAGAATAATGCCCTCGGATTTTTCAATAACTCTCTTTTAAGCCGTAATAAAGATTCTGTTAACGAAATGTTTGATGACTATTGTTTCAGAAACCCTGAAGTTTGGTTTGTTCAGGCACCTGAAATCGGATTGAAAGTTTCTCCTCAGTCTGAAATCTATAAGCCTGGAGTGACAAAGGTCTTTGAAAACTGGCTTAAAGAAAATAAATCATATTCAGAAAAAGCCGCAGCAGGGGAAATTCAGATTCTCAATCTGTCACAGGTTATGGGACAGAGTTCAATTTGTATTTTCTTCCCTTATGAAGTAAACGGGAAAAAACAGAGTGCAAGCGTAGGCTTCAATACCCTGAAAGTTGTTGAAATCATGACAAACTCCAGTCAGAACATTTCTTTCATTATGAATGGAGATGGTCAGGTTCTTATTTCTTCCGGAATTGAAAACACTGCTGAAGAAGGATATTTCCAGGCAGCTTCTTCTGTTCTGAAAAATACCCGCATGGACAGCGCTCAGTTGAAGAATGAAGATGAGTCCGGAAAGGCATGGTACATTTCATATAAAAAACTTGCAGGTGGAATGTATTCGGTTACATGTATTTCAGAAGAAAAGATTTTCCAGACAGTCAATAAAACTGCTTACCGGATTGTTCTTATTTCTATGGCAATTCTTTTCCTTTCAATTCTTCTTATCAGACACTTTTCAAAGACTCTAACAAGGCCTATTCATTCACTGGTTGGCGCAGCCCGCCAGATTGAGGAAGGAAATTACAATATTGATCTTAAAGCAAAAACAAGAGATGAAATCGGACTTCTGACAAACAGGTTCGTTTCAATGAGCAACGGTCTTGCTGAACGTGAGCGCCTTAAGGATTCCATGAGCCGCTTTACAAATAAAGCTATTGCTGAAAAGGCAATGAGAGGTGAACTTGCTCTTGGTGGCGAAAACCGCGAATGTACAATTTTCTTCAGCGATATCCGTTCCTTTACTGCCATGAGTGAAAAACTGACCCCACAGGAAGTTGTTGAGTTCCTGAATGAATATATGACAAAAATGGTAAGCTGTGTTGTCCGCACACATGGTACTGTTGATAAATATATCGGAGATGCCATTATGGCAGTCTGGGGTGCTCCTGACAGTGCCGGATCCGCAGCTGCAGATGCATGGAATGCTGTTGTCGGTGCCCTTATGATGAGAACAGAACTTTATCAGCTGAATAAAAAACGCCGGGCCGCCGGAAAAGATCCGATTAAAATCGGTTGCGGAATCAACTCAGGTTCTGTTGTTGCAGGACAGATTGGATCGGACCTTCGAATGGAATACACGGTTATTGGTGATGCCGTAAACCTGGCTAGCCGTACTGAAGCTCTGAACAAACCTTTCCAGACTGATATTCTCATTACAGAAAATACTTACAACCTTATCGGTGATCGCCTTGTTGTTGAAGAAATGCCTGGCGTTCATGTAAAAGGAAAAGAAAATGCAATCAAAATGTATGCCGTTATAAATATTAAAGGCGTAAAAGGCGTACAGACATTGAATGAAGTTCGAGGTCTCCTCGGCTATCATGAAATTGATAAATCACAGGTAAACACAGATGAAGAAGAAAAGAAGTACAAAATCGAACAGTAGACTGATCGATATAGTTCTGGGCATTGTCTGTGTTACCGGCATAGCAGTGTTTTCGGGACTTTTCATAAAAGACTGGAACCGCAGTACATCTCTTGAAAATGAAGAACCGGTTGCAACAGTTGTTCATAAAAAAAATACTACTCAGCGCAGGTTTGCCGAGGATGAAGTCTGGCAGAAAGTTAACAAATACGATCTGGTTTATGGCGGAGACCGTATCAGAACTGATGCAGAATCAGAGGCTACAATTATTTATAACGACGGTACCACTATCATTGATTTGTACGAAAATACAATGGTTACTATTCGTGGACCTGAAGAAGGTGTAGGGTTTGATTTTACAAAAGGATCTGTAAATGTTGTGGCATCAGCAGCCAGCGAAGAAAAGCCTGTTGTGGTTACAAACGGTTCAAAGGTAATGAACCTTTCCGGCAGTTCAAGTGCCGTTTTTGAAAGTTCAAAGAAGGGTGAAGCAACTGTTGCCGTAACAAGCGGTTCTGTTCAGATTCAGGAAAAGCCTGTCGAAGAAAAAAAGACTGCAGTTCAAAAGACTGTTGAGAATGCGAAGAAAACAGTTTCAAAAGTTCTGCCACCGGTTTTTGAAAAAAAAGAAAATAACCAGGCTGCTGTAGAAAGTGTTCTTGTGGAAAATGAATCTGTAAAGGAAACTACACCTGAAACAGAAGGTCAGAAAAAACAGGAAGTTGACTTGAAAGAAAGAGCCGCTGCGGTAATGGCCAGTATGAAACAAGCTAAAACTGTTAAGGCCGGCGAAGTTGTAGTTCTGGATGAAGCAAAAGCTGTTGAAGAAATAGAAACTGTTTCCATTGAAAAGGCACAGGAAAATCCTGAAACAAAAGCTGTTGTAAATAAGGTTCGTACAGCATCAGTAAAGTCTGAAGAAAAGCAGAAAGAAATTGAAGAAGCATTGACTCAGTCTATTGGCAAAGAACGTGCCGCTGCTGTTACTGAAGCCGTCAAGAAAACAAGTGAAATAATTCAGAAAGCTGAACCTGAAGCAATTAAAAAAGTTGAAAAAGAAAATGATCAGAAAGTAACTGAACAGGCAAAGAAAGTCGAAGCAGTTACAGATGCTGAAGCCCGTAAAGCAGAAAAGAAGCGCATTGAAGATCTGAAGAAGGCAGAAGAAAAACGAATTCGCGAAGAAGCACTGAAAAAAGCAGAAGAAGAAAGAAAGGCAGCCGAGAAGAAAATTGCAGAAGAAAAAACTGAAAAGGAGCGGATTAAGAAAGCAGAGACTGCCAGAAAAGAAGCAGAAAGAATAAAGAAAGAAAAAGCTGCTGCAGAAAAGAAGGCAAAGGAAGAAGCTGCAAGAAAAGCAGAAGAAGCAAGAAAAGAAAAAGAACGGATTGCTGCTGAAAAGAAAGCCCGTGAAGAAGCCTTGAAAAAGGCCGAGGCAGTAAGAATTGAAAAGGAACGGCTTGAAAAGGAAGCTGCAGAAAAAGCTCTGAAAGAACGCCTTGAAAAAGAAGAGGCTGAACGTAAAGAAGCTGAAAGAATTGAAAAAGAAAGAAAGGCCGCAGAAAAGAAAGCCCGGGAAGAACTGAAGAAAAAAGCAGAGGCAGAACGCAAAGAACAGGAACGTTTGATAAGGGAAGCCGAGCAGAAAGCCCGCGAGGAAGCAGAACGTATTGAGGCAGAACGTAAAGCCCGCGAGGAAGCAG
>DCHR01000042.1:0-181 GCA_002315375.1 Treponema sp. UBA1747 | reverse complement strand
AAGCAGAGCGCATCGAAGCTGAACGTAAAGCTCGCGAAGAAGCAGAACGCCTGGCTGAAGAAAGAGCAAAACGTCTGGAAGCAGAAAAGAAACAGATAGAAGAATATATCCGTAAAGCAGAAGAAGCCCGTAAAGAAAGGGAACTTGCTGCTAAAAAGGAAGCAGAACGCATAGAAGCCGA
>DCHR01000013.1:1633-117186 GCA_002315375.1 Treponema sp. UBA1747 | reverse complement strand
TCAACGAATATGATGTATGATTCATCTTCTTCTTTTTCTGCTGCTTCAATAATGTAATCGGCTGCTGCTGTAAGAGTTGTTTCCCCTGCTTTTACAATAATCGGAGCTGCTTTTGTTCCCTTGAAGTTTGCTCCCTTAAGAATAAGTTTTCTGATACCTGTGTTCTTTCCTTCGATGTCTTTTGCATCAAATGAAAGATTAACTGTCCTGTAGTTTGTAGTAACAGTGTTGTATTCGCTGAGGCCGAATTTGCGTCCGTGAATCTTGAAGGCACTGCTGTTCAATACTGGAGCTGATGTATCCTGAACAACTTTAAACAGTGGAGATACAGTTTCATTTCCCAGGTTATCGTATGCAACAATGACATAAGAACCTTCTGAAAGTGTAATATCACCGAGAGTTGAACCTGAAGCAACTTCAGTTCCATTCTTATTATTTTTGCGGACACTGAACATAAATGCACCTGAATCAAATTCTCCGCATTCATTTTTCAGAGTTACTGCAAACGGGAAGTCTGTTTCAGAAGCGTTATAATAGTAATTTCCTTTAGAGAAGCCTTTTACAGAACCCTTTTCACCAGGAGCACATTCCCATTCTTCGAGTTCTGCTTTTGCCTTATAAAGATTTGTATTCTTGTTATAAGTATATGAAGCTTTATCTGCAAGAATAATTCCTGGACCAGTTGTATCCTGAATAACGCTGATTTTTGTATATTTCTTTGAAGCATTCAAAGCATTATCAACTGTATAAATATAGTGATCCTGTTTTGAATCGTTTGGTGTTTCACCTGCTGTAAAGGTTTGTTCAACTTTTCCTTCAACTGCAGGAACCATGTCTTTTAATTTTCCATCTTCAATAGTCAGTGCTTCAGCAAGAGCTTCTGCAGAATATTCTGTTTCCGGAACCAGGAAGCCTGCTACACCAGATGAGGTTTCTGTAGTTCCAGCAAAGCCTGAATCTGTGGCCATCAGGTTCAGTTTAAGTTCAGAATCTTTAGTATAATAAATTCCGCTTGAACCGCCTGTTACGCCGCTTGCATAAGGATAAATTTTTGAACCTTCTCCCGGCGCAATAATTTCAGCTTCTTCCGGTTCTACAGTATCAAAATAGATTTTCAATGGAATCTGAGTTACCGATGATTCATTTCCCATGTTATCGCGGATCTGTGAATAGAAGGTCATTGCCCCCTGATCCTTGATAGCAGAAATAAGCTGCGACATGTCGTAAGAAATATTTCCGGTGTTATCGATTTCCTGATAACTTCCCAGCTGTTCTTCAGACGAACCGAATTTCCAGTAAAGTTTGGCATCGCTGTTCATGAACTTGCTGTGAACATCTCTGATTTCTTCTTCTATTTTTGTTGTATCAACAATTGGATTTGCAGCATCAACTCTAAAGGCGAGCTTCTGAATTGTTGTTGAGTTAAACCAGTTGATCAATGTATTTGTACTAGCAGAAAGGATTCGGTCAGCCTGACTTTCAAGAGCAGGAGCCTGAGTATCCTTAACTACGTACATTGCGAAAGGTTCAGATTCACCTGAGTTTCCTGTAATGTCGACAGCATAAACTTCAATCTTAATAAGACCATCAGGAATGTCTTCCGGAAGATAGAATGGGAATGCATATCCGTCTTCTGGTGTTTTATATTTGTTTCCTGGTTCATCAATTTCAAAACCTTTAGAACCGTTACTGTAACGCAATGAATCAAAGTTATATGACTCATCTGTTTCGTAAAGTTTTCCGGTTCCAGGAGTACCGTCTGCATGTACAAGGTGTCTTGCACGGACAGCAAAGCTCTTGATATCCTGGTCTGTAGCGTTGTTGTTCAATTCACCAGGTTTAATCTGGTCAACGATTTTTACCAGCATATCAATACTTTTACTGATACGGTTTGAGAACGGAGTATTTATTTCATCGTTTTCCCAGTCATCAACATTTGTTGAGTCATCAGGAATCTGGTTTGTAACAGAACCGTCTTTGTCAGCATAACCATTAAAATCAGACCATGAATTTTCTCTGTCTTTTTTATCTGTAAGGTTATCTGAATCTGCCACATCAGGGACACCGCCGGAAAGCAGAATAAATGTTGGAGCACCGTTATCTTCGAACTGACCTACACTGTATGTATATTCAATTGCTGTAGTCAGGTAAAAACCGTCAGAGTCTTTTACATATTTTGAAATTGTAATGATAATTTCAGCATATTTCGGAAGCTTATTTTCAAGGTTTGGAGAAATAACGATTTTTTTAGGATCATCGCTGTCTGGTTCTGGAAGAGAGAAATATGCATAGGCTGCGTCTTCATCTACAGGATTTCCGTTTGAGTCATTAACAACAATCTTGATTAAATCCCTGTCCCAGTCATAGAAATATTCTTTTGTGCCGTCTTCATTGGTTCTGAAATAAATTCCCTGGTCGGTAAATTCTTTGTATTCTTCTTTAAGCTGAACGAAACTTCCAAAGTCCATATTCTTTTTGAAAGCAAGGGCAACACGCTGGTTTCGTACGTAAACGGTTTCTGATTCGTTTCTTGGATATGTATAGCGGCTGAGTTCAGCACGTTTTGCCACAACAGGCATAACGTAAATTCTGGCGTCCGGATTGTAATACTGTCCCAACCCCTTATCAGTTAAAGTTTTTTCATCATCCAGAGCAAGAATTACTTTACACTCTGCTGTTGAACTTTCGCCATCATCACTTATTTCGATATTTTCAAAAGAAACAATCTCAGCAGGAAGTTCTTTCGGAAGATAATTTAATGCATAACTTTCATCACCAGAATCAAAAATCAAACTTGTAAGGTTCTTTTTTGGGTTTACATCAAGAGATGAAAAAGCTGCCCATTTTACGAAGGCATAAGAAGTACCCGGAGTCGCAGAAACTGTAAAGCTATGTTCAATTTTTGCAGGGAATGTCTTTTCCTTTTCATCATATTTTGCATAATCACTTTTGGCGTTAATTTCACCAAAACTGGTATCTGCGTATCGAACGTACACATCCTTGTTTTCTGCAGATGCAACTTCGATTTCTTTTTCAATTGATGAGAAAAGATTTCCTGTCATCCAGTTATTACAGGCTGTAAGGCCAAGAAGTAATAGAGATGTAAAAATTACTCCAAAAATTTTAACAGTCTTTTTCATATATTATTTTCCTTCTTCCGGTTTACGGTTTTTTCTTTTCTTTATTCCAAGAACTGCTCCTGCAGAAAGCAGAAGTGCTGCAACAGCACCTGCAATAATTCCTGCCGGAGATTTCTTTTTATTTATTGTTTCAGAAACAGGTTCTGAAGTTTTTTCATTCTGAACAGTCTGGCTGTTTTCAACCTGACTTGTTTCTGCTGATTCCTCAACGTTTTCTGAATTCATTTCTTCAGAAGCTTCTTTTTCAACTGAAGGTACAGCTGCAGATTCCACTTTATTTGTTTCCGAAGAAACCTTTTCAACAGAAGTTTCTGCTACAGGTTCATTATTCATTACAGCCGATACAATATCTTTTACGGAATCTTCAACAACAGATTCGACTGCATTTACAGCTGAAACTGTTTTATCTGCAGAAGCCTCAACTGCTGTTTCAACAACTGATGCCACTGGGTTTTCAGCAACTGCTGAATCAGGTGTTTTATAAGCGGAAGCTTTTTCATCTGCTACAGCTTTTAATTCTTCTGAAGAAACTTCTGTTTCACCCGGAATCAAATCTGCAGGATCATCGAAGAAACTTCCGAATGGATTAACAGCCTCTGTTTTCTCTTCTTTTATAAGAACTGTTGTTTCCTCTGTATCTGCGAAAACATCGAAGTTTTCAACATTATCATCATCAAGTTCATCTTCCTGGAAAAGGAATGCTTTTTCATTCTGGGTATTACCCATTTCTTCATCAAAGGAACGCATTCCAGGAATAGCAGCAATTGTAAAGGCTTCTTCAGGAGCCCATTGTGCAGAAGGAGATTCAGTGAATCGCGGGATTTCGCGGAAGAATACAGGTTCTTCTGTTTTTTCTTCTTTCTTTGTTTCTGAAACTGCAACCTCTGTATTGTCATCGAGTGTAAAATCAAGGTTCAGAGAAGATTCTTCTGTTTCTTCTTCAAGTTCTGAATCAAGGTTTTCATTTTCCTCTGAAGCAGCAGCAAGTTTCTTTGTGCTGCTGTCTGACATTTCTGATTTTGCAACTTCGGTTCTCTCGTCTGAAGGTTCTTCTTCATCTTCCTGAACGAGGAAATCAGGTTCCAGGTTTCTTATATCTGCGAAAAGGAAATCAGGAATATCACCTTCCCATAAACTCTTTGTTTCAGTAACAGGTTCAAGTTCAGCAATTTTTGTTTCAATCTCTGGTTCTTTCTGAGCAACTTCTTTTTCTACAGGAACGTCAGTTGTTTTTTCTTCAACCTCTGGTTCTTTCTGAGCAACTTCTTTTTCTGAAGAAACATCTATTTTTTCTTCTGCTTCAGGTTCAACTTTAGTCTGAGCAATTTCTGTTTTCACAGAAATATCAGATTCTTTTACTTCAACTTTTGATTCTGCCAAAGCATTTTCTGTTTCCACAGGAACATCAATTGTCTTTTCTTCAGTCTCTGGTTCTGCCAAAGCAACTTCTGTTTCCACAGAAATATCATTTTTTTCTTCTGCATCAGGTTCTTTCAGAACAATTTCTACTTCAGCAGTTTTTTCAATTTCTTTTGCTTCCGGTTCAAGAGGAATATCTTTTTCATTTTCAAGGCGTGCTTCTTCTTCCTCTTCCTCTTCTTTCTTTACTTCCAGGGCAGCAACGCGTTTTTCAGGTTCACGAATATAGTCCATTTCAAAACGGTTTGCATCTGTCAAATCCAGAGGCTTAAGTTCCTGTTCAGGATCCGGTTCATTATTGAACTGTGATTCCTGAATTATTTTTTCAGCATCAACAGTTTCAACTTCAGTTACTTCTTCCTCTTCAATTTTTTCAGCTTCTGTTTTCTGTTCATCCCAAGGAAGAGTATCCAGACGGTCAGCCAGGTTAAAGGCCCTTCCCTTTGTTTCTACAAAGGAAGAAAGATAAGAATATTCCGAAGCCAGTTCAGGATTCATCTCTTTCAGCTGGTCATAGTATTTATCAGATTCACGATAATTTCCCAGTTCCCACTGGCTTCTTGCAATACCAAGAACAGCATAATCATTAAGAGGATCTTCTCTTAATACAGCTTTATATGAAGCAAGAGCTTTATTGAAGCTCTGTTTTGCAAAATAAATATTGGCTGTATTAACAACAGCAGGAATGTATCCCTGTTTACGGAGTCCTTTGAATTCTTTTTCGGCTTCAGCAAAAAGTCCGTAACGGCTGTACAAAACACCAAGATTATTCTGAAGAGCCTGATCGTAATTTTCTGCCAGCATTGTGCGGTAAGCCTCAACTGCCGGCTGAATTTCGCGCATAACCCATTCATCAATACGATGTTCAAAAAGTTTTGCAACGATTTTTTTATCTGGCATATCGAAATTTGCTTCAGCACTTGGAACGCTTACAGGTCTGTATATCTTCCATGAGTCTTCCATTGGGAAAATAGCTGCAGCATCCTGCGCATCGGCAACATTCCATTCGCGGGCGCCAACACGCCATGCCTTCATAAAACCTTCGTCACTGATTGTAACTTCCAGAGGCATCCATACCTTTCCATCACGGAAAATTACCTGACTCGGGTCTGCAAATTTTTCATATGCTTCGTCTTCTGTAAGGCCTGTATCAAAGGCCATATAAATATGCCCCGGAACTGTAATGAAAGCACTCTTTATTCCGACAGCCTCAAAAAGAGAACAGACAAGAATTGAAAGGTCATCACAGTCACCACCACGGTAAGTAAGTGTCTGGTAAGGGAACTGAAGAAAGTCTACGCTTTCTCCGCCAATGTTATCTGCATAAGCACTGGAAGGGTCAATAACATAATTGATTCCGAACTGATCCAGAGTTTCAAAAATACCCATAGCATACTGAATATTCTGAGGAACTCCGGAACGAACATTATCGCGGACAATACTTGTTACATATTTTGAAAACCACATGGCGGCCGGATCTTTCGAAGAAACGAAAGAAGCAGCACGGCGGTCATCAGCCCAGTTCATTGAGTTGCGGTCATATACAGGGATAACTACAGGGAAATCCTTTTTGCGCTTCTGACCGAGATATGTATATTCAACAGAAACAATTGACTGTGTATCTGTCAGCTCTGTAAGTTCCAGCATGCGTTCGTTGAAGAAGGCTGTAAGGTCAGCATCGAAATATTCTTCAACACCAAGTTCATCCATTTCAGCACAAAGGTTCGGATTGTTCATATACTGAGGCTGATAGAAACTTACTTTGATATTTTTGATTGTGGCGTCTTCCAGGTTTGCAATTCTGACTACGCCAAAAGGATTATTTTCGTACCACGAATACAAAACAGGGAAAACCGGATCCTGCTCTACTACTTCACAGTGAAGGTTTGTCTGTTTATTGAAAATTTCATTGATATTAATTGTAATGCCAGGACTTGCAGTTACCGGAATAAGTTCCGGCCCATTGAATTCGCCGCTTACATTCATACCTGCACTTACGACAGGATGAATTTTATAAGTAAAGCCTACAGAAGCTCCCACAGTCATTGTTGGATTCATGTTATTTCCATCATTAATGAGAGATACCCCTGCTTTCATTGAAGCATTAAGGGAAAATCTTTCTGACAGCGGAATATTGTAACCTGCACCAGCCGAAAAAGACAGCTGAGACGGATTAAAAGGTACCATTTGAGTGTCACCATTTGAATCCATCTTAAGTGTATTTAAGGGAGTAAAAAACTGGTTATATGTAGTTTCAGCAAAAACATCGAGAACAGGATAAGGACGGAAAATGAATCTTCCGGTTCCACCAAAGCCATAAGGAATCTGATTTTTTTCATTCAAAGATTTAGTAAACAGACTTCCAAAGGGAACAGAAACATTTCCGTAAAGTCCCACGAGGAATTGAGGAGAAGCATTCAGTTTTGTTGTTCCCAAAACCAGAACTGCACCGGCAGTAACAGCAGTTTTCTTAACCGAGTTTGAGGAACCTTTCTTTGCCTTTTTTTTGTTTTTTGCCATAACTTTTTCTCTTTTTTACTTTTGACTACTTTTCAATTTCACTCTTCATACGAGCGACCCCTTTCAAGGCAGTTTTATTTTCGGGATCAATTTCAAGGGTCTTTTCATACCAGGCAAGGGCGTCTGCAAATTTTTTCTGCAGAGAGCAGATGTTTCCAAGGTTGTTCATAGCACTTGTAGAACCAAGTTTTGCTGATTCTGTATAAACAGGAATAGCACTGGAATACATACCTGCACGAACATATAAAAGTCCGAGAGCGTTGTACAAATCTACGCTTGGACCTTCTGCTCGTATCTGAGCCTGAACAGCTGCAATACGAGGTCCATATTCAGTTGTAATATAACGGGACAAATCTGTTTCTGCGGCAGAAACCAGATCTTTTTCTTCAGGTTTAACTTCAACTTCCTGGTTTGTAGAAAAACCTGCAGGAGGATAACTTGACCAGGCTTCAGAAAGCGAAACAACTTCCAGTTCTTCACCTTCATTCTGTGCGTACTGCAAATCAGTTATTGCCTTGTACCAGCAGTTTACAAAACCTTCACGGAGAGTAGATGTTGCAAGCGGAATCCAGACCTCTTCACCGATTACAAAAAATCTGTCGTAACCGTCGAAGTATGAATCAGCTTTTGATCCTTTAATTCCTGTATTAAAGCAGACAAGGAAATCATCCTGCATAGGAATATATGCAGCCTCAATACCAACCGATTCCAGAAGCGCCATATAAAGAATTCCGATTTCGTCGCAATCACCGCTTTTATATAGAAGAGTCTGGAAAGGATACTGTATATAATCCAGATTTGAAGCATCCAGATGAGATGATGCATAAGGAGTATCGATATCAGGAGAGCAGCTGATTCCGGCCAGCCTCATTCCTTCAAAAAGATACATTGCAAACTGCATGTTGCGGTTAAGTCCGGAACGCAAATGGTTACGGGCAATACCTACTACATATTTTGAGAATTCCAGAACTTCCTGGCTCTTTGTTGAAATATAAGATGCGATAACTTCATTGTCTGTCCAGCGAACCTGGTTTCTGTTATAAACAGGAAGAATTACCGGAACAACAGAATATCTTGTTTCACCAAGAAGTTCATATTCAATTACCAGTTCACCAGGAATTTTTCCGGCTTCAGCAAACTGAAGAATATTTTCATTGAAGTCAGCATAAAGTTCGATTTCTGCGGCTGCATGTTTTCGGAGGGAACGGAGATGACCGCATTCAAGTTCTGAAGAAGTGTAATTATCTGCGCGGAACTTAACAACAACATTATTAACACCGGCAGTTTCATTGTTTACAAGTGTAATAGTTCCTACAGGAACATTTTTATATACAGTATAGAAAAGCGGGAATACACTTTCATCCTGCATTACATAGCCTTCGATTTCGCCGGCATTCTTAACTGTATCAAAGCGATAAGAAACAGAAAGGCCTGCTGTTACCCCGGCAGAAAAAAGACCATTTACTTCCTTTCCTTTTCTTATAACAGTATTCTGCCAGGGAAACCAGGCTCCATCCTGGAAATCTACAATCGATGTATTTAGTCCCACACTTAAGGCCGGCGTAATTCGGAATGAAGCATCTGCATAGGCTCTGTACCATATTGAGTTCACCACGTTACCACTGTAGGATCCCGTATGAACTCCCCCGCCCAAACCCAGGGTTGTTGAAATCCTTGAGAAAGGATAAAACGTTACATCAGCATGAACACCAAAAGGCACTGCAAAAGAATCTGCCGAATGAGACTCCAGAGTATTGTATAAAGGAATCCAGAAGAAACCTACGGAAGGTCCAACATCAAACATATCCTTCAAAGTAATTCCGGCATCAAAAAATCCTCCGGCTCCTACAGAGCCGAACATTTGATTACCATTTGAGTCTACAATCTTAAAAGGGAAAAGAGCAGACGGTGTCACCCGGGCTGAAAACTCCAGAGCAAACCCCTTTACAGAAAAAATAAAAATAAATAATATACCCAAAAACTTTTTATAATATTTCATCATTTTCCGCAGGGGCACACCCCCAAATCTCCAAAAAAAAATGCAATACGCAAAACCTATTTATTTTATTACATCTTTTCTATTGTGTAAATTATGAGTAATAGAGAAAAAAATCGTTTTTACAACATTTTTTTTAATGTATTTCCCCTATACCCTGCGAAAAACTTCCAAAATCTCCAAAATCCCGAAAACAAAAAAAAGACTCTCATTTTCACCAAATGAAAGTCTTTAACGAACTCACAGCCCCTCAACGAGAACTGAGAACATAAATAGTTCGTTAGCGTGCGCCACCGACAGCCATTGTTCCTACAATGGCGTGGACGAACACAAGTCCCCTCAACGGGAACTGAGAACATAAATAGTTCGTCTAGATGGCCGCAAGTCCGCGGTCAATGTCTGCAATGATATCTTCTACGTTTTCAAGGCCACAAGAGAAGCGAACCATACCACCGTCAATACCTGCAGCCACAAGCTGTTCATCAGAAAGCTGGCGATGGGTTGCCGAAGCCGGATGAAGAACACAAGTACGGATATCTGCAACATGGACTTCATCAGATGAAAGCTTCAGGGCATCCATGAAACGCACAGCTGCATCGCGGCCGCCTTTAATGGAAATTGAAACAACACCTGCTGTTCCCAGCGGAAGATATTTCTGTGCTTTTTCGTAATACTTGTCCCCTTCAAGGCCTGGGTAAGTTACACTCAGAATCTTGTCAGATTTCTTGAAATATTCTGCAACTTTCTTTGCGTTTTCACAGTAACGAGGCATACGAACTGCAAGTGTTTCGAGACCAAGATTCAGATAGAAGGCACTCTGGGCTGCAGGGTAACATCCAAAGTCGCGCATAAGCTGAGTACGAGCCTTAACGATGTAAGCTGCTTTTCCAAAGTCTCCTACATATTTAAGTCCGTGATAAGATTCATCAGGTTCTACCATGTCAGCGAATTTTCCGGTTTTTCTGTAAACAGATTCCCAGTCAAAGTTACCTGAATCAACAATGGCGCCACCACCCTGTACTGCATGACCATCCATATATTTTGTTGTTGAATGAACAACGATGTCACATCCAAATTCAAAAGGACGGCAGAGATATGGAGTTGCAAAAGTATTGTCAACGATAAGAGGAATATCATTGTCATGTGCTGCTTTAGCCCACAGTTCAAAGTCAAAAATTGTAAGAGCCGGATTTGCAATTGTTTCCCCGAAGATACATTTTGTATTCGGTTTAATGGCTTTTACAATTGTGTCGTAATCTGCATCAACATCAACCCATATTACTTCAATGCCAAGCTTTTTCAGAGTGAATCCGAAAAGATTGATTGTTCCACCGTAAATTGATGAAGAAGCTATAAAGCTGTCTCCGGCAGAACAAAGGTTTAAGATGGAAAGAAGTGTTGCAGCCTGACCTGAAGAAGTAAGCATACAGCCTACTCCGCCTTCAAGGTCGGCAATCTTTTTTTCTACAGCTTCACAGGTAGGGTTTGCAAAGCGTGAATACATAAATTCAGTTGGTTTATCAAAGAGAGCAGCAACATGATCACAGCTGTCAAAACGGTAAGTTGTACTCTGAACGATAGGAACCTGACTTGGTTCTCCATTTTTTGGTGTATAGCCTGAATGCAGACATTTTGTTTCAATCTTCATAATAATTCTCCATAAGTATAGAAAGTTTTTTTTTAATTTCCCTACACATTATAGTGAATATAAATCTTCTTTTCATAATTAGATTGTCTTATATGTAATTATAGTTTTCTTCTATACCCTGTTCAGTCTGCCCCCAAAAAATTAATAAAATTACTTGAATATTTAGGACTATTTACTCTAAAAATAGGGAAAATCCCTTCTGTATAAAAAAAAAAGTAACTGTAAACTTTATGTAAATACAAAATAATCATTTAAGAAAATCTTTGGAGGATTAAAAAAAATGAAAAAATTACTTACACTCGCTGCAGCTGCAGTACTTGGACTCAGCCTTATGAGCTGTGGTTCTACAGGCGGATCTGATAAATCTGCTAAAGCAAAAGCCGGATACCCACATCCAATGACTTACACACTGGATATTGCTTCTGCAACAAAAGACGGTGTTATCAAAATGGATGACAACTCACAGTACGGTGACAAAGGCAAAACAACACGTCAGACAAGTTACACACAGAAAACATCATGGTACAGCATTGTTAAACCTAACAAACCACAGAAAGGTGATAAAGTTCACCTGGTTGGACGCCTTACATCAGCAATCGACATCGATAATCTTTATGTAAGCCTCGTTGACAACTCAAGCAACTGGACTGTTCTTAACGACGGTGAAAACATTATTTCTGACATCAAAGCAGGCGTTCCATTTGATATCGATATGGAACTGAACATTGTAAACAAAGTAGCCGGTGAATGTATGCTGGTTCTGGGATACGGTGAACAGAATGGTACACCTTCAGATTTCACAGCAGAAAAAGTTGCAGAATGTGATATCGGATCTCCAGAAGGAGACTATGTTGCTCAGGAAAACCACAAAGAACCAAAAGTTTACGAATTCGACATGTCAAAAGACATGGCTTACGTAACAATGGAACCAAACTATCCATGGGTTGACGGTGTTCAGGACACAATGGCTGATCCAACAAATTACCAGACTGTTATCGCTTTCACACAGAAATTTGACAAAGACATCGACTGGCCAATTCCTGGTGATAAAATCAAAATTTACTGGAAAACACGTTCAAACAATGACATCGCAGCTCTTCACTGCCGCATTATCGAAAACACACCTGCTGTAAACTGGTGGAAAGAAATCGACGTAAACGGTGGAGCAGGACAGGTTATTGCTGAAGACATCGTTGCAGGTGAAGTTACAATCATCGAAGCTGAATTCGAAGTTGCTGAATCACCAATCGACGGAATCTCATTCTGTCTGTGGAATGACCTGGAAGATTCAGATGGTTCTTCACTCCTGACATACGTTCGTGACGAAGAATAGTCTTACAGTTAATTACAGAAACTAAAGTTTCATTTTAATAAGCCCATAGGATTAATCTAAAATCCTGTGGGCTTTTTTTTTGCTTAAATGAATCACCTTTCTACTATATATTTATTATTTTTTACTTAAATTTAACTAAATTTTATCAAAATTTTAGTAAATTTATTTTGCGCTTTTCAAAAACTCGTTGTAGAATAATATTTATCAAATCAAGTGAATAAATCTTAGGAGGATTTATAAATGAAAAAAATTATGTCTATTGCTGCTGCTGCAGCCCTGGCTCTTAGCCTTGTAAGCTGTGGATCTACTGGTGGAAGCAAAAAAGCTCCAGCTGCTGGATACATTCACCCAATGACTTACACATTGGACCTTGCTGATGGTGGAGACACTGTTGTAAACAACGACAACTCACAGTACGGTGAAAAAGGAAAATCTACACGTCAGGCTGTACATGACCTTACACCAATCGTAAAACCAAACAAACCACAGGCTGGTGATACAGTTGTTCTCAAAGGAAAATTCACAACACCTTTCGATATCGACTCTCTCCTTATCAACCTTATCGACGACTCTGCTGCTGCTAACTACTGGACAACACTTTCAGACGAAGTAATTCTTACAGACGTAAAAGCAGGAACACCTGTTGAACTCGATCTTACATTCCCTATCAACAAGAAAATGATCGGTAACTTCAAAGTTCAGTTCGCTTACGGTGAACAGAACGGTGACCCAACAACATTCGCTGTTGAAAGAGTTTGTGACTCAGACATTGGTACACCAGTTGGTGACTATGTAGCTGTTGAAAACCACAAAGAACCAAAAGTATACGAATTCGACCTTTCAAAAGACCTGGCATACGTTACATTCGAACCAAACTACCCATGGGTAGACGGTGTTCAGGACACAATGGCTGATCCTGTAAACTACCAGGCAATCGTTGCTATCACACAGAAATTCGACCTCGAAAAAGACTGGCCAATCGTTGGTGACGTAATCAAAGTTTACTGGAAAACACGTTCAAACAACGACATCGCTGCTATTCACTGCCGTGCTGTTGAAAACACAGCTGCTGTAGGCTGGTGGAAAGAAATCGACGAAGTTGGTGGTGAAGGAAAAATCATCGCTGAAAACGTAAAAGCTGACGAAGTAACAGTAATCGAATGGGAAATGAAACTCGTTGAAGCTCCAGTTGAAGGAATCTCTCTCTGTATCTGGAACAACCTGGATGAATCAGACGGATCTTCACTCCTTACATACGTTCGCGAAGAATAGGATTTAATTCCTGACGGTTCCGGGGTTCCCCTGGCACCGTAAAAAAAAGACCTTTGAATACAATTTGTATCAAAGGTCTTTTTTTATTTTAAATCCATATTTTAGAAATGATATTCTCAGGCTTCAGACTGGGAAACATCAACTCCAAGCCCAAATAAAGCAAAATCTCCCCTGCAGGGATCTTCAGGCCAGATTTCTTTCATCCTTTCAGTCAAAGCGATTGCAGTTTTCCTGTCTGCTTTCGCATTTTCAGGCAGAAGTCCCAGATTTACTGCTTCCTCCAAAACATGAACATCCAGCGGAAGAATCAGATTTACAGGACTATACCAGGTCCAGAGTCCCAGATCTACAGGAGAATTCCGGCGAACCATCCATCTCAGGAACATATGAATCCGCTTATTGGCACTATTTTTGCCCTTTGAAACAATAGCTGAGTCGGGAAAACTGTCTGAAATCAATCTGTCCAAAGGATAAGGGGTCTGTCCCCCATTGTTCTGAATTCCTGGTTCCCTTCCCTCCGTCGGCTGCATGTCCAGCCAGGATTCCTGAAAAAATCTTCCGAAGGAACCTGAAATACGGAGAATCTGCTGTATTTCATCGAAGAAGGAATACATATCAGAATATGAATAAAAACGATAGAATTTTTTGTCTGGATTTCCGTCAGGAGAAACAAGAGAAGTTCTGTATGCCCCGGACATAATCCAGGCGGCAAAAGAATCCCCGGCGTAATCAGCCAGAAGCTGGATTTTTGGAATAAACTGTTTTCTGTTCCCGAATGACAGCATGGCAGCCACAAAAGAAAAGACTTCCACATCGGTTCTTCTTTTATATAATCTTAAAAACCTGCTTGGGTCTGCCTGCAAAAATTCTGCAGTTTCATATTTTTCTGCCAGAACCTTTAGTTTTTCGTTTAATTCCTGTTTTTCCATACCCAATATTATAATGAAATCTCACCGCTTTTTCTTTATACTATGTAGACTATGAAGGAACTTTCGAATTTTCACACACACACATATCTTTGCGGTCATGCACAGGGCAAACCTGTTGATTATGCACTCCAGGCAAAAAAAGAAGGCTGCAAAGGTTTAGGTTTTTCAGATCATTGTCCTTTCCCCAAAGATTTCCCCGACCCGTGGGAAAATGTCCGCATGGAGATTGAACAGGTTCCCTTATATCTGGAACAAATTGAAGAAGCAAAGAAAGCTGTTGATTTTCCTGTTTATACCGGATTTGAATGTGAATGGGATCCTGTTTATGAAAACTGGTACCGGGATGAACTGAAAGGAAGGTTCGGTGCACAATACCTGGTTTTAGGACAGCACTGGTTTATGAAAGACGGGCGCCACCCTGGAACAGGTATTATCAAAACTGACAAAGATCTGAATGATTATTGCAATCAGGTAATCAGTGGCATAAAATCAGGACTTTTTGATTTTATTGCACACCCGGATCTTTTTATGTCATCCATGAAAGAATGGACCCGGAACACTGAAGAAGTAAGCCGTGCAATAATCGCAGCGGCCATAGACATGAATATCCCTATTGAAGTAAACGGCTACGGGCTTGCAAAACCTACACAGGAAACAAGCCGCGGCATCAGACAGAATTATCCTTATGCAGAATTCTGGGAACTGGCTTCAGACTCCAAGGCAACCATAATCTGTAATTCTGATGCCCACTTCCCTAACGATGTAATTTTCAATGCCTGGCGTGCAAGAGATTTTGCCGGCCGCTTTGGGATTGATGTCAAAGATTTTAAGATAAAATAAAAAAAAGCGGTGGTTTCGACAAGCTCAACCACCGCATCTTATTTAACAGTAATTTTTCAAATACCTATGAGGTAAGGCCGCCGCTAACTTCAAGAACCTGACCTGTTATGTAAGATGCACCTTCTGAAAGAAGGAATGCTGCAACAGAACCGATTTCTTCAGGCTGCCCTGCACGTCCCATAGGAATAGCTTTAATCATTGCTTCAGCAGCTTCCGGTCTGATAGCTTTTGTCATGTCAGTATCAATGAATCCCGGGGCAATACAGTTTACTGTTACTCCGCGGCTGGCCAGTTCAAGTGCCAGAGATTTGGAAGCACCAATAAGTCCTGCTTTTGATGCAGAATAATTTGTCTGGCCGCCGTTTCCATGCACACCAACAATTGAAGAAACAGTTACGATACGACCACCACGTTTATTTTTGCGTCCGATCATTGGCATAATCAGAGGCTTCACTACATTGTAAAAACTTCCCAGATTTGTATTAATAACGTTATCCCAGTCTTCGCCTTTCATTGCAGCAAAAATATTGTCACGGGTAATTCCGGCATTATTTACGATTCCCCAGAGGGCACCATATTTCACAGCTAAAGGTTTAAGTTTTGCTTCACAGTCAGCACGGTCAGAAACATTAAACTGAAGGATTTCACCGTCAGCTCCGGCTGCCTTTACCATATCAAGAGTTTCCTGAGCTTTGGCTTCAGAGCCGTTATAGTGACAGATTACATAATAACCTTCTTTTGCACAGGCAACGGCAATTGCACGCCCGATTCCGCCAGATGCACCGGTTACCAATACTCTTTTGATTTCAACTTCGTTTTCTGTATTTTCCATATTACTTAACTCCGGAATAAAAATGAATTAACAGTTTTATTATGACAAAAATCAAGAATATGTCAACATCAAATAAGGCTATTCTTCAGGAAGCAGAATAGCATCAAGGTTTATATTTTCTTCCTGAAGGACTTTTGTTACGTAATCTTTGGAATATTTTCTTGTTCCACGGGGAGTCGGATGTGGTTCTGCATCTCCAATCAAAATCACTTTCCTGTAAGCATCAGGCCTGTAAGCATAGAATTTTGCCGAAGCAAAAAGAGCTTCATAAACAGCTTCCGGAATATCACCGCCTTCTTTCCCGCGGATAACCAATGAATTCAGGTTTTTATTGAAAATATCCAGGCTGTCTGTAAAGTCAAAAAACTTAACCGGAAGTTCTTTATAGCGGAAATTATCTGCATAATCACGATAGAAAAGTAATCCATAACGGACGCTTTTAATATCTTTCATTTTTTCAAGGAGCGCCGGTACCAGTTCAGTTTTCAGAGTTTCAATATCATTCTTCATGCTTCCCGTTGCATCAATTGTAAATACAACGTCGCATGGGACATCAGGATCCAGACCATCCAGGCATTTAAGGATATCTGCAGTAATACTCTCAGGACCTTTTGAATAAATCAAATCCTCATCCAGAGACTGAAATTTGTCACTTGCAACAGGATTATAATCATCTGTAAGTACAACTTCTTCTTTTGGAGCAGGCGGGTCTTCCTTCTTAACCTTCTTTGGACGAGGTCTTAAGTCGAACATAAAAGGACTGTCCATATAATTCCCGGAATAATCAGCGTATTTTTTTTCAAAGGTACGGATATTTATAAAAGTCCCTTTCCCTATCTGGACAGTTCCATGTCTTTCCCATTCATATCCATACACAAGAGTTTCCGGAATATAAATATGAAAAGCTTTTCCCCATACAGGATAATCTTCGGGAGTTGAATCTATCAGGGAATATCTGGCCCAGTCAGACATAAGAGGTTTTCCGTCAAGAAAACGGATTTCATCTCCATTTATTTCATTGTAAGCTTCCGCACGGTATGCAAAGCTGTCGTTTTTTCCCGCAGGATCCTTTGTAGTTTCTGTAAGAAGAACAGATTCGATTTCAGGTCGTTTTCGGACATACAGGTGATATCCTTTTGTAGGAAGTTCATATTCGGGAATCAGACGGATATCGTCAGTAGTTACCCGGAGTCTCTGCTGTTCAGGAGTATAAACAGCTTTCTGTTCACTGATTTCCTCAGCAAAAACAGGCAGAAATATAAATAAAATCAATAAAAAGAAGACATTTTTTCTCATATGTATAATTATCGGTAATTTTTGATTAAATATTTGGATTTAATTTTTTTGAAAATATTTAAAAAATGAAGTATACTTAAAGTTGTATATTTATTTACAGGGAAAGATATGTCAGATAAAGGTGAATTCGTCTCAGTTGATATCAACTCATTTTTTGACACTGAACCTCAGGAGCAGAATAAGGACCATGAAATCAGCCTTCTTACTCCTCAGGAACGGACTCTTATTGACCAGTTCATGCCCCTTGTAAAGGAAAAGGATGAAGAAAGGTGGCAGATTTTCAATGACCGCCTGCACGATCTGGAACAGCTGGCAAAAGCCGTAGCCAGATTCCCTTCCCTGTTGGAACGACATGAACTTGCTGGGGGAACCAGAACCCCGACAATCCTTATTTCCTCACTTATAAAACACCTTGATGAAGGAGACGCGACACTGCAGCTGCCTTCAAAAGCTATTCTGGGGAAAGGATTTCTGGTTGCAAAGGCCCACACCCTTTCCTCTTTTTCAAAATATGCAAAACGTATGGAAGGCGGTGAAAAGCTTGCCAATGACCTTGCAAACGAAACTGTTTCTGCCATGTTCTGTCTTCTTGCAGAAGACGTATACCTGAACCTGATTCGGGACAATACACAGCCTGAAGAATTCCGCCGTCAGTGGGCACTTTCTCTTCTTCTTTTATGGGAACACTGGAATGACCAGACTGCAGAAACCGTTGCCCCTGTTCTGCAGACAGTATGGAAAGCCCGCAGACGTCTTGCTCCTGCTTTTGGAACAATGATGGGAACTAGCGAACTTCTTATGATTTCTATGCAGATGGACGAACAGTGGATTCAGTTCATTAAGCATAAAATGGGTGATAACGGAGTTTCACAGGCAATGGAGGAATTCCTTTTTGGTATTTCCTATGAACAGATTACAACCCTCCGTTCAATCTTAAGAGAAAAAGGTATCTCTGCTATTGGACGCGATGAAGTTTCAAGCTTCCTCGGGCAGCATGTTAAAGCCGATGCCGGACTGGACTATCGAGATTTCTATTCGATGTATACAATCCGCCGTGATAATGCAAGAAGCCGAAAGCGATTGAATTTAACAGGGCCACATAAAACTATTGAAGATTACTTTATTCAGTTCGTAACAGAACGGAACGAGGAGAAACAAATAAATGACACCTTCGCAAAATAATGCAGCGACAAACGAAACAAAAAAGAAAGTGCCATATCATTTTGGCGAAAAACTTCGCCAGATGCGCGAGCATAAAGGTTATACACTGAAATATGTAGCACAGATGGCAGGTGTATCTGAAAGTCTTGTTTCACAGATTGAAAGAAACCATGTTTCACCGGCAATCGATACACTTCTTTCTCTTGCAGATGTTCTTGATATCAGTCTTGAATTCCTGTTTGAAGAATACCGCCGACAGCACCCTGTTCAGATTATCCGCAAAGGAGAAAGAGCAAAAATGGGTGAAGGCGAAGTTGAATATGAAGAGCTTCTGAAACCAGATGCAAACGACAAGACAAATAACTTTGAAGCTTATGTTATCCGTATTCCGGCCCACTGCAATACCCACAGAGGTTCTTCAGGCCACATAGGCCGGGAAATGGGAATCATCGTAAAAGGGAAAGCCGAACTTCATTATGAAAACTCAGTTTATGCAATGGAAGAAGGAGACAGCGTTTCATTCCCTGCAAGCGGTCCCCACACTCTGCAGAACACAGGAAACACTGAACTGGAAGCCATCTGGATTGTTACTCCGGCACAGCGCTTCGTTAGGGAATAGACAGAACTCTGACTAAAGTTAAATAAATAAGCCGCGCATTTATGCGCGGCATTTTTATTTAACCTGCAAAGAGAACAGAAAGAGTTACTGCATCCTTAATCATATTATCTATAATGCAGTATTCATTGGGTTGGTGAGCCATATCATTCAGCGTACTCCAGACAACACAGTCTATTCCTTCACGACGAAGCTCAGCTCCGACTGTTCCGCCGCCAATACCGATGCAGCTGGTTTTCTGTCCGTGAGCCTTTTCAATTGCATCTGAAAGAAGCTTTACAACTGGGGAATCTTTGGAAGTAGCCGGACTTTCTGATTTCTGTGCCAGAGAAAACTCTACTTTTACACCATAATCTTTTTCAATGCCGGAAATAATTTTTTCAGCTTCGGTCTGAACTTCAGCAATCGAATAACATGGAAGAATACGGCAGTCCATAAAGAAAACTTCATCACCAGGAATAATGTTAATTCCGTCAACGTTTTTAAGGTGCATTGTCGGCTGAAATGTTGAATAATCAGGTTCAAAAAGCGGATCTTTCTTATTAAAGATTTTTTCAAGTCCATGAAGACGAAGAGCAAGATCATTTGCTGCGAGACAGGCATTGATTCCTGTATCAGGACGTGAACCGTGTGTCTGCTTTCCTTTTACATGAAGCTTCATCCACATAAGGTTCTTTTCTGCAATTTCAATTGTTACTCCGTCCGGATCGCCTCCGTCAGGAATAAGAACCATATCTGTCTTTTTGAAAAGATCTGTATTTTCTACCAGCCACTGACAACCGTATACGCTTCCACATTCTTCATCAGCCACAAAAAGAAGTTTTACGGTATTTTTTGGAGTAATGTTATTTTCCAGAAGATACATAGCAGCAAAAGTCATGGAAAGAAGTCCCTGCTGGTTATCTTCTACACCGCGACCATAAAGGCGTCCGTCTTTTTCTACACATTCCCATGGATTTGTATCCCACATAGAAAGTTCACCTGTAGGAACAACATCCATATGAGCCATTACCCAGATTACAGGTGCTGAAGCATCGCTGCCGGGAATTGTGGCAACAATACTTGGTCTTACCCCTGAAGAAACACGGCTGTCAGGAGCATTAAAAACTTCAAGATTTTTGAATCCTTTTGCTTTAAGCCAGTCCATAAGAACTGCAGCTTTCTCAGATTCCCCGTCCCCGCCGTTTTCCGGAGCCAGAGCTTTTACGCAGGTAAGAGCTTTCTGAAGTTCAACCATTTCAGCCTGTTTGGATTTCATATAATCTTTGATTTTTTCAACCATAGTATTTTCTCCTAAAAAAAATACCCGCCGTAAAGCGGGCGTTGCGGGCCGGCGTCTGAGGCCCGCAGAAGGGGTAGCGCAGAACCGCAGGTTCGAAGCGAGGGGGAGACTTCCCCCTCCTCAAACTAATAATATTGTCTAAAGTTTTCCGCTTTCTGCAGCACCAGGAAGTCCAATATCTTTACGGAAGAAAGCTTTATCAAACTTAACAGAGCTGATTCCCATATAGGCTTTTTCCCAGGCTTCTTTGAAGGTTGTACCGTATGCAGAACATGCAAGAACACGTCCTCCAGAGGTAAGAAGATTTCCATCACTTTCACGACGACCCACTACAGCACCGGCGTAGAAAATCTTTGCTGTACTGAGTTTCAGAAGATTTTCATTTACAGAAATAGGAATATTTTTTTCGTAGTCTCCAGGATATCCGCCGGAAACCATTACAGGAGAAACCTGATATCCGCTCTTCCATTTCATTTCAAAATCTTTAAGTGTTCCGTTCATGATAGACATACACATTGCAGCAAAGTCAAAATCCATAAGAGGAAGAACACTCTGTGTTTCAGGGTCACCAAGACGTACATTATATTCAAGAAGTTTTGGTCCGTTCTTTGTAAGCATTACACCAAAGAAAATGAATCCACGGTAATCAAACTTTTCTTTGATAAGTCCGTTCAGAGTTGGCTGAAGGATTGTCTTGTCAAAGGCTTCCATCATTTCCGGAGTTACATCATCAAGAGGACAAACTGTTCCCATTCCGCCTGTGTTAGGACCTTTAGCTCCGTCCATAAGACGTTTATGATCACGGGAAGGAAGGAATGGAACTATGCATGCACTTCCGGCTGCTGCATATTCAGGTGTACAGGAAACAGCTGCAAGAACAGAAATTTCTACACCTTCAAGATAATCTTCTACTACTATTTTTTTACCGGCTGAACCAACGCGGCCTGAATTCATAATGTCATCGATAGCTGCTACAGCTTCATCAACAGTTGCTGCTACAGTTACACCTTTTCCGGCTGCAAGACCGTCGGCTTTGATTACAATAGGAGCTCCGTGCTTTTTTACATATTCAACTGCAGCATCCTGATTTACAAAGGTTTCACTGGCAGCACAGGCAACGTTATATTCTTTCATGAATTTCTTTGAAAGATCTTTACTTGCTTCAAGCTGTGCCCCGGCTTTTTTAGGACCTACAACAGGAATTCCTGCGTTCCAGAATACATCCGCAAGACCATCTGCAAGAGGATCCTCAGGTCCGATAACCGCCATACGGCAGTTTTCGTGTTTAGCAATCTGAACAAAAGGATTTTCGCCTTCAACAATGTAGTCGCATTTTTTAGGATCAACGTTTACACATTTTTCTTCGAATGCAGTTCCACCATTTCCAGGGGCTGCAACAATTTTATCAACCAAAGAGCTTTGAGCAAGTTTCCAGCAGATAGCGTGCTCACGTCCGCCATTGCCAACTACAATAATATTCATGTCTGTATTCTAACAGATTTAAATAAGAATTTCAAAAGAGACCGGACATAACCGACTGCAAAAAGGATGTATAATACTTCTAAAATGACAATTTGACATATAATGTCATTTTGCATAAAATAACCAATTATGATTAACACACTTCCTGAACTTCTTTATCATCAGAGCCTCTGCTTTCCCGCTACTACTGTACAACTTACAAAAGATTCTACAGGAACCTTCCAGCCCACAACTTACAAAGAACTCTGCGAACAGATGTTCGATTTTGCTGCAGGTCTTCTTACCATAGGAACAAAACGCGGGGAAAATATCGGACATATTGCCGACAACCGGCAGGAATGGCAGGTAGTTTCTTTGGGAGCAATGGTTATCGGATGCGCTGATATTCCCCGTGGAAGTGATGTCACCCTGAAAGAACTCCAGTATATCTTAAGCTTTACGGAATGCCGCACTGTATCTGTAGAAAATCCTTATGTACTGGGAAAACTTTGCGAATGTCTCGATGATATTCCCTCCCTGGAAAACATTATTCTTATTGATTCCCAAAATAAATCTCTGGAGCGATTCAACCTGAAGGGGAAAAAACTTTTCCACTATGAAGATATTCTGAAAGCAGGAAATCAGTGGCGGGAAAAGAACCCTGACAAAATAGAAAAGGAAGTCTGGAAAGGAAATACTGAAGATACTGCTACAATCATTTTTACTTCGGGAACAACAGGAACTCCTAAAGGAGTCATGCTTTCACACAGGAACTTTTTATGCCAGCTGGAAGGAATTGCTTCACGACTTGGTTTTACCAGAGGACAGAGAGCACTTTGTATTCTCCCTGTATGGCATGTCTATGAACGGGAACTGGAATACTACATTCTTTTCTTTGCAGGAACTATGTGTTACTCAAAACCCGTTTCTTCAATTCTTCTTTCTGATTTTCAGAAAGTCCGGCCGCAGTTCATGCCCTGTGTTCCGCGTGTATGGGAATCACTTTATCAGTCAATCTCAAAAAAAATTAAATCACAGTCAGCAGTTTCCTGGCTTCTGTTTCAGATTCTTGCAGGCGCCTCTTCAGCTTCGCTGTCTCTGAAAAATACAATTATCGGATTAAACCGCTATTACAGGGAACGGGGAAGCATCAGACATTCTTTATACAAGCTTCTTTATATACCTTACGGACTTCTGGTTCCCCTGCGTTTTCTGGGAAACAAACTGTTCTTTACAAAAATCCGTACAGTTCTTGGCGGACGATTTGTATGCGGAGTTTCAGGTGGCGGCGGTTGTCCTCCAAAATTGGACAAGTTTTTTAATGCCGTTGGAATTCAGGTTGTTGAAGGATACGGTATGACAGAAACAGCACCTATTGTTTCTGTGCGAAACCGTTTTGCTCCTGTTCTGGGAACAATCGGGAAACCTATGAATTACAACGAAACAAAAATTCTAAAGGCGGATGGTAATCCGGCAAAACCAGGAGAAAAAGGAATTCTCTATGTCCGCGGTTTGAATGTAATGAAAGGCTACTACAAGCGCCCGGACCTTACAAAAGAAATTCTTTCTGAAGACGGCTGGCTCAATACAGGAGACATTGCAGTTTCGACTTTCAACGGCGAACTTGCAATTAAAGGACGTTCAAAAGATACAATCGTTCTGCGCTCGGGAGAAAATGTTGAACCCTTCCCTATTGAAGCAAAGCTTTCGGAATCTCCTTATATTCTGCAGGCTGTGGTTTGCGGACAGGATGAAAACACACTCGGTGCAATCATCATTCCTGACATAGACGAACTGAAACAGTCAGCAGAAAATGCAGGTGAAAAATTCAGTACAACACAAAAACTGATGGATTCGGAATTTGCACAGGAAATTATTACACGGGAAATTGAACGTCTGATCTCTTCAAAAAATGGTTTCAAAAACTTTGAACGGGTCAGCACCTTCTTTATGATGGAAAAGTTTCTTCATACTGAGGAAGAGTTTTCTGCAAAAGGCGGATTGATAAGGTATAAGGTTCTGAACAATTACAAAAATAAAATAACTGCCATGTTCAACAAAGAAACAAAAAAGCAGAAAAAAATCATGCCGGAAAAACTTCAGGAGATGATGCCTGAAAAATTACAGGAAGTAATTTCTGAATTCCTTCAGAATTTCCAGAACTAATTTAAGGCCTTGATACGGGCAGCAGTAATATCAGCAATGCTTTCATACCCTGCCCTGAAGGCTTCTTCACAGCCGCGGCGGGGAATTTTCAAACCGTTTTCTTCTTCAAAAGTTTTTTCATCCTTCTGAATAAGAATACAGATTCTGTTCCCACTGTCTTTTCTATTCATATTTTCCACAGCTTCAGCTGTAGTTCCGCTTCCTGCAAAAAAGTCCATAACTGTAATGTCCTTTCCCATGGAAGTAATCTGGATTAAATGTTCAACAAGTCCTACAGGTTTGGGATTATCAAAAACTCCCTTTACTCCAAGAAGTTCATCCAGATGATTCTGGGCATCTCTTGTCGAACCCACATTTTCAATTATATTCTTTGGAATTATTTCTTCCTTTTTCCCATTGAAAATTTTTTCCCGGGGAACATTTTTATATTCAGGCCCCGGACCGAAATAGATTCGGTTATCTTTCAGCATTTCTTCCATTTCTTCTCTGGAACAAAGCCACTGCCGTTCCCATTTCACTCCCCCTGGAGAAGTTATGGAAAAATAATTTCTGTGAGATTTACTGGAACGTTTTTCGGAAAAGGAAATGCTGCCGCTGAACCAGGGTCCCCTTGGATCATTGTCTGCATTTGAAGTGGCCCAGTTAGTTTCAAGAATTTCTACAAAAGCCTTGAGGGACCTTTTGTTTTTTGCATAGCAAAGATTGTTTTCTGTAAGGGTACGGCTCCAGGTATCTTTTTTTCCTTTCCCATGAAGCCACATAAAATTGTTTACGAAATTTTCTTCACCGAATATTTCATCGCAAAGAAGTTTCAGACGGTAAAGTTCATCATCTCCGATAGCAATAAAAATGCAGCCGTCATCTGACAAAAGTTCACGTGATAATTTCAAACGGTCAGACATAAAGGAAAGCCACGCAGAATGCCGGTCTCCTTTTTCGGAAAAATCATCCCGGTAAGTAAAAACATTACCGGTGTTATATGGAGGATCCGTGTATATCAGGTTGATTTTTCCGCGCCATTCTTCAAGATGTTCTTTCATTACATCAAGATTGTCGCCAACATAGAATTCTGTCATATAAAATAGCCGTTTTCCGGACTTGAACCGAATACCTGCTCGTTACGAGGGAGCTGCTCTACCAGGTGAGCTAAAACGGCAAAGAATAATTTATTATATATAAAATCCCGTCCTTTCGCAAATAAATGAAAAAGATTATAATTTTCTTATGATTTCCAGTTTTTCAGCGGTGGCAGTTCAGGTAGCTGTTCTTTTTATTCTTATTTCAATCGGCTTTATCTGTTCTAAAAAAAACATTTTTGACGAACATACTATAAAACACCTTACAAACTTTATTCTTTATTTTGTCACACCAACGGTTGTTATCAATTCCTTTAACAGGGATTATGATCCCCTTCTTGTAAAAAAACTCCTCATTAGTGTCGGGTGCGGAGCGCTTCTTCATTTTTTGAGCATTGTACTCTCTTTCATCCTGATTCACGATAAGGATAAGGCAAAACAGGCTGTTCTTCGTTACGGAATTATTTTCTCAAACTGCGGATACATGGCCCTGCCTTTACAGAATGCACTTTTGGGTACCGAAGGAATTTTTCTGGGAACCGCCTATATTGCAGTATTCAACCTTCTGACCTGGACTTTCGGACTTGTCCTCATGAGCGGTGATGTAAAAGAAATAAGCATCAAGAAAGTATTCATAAATCCTGGAATCATCGGAATCGTAACGGGACTCATTATTTTTCTGACTCCCATAAAACTTCCGGTCATTATTGCTTCTCCGATTCAGCACCTTGCAAACCTGAACACTCCACTTCCTATGTTTGTAATCGGTTATTATCTGGCACAGATAACTACTCTTGCAGTTCTGAAAGATTTCAAACTTGTTCTGGGAATTTTCATCAGGCTTGTACTTTGTCCTCTGGCAGCCCTTGGCATTTTATACTTCATGGGAATCAGGGATAACATTCTTCCTGCCATGGTAATTGCAGTAAGTGCACCAAGCGCAGCGAACACAACCATGTTTGCCGCTAAATACGAAAAGGATACCCAGACAGCCGTAACAATGGTCGCCATAGGTACCCTTTTCTCAATCCTTACAATGCCGCTGGTTGTTTCAGCAGCCATTGCTCTTTGTAATTTTTAGTTTTCTGAAGCTTTATTAATTGAACAAATTCTGAATCAGTTCAACAGGAGTTCCTCCCAGAAGATCCGGATTCATAAACTGACAGTAAAGTCCGAATCCCAGAAGTCCAATAAGGAGAATGCAGAATATTACTCTTTTCCATGGGAAACCTTTCTGAGCAAAAGGATCTTTTTTGTTCAGTCTGGCACCAGCCGGATATTTTGCCACATGAGTAAGGGCTCTTCCCAGGGCAACTGTAATTTTTACATTTCCGTTTACAGCCCAGCCACAGGCATCAAGAATACTTGAAATATTTCTCTGGCGGAGTTTTACGGCTGCAATAATCATTGATGGAAGTGATATTGCAAGAATAACTCCTATAATCTCAAGAGGAATCCACTTCAAATTGTCACCGTTAAACAAAGATGCAAAGAGTGTTGTAATGACACTTACAATTCCTGTGAAGGCTACGCTCAAAGCTGCAACGGTTCCGATATCAGTTTTCTTTGCAGGAGCCGGAGCAGCAGAAACACTCTGTGCTGCAGCTTTAGGATCATTTACCATGGAAGTCATTTTTCCGGCCATTTTTGCTTCAGCATCAGCGGCCATCTTATTGATTTTTTCGGTAATCATGTTTCCAAGCTTTTTGTAAGGCTTCCAGAAAGCCTGTCGGATATTTACAGGGTTATCAATAATCTTTGTAATTGTTGCATCCCAGTCATTTCCCTGACGGTCAAAGAAGATTCCGTTCCGGCCAACAATTATATTGTCTGTTTTTCCGTCACTCATAAGAGCTGCAATCTGCATTTTCTTTCCTGAATCGTCATGCTTCTGACAGTCACAGTAAATAAGGAAACAAGATGAAAGTGCTGCCATAGCTGAATGCTTTGCCACATCTTCGATACGGAAACATAAATCACATGAACGGCCGTCCAGGAATAAGGTTCCGGCCTGGAAAACTGATTTTTCTTTAAGGTTATAGAACTTTTCAAAACAAACAAAATTCTTAAGAAGTTCTACAAAGTCACGGCGAAGGAGAAGCATTTTCTTAAGATCCGCTGAAGCCAGTGCAACAGGAGGATGTTCTTCTTCCTTATCAAAAAGCTTTGAAATTTCAGTTTCAGCATTTCCGGAAAGAATTTCTGTTACCCTTTCCATTGGAATAGACATGGCATCGCTGACAGGTCTTGCATTGAACCATGCAACATAAGGTGCAAAAAGACTTTCAATTTTCCGCCAGTGAGCTTCAGTAAGTTCCTCCAGATTCTGCTTGGTAATATGTTCCAGAACATTTTTCTTGAACTGTTCCATTTTTTCTTTCCATGCAGGATTCAGACTTCCATCCAGAGGAAGAGGTTTCCCGCCTTCAATTTCAGAAAGAGGCATAAGGGCCAGCTGGTCCATATCGCCAAGCTTTCCTTCAGCATTCATGTACAGAGCATTTTTTTCTGAAGCAAGAATTTCTTTTGAAGCCGGATCATATTCAGCCAGGGAACAACGCAAAAAATAATCATTGATTTTTTCTGCAACCTGCATATAACTTGCAGCAGCAGCATCAGTCTTTTCTTTCAGGAAGAAAATTTCATTTGACTCTTCTTCTGAAACTGACTGAACGCGCCAGTCATTTACGCCCCGGATAGCCTTAAAAAATTCTTCAAACTGTTCACGGGTAATTCCTTTTACCCCGCTGATATCATCTGCCCCGCCGGTAAATTCAATTATTTCCTTTACAACAGCGGCAACATTTTCATCCAGACAAACTTCAGGCGGAAGAATTCCGTCCCCGTTTGGAACGGAAGGAGAAAAAAGTTTTACATCTACAGTCAGATCCGAAAGAGAGATTTCTTTTGCTTCAGGTTTGCCCAGAACATCAAGGAGGGCCTTTGCAGAAGAATATGGTGAATGGCCGCAAGGGAAAGCCATAGTTCCCAATGCGCTTATTGGAATTGAATCCCCTTCCGTCATAATAACCGACGGATCAGCAAAATAATTCTTAATATATTTTACTGCATCAAGAATTTCGGGAACGCGGACACGACCGTTTTTATCGGTATCAAGAAGTGCGAGTGTTTCTTCACTGAATTCCAGGCCCTTTGCCGGACATGAAAGAATTGTCCACAGTTTTGGATCAAGCTTATCAAGATTCAAAACATCTTCAATTTTATTTATCTGCGGCTGAATAAGGCCGCCCTGCTGGATAAACCGGAACTTATAGTCCCCTTTAGTATTTGTGCTTTTCATAGTACAAACATTATATCACAAAAAATGGAGAAATTAGAGATAAAAAGTTAAAATTTTCTGATTAAAGCGAGAATTCTGCCAGGTCGCCGCCCAATTCCTGAAGTTCATTCTTGTTCTTTTCAGAAGACTGGGATACAGCAGAAACAGCCTGTTCAATTTCGCGGATACTGTCTGCCATTTTTACCATGCTTTCATTAATCTTTGTAGTAACATCACTTAAGATCTGCATCTCAGTTACAATCTGTTCAGAACCTATCATCATTTCGTTGGAACCATTTCTGACTGTCACAGAAGAATCATTGATTTCACGCATTGCTTCAACAACCTGTTTGTTTCCTTCGTTCTGTTCAGTCATTGCATTCATTACGACTGATTCCTGTTCCTGAACAGTATTTGCCAGTTCATAGATAATATCGAATTTCTGCTGAACTGCTTTTGTACTGTCCGAAATTCCGGAAATAGAATCCATGAGGGCTTTAAGACTTTCAGCAATAACAGCACCCTGCTTGTTTGACTGTTCTGCAAGCTTACGGATTTCATCAGCAACAACACTGAAGCCTTTTCCAGCTTCACCGGCATGGGCAGATTCAATGGCAGCATTCATTGCAAGCAGGTTTGTCTGACTTGCAATAGTCTGGATAATCTTACTGGCTTCAAGAATACCTGAACTCTGGGCTTTTACTTCTTCCGCTTTTTTTACTGCATCCTGAACCGCATTTCTACCTTCGGCAGAAGCCACTCCAAGGTCAGAAACTGCCTGTCCGTTCTTTTCGAGAATTTTTGTAACACTCTGAACATTTGCAATCATCTGATCTACGGCAGCACTTGATTCTGTAACTGCAGCACTCTGGCCTTCAATTGAATTATTCAGGTCCCGGATTTTTCCAATAATCTGGTTGATTGTTGCAGAAGCTTCCTCAATACCGGAGGTCTGATTCTGCATTTCAGTCTGAACACCGTTGATTACGCCTGTAATATTTTCCATGTTCTGTGAAGATTCCTGAAGATTTTCTGCCAGGAATTCTGCTGAGGAAACAGAAGTATTAACTGAATTATACATTCCGGCCAGGATATCACGGGAACCTTTGGCAAAAACATTCAGGTCCATTGCAAGAATTCCAAGTTCGTTCAGAGATTCAACAGGCAAAGGTTCAACCCGGTAATTTTTTGCTGACAGTTTCTGTGCAAGATCAATTACCTTTTTCATCTGATTATTGATTCCGCGGATGTTGATGTAGCTGTTTACAAAAATCTGGATTCCATAAAAAAGAGTAACCGGAAGAATGTTTTTTGCAAGCAGAGTCAAAGTATCCATTTCATTGTTATAGGGAACGGTAATTACAGATTCAATTCCCAGACAAAGACCTACAATAGGAACACAGGTAAGAATCATTGTGCGGATAACTACAGGCATTGTAGTAAATTTAAACCTGCCGTTAATTTCGGTAAGGGATTTTTCAAATTCACCTAAGAAAAGATTATAAAAAACTGTAGAGCTGACTGTTGTAAGACAGATTGCAATGGCAATCCAGCAGAAAAAAGTACTTTTTTCGCCGAAATAAAAGTATTCCCATTCATTTGTAACATCCCGGAGTCTGAGAACAAAAGCAAAAAGAAGTTCAATAATACACATTACGACAAGGGATGTATATTCAAAGATTTTTACAATCCGGTAGAACTTTTCATAGCCTTCCTTTTTTACATCGATTTTATTAAGGCCTTTTACACATAATGGATATAAGCTGAAACCACCAATCAAAGAAACCAGAAAAAGTCCGAAAACCCCCGGATCAGTAATATTGCGAAGGTATTCTTCGAATGTTACTGCGTGAATAAACAGTCCCATTGGGCCGAATAAAAGCCCCGGAAGCGAATAAGCAAGAATAAAAAGAACATATGTCTTTACAGAAAATGGAACCAGTTTATTTGCGTTGTCCATATTATCTCCAATATCTCTAATATAACTTAAATTATAAAGGGTCTTTTGAGATAACGCAAAAAGAAAATAAAATTACAAAAATAATAACAAAAAAATAGATTTTTCTATTCCGGAATAATTCTTGAAATAGTAAGGTCTTTCTGACGCCAGTTTTTATCCACTTTTACCTGAAGGTCAAGTTCCACTTTATACGGATAAATCAGATTCAGAGCTTTTAAAGAAGCGGCGCGGATTTCCTTTATTTTGGATGCACCCTTCCCGATTACGATTCCCTTCTGGCTTTCACGTTCTACGCAAAGGAAAGCACGAACCCAGAGTTTCTTTCCTTCATTACGGAATTCCAGGTCTGCCACATTTACATAAACCGCATGAGGGATTTCCTGTTCCAGACGGTTAATAGCTTCTCCGCGGATTGCTTCAGAAATACGGAATTTCATATCCTGGTCAGTGTAAAAATCTTCCGTATACATGGCAGGAGCCACAGGAGAAATGTCATAAAGAGCTTTAAGAACTTCATTGATTCCGTTGTCTTTTTTTGCTGACATTTCCAGAATCCGTTCATCCGGTATATCTTTCAGAACCGATCTTACAAAAGCTCTGGCCTTATCAGGTTTTGCTCCCGCAATATCAGTTTTATTAATGGCAACAATCATGCGTTTCTGGTAATTTTTGATAAGTTCTGCAGTAATTTTTTCTTCATCACCAGGTTCGCGGCTTGAATCCACAACATAAAGAACGCAGTCTGAACCTTCAAGAGTAGTTTCTGTTACTCCCCTGAGTTTCAGGTTCAACTTCTTTTCAGAATCGTGATAACCCGGAGTATCCACAAATACAAGCTGTCCGTAAGAAGTATTTACGATGCCGCGAATTGCATTTCTGGTAGTCTGGGGCATAGGACTTACAATACTTACAGCTTCCTGGCAGGCTGTATTCAAAAAAGTAGATTTTCCCGCTGACGGACGGCCGATAATGGCAACCAGGGCGGTTTTCAAAATCTCCGGATTTGGATTAGATTCAACTGTTGATTTAATTTCTGACATGAAAATAGTATACAATTTCTTCTATAAAGAATAAACTTCTACACATGAACAAAGCAGAAATCAAAGACAATGAATTAATTGAACATTTAAGCAAGCTCGAAAAAGACGGAATGACTATTTTTGTTATGGCAGAAGGTCAGTTCCGCGGAGCTTTCTATAACGGAACAGAAATGGTAAACCAGATGCGCGCAAATCAGAATCTGGGAATCCTTGAAACTTATATTCTGGGTCAGGCACTTCTCTGTGCTGCCCTCTTTATTCCACTGATGAAATCAAATCAGAAAGAACACTGGACTTTCACATACCAGACAGACGGTATCTGTAAAGGTTTTGTTGTGGAAGCAGATTCTCTTGGCTACGTTCGCGGACACCTGATGCAGGATCATATTCCTCTTGAAAAACCACTGGAAAGCTGGGACCTGGCACCCTTCTTCGGTAACGGCGGAACCATGACCATGTCAAAACTGATTGAAGGAATGAAAGAACCGGCAACCAGTTCTGTTGAAATTCAGTTCAAAAACATAGCCATGGATCTGGCATATTTCTTTGATCAGAGCGACCAGATTCACAGTGCTTTCAAAACAGGTATCCAGTTTGACAAGCTGGGACGCGTTACAGGCGCCGGAGGAATGTACGTTCAGGTTATGCCACAGGCCGGCGGTTACAGCAAAGTAAGTGCCCAGACCGCTTTCAGCGGAAAAGAAGATGCTGAAGAAATCCGCGAAGAACTGATTTACAGAGTTGAAATGGCTTTGAACGCACTTCCAAATCCTGGACAGTGGTTCAGCGAACTTGGAAACCGTGAAGACATAGTTTACGGACTCTTCCGCGAATTCAAGCCAACAGCAGTTCTGGACAGAGATGTAATTTTTGACTGTCCTTGTTCTGCCCGGAACTTTGCCTTAAGAATCAAAAATTTGGGAAAGGCAGAACTGGAAGATATTCTTGCAAACGAAAAATTCCCGCTGGAAGTAATCTGTCAGAACTGTGGAAGTGTTTACTATATTACAAAAGAAATGCTTACTGAATAGAAGAAACTAAAAATTCAAAAAACAAAACACTACCGGAGGAATAATATGGAAGACGAAAAAATCGAAATGCTTCAGGATTTTTATGACAAATCAAACAACATTGTTTTCTTTGGTGGTGCCGGAGTTTCAACCGAAAGCGGCATACCCGATTTCAGAAGCGTAGACGGTTTGTATAACCAGAAATGGGATTATCCGCCTGAAACAATTTTGAGCCGGACTTTCTTTGACAGAAACAAAAAAGAATTCTTCCGCTTTTATCGTGAAAAAATACTTATCGACGGAATCAAACCAAACAAAGCACACATTGCCCTTGCCCGCATGGAAGACGCAGGAAAGCTTTCTGCCATTGTCACCCAGAATATTGACGGTCTCCACCAGATGGCAGGAAGCAGACGGGTTTATGAACTTCACGGAAGCACTCTCAGAAACTATTGTATGGGATGTCATAAATCCTTTAATGTTGATTATATGAACAGCAAGGATAACGATTACCCTGTCTGCGATGAATGTGGTAACTATGTAAAACCTGATGTTGTTTTATATGAAGAAGGTCTGGACGATGACTGCATAAACGGTGCGGTAAATGCAATCTCAAAAGCGGACATGCTGATAATCGGAGGAACCTCCCTTACTGTTTATCCTGCTGCAGGCCTAATTCGATATTTCAAAGGACAGTATCTGGTTCTTATCAACAAAGGAGAAACCCAGGCCGACCAGTATGCAAATCTGGTCATTCATGACTCAATCGGAGAAACACTGAGTAAATTGAAACTATAAGGACAAACAATGAATATTTGTGTAATTAACGGAAGCCCTAAAAGTGAAACAAGCATCACACTCCAGACAACCAGATTTTTACAGGTTGTTTTTCCGGAAATAAACTTCCAGATACTTCACGCAGGAAACCACATCCGTATGCTGGAGAAAGATTTTTCTCCGGCCCTGGAAGCAATCAGAAATTGTGATGTAATTTTATTTTCTTACCCTGTATACACTTTTATTGCACCAAGCCAGCTTCACCGTTTCATAGAACTGATGAAGGAAAGCAAAGAAGATTTTTCTAAAAAAGCCTTCTGCCAGATTTCAACCTCCAAACATTTTTTTGATGTTACAGCCCATACCTTCATTGCCGACAACTGTGCCGACATGAATATCAGAAACCTGGGCTCTCTTTCTGCAGACATGGATGACCTGCTTACAGAAAAAGGACAGGAAGATGCAGTCAAGTTTATGAAGCTTGTTCAATTCCGTTTTGAAAACAACATAACAGAACCCTTCTTTTCTTTACAGCATACAACAAATCCTTCCATTGTCCCTGAATACACAAGATGCTTTACAGAAACAGAAAAAACATCAGATAAAACAGTCTGCATCGTTTGTGATTTACGGCCCGATGACGAAAACCTAAAAAACATGATTGAAGATTTCAAAGCCATTACTCCACATCAGGTTAAGCTTGTAAATCTTTTTGAATACAAATTCCAGGGCGGCTGTACTGGTTGTTTCCACTGTGCCGTTAATGGTGACTGTTTCTGGAAAGACGGATTTGATAAATTCCTCCGAAATGAAATCCAGACCTGCGATTCCATAATTTATGCATTTACAATCAAAGACCACTCAATGGGTTCCCTTTTCAAAACTTATGATGACCGCCAGTTCTGCAACGGTCACCGCACAGTAACTTCGGGACTTCCATTCGGCTACATTGTAAATGGAGACCTGAAAGCAGAACCAAACTTAAGAATAATCATTGATGCACGAAGTGAAGTCGGAGGAAATTTTCTTTCAGGTGTCGCAACAAATGCAGAAGAGATTTCTTCTCTTTCGCAGACCCTTTCTTATGCCATTGAAAACAAGCTTCTCTTCCCCAAAACTTTCTGGGGTGAAGGCGGCATGAGAATTTTCCGCGACCTGATTTATATCATGCGCGGGTTAATGAAAGAAGATCATCGTTTTTATAAAGCAAGAGGAATCTACAAAACTCTTCCGACTAAACAGAAAAAGAGACTCCTTACCATGAATCTTGTAGGATTTTTAATGAGAGCTTCGGCCAAATCAAAAGGCGGCGCAAAAATGATGAATCAGGGCATGCTTATGCCTTATGAAAAACTTCTGGAAAAAACTAGAAATCAGATGGCTTCAAAAAAGTAAGTTCCCGGTCATTTATTGGATGACGGAATGTAATTTTCTCTGCATGAAGCATAAGGCGCTGCCCTTCCGTATAGTTTCCGTAAAGAGAATCACCAATAATAGGAAGTCCGAATCCATGAATATCGGAGCTTGCAAGGCGAAGCTGATGTGTCCGCCCTGTTTCAGGGAAAAACCGGATTTTGGTTGATTTGATTTTTTTTCCGTCAGGATATTCATAAAGAACCAGTCCTTCATTCTGCCATCCGGTAATTCCTTCTTTTCCGTAAACTTCATCATAAACCTGATGCGGTCTGTTTTCCGGATCCAGACGGAACTTCAATTTCATCACGCCTTTCTTTTCACCCTTTCTGGGAGCACTTTCACCCGGGGCCTGTTTTTCAAGGACACCTTCCAGAAGAGCACAATATTCTTTATGAACCGAACCTGTCTCAAATTGAAGTGAAAGATTCTTGTGAGCTTCTTCTGTAAAGGCCAGAACCAGAAGCCCTGAAGTTTCCATATCCAGGCGGTGAACCGAAGGCTGTTCGATTTCGCACAACTCTGAGTAAAGAGTTTTTACGCGGTTTACGACGCAGTCCTGTTTTTCTTCGCCACGTCCGGGAACAGAAAGCAATCCTGAAGGTTTATTCACAACAACGATATATTTGTCGCAGTAAAGAACTTCAAGTCCGAGCATTTTAGGAAGCAGAATTCCGCAGCGTTCATCACAAGGGAAAACAATTTCATTTTTTGAGGGGAGAAGTCTCTCCCCTGGGTTCAGCCCGGAACTCTTCGTTTCTCTCAGCGTCCGGTCTTCACCACACCCCTCTCGCCGGGACTCCGCCCCGGACCCCTCATAAAAAATCTGGGCAAGGCTTACAGGTTTTAGTCCGTGTCCGAAAGCGTAATGAAAAAGCTTTGGTTCGCAGCAGTCGCCAGTACCTGTTGGCAATGAGCAATTGATAATCGAGGATTTACAATTTTGAATGGTATTAAATAAATAAAGTTTATGCACAGAATCCAGAGATTCCTTACACAGAAACTTGCGCCTTTTTTTCAGATCATTTAAATCTATTTCCGAGTCTTTCTCTTCATCTCCTGAAAGTTTTTCCCCGACCTTATCGTTTATTTGCACTTTTGCATTATCAATTTGTCTTGTTAATTCATGAATCTCTGCATCATTTTTCATCAGGGCTTCATCAATCTTACTTGCAGAAACAACAGGCGGAACTACAATAAACCGGACTCCGTTCTGGACCCACTCAGATTTCATTGCAATCTTTTTACTTATCCCGGAATTGGCACATAAAACCACTCTGTTACCCTCTTCATCGCTGCAAACCAGAGTACCAATCATTACTCCCTGCCCGGCACGCTCCGCAGAAAGACGGGTAACCTGTTCCAGTTTCAGTCTTCCTTCATCAAGAAGTTTTTTCAGGGTGAGACAATAATGATAAGCGATTTCAGTCGGAAATGGAGAGAACATAAAAAACGGCCTGCCATCCGGCAGGCCTCAGGTTTATTTGAGGTTACGAACTTCTACGCTGCCGTCTTCCTTTGCAATAAATGCAACAGGATTTTTTCCGGCAAAAAGTCCGTTTTCTACAACGCCAACAATCTGATTGATTTTAACTTCCATTGCAGCCAGATCTTCGATAGGTTTTTCCCACTGGCAGTCCAGAATCTGGTTGCCGTTATCTGTTACAACAGGACCTGCTTTACGAACTCCTTCACGGAGGTAACATTTTGCACCCAGGGCTTCCAGCTGATTTGTAACAGCCTGACGGGCATCCGGAATAATTTCAACAGGAACTTTGAAACCAGTTCCAATATGAGGAACAACTTTTGACTGATCAGCAACAATTACCAGAACCTTTGAATTATATTCAACAATCTTTTCACGGACATGAGCAGCTCCGCCGCCTTTGATCAGATTACAGTCAGGATCAATTTCATCAGCACCGTCAATTGCCACATCAAGAATGCCGCCGATTCTTCTGTCATTCATTGAATAAACAGGAATATCCAGGTCCTGGCAACGGTTTTCTGTCTGGAAACTTGTAACAACAGCCTTTATGTCTTTAAGGTTGCCGTTCTGAATATGATAAGCCACACGGTCAACAGCAGGCATTGCAGTAGAACCTGTTCCAAGACCAACCTTCATTCCGCTTTTAAGAATTCCTTTTTCTACAAGTGTATCAACGGCAGTCTGAGCTGCCAGCACTTTCTGTTCATTCTGACTTAACATTTTCGTAGTCTTCTCCTGTGAAATATTTGAACTGCTTATATCCCTGATACTGAAGCATTTTCAAACCGTTGCAGGTTCTGCATCCGGCCTGAGCTGCACGTTTCATAACAGGAGTAACAGCAGGTGTATAAACGATATCGTATACGATTTCTGTTCCCTTGAAGTTGTAGAAATAAATCGGATCTGTTTCCGGAGTAGAATTTCCATCCGAATTCATACCGACTGAAGTAGTCTGAATAATCAGTCCTGAATAAGTATTAAGCTTATCAAGGCATTTTGGCGAAAGGTCAGAATAATCAAAACCATACTTTTCAGCCAGTTCTTTTGCACTTGCTAGTGTACGGTTGAAAACACAGGCTTTTCCGCCCATCTGTTTGATTACATAAGCAATTGCACGGGCTGCTCCCCCTGCACCAATAATTGCAACCTTCTGCTTCTTAAGTTTTGTCGTTTCCAGAAATTCTTCTAAAGATCTCTGGAATCCGTAAGCGTCAGTATTATATCCTGCCCAGGAATTACCTTTTCTGACGATTGTATTTACTGCCCCGATTGTTTTTGCTTCCGGAGAAATATCCGAAAGGTAATACATTATGTCTTCTTTATGAGGAACAGTAACAGAAAGACCTTTAACTCCAACCTGGTTACAGAAATTAAGGGCATCAGGAACCTGAGGTGCACGGATTGGAACATATACTGCATTCATTCCGTGACCGATATATCCCTGATTGTGAATTTCAGGACTGTTGGTTTTTAGCAGAGGCCATCCGATGATTCCAAAAATATCAGTCTGTTCATCAATTGAACGGAACCGGTATAAATCATTAATAATATTCGGAGTAATATGTCCTATTCCGCCAACATTACTGATTGTTTCTTCCGGCGAAACGAAAGTGAGATAAGAATTTGCTTTTGCTGAAAGGATTCTTGAAGGAAGCCCAAGATTACCCATTGCAACAAAAATGTGATCCTGTTCCATCTGCTGACCTTCAGCAAACATATTGGTTACATCACTCAAAGAATCAGGCATAAAAGCAATCTTTGGAATTTCGTAACCGGTTTTCATCATGGATAAAGCCCTTTCCCGTAAATTCGAAACAGGACCGGTCATATTATGAAAACTCCTGATGATGCGAACATTGAAAGCCATTGCTGCATCCTGGATTCCGGAAATATGAAAATCTTCTTCAAAATCTACATAGGCGAAGTTCTTTGACTTATCCTGCTTGGCAAAAGCCAGTGCATTTCCAAAAAGTGTTGTACGGGAGAATTCACTTCCGATAAATTTTCCGCCGTCAACATCACGACGGATTGTAAGAATAACCGGCTGCGGAACCATTGCCGGAAAACGACGGACATAAAGCTGTTCGTCTTCATCCAGACAGTCTACACGAAGCTCAACAATATCGATTTTCTTTGCGTATTTTTTTGCCAGCTCAGCATCCTCTGCCAGAGTTTTCCCGGTCAGAGTCATACAAATTAACGGTCGATTCATTTAGTTTACCAGTACCCTTCCGGCAACTTTATTATCACCGGTATAAAGAACAAGTGTTGTTCCTGCCGGAACATTGTAAGGAAGTGTCAGATTTCCACCTGTATGGTTGAAACTGATAATTGTATATGCGTCGCCTTCTTCAGGCACTGCATCAAGTCGCATTGGAATTGCATAAGGATAAACATCAAGTTTAGCTTCGAAAATACCCATTACATTTCCATCAGTATTTTCTTCAGGCAAAGCAATATCCAGCTGAATGTGTGCATAATTTGGAACGAATTCCGGCATTACAGTTGTTTCAGTTTCTTCATCGTTTTCTTTAATGAAAAGTTTCTGTGTTACAACAGTTCCGGCAATTTCTCCTTCAGCCACAACGTGAGCAGTAAAATCGAAAATGATTTTGCTGCGGGTAATAGTCTGAAGAACATCGTTTATACTCTTTCCGGTCAGGTAAGGTGGTTTTGTATTTTCATACTGCGGACCACGGCTTACTACAAGATTTACTTTTACAGGATCAGTAATTGAAGTTCCTTCAGGAGGATCCTGTTCAAGAATTGTTCCGGCTTCGCTTAAATCTGGTTTGTATTCAATGTCACCAACAAGAATAAGAGGACGTGTTGAACCTGCAAACAAAGTCTGAAGGTTCATTCTCATTTCATCCAGTTTAATTCCAACATAATTACCAACTTCATCGGCAATAACACCACGGCTTACGACCAGTGAAACACGGCTGTAACCTTTAACAATGGCACCGGCCTTTGGTGTCTGATCAAGAATTGTCCCTTCGTCACCAGGAGTATCTGAATAACGGAGACTGATTTTCGGATACAGTTCCTTTACCTGCATTTCAAGAAGACCTGTTTCCAGTTTTTTCCCCATTACATCAGGAACCATAACTTTTTCAGGTCCTTTTGCTGCAGCAAAGAAAACGACAACAGCAAGAAGAGCAACTACAACAAAAGAAACAAAAAGTGTACCAAGCATAAGTCCCAGGTTATCTTTTATGCGGTTATACATTTCCCTGAAACTGATGCAATGAATCGAAAACTTTTTCTTTTCTTTCACTTCTTTTACAGAAGAGGATGCTTCTTCAGCAACTGCTTCAGAAGCATCTTCAGTTTTTTCTTCAGCAACTGCGTCGACAACTTCTTCAGTTTTTTCTTCGGACTTTTCTTCCGGAATTTCGTTCTCTGATTCTTCCGCTTCAGGGGCTTTTTCAGGAACTGTTTCTTTTTCAGCTGCAACTGCAGTTTCTTCTGCCTTTATCTGTTCAACAACTTCAGTTTCTTTTGTTTCTTCTATCTTCTTTTTTCGTGCCATACAAAATCCTCAAAAATATATTCGCTGTTTATAACTGTCTGCCGATAAAATCCCGGCTGCCGTTAATGAAATCTTTATATCCCATAGCTTTTTTACCCTGCTTCTGAAGCACAGTAACACAAAGCTGACCTTTTCCACATTTAATGAAAATACCATCCGGTTTGGAAAATCTGATAACCTTTCCTGCCGGTTCCGGTGAAGAAATATCATCATCTTCACAAGCTTTTACTTCGATAATTTTCAGGCTCTCACTTCCGTCCATGCACCATATTCCAGGTTCAGGAGTATAGGCTCTGAGCTGAGCATCTATTTCCAAGGCAGATTTATTCCAGTCAATCTGACCGTCTGCTTTTGAAATTATTCCGGTGTATGAAGCATCCCCTGACTGAGGTTCTCCTTCAGGAAGGTTTCCTTTTTCTGAAGCTTCTTTCAGAAGTCCCGCTATAAGGTTGCCCCCGATTTCTGCAGCTTCAATCAAAAGTTTTCCGCTGGTTTCTGTTCCATCCAGTGAAAGAACTTCCTGAGCCAGAATATTTCCTTCATCCATTTTCAAAGCAAGCTTCTGAACCGTTACTGCTGTTTTCTCATCCCTGTTAAGAATGGCAGCAGGAACAGGAGTACAACCCCTGTATTTCGGAAGCAGCGAAGGATGAAGATTTATTCCGCCGCATTTAAACATGGCCAGGAATTTAGGTCCGAAAATATGACCATATGCAAAACTCACAAGGAGTTCACAGTCCAAAGGTTCAATTTCCTGACGGCATGCTGAATCCAGATGTTCCGGTGTGAAAACAGGAAGGTTATTTTCCCTTGCCAGCACTTCTACAGGAGTCGGAATCAGGTCTTTATGACGCCCCTGTGTTGCAGGAGGATTTGTCAAAACCCCGGCAACTTCAAAACCGCATTCCTGCTGTTTTTCAAGGAGAATCTTTAATGTTACAGCGGCAGCTTCAGGACTGCCAGCATACAAAATCTTCATTATTTTCCTTTTGCAGCTTTAGCAGCCATCTTTGCAGCAATCTTTGCAGCCTTACGTTCTTTTTCTGCTGCTTTCTGTGCGGCGCGGTCTGCACGTTTTTTCATCTGTTCTTCTGTTTTCTTTGCAAAATCCGGGTCCCCGCGGTCAATAAATACAATTCCATCAAGATGATCATATTCATGCTGGATAATACGGGCCAGAAGTCCGTCTGCTTCAACTGTAAAAGGTTTCCCTTTTTCGTTCAAAGCCTGACAGGTTACGCGTACAGGACGTCTAATTGTTTCATAAATCTTTGGAAGACTTAAACAACCTTCATCATAGTCCCCCATTTCTTCAGAAGTTGAAATAATCTGCGGATTAATGAAAACCCGGCGCACATCGTCATCTGCCATTAATACAAACATGCGGAGACCAAGACCAATCTGAGGAGCAGCAAGTCCAACTCCATCAGCAGCATCCATAGTTTCAAACATGTCTTCGCAAAGCTTTCTAATCTCATCAGTTACTTCAGGAACCGGCTGTGCTTTCTGTCTTAAAATATCTTCACCAAGTTTTGTAATAGGTAAAATCATTCTGAGTCTCCACTAATTATTTAATTCGGATACGTGCTGCAGCAGCATGTCCTGCAAGTCCTTCTGCGTCACCCAGATAACCGGCAGCAACTGCACTTTTTGTCATTCCGGAACTGCCTTCCTTTGTACGGAGTGTAGTTACTGTTTTAAGGAACATTCTTACTGAAAGACCGCCTGTAAAACGGGCACTACCGCTTGTTGGAAGAGTATGATTCAAACCTGCTGAATAATCACCAAAAACTTCAGCTGAACAGTGACCGATGAAAAGAGAACCGTAGTTGCGGACTTTTGCAGCAACTTCATCACGTTCTTTACCTTCTTCCATTGCCAGTTCCAGATGTTCCGGAGCTTTACGGTTTGCTGCTTCCACAGCCTGATTCAGATCATCAACAATAATGATTTTTCCATAAGTATCAATACTCTGCCGTGCAGTTTCCTTAGTTGTTAATGTTTCCAGCTGTTTTTCAATTTCGTAAGAAACCTTGTTTGCAAGTTTTTCACTTGTTGTTACCAGAACAGGCTGAGCAACAACGTCATGTTCTGCCTGAGCCAGAAGGTCAGCTGCAACCCATGCAGGATTAGCTGAATCGTCAGCAATAACAAGAACTTCAGTTGGTCCTGCAATCATATCAATTCCAACTGTTCCGTAAACTTCTTTTTTTGCTGAAGCAACAAACTTGTTTCCCGGTCCCACAATTACATCAACTTTCGGAATACTTTCTGTTCCGTAAGCCATGGCACCGATTGCCTGACTTCCGCCTGCGGCAAAAACGTGATCTACACCGCAGATATAAGCAGCAGCCATAATACCTTCATCAGCATATGGTTTTCCGCCAATAAATGCTTTTCCCGGGATTCCGGTTCCTGCATTGTCTGCAGCTGCTCTGTCATCAGGGTGAACTCTAGGAGGAGTACACATAATAATTTCATCTACGCCTGCAGCCTTTGCAGGTGTCACTGCCATTACAACTGTCGATACCAGAGGGAAACGACCGGCAGGAACATAACATCCTGCTTTCTCAACAGGAATAGTTTTCTGTCCGGTAAATACTCCCGATTCAAGTTCTATTTCAAAATCCTTGAAAGATTTTCTCTGTTCTTTTGCAAAACGAAGGGCCATGTCATGTGAATACATGATGGCGTTATAAACATCAGGATTTGTTGCACGAAGTTTTTCGGCAGCAGCCTTCAATTCTTCCTGTGGAATTTCAAAAGTCTTTGGAGCCGAAACATCAAACTTTGTTCCGTAAACCCGAAGCGCTGCATCCCCACTTGATTTTACTTCTTCAAGAACAGTCTTCACCACTTCATTTGAATCGCCGAAGGCACGACCCTTAAAAAAATCTGCTTCGACTTCATTATATTTCTGTATTTTGATCATAATAGTTTCTATTTCCTATACACTCTTATTATGTCTCTTTAGGCAGCTTCGACCGGCTCAGCTGCCCATCGGCGGTGCGACGCGATGCCCCCGCGTCGCTTAGGGCGGTTACCGCCTCATTTCTTGTGTCTCTTATCCAGTTCGTCATAAACGTCTTTCCAGGTTACCCCTTCTTTGTACAAAAGCACGTTTACGAAATAAAGAAGATCTGCTGCTTCCCAGATTACTTCGTCTTTTCCTTCTGCTTCGCAGAGTTCTTCGGCCTCTTCTTCAACCTTTTCACGTACACGTTTGTCATTCAGAGTTGCTGTGTATGAACCCGGTTTTGGATTAGCAAAGCGGTCAGCAATAATGTCATAAAGACGGCCCATATTTGATTCTTCCATTGGGTCGCTTCCGAAGCAGGTCCAGCTTCCTGTATGGCATGCAGGTCCGTGTGGTTTTACAGTTGCAAGAACAGTGTCACGGTCGCAGTCTGCACGGAGTTTTACAACTTCCAGGAAGTTTCCGCTTGTTTCACCTTTTGTCCAGAGCTTCTGGTGTGCACGACTGAAGAATGTAAGTTTTCCTGTATCAAAAGTTTTTTCAAAAGCTTCTGCGTTGGCATAGCCTTCCATAAGAACCTGGCCGTTCACGCTCTGTGCAATTACAGGAATCAGCGGAACTTTTGCGAAATCAAGACATGCAATAAAAGCATCTTTCAGACTTACCTTTCCTGTATAAAGAGCCATACCCAGCTGAACATCACAGTGGATTTTCTGAAGTTCTGCAATTTCTTCTACGCTTGAAACACCGCCTGCAGCAACAACGCGGCAGCTTACGGCTTCGCGGAGAGCCTTTACATAATCCATGTTTGTGCCCTGCATGCAGCCTTCTTTTTCTACACAGGTAAAGAGCATTTCAGAACAGTATTTTTCTGCCTGTTTTGCACCTTCTACCAGAGGAATTTCCAGACTTTCAGTCCAGCCTTTTACGGCGATTTTCCCGTTGATTGCATCAACACTGATAATTACACGGTCTTTACCGATGGCAGCAACCAGTTCATCAAGAAATTCTTCGTTCATTACTGATTCACCTGGCTGTGGATTTGTTTTCCAGGCCATTGAACCGATAATAACCTTTTCTGCTCCAAGGGAAATCAATTCTTTTGCGCGTTTTACGGTCTTAATGCCGCCGCCTGTACGAACGTTTCCATGATGAAGAAGTGATTTTAAAAGCGGAGTATTTACGGTGTTGCCCTTTTCATCCAGGTTTCCGAGTGCTGCATCAAGGTCAATTACAGCTACTTCACCGTATTTGTTGAATTCTGAAATAAGATTGTCAGCGTCATCCCGCTGCAGAACCAGTTCTTTGCCGTTTTTAAGCTGAACGACATGTCCGTTTTTCAAATCAATTGAAGCTATTACCATAACATTTGATTTTAACGAAAATCGGGGAAACTTTCAAATAAAGCGATTCTTTACTATATATGGAGATTTCTTGAAAATTGATGGAATATCCCTTATTATTTAAAGTGTATGGATTACAACAAAAAAGATAATGTCCCTGCCAAAAAGAACAGTGGCTTTTTTCAGAATCTCCTGGATACTCTTTTTAATTCACATTCTCCGGAAGCAGAAAAACGCCGGCGTCTGAAGGGAATTGCAAAAGATTTCTCAAAAACAAAATATCATGGTTTTTATAAAGCTCAGACAGGAGAAATGCTGCCTCAGTTTGCAAAACTTTTTTATGATATTTATAAACTTGTCTTCTCGGCACAAAACTTTCTTCGCGGCATGCCTAACAAAAATGCAATTAAGGCAAAGATTATAAATTACTCTCTCTCTGAACGGCAGCTGGCAGTTCTTGACCATTTAACTGAACCAAAAATTCTTGAAATGGCACAAAAACTTCCTGTAAGCAGCATCAAAACTCAGATTGAATCAGACCTTGATATTCTGGGCGCAGACTTCGATTCAGAACGCGTAACAAAAATTGAAAACTGCTATAAAGCTTATAAAGCCTTCAACGATTTCTGTTCTTTTGACTTTTATTTTATGCTCCGTAAATTTTCGTCAGGACTTCAGGAAGGTAATTTTTCAAACATTCCGAACTTTGACAAAATCAACGCAGAATATATTGTCGAAGAACTGCAGGACCTTATTACCATCATCTATTCAATTCCGGACGGAATCGCATGGGACACCTTCTTTGAGCTTCTCAAAGACATGAAAGGAACAGAACTCATTTCTTCTGGAACCTGGAGAAAAATCAACCAGCGCCTTAAATCCATTCAGTCTTCTCATGCATTGGAATACATCGTACGCCTGATTCTTCAGAAACCGGATTATATTCCGACAGTTTCTCACTCAAATGAAACGATTCTCGATGTTTACATAGACAAAGTTCACGAAGAAGTTGATAAGGCAATTGCAAAAATCGAAACCGAACAGAAAGCTTCCAAAACAAATGATTTCTGTATGAAGATTTTCGGCAAGACTCAAATCGACCAGCTTTCAAACTATGTATACTCCTTCAATAGTATTCTGGAAAAGAAAGAACTCAATACATACCTGTATTGTGATGCTCTCAATTATCTGAAAGAATTCATCGTTAATTTCATCAAAACAGATGTAAGGGAATATACAGACATCGTTGTAATCCGCGGTCAGTGGGATGCTACCCTTTCAGCTCCAATTTCCAACGGTTATCAGGAACTGATTTCTATCTGTGATGAGATTACAGCCTTTGACCTTTCTCTTGCAGAAGAAGGTGCCGTAGGAATGAAGATTAAAACTCTCCTTCCAAAAATTGCCCACGACCCTGGTGCTGAAAATATTGTTAACAGACTTATCAACGATTCCAATGAACAGGCAAAGGGCTATCTTGTAACCTGTACCCAGGATTTAATTTCTATGGGAAAACTGTTCAAGCAGATTATTGAAGATGAACAGAAACAGAAACACCTGCTTATCCAGAACTGGAAAGAACTGGAACACTACAGTGAAAAACCTTTGCTGAAATTTGGTGTGGATATTTACAAGAAACTTTATATGTTCGTGCAGCTTATGCAGAACACACTTTCAACTATAAACAAATAAATAGAAATCTTTTTGATTTTTATCTTAAGACGGCGTCAACCAGTTTTTTGAATTCTTTGTCGAGACCTGTATAAGGAATATCGATAGTTTCAGAAATTGTGAAGACGCCGTTTTTTTCTACAATAGTTTCCTGCTCATCTTCAAGATCAGAAACTGCATCTGAAGTAAAATCAAACCCGGTCATAGAAAAATTATTGTTTTCTTCAACAGGAATAAGCTCTTCATTTTCGCCGAATTCAGGGTCGTAAATCGTGAAGGAAATATTCTGTTCCACTTCTGAATCTTCAGAGTAATTTACGCGGTCAATGTATTCTTCACCGAAACGGAGTTCTTCTGCAAATACGTTATCAACAGTTGCAAACAGGTCATCCCCTGCTGTATGGAAGGTTCGGTCTTCTTCAACAATCTGATTTTCTGATTCCTGATATTCATCAGCAATTTCTGTTATTTCGTCTTCAACAGTTTCAACTTCAGCAAGTTCCTCAACTGGTTCTACTTCCTCTACAGCTTCAACTTCAGCAAGTTCTTCAACTGATTCGACTTCTTCTACCTGTTCAACTTCAGCAAGCTCTTCAACAGGTTCGACTTCTTCTACCTGTTCAACTTCGGCCAGTTCTTCAACTGCTTCTGCTTCTTCTACCGGTTCAACTTCGGCCAGTTCTTCAACTGCTTCTGCTTCTTCTACAGCTTCAGCTTCACATACATCTTCGGTAGGTTCAACTTCGGCAAGTTCTTCAACTGGTTCTACTTCTTCTACCGGTTCAACCTCGGCCAGTTCTTCTACAGGTTCAATTTCTTCAAGTTCATCTACCGGTTCAACCTCTTCTATTTCGGCTGATGTATCTACGGCTTCCGGTACTACTGCAGAAACTGTTCTTTCAGTCTTATTTTCAACTGCAGTTACCTTCAGTTCAGAATGGCTCAAAACTTCTTCCAGCATTTTCTTCAATTCTGCAGAAGAATGATTTTCAACCTGATTTTCGAAATTCTGCTTTGTACCGATTGCAGAAAGAATTTCATCCCAGCTTTTATTTAAAAGGGCATCGACCTGAGCTTCGTGTTTTTTGCCTTTACGTCCAAGACTTTTCTTAACATCCAGGAACAAATCCTGTTTTCTTCCTTCTATCTGGCGGGAAACCTGATTCCAGTCCACGGATTCCTTGTTATCCAGGTATTCAGAAACAAAGGCAAACTGAATCTTTCTGATCCGGGACCGGATAACCACCATGTCATCAATTTTAAAACTGAACAAAAGGAATACGATGAGAAATAAAGTAATGAAAACGCAGACAAGAATCAGGATTCTTGCTGCATCAGGGAGTTCGAAATAATCACTGGTATAAACTTCAGCAAATACGGCATAAGGAGATGAATAATCCGAAAGAATAACCCATTTTATATCCTCTCCGCTTTCCATTACTTTTTCCGGACCAGGTGATTTTACAGTCCAGGAATCCAGGACCGGTTTTTCAAAGAGACTTTTTCCGACAACAGGAAGGCCTGCAATAAATCCACCGGAAACTCCTTTTTCGTCAATAAACAGAGAAACGGAATCACCCAAAGCGACATAACCGCCTTTCACCAGTTCACGTTCAAGATCAACCGCTTTTATATAGAAGACAAAGGTTCCGCGGAATACTTTGTATTTGTCAAATACCGGAACAGAAATATTTATCTGATTTTTTACCGAGTTAAAGGTAACTTTTGGAACTGCATTATTTTCATCTACTGCGACAAGAGAATAAAAGCATTCGCCTATTAATTTTTCGATTTCAGGGTAGTTTTTATAAACTCTTTTTGTTCCATTCTGCTTAACAATATCTTCGGAATAAGAACTGTAGTGAAGGTTTCGGGCGTTTTTATCCAGAAGACGCAATCCATCAAGAGCAGGAAGAGAAACAAAAAGTTCTCCAGAAAGGCGGACACGTTCAGTAACCTCACCTTCAGTCGGAGTCTGAGACAAATAGCTCAGAACTGCCTCTTTTTCGGCAAATGCAGTTGTTTTTACGAGAAGATTCTGAATGTATGAGTTACAGAAATCAGAGGCTCTGGAAATATTTTCTCTTTCAGCAGCAATTCTCTCAGGCTCATAAAACTTTGTTTCTATTTTATTAAACAAAGATGAGTAAACTGAGAAAATAAACCCTGCAAAAAGAGCTGCAGTAACCAGAAGACTGACAGCTGTTCTTTGTCCTGAATTCAAAAAAAAGTCCTTTTTCGAGATTCTACTTCATTAAATTATCGGCATAAAACACCCGATTCTTTAATGTCACTATCAGCGTCCTTTATCGCGAATTATTCCGGGTTTATATTCCGGATCTTCCACACGAATCAAAGTACTTTCCGGAAGTTCAAGTTTTGTATAAATCATGCAAGGATGGCTGTCACATACCCAGTTCAGAAGGCATCCATTTTCCGGGTTTATCAGAACCCAGTCTCCAGGCATTCCTTTTTTAGAAACAAAATCAGGGGATACAAACTCAATTTCCATGTCTGTTGAAAACTTATTCAGGGCAGTACAAGGATACAGGTGCCAGCCTTCCTTCTTTTCCAAAGGCACTACCCTGCGGTCTGTATGAATTTCAAGATCCTTCAGACGGGCTTCACGGGCTGCAGGATGCATTTCATCCAGTTCTTTCTGAAAATTTCCTGCTGTTTCAGCTGCCAGATCAAGCATTTTGCCGAATTCTTCATCTGAAACTTCATCTCCAACCTGAGCCGTAAGTATATATTTACTGTCGGAAGCGCCGATGCAGGTTTCGTCAGCATCAACCCGGCTGTAGTAAAATCCTGTTGTGCTTTCACGATGAGCCACATTTTCCAGTTCTGCAATAAACGGATCTGCTTCTTCCTGCGTAATCTTTCCTTCAATTGCATCAAGAGCTTTTCTGTAAGCACGGGTAACCAGTGCAACATAGTAAACCGATTTCATGCGGCCTTCGATTTTCAGCGAATCAAGACCGGCATCAATCATATCCTTCAAGTGTTCCACCATGCGGATATCTTTACTGGAAAGAATTGCTGTATAATCCTCGCCTTCAAAAACAGGGAACAACTCTTCAGGCCGTTCATGCTCACGGAGATAAAGTCTTCCGCTTTGTGCCAGTTCTTTTGCTCCTTCAGGTTTTGACAAAAGGTCATATTCCCAGCGGCAGGTATGAGAACAGAGTCCTGCCTGAGCCGAACGCCCTGTCAGATAAGCGCTCATAAGACACCGGCCTGCATAGGCAATACACATTGCGCCATGACAGAAAGCTTCCAGTTCCATATCAGGAACAGCATCTTTAATCTGACGTATTTCATCCAGCCCTGCTTCCCTTCCCAGAACTACACGACTGAATCCCATGGCTTTGTACATTTTTACAGCTTCATAATTTATGCAGGAAGCCTGAGTAGAAACATGGAGCTGAGCATTGGGAAATTCTTTCTGAAGAATAGGAACTACACCGATATCCTGGACAATAAATGCATCTATAGGATACTGTTTGAAATAATCAATATTATTCTTAAGGTTTTCAATATCTTTGTTATGGAAAGAAATATTCAGGGCACAATGAAGTTTTTTCTCCGGATACTTTTCCTTAAGCTGAATTACCTTTTTATATTCATCATCATAAAAATTATCAGCCTTAACGCGGAGGGAAAACTTTTTCAATCCGATGTAAGCAGCATCAGCACCGTAAGCATAAGCATAAGAAAGTTTTTCTACATTTCCTGCAGGAGAAAGTAATTCTATCATTCAAATCCTCTTTTAAGCTTCGCTATGAATTGACTGTTCAAGACGCGGTTTATTTTCAACTTTAACTGTATCTTTTCCGCTTCTGTTCCCCGTCAATATTTTTCCAATTTTATCCATTGCCAGATGGGATTCCGGAATCAGGTCATCAGCCATCTGAAACATAAACATCATATCAGGCCACAAATCAACATTGACATCATTTCCCAAAGACTTAAGGCGTTCTGCAAATGCAAGGGCATCTTCCTTCAGGATTTCTGTATCCCCCATCTGAATAATAACAGGAGGGAAATTCAAAAGCTGTTCATCTGTTGCAAGTAACGGTGAAACCAGCGGACTTTCTGTATTTGCTTCGTAAGTATAAACAGAAGAAGACTTCCTGAGTACATCACTGGAAATAATATCATCACTAAGTTTTTTTGCAGAAAGAACAGGTGATGAAGCGGAAAGATTCAGCCACGGAGAAAACAGAATTACATTACTGATGCACTGGCGGTATCTTTCGCGCAAATTGTAAAGAAGAGCAAGGGAAATAGAAGCTCCTGATCCGTCAGCTGCAATGACAAAATCAGGGGAAGCCGAAGGACTGTCTTTTTCATTTCCCAGAGAAGAAGTAACCTGTTCCTCTGTATAAAGAGCACGGAAAACCTGCTGAATATCTTCAAGAGCGGAAGGATAAGGGAAAGCAGGTGCAAGACGGAATTCAGGAATCACAACACGGGCACAGGCCTTCGAAGCAAGAGAAGCACAGAAACAACGGTAAGATGCACGGCTTCCGCCAACAAAGGATCCGCCATGAATATAAAGCACTACCCGGTTTGATGCATAGATTTCCGGAGACAAGACATCACAGGGAATTCCGCCGTAATTTACTTCGGAATATTCAACACCATTTGGGAGAATCGGAGTATAAAAAGTTTTATCAATTTTTTCACGGAAAGCTGTGGTCTCAGATTTTGAAGTATAAGCGAGACACTTTAATTTTTTTACAGCCCCTTTTCTGTCATTCACTACTGCCATATTATGGAAAATTATAGTGATTTTTTTCCCTTGTTCATAGTAATCAACAGAAGAGCAACAAAATATGGAAGAGCATTCAGAAATCCGCCGGGAAGCAGAGACTGTAGTCTTATTCCCAGATAATCTGCAGCACAGAAAACAACCACAGCAATCATTATTTTCCAGAGTTTTTTCTGGCCTATAAATACTGCAGCCAGGGCAATCCAGCCGCGACCGGCAGAAATATTCGGAACAAAAGAATTGATTTTCAAAACCAGGACAGATCCGGCCATTACAGCAAAAACTGCAGAAAGCATCCAGGAATAAATCCGGCAACGGGAAGAAGAAATTCCTTTTACATCCAGAACATCAGAATCACTTCCGGTTATTCTCAGATACAATCCGTGAGGCGTCTTGAAAAGGAAGAAAACAGCAAGGACAAAAAACAGAAACGAAAGAGGAAGCCCGCACCATTTAACAGTGACATAATCAAAAACAAAATCCGGGGAAGTAAGAACTCCGCGAGTACCAAACCATATAGAAGAAAAAAGCGACGTCATACTTGAAAAAATCAAATTCATGGCTGTGGCAGAAAGAAAGGGATTGATTTTTGTTTTTTCAGTAATCCACGCAAAAACGCAGGTTAATAAAACACAAACCAGAAGAGACAGAATCACAGAAACAAAAAGATTTCCGGTAAAGGCAAAAAAGGCAAATACAAGGAACGCAGAAAAATTGATTACCCCGTCCATGAAAACTGCAAGGATTCCTGCATATTCAGAAAACAGAGCGCCTGTACTGGCCAGAATAAGGGGAACTGAAGAAAACAGAATGTCACTCATTTTTCACTCCCCTTTTTCAGAAATATTTTTCTTATGAATTGAACAGGTTTTACATCAGGAGAAAGAACAATCAGAAACAGAATCACTCCCTGAAGCATGGAGCCCATATCAAAACCAAAATTATGCATTAATGAGAACTGACTTGCTCCTGTAGAAAGTGCAGCCAGAATAATTGCGGCAGGAATAATAAACAAAGGATTCTTTTTTGAAATCAGAGCAACAGACAAAGCATTCCATCCGAAGCCGGAATAAAATCCTGAATGACAGGTAAAGTAGGTTCCGATTACACAGAAAAATCCTGCAAGGCCGTGAAGGAAACCTGAAACAGTTACCGAAATCACTGTAAGCCTGAACGAGGAAAAACCTGAGTAAACTGCAAAATCAGAACTGATTCCGAAAACCGTCAGCTGCTGTCCGAACTCAGTTCTGAAAATCACAAAATATAAAAGCACGCATAAAGCAATAGCAATTATGAATGTGAAGTTCAAAGGAGATGGATTCATAATGGAAGAGAATCTGAAATTCTTTGGAATAAATTCTGTTGCAAGAAGATTGTTTGTTGGTCCTCTGAAAGGACCGGCAATAAAGGAATCAATCAATGGAATACATCCGGCAGAAATCAGAAAAGATGAAAGGAGAACATCAACACCCCGGAAATATTTCAGCAAAGCAGGAATCAGTGCCATTAATGCGGCAACCAGACCTGCTCCAATCATACACAGGGGAACTGCGGCAAATGCGGGAAGATTTCTGCAGGCACAAAGAAACAGGGCGCCTGCAAAACCGCCGGCATAAACCTGGCCTTCGCCGCCCAGATTAAAGTTCCCACCTTTAATACTCAGAAAAGAACCGGCACTGGCTGTCATGAGGATTCCTGCTACATTCAGAATAGTTCCCAGAAGATATATATTCATATTTATAAAACTACTACCCTGCTTCCGTTTTTTTCACATTCTGCCAGACGTTTTTCAAGTCTTTTGCAGGAAGCTCCGTCCAGTCCCTGAAAAGGGTCTTCCAGATAAATCACTTTCGGATTTCCAAAAAGTTCCCGTTCCAGTATCAGGCGCTGAAGCATTCCGCCGGAAAGATTACAGGCTTTTTCTTCGGGAAGAATATTGATTTCAGCCTTCCTGATTATTTCTTCAGTATGCTTCCTGCGTATTGCCGGCTTTGAACTTTCTTTATATGTCGAACATATCAGCTGCGTAATGGTCAATTCCGGATTTGATGCCAGATATGTTCTGTCAGAAGGAATAACTGCCGTCCCTTCTTTTCTGAGAGAAAAACATTTTTCCGGATTCAGTTTTTCCTTCGGCATATTTTCCTCTGATGCAGTTTTTACTGCAAAGTTTTCTATATCAATATTTTTAATATTTTCGGAACTGATTTTTTCCCTGTCCTCTGACGAACATTTTCCGCCGCTCATCCAGGTTACTTCATCACAGTATTGCAGATCTTCAGGCTTATGAGTAATCACGATTATATTCATTCCGCCGGATGCAAGTTCACGGAGCTTTGCAAAAAGCAGTTTTCCCTGTTCTTCGTTCAGAAGAGCCGTCGGTTCATCCAGAATCAGAACTTCAGGTTTCCGTAAAAGGCTGGCAGCAAAAGCGACAAAAAAACGCTGGTCTCCCGTAAGGTCTTTTACTTTTGTCCCGGGTTTTATTTCCTCAGGAAGGAACAAATCTTTTTCACTGAAAGTTTTATTTAATCCGATTTTAAGATTGTCTGAAACAGAAAGAGATTCGCTTAAGAAAGGTCTCTGATAAACACAGGCAATTCCGCACTTAAGTGAATCAGCAGGCCGCCTGAAATGGACTTCTTTTTCATCCAGGAAAATGCGGCCTGCTGCAGGTTTGATAAAACCTGTCAGGATTTTCATTAAAGACGACTTTCCGGCTCCGTTTTCTCCAAGGAGCGCATGAATCTTCCCTTCAGAAAATTCAACATCCACTCCCTGAAGAACTTTTTTATATGAGTATGAAAGTTCAATACCGGAAAGCTTTACATTCATAAAAACTTATTCTATTTAGACTGCAATTTCTTTACAAGGTCAGCCATTTTTGCACGTACTTCGGCTGGAACAGTTTCAATGTAAAAAGGATCATCCTGAATGAATTCGATGTATCCGTCTTTCAAACCGGCTTTCTCTGCTTTTCCCCAGTCGATTTTATCTTCAAGATATTTCTTTGTAACTCCATAAGTCATTTTATCCTGAAGAACCATTGCACTTGAAATAATTGTGCCGGGAGCCTTTGAAAAACCGTTTGAATCAAACCAGGTAATATAAGTTCCGTTGTTTACTGCACTTGCAATTACACCCTGGCTTGCTCCACCACAAATCGGCAGAATTACATCAACTCCGGCTTTAATCAGGCTTTCAGAAATTTCCATTCCTTTCGAAGCATCATACCAGTTTCCGACAACGCGATAATCACAGGTGGTTCCCTGAACAGCGTCTTTTGCACCTTTTTCAAAATTAGGATAAAGCACGTTGTTCATTGCCGGATAATCCTGAGCAGCAACCAGAGCAACTTTATGATTCTTTGACATAAGCCCTGCGATATAACCGGTCAGGTAAGCTTCCTCTGTCTGTTCATAACCAACTGTAAATACTTTTTCGTTGCCGGCCATTTCAGCATCCAGAAGAATGAATTTCTGCTTTGGGAACTGAGCGCTGATCGGTTCAACAAGTCCCGGTAAAGAAGGATTTGAAGAAATGATTACATCATATTTTCCTGTGGCACAAAGGGAAGTAATTTTTGGGCCCCACTCTGCCTGGTTTGTTCCGGCTTCCATAATAAAGAAATCTGCTTTTGCAGAATCATCTTTTCCACTGTTGAAATCTTCAACGGCTTTCTGTGCCCCTTCTGCAAGTTTTGCATAGATAGGGCTGTCAGCCATAATTCCAGGTACGAAAACCGCAATGGATTTCTTTGATTCAGTTTTTTTGTTTGCGCAGCCTGAAAAAAGAATAGCTGCAGCCATTAAACACAATGCTGTTTTTTTCATTTTTTATTCCTTATCTCTGTCCCCTTTGTATGAAACAGATTGCTCTAAATATAGTTTGATATAAAACTAATGTCAATATAGTTTGATATAAAACCAATTAGACTAAGTCAAAATAATCGGTTATACTTTAGTTATGGATTCCGCAGAGACTCAAAAGATCAATAAAAGTATTTCAAAAATCTCACACATTCATTCCCTTTCTGCAGATTTTCTTACAGAACAGCTTTCGGAAAAAGGACTGGAAAATTTTGCCTCTTCTCACGGAAATATCCTTTTCCAGCTTTCCCTTGTTGAATCCATGAAAATGAATGAGCTTTCAGAAAAAATAAACCGTGACAAATCCACTACCACGGTTCTTGTCCAGAAACTGATAAATGAAGGGCTGGTTGAAGTAAAATCTTCTGAAATAGACAAACGTTCAAAGCTTATAAAACTTTCAGAAAAAGGCCGTGAATATAACAAACTCACATCAGACCTTTCTGCAAACCTTATAAAAACTTTTTACAACGGTTTTTCAGAAGAAGAAAAAGAGATTTTCTATTCCCTTTTATGCCGCATAGAAAAAAACTTTAATAACGCAAACAAAATATTCATTTGATTTTAATTCATTTTCTTATTACATTTACCTTATGTTCGGATTCTTTCTTAAAAAAAATTTCTGCGATGGCTGGGATAATCTTTTTTCCCTTGTAATTTTAAACCTTGTATTTATGGCAGGCGGAGTTCTTCTGTTTTTCGCATGGAGAGCCCTTGTTATCTTTCTTCCTGAAAATGAAATCATTTCCATGCTGGTTACCTGCATAGGACTTATTCTTCTTTTTCTTCTATACAGTATTTCTGCATTTGCTTTTTCAGACCAGGCTTTTAAAATCGCCGATTTTGGAGGAATCCATCTTCTGGACTTTTTCAAAAACATTCCTTCAGTTCTCAAAGACGCAGTTCTCTACGGACTTATGCTTTCAGCCCTGACAATTCTTTCCTACATCGGAATCAGATGGTATTTCAGTCAGGGAACTTATCTTTACCTTTTCCTTGGATGTGTTTTCATCTGGTTTGATTTTTTTGCAATTCTTACTTTCCAGTGGTTCATCGCAATAAGAGCAGTAATGAAAAATGATTTCAAAAAATGCCTGAAAAAATCATTCATCCTTATGCTGGACAATACAGGCTTTTCACTGGCACTTGCACTTTACACACTTATCCTTCTGATACTTTCCATTTCCTTTGTAGGTCTGGCACCATCAGTTACAGGAATTACTCTTGCCCGCGTAAACGCCCTTCGTCTCCGTATGTATAAATACGATTACCTGGAACTTCATCCGGAACTCAAAACAAAACGGGAAAGAAAACAGATTCCATGGGAAGAACTGATTTACGAAGACCGAGAAACTTTAGGTCCGCGCAAATTCAAGTCTTTCATTTTCCCGTGGAAGGATGTGTGAGACCGCTTGCGGTCTGTGTTCTATCGGAAACCGTTAAAAAAAATGCTCGAGGAGCATTTTTTAGGTTGTCCTTTCAAAAAAAACTTTAATAAATAGGACGCCCCGCTGCAAAGCCGCGGGGAACCTGTCTTTCGGGGGTCGGTAACCCTCCGCCTCCTCGTCGTTTTTTCAAAAAAACGACTCCGGTGGCCGCTTCGCGCCCCTACAGCCAGGCGTATTTTTCTTCTATAAAATCAGACTTAAAACAAGACAGGAAACCAGAGCTGCAGCAAAACCAACAAGCCCACCGTATTTCACAAAATCCATATAACCAAATTTAATACCCTGTCCCTTCAGTATCTTCTGCCACATAAGGCCTGCAAGAGCCCCGAAAGGAGTCAGGAAAGCGCCAAGATTTGAACCGGTTATTGTTGCAAAAAGAGCAGGCATTTTTTCTGCTTCCCCAAGTCCGTCAATCACAGAACTGAAAAGCACGCTCATAGGAATATTGTTCATAAGGTTACAGGCAATCAGACTTGAAATTCCGTATCTGAAACAAATCAGTTTTGTTCCAAGAATCCTTGAAATAAAAGCCGGTACCCCGAGGCACTGAAGGAAGAGGATCAGAATGAACATTCCGAGCAAAAAGGGAACCAGTGTCCACGGGGCTCTTTTCAGACAGCGCCCCAGTTCCCGTGGTATTCTTCTTCTGAACAGAGCAACAAAAAGATTGCAGACAAAAAGACTCACCACCGCAACAAGAGCCACAATCCACATTTCAATTCCTACATAAGAACTTACAGCAAGCATTACTGTTGCTGCTGCCAGATGCAGGATTCCTATAATCAGAAGAACAGGATCTGTAATATGGCCAGCCTTACTCTGTACCCTTTCCATAGGCAGGGACAGGTCTTTTTTGAACATCAGCAGAAGTCCGGCAAGGCTGATTCCACCAGCAGCAACTGTAGGAAGCAGCATAATTTTCACGTAACCTACAAAATCCACTCCCCCGCTTGTTGCCAGATAAATGTTTGTAGGATTCCCGATTATCAGTGCCATACTCCAGGTATTTGCTGCAATAAAAACCGTAACAAGATAAGGAATCGGATTGATTTTTGCATTTACCGCAAAATAACAGATAAACGGCGTAAAAGTCAGAACGATAATATCGTTTGAAGTAAAAACTGTCAGAATGGAAACTGTCACGTATAAAAGGAAGAAAAGCTTTTTCTGACTGGTTCCCGCCTTTTTCAAAGTCACGTTGGCCAGAAATCTGAAAAACCCGATTTCGTCCAGAAACACAGACAGAATTGTCATAGAAATAAACAAAACCAGAATCTTAATCGGATTCACTGCCGAATCCGCAAAAATATTTTCTATTATAAAATTTAATGTAAAGTTTTCCATTTTTCTTTCCATCATAATTACTGTAAAACTAAAAGATGAAAAAATCGTCATGAAGGATAAAAAAATGGGGCGCAGCGAGTTGTGTCCAGGAGTCATCCCGCTGGTCGAAGACCGAGGACACATGACTCCGCAGACACAAGCTCGCGTAGCGGGGCCCCATTTTTTTATATGTTCTCTAACGCTTTTATTTCATCTCTGTATTTTGCAGCAAGTTCATACTGCATAATATCTGCCGCAGCCGCCATTTCCTTTTTGAGCCGGGAAATAAGAGCCTTACGGTCTTTAGGATTAAGGAGATTTGATTTGTTTTTCAAAATCTCCACTTCTTCTTCAGCGGCCGCTTCCGCATCTTTTGCCTGATGTTCCAGAATATCGCTGATAGCTTTCTTTACCGTCTGAGGCGTAATTCCGTGTTCCCTGTTGTAAGCTTCCTGAACTTCGCGGCGGTGTTTTGTTTCTTTAATGGCTGCTTCCATTGCGGGACTCATATGGTCCGCATACATTACAACCATACCTTCCGCATTTCGGGCCGCTCGTCCGATAATCTGAATCAATGAAGTTTCAGAACGGAGGAATCCGATTTTATCGGCATCCAGAAGTGCAATGAAAGAAACTTCCGGAAGGTCTATACCTTCTCGCAAAAGGTTGATTCCAATAAGAACATCAACTTCACCGGTACGGAGAGATTTCAGGATTTCGACACGTTCAAAGGTGTCGATTTCAGAGTGAATGTATTTGACCTTCAGACCAAGTTCTGTAAGATAATCTGTCAGATCTTCCGCCATCTTTTTTGTCAGAGTCAGAACCAGAGACCGTTCTCCCCTTTCAATGCGGAGTTTTATTTCCTTATATATATCTTCCATCTGCCCTTCAGAAGGACGAACTTCTACAATCGGATCCAGAAGTCCTGTAGGACGAATCAGCTGTTCAACAACCTGACTACTCTGTTTGATTTCTTCTTTTCTTGGAGTTGCAGTTACGTAGATAATCTGATTCATCTTTTTACTGAACTCTTCGAATTTCAGTGGACGGTTATCCAGTGCCGAAGGCAGGCGGAAACCGAAATCCACCAGATTCATTTTACGGCTTCTGTCCCCTTCATACATGGCACCAATCTGAGGAACTGAAACATGAGCTTCATCTATCAGACAGAGGAAATCATCAGGGAAATAATGAAGAAGTGTTGCAGGAGGTTCTCCTGACATGCGGCCCGAAATTGGTCCCGAGTAATTTTCAATGCCGGGACAGGTCCCCATTTCGCGGAGCATTTCAATATCGTAAGTTGTGCGGGTTTTAAGGCGTTCATATTCAAGAACTTTTTTCTGAGCCTGCAGAACTTCCAGTCTTTGGTCCAGTTCCGCCTGGATTCTGTCACAGGCAGCATTCAGCTTGTCCTGAGGAACAACGAAGTGCTTTGCAGGATAAAAAACCGTTTCATCAAGTTCTTCAGTTGTTGTTCCATTTAAAACATCAAAACGGCGGATGCGTACAATTTCTTCCCAGTCCAGTTCAATGCGGTAACCTTCATCGGTTTCCATATAAGGCGGGAATACTTCCATTACATCCCCTTTAATGCGGAATGTTCCCCTTTCAAGAACCATGTCATTCCGGGAATACTGAAGGGAAATCAAACGGTTTGCAATATCCTTGAAATCACAGTGCTGGCCTTTTTCCACATGAATTCTCATATCCTTGTAGAGGTCAGGCATACCCAGACCATAGATGCAGGAAACTGTAGCCACAACAATTACGTCACGGCGTTCCATAAGACTGTAAGTAGCCTTCAGGCGCATCTGGTCAATTTCGCGGTTAATATCGCAGTCTTTTTCTATATATAGGTCACGGGCCGGAACATAAGCTTCAGGCTGATAATAGTCGTAATAAGACACGAAGTATTCAACAGCATTGTTGGGGAAAAAAGATTTGAATTCCCGGTAAAGCTGGGCGGACAGAGTCTTATTATGACTGATTATCAGAGTCGGTCTCTGAACCTTTTCGATAATCTTTGCCATTGTAAAAGTTTTTCCGGAACCTGTTACGCCTTTCAGAGTCTGGTATCTGTCCCCCCGGAGGAAACCTTCTGCCAGCCGGTCAATTGCCTGTCCCTGATCGCCGCTTGGCTCAAAGGGAGAAACTACTTCGAATTTACGCATAGAGATAATTTACAACTTTGAAAAACAATACACAATAAAGTTCTGCTTTCAAAAAAAACACTAATCGATTACGGAAAAACCGTGTTATAATGATTATTATGTCAGAAAATGATACAAAACTCTTAATTATTCCCTTCATGAAAAACATCCAGGAAAATCTTGACCTTTGTCATGAATATAACGTTGGATTCGAATATAACGAATTTGCCATGCCCTGGGTCCTGGATAACGAAAGCAACTGCAACGGCCTCATCAATCAATATAAAATGATTCCAGGCATGCCTTCCTATACAACAATGCACGGGGTTTTTTTTGATGTTCTTGTATTCAGCGATGACTCCCGTATTAAAAAAGTTTCTGAACTCCGCGTCCGCCAGAGTCTGGATGTTGCACGTAAACTGGGTTGTAAAGGAATAGTATTCCACGGAAACATCAACCCGCTCCTTCTGGATACTGCAGCCGGCCCGATGTACGAAAAACACTGGCTTGAAACTACCCGCAACTTTTTCACAACAGTATGTGAAGAATATCCTGAAATCGACATTTATATGGAAAATATGTGGGATAAAACTCCGGACAACCTGGCAAACCTGGCCAAAGAAATGACTTCAGTAAAGAATTTCGGACTCTGTTTTGATTATGCACATGCCCATATTTCACCTACTGATACAAAAATCTGGAGCGAAAAGCTGGGACCTTATATCCGCCATGTTCATATCAACGATAATGACGGAAAAAGCGACCTGCACCTTGCCGTAGGAGCCGGCTGCACAGACTGGGACAAATTCTTTGAGCTTCAGGCCAAATATTTCCTTGATGCCACTACCCTCATAGAAACTTCAACACCGGCTGCTCAGCGGGCATCCCTGGAATTCCTGTACAGCATCAACCTTTTGTAATTACTGACCTAAAGCCATCTGCATTTAGCATACCTTTGAATCATACGTATGCTTATCTCGATTTCCCCTTTTTCTTACGTTTCTGCAAAAAAACTTAAAAAATTAAAACGATTAACTTTGCTTTTTTCACTTTCTATAGGAATTTTACCCTATGTATATTTGAAAATTCCAATATAGAATTAAGGGTGTGACAGGAGTCACGAATTCAAAATCAAATGTATCCAGTTAGGAGGATATTATGAAAAAATTGATTGCTGCTACAGTATTTGCTGCAGTACTCCTTGGAAGCCTCACAGCAGCTCCAAAGAAAAAGGTTCTGAACGTTTGGGCATTCACAGACGAAGTTCCAAATATGGTTCAGAAGTACATTGACACACATCCAGATTGTGGTTTCACAATGAAAACAACAATCATCGCAACAACTGACGGTGCTTACCAGCCAGCTCTCGACCAGGCTCTGGGTTCAAAGAAAGACGCTCCAGACCTTTACGTTGCAGAAGGTGCATTCATCCTGAAATACTCTCAGGGAGATGCTAAAAACTTCGCAGCTTCTTACAAATCACTGGGAATCGATGTAGACAAAATGCTCAAAGCATCTAACATCGCACAGTACACAGTTGATATTGGTACACGTGACGGAAAAGACCTCGTAGCTCTGGGATACCAGGCAACTGGTGGTGCTTTCATCTATCGTCGTTCAATCGCAAAAGCAACATGGGGTTCAGATGATCCAGCAGTTGTAAAAGCAAAGATTGGTGGCGGATCAAACAACCTGGATGCATTCTGGAAAGCAGCAGCTGACCTGAAAGCAGCAGGATACAAAATCTGTTCTGGTGACGGTGACCTCTGGCACGCTGTAGAAAACTCTTCAGACACAGGTTGGATTGTAAACGGAAAACTCAACATCGATCCAAAACGTGAAGCATTCATGGACTACTCTAAAAAACTTAAAGACAATGACTGGCACAATGATACACGCGACTGGCAGGATGCTTGGTTCGCTGACATGAAAGACACAGGAACAGCATTCGGATTCTTCGGACCAGCTTGGCTCATCAACTACGTTATGGCTGGAAACTCTGGCGGATCAAAACCAGGTGAAGGATCATACGGTGACTGGGCAGTTTGTGAATCTCCACTGGGATTCTTCTGGGGTGGATCTTACCTCCTGGCAAACAGAAACACAAAAATGAAGAAAGAAGTTGCAAAAGTAATCGAATGGGTTACACTCGACTACTCTGAAACAGGTCTTCAGTACATGTGGGCTAACGGTACAATGAATGGTCCTGGAGGAACAAAAGACACTGTAGCTTCTGGTACAGTTATGGCTAAATCTAACGGTGAACTGGACTTCCTCGGTGGACAGAACATGTTCGACGTATTCGTTCCAGCTAACGCTTTCGCAAACGGTAAAACAGTTACACAGTATGATGAAACAATCAACTCATACTTCCGTGATCAGGTTCGCGAATACGCAGCAGGAAACAAAACAAAAGCACAGGCTATCAAAGACTTCAAACAGAACGTTGCAGACAACCTGGACATCATTGTTGACTAATACATAAATTAGTTCATAACAAGGGGCTGTCCAAAAGCAAGAATGCTTCAGGACAGCCCTATTTTTTACCAGTCAAAATCAAAAAAAATCAGACAGGAAACTATGAAAAATAAAGATTTAAAACATAAAGGAATTTCTTACGCAAAATATGGATACATCTTTTCCATTCCTTTTGTTCTGACATTTTGTATTTGTACTCTCTACCCGATTATTTACACAGCCTTTATCGGATTCACAAATCTGAAAGGTCTTGGAAGTACAAACTTCTCGCTTGCTACACCACTGTTCAAAAACTTTAAGACAGTCCTTTTTAACCGTTCATTCCAGATTGCAGTTAAAAACACATTCATGATGTGGATTATTAACTTCATTCCTCAGATTGTTCTGGCCCTGGTTCTTGCAGCCTGGTTCACAAACGAACAGAATGATATTAAAGGAAAAGGCTTCTTCAAAGTTGTTTTCTACATGCCTAACATCATTACTGCCGCAACAATCGCTATTCTGTTCGCTTCCCTCTTCGCTTACCCTGTAAGCCCTGCAAACTATCTGCTTGAAAGATTAGGATATCCAAAATTTGACTTCCCGCAGTCAAAAACAGCAGCACGTCTTATTGTTGCCTTCATTCAGTTCTGGATGTGGTACGGTTATACAATGATCGTTCTTACATCAGGTATTCTTGGTATCAGCCCTGAAATCTTTGAAGCTGCAGAAATTGACGGTGCAAACGGTGTTCAGAAGTTCTTCAAAATCACTTTACCAAACTTGAAAACAATCATGCTCTTCACTCTGGTTACTTCGTTAATCGGTGGTCTGCAGATGTACGATATTCCTTCCCTGCTTATGCAGAACTCTGGTCCGGACAATGCAACACTTACAGCAAGTGTATTCATTTACAACCAGGCATTCAAAGGTTCTTACATGTTCAACCGCGCTGCCGCTGCTTCTATGCTTATGTTCATCATTATCGCAATTCTTTCGGCAATCATCTTCTACATGCTCCGCGATAAAGACGAAGCTAAAATGCACAAAGCTGAAAAAGAAAGAATCCGCGAATACAACAGACAGCAGAAAGCTCTTAAAGCTGAAGCCGCCGGTAAAACTACATCGAAGGGAGGAAACAAATAATGAAAAAAACAGCAGGAAATATTGTATTCAAAGTATTTGTTTATATTGTTTGTGTATTTCTTACATTCTTGAGTTTGTTCCCATTCATCCAGATGGTAGTAAACGCAACTCGTTCAACATACGAAATCCAGCAGCACGCTATTTCGCTCATTCCGTCAAAATATCTTCTGGCCAACCTTAAGATTCTGACCGGAAAAAGCTTTAATCCGTTACGCGGTTTCATAAACTCAATCATCATTTCAACTGGTGCAACAGGTCTTTCAGTTTACTTCTCTACTCTGACAGCTTATGCTCTGGTTGTTTACTCATGGAAACTTCGCCGTCCATTCTTTACATTCATCATGGCCGTTATGATGGTACCGGGACAGATCGTTACTATCGGTTTCTACCAGATGATTTACAAAGTTGGACTTACAAACAACTTCCTTCCACTGATTATTCCGGGCATTGCTGCCCCATCAATGGTATTCTTCATGCGCCAGTACATGATTCCTTCCCTCTCTCTTGAGATTATTGAATCAGCACGTATCGACGGTGCAAAAGAATTCTTTACATTCAACATCATCGCCCTTCCAATCATGAAGCCGGCTATTGCTACACAGGCTATTTTCAGTTTCGTTTCAAAATGGAATGAACTGTTCCTGCCTCAGGTTATCCTGACAGACTCTAACCTGTACACAATGCCAATGATGGTTTCACTGCTCCGCGGTGATATTTACAAAACAGAGTTCGGATCAATTTATCTCGGACTTACTCTTACGGTATTGCCACTGTTTATAGTATATTTCCTCCTGTCAAAGTATATTATTTCCGGTGTTGCTCTTGGTAGTGTTAAGGGTTAATTCCCTCCATTATCAAGTTTTGGGCTGTCTGAAGTTGTGAGCAGACAGCCCTTTTTTTTATCCATTTTTTCATTTATTATAATTTTATGACTGTATTTCAAGGTATTATTTTGGGAAGCCTGCAGGGACTTGCAGAATTTCTTCCTATCTCCTCTTCAGGACACCTGCAGCTTTGTCAGACTCTTTTCGGTCTGGAAGAAGTGCCTGTCCTTTTTGACGTTTTCCTTCATCTGGCAACTTTGGCCAGTGTATGTCTTTATTTCAGAAAAAAAATCTGGAATCTTCTGAAAATCTTCGGACGCTGGATTGCACGCAAACCTCAGCCTGAAACAACTGATCCTGAAGACATGATTTCTGGAACAGATGAATATGGAAGAAAAGCAATCATTGCCCTTATCGTTGCCACAATCATTACGGGAGCAATCGGGGTTTTCACAAGCAAGGTTATTTCTGATATTCCGATGAAAGCTGTATGTGCCGGATTTATCTGCACTGCCATTCTTCTGATTCTTTCTTCATATATCGAAAAACATCCTCGTCCTGCAAAGAACGCAAATCCTGACCAGCCTGCTGTAAACACACCAAAACCTGTAAGCCTTCTTCAGTCAGTTGTTGTAGGAATTATGCAGGGACTTGGAACACTTCCTGGAATTTCCCGTTCCGGTTCTACAATTGCAGGTTCCCTTTATGTGGGAATGGACAGAAAGACTGCTGGTGATTTTTCTTTCATCGTTAGTATTCCTGCAATTCTTGGTGCCTTTATTCTGGAACTGAAAGACCTGGGTGATGTGAATGAAGTAGTTGGTGCAGCCCCTGTCATTGCAGGTTGTGCAGCAGCCTTTGCTGTAGGATACATTTCATTAACCTATTTAATGAAAATGATCCGCAAAGGTAAAATCGTTTGGTTTGCAGCTTACCTTATTCCGCTTGGAATTTTAGGATTAATATTCTTTTGATTCCTATACCACTGGTTGTTTCAATTCACCTCTGTCTGCGGCAAAGCCGTAAGACAGGGAAAATACATTAAACCGTTCTGAAATAATATGAAACCTGTTTTTGAAAATCCGGCTGAAGCCGAAAAAGCATTCAAAGAAAAATACTCAGTTCCTCCATATTTAATGATGGAAAATGCCGCAAAATCCCTTTCAGAGGTCATTCTGGCAGAATGGGATTCAGGCTCCGCTGATTATGAACAGGTTATTTTTCTCTGCGGAAAAGGGAATAACGGTGCAGACGGGCTGGTCTGTGCAAGGATGCTTTACGGAAAGATTCCTGTTTCTGTTTACTGCCCTGTTCTTCCACAAACTGAAGACGGGAAACCTCAGGGGGAAATGTGCGTAAAGCTCAAGGTTCCCTTTCTTTCAGAAAAAAAACTTTCAAGAGAACTTGAAACGCCTGAATCAAAGATTATCGTTGACTGTGTTTTTGGAACAGGTTTTCACGGAGAACTCCCTTCGGAATGGGAAAAGCTTTTCGAAAAGGCAAACCTGTCACAGGCATTCCGCATTGCCTGTGACATTCCAAGCGCCCTCTCCTTTTTTGCTGACATTACCGTAACCATGGGCACTCATAAAACGTCCCTTTATTCAGACAAAGCAGGTCAGGTTTGTGGAAGGATTATTGTTTCGGAACTTGGAGTTTCAGAAAATATTTTTACTTCACCTGCAAACAAAAAACACAGCATCTTCCTCCTTGAAGAAAGTGATGTAAAACTCCCGTTAAGAAAGAACACAAATTCCCATAAAGGAACATACGGACATTCTTTAATAATTGCAGGGGAAAAAAGCGGAGCGTCAATATTAAGCGCTGAAGCTGCCAAGAACTTCGGGTCGGGACTTACTTCTCTTTTCAAAACAGATTATTCAAACCTGAAACAGTTCAAAATAAGTCCGGAACTGATGATTACAGAAACTATTCCAAAGACTACAAAAGCAATCCAGATTGGAAGCGGACTTGGGGATACTGCAAAGCCTGAAATCGAAAACACAATTAATCTTTTTGAAAACTGGTTCACAAGCAGTAAAAACCCGGCCTGCGTAATTGATGCAGATATGTTCAGCTACAAGGACCTGGATGTTCTCTTAAAAAAACTGAACAAAATCGAAAACGGAAGAATTGTTCTTACTCCTCACGCAAAAGAACTGGCCCTTCTTTCAAACCGGATTTTAAAAACTGACTATACAGCCGCAGAAGCTCTTGATAACCGTATTTCCATAGGACGTGAACTCACCAGAAAACTTCCGAACATTACAGTTGTCATGAAAGGTGCCAATACTTTTATTGCTTCTAAAGGGAATATTTATATCCACAAAGGCCGATGTCCGGCACTTGCCAAAGGCGGCAGCGGAGATGTCCTGGCCGGCATGATCACTTCCCTCCTGACCCAGGGATATTCTGCAGAAGATGCGGCTATTACCGCGGTTTGGCGCCATGGAACAGCAGCTCTGGATTATGGTTCTTCGGCTTATAATCTGACACCTGGAAAACTTATCAATTTAATCTAATTTCACAAAAATTCCACATCTTCTCATCATGTTTGTGGATAAATCTTCAACACCACCTTATTGAGCGGAAAAATCTCCAATATTTCCTTGCTTGGTAATAAATTCTCTAATCAAACTAAATAAACTATCAATAAATATCTAAATTTTATCTACTCACTTTTTTCTCAAGTTATTGCTTCGCCCTGCCGATAATAGTTTCGGGTTACTATACCCGAATCGGTAGGATATGAATAAGAAACTGTTTTTTATTCTCATTTCAATGTTTCTCGTTTTAAGGCTTTTCAGTCAGGAAGCCGAGGTTTCTGTGGATTTAACGGACTCTCCTGCAGAAAACACTGCTGTTCTGGCCAAAGCATTGGAAACTCCGGAAGAAAACACTGCTGTTCTGGCCAAAGCACTGGAAAAACCATCAGAAACACCGGTTATTACCGAAGAAAAACCTTTGGATACGCCTCCCGAATTAAGCACAAATCCTTTTGAAAATCCTCCTCTGAAAGAAATTATTCTTTATCCGCATCCTGCAATGGATTTGAAGACAAGAGTAAAACAGATTGGATGGGTTTCAAATGAACAGTTCTTTGCCCTGGCAGATGATACAGCATGGCTCGTAAGTACTTCTGATAATTCAAAGGAAGAAATTATTCCTTCAGAAGGCTTTATCGTTCACCTGGAAGGCGCTTTGAAATCCAAATCAAAACAGAAAGATATTTTCACCCTTACAAATACAAACCAGGTTGCAATCCGCAAGCTGCCATTAAGTGAAAAATATATTTCCAAGAACTATTACCCTGAAAGCCCGATCAGAAGCGCGGCATTCTCTCCTGACGGAACCTTTATTGCTACTGGTCATGAAAACGGACGCATAATCCTTTCCATGCAGCTTAAGCTTACAAACCAGATTTACAACACTGACTTCTTTGTTCAGTCTGAGGCAATTACTTCCCTCCGCTTCAGTCAGAAATCTGACCTTCTGGCCAGCCTTTCCAAAGACGGCTTTATTGATATCTGGGACTTGAAAAACGGAGAACTTTTGACAACCTTGAAGTCTCCAAAAGATAACAAGTATCCCGTTGAGTTCACTCCGGATTCACAGAATATTATCAGTGCAGAAAATTCAAAACTCATTGTTGTCCGCGATTTTGAAGGACAGGTTATCAAAGAATTCCAGAGTCTGAAAAAAATGAAAACCTTCAGACTTTCTCCGGACGGAAAATATATTTTCATTCTTTCTACCGACAACAATATTTACGTATACGATTTTAACACCATGGAAGCAAAAGGATACCTTCCATATTTTTCTATTTCAGAAATTCTGGATTTCGAACTTTCAGAAAATTATGACCGGGTTCTTGTAAGCCATAAAAGCGGTGTTGTTTTCATTCTGAACGTAAAAGATGTATTCCTTGAAACCACTGCCCCTCAACCTCGCCTTGGAAGCGGAACTTTCTACGGCGGAACCGGGGCCGGAACCTTCGACCAGTACGGAGAAATTGTTTCTTCCGATATGGGACTGCACAACTTTGACATGCGTGTAACTTTTTCAAAACCAAATTATCCGTACGCCCTGAACATTACGCCTCAACTGGGGTACCTTTTCAAAAAACCATTCCAGGGATTCTACTTCGGCGGATTTGCAGAAATGGGCTTCTGTATTCCTAACCCTAAATTCCCTTACGCATATGTTGATTTGAATACGGGAAACACACTCCACTCCCCTTATATTCTTGCACCAAAAATATCCGGAACTGCAGGTTATTACGTAAAACCATTCATGAAGAACATAGGATATTTCTTTGAAATCAGACCGGGTGTCTCCGTAGATACCTTCTGGTTCCCTGAATACGGCTTAAAGGATTTTTATCCGTCTTTCAATATAGATCTTCTGGCAGGCGTAAGCTGGCGCCAGACGTCGTTTGTTTTAGGTGCTCTTTACGATTACCGGCTTGGCTTCAGTGTTCAGGCAGGAATCGGCTGGAGAATCAAGGCAGGTGGAAGCGGATGAAAAAAATGACAAAGCGATTCGGGAAGCTTTATTTCCTGCTTTACATGCTTCTGGCATTAACAGGATTACTGCTTTCTTCTTGTAAAAACAACGTAATGGGAATGCTTTCGGATTTGAACGAAAACTTCCTGGAGCGTGATGTACCATACGACAATTCATTGAAGCCTGGTGACGAAGGCTTTAATGAAAGCTGTATGCTGCTGTCCACCTATTCGGTCGGAAACCGCATGAGCTTTGCGCTGGTAGCACCTGAAGCTTCACGTTATTTATGGACATTGTATTCCCTTGAAAAAGAAAAGAATGCAATCTGGACGGGTAAAGACACTATAAAAGAAACACTTTTAGAGTGCATTCCCCTTGAGGAACGTCAAAGCCAAAGTTTTGGATTCTTTGTACCTGAATACAAAGAATTGACCGTTGGAACCTATAAAGTACGACTGCAGGTAGCAGATGCACGCGGAAACATTTACGAGGATGTGTGTGAACTTGTTATCTACGATCAGTACTATCTGGAAACAATGGAGGACTAAGTCAAGGAGGAAATCTTAAATAATAAACAAAATGGTACGTTGTACCATGTACTAAACTTCTACAAAATGGAGAGTCTATGACTAGACACAACAAATTATTTGCAGCGTTAGCCGCAATGCTTCTGGCTGCATCAGTAACAGGTTGTAACGGTGTGTTTAACGGTCAGGTTTCTGACAATTCCGTAAAATACTACGGAACTGCAGTTATGCATGCCAATATTACAAACTATAAAGAGGTTATCCTCGATTCTGCAAACAAAAATGATGTTCAGCAGAGACAGGCATCAGCAGCCCGTACAATTACACCAACTGTAAGTGCCTCAAGATATGATTTCTACCTTTACGGTGAAATGGGAACCAACCACTGGGGACCAACCAAAATCGATTCTGCCAACATCGCTGGCGGAAACGGAACCTTCGACTTTGAAATGGAATACGGACAGTGGAACCTTGTTCTTGCTGTTGTAGAAACAGGTACAACTGCACCTGATTCTGCAGACTTTGCAGGAACTTCAATGCTCCTTGCAAAAGACTACGTCGACCTTACAAAAAAGAATGATGTTAATGTAGACTTCAAACTGAGTCCTGAAGGTCTTTCTCACACTGGTACTGTTAATTTCAATATCTATCTCAAAGGATGGACACTGAAGGATGAAATGGGTACAGGTAAAAAATTCGAAAACCTGGAAATCAAAGCATACCTTGCAAACATCACAACAGGTGCAGAAGTATCAGCTACTGTAGCTTCTACAGAGGATGCTTCAACACCTTTGACAATTGCAGTTGATGGCAAAGGTACACCAGAAACAACTGATGATGAAGAATACATCAACTACACTGCAAAAGGGCAAGAGGTAGCCCCTGGAATCTATAACTTTGTTCTGGATTTCATTCTGAACGGAAAAGTTATTTTCTCTTACTCTCAGGACCTTATGGTATTCCCTTTTGATGTTACAGATGAAAATATTTCTATTCCTCATTTGTTCAATGCCATTCCGGGAGCTCCTAGTTATCTCCATGCTTCAGTAAAAGTTGCTGTTGATGATCCTTATACTCCTGAAAATAAGCAGACTCAGTCAAATACTTATGCAAAGGACTCGCAGAGTTATCAGGTAAAATTTGACTGGGATAAATATGATGCTGATAGTAATGAAATCCTTAATGAAACAAACTTCGAACTTCAGATTGCAGAAATCTCTGGGGTTGCAGGAAAAAAAGATGCTGCCTTCACACTGAATATGGCTAACGGTCAGGTAGCCCCTACTGATGCAAACCCTGTATTCTGGGATGAAGCTAATAAGGAAGTTAGTTTTGTTAAGCTTTCAGGAACCAATACAAATGATGCAATTGGTGATGCTACAGTTACTGGTGCAAATGCCTGGTCTTCTTATGACATGAACGTTGTAAGAGACACTTCTATGTATGTAACAGGTTCCCTTAATGCCAACAGTGAATCAATTACTCTCTTCCTTCCATTGGGAAAAGAATATACAGCACGTATCCGTTCAGTAAACCCTTCGGGAGAATCTGCATGGACATATGTTTCACTGACAGGATTCACAGAAGCTTCTGGCTATAAACTCTTTGCCGGAAAAACAATCAACAACTACTCTATCAAATATTATTTGAATAGTGGTGAAGCAGGCTCTATCAAAGGTACTTATCATGAAGTATTTGGTCCTGTAGATGCAAAAGGTGTTGAATACTGGGATGCATACGATGATCGCAGTGCAAGCGGACTTAATAAAGGTGGTGTTTACGTTACGGGCTGGACAAAGCTTGATACAGACGGTTCAACTGTGATTGCAGCACCTGTAAGCACTCCGGCAGCTGATGTTGTAAACCGTTCTGCAACAGACAAGGCAATCCCTGCTGCATACACAACCAAAGGCTATAATGAAGGCATGAAAGAAGTAATTGTCCAGGAAAAGGAAAACGGAACAGTGGTTACTACAACAAAATACTATTACAGTAAAGCAACAGGTACTGCTATTGGTGATCCAGCAACGGTAACTGACTGGAAATTCCTTGGTGGTCTTGATGACATTGATTCTGTAGTTGAAAGCCTTACAACACTGGACTCTTACTACGGTTATGAGAACCTAGAACTTTATGCACAGTATTCAAAAAAACTGAACTGGAGCTTCGTAACAGACGTTAAGCTTGATGTTGCAAACCTTCAGTATCAAGTTGGTGACAATGCTTCTACATGGACAACCGCTGCTAACCTCACAAATGATTACTCTCTGGAATACGACCCAAGTGATGGTAACTACATCAGATGGACACTGCCAGCCTGTGAAGTTGGAAAAGAATTTGACTACATCAAGGCAACAGTAAAAACTGCTGACGGAAACGCAACTATTATTTCTACAACAAAACTGGACAATGTAAGCACAGCAGCTAATAACACTCTTGTTTCTTATGTTGGTAGCTGTACATCCGGAAGCCGTTACCTGATTGAAATTGAAGCAGGACTTCCATATTCAGATCTTACAGACACAATCACTCTCGTATTGATTGTACAGTAATGATATAACCACTACCCTGCCGGGAAACCGGCAGGTACTTTTATAACGATTTATGAATAAACTGAAGAAAATTTTATTACGTTCATTTACAACCTCTCTCTTACTTTGCAGCCTTATTTTCTGTTCTGCATGTTCCGGATTTTTAACCGATAACATCTGGGTCAGTGACAGTAGCACAGTTTTAGGTTCAGGTTTTGTAAGACTCAGAGCCACTATTTTGAATTACAATAAAGTTACTTCAGATGAGCTGATATCAGAATCGTCACCTTCAGCCCGTTCCATAAATCCAGTAATGGCAAGTCAGAATTATGCTTTCTATCTTTACGGACAAAAAAGTTCCGATATGCAGAACATTGGAATCGGACCTTCAAAAATCAACCAGATTTCAGATACAACCGGAGAATTCTCTATGGATATTCCAAGGGGAATCTGGGTTCTGACTCTGGTTGCCGTAAAAGATGAGCCTGGCCTTGACCTTTCAAACCTTACAAAAATCAAACAGAACGCACTTCTCTGGGGCAGTACTGTTTGTGATTATACAAATGACAGTTCTCCTGTAAATTTCATTCTTGCTCCTGACGGACTTTCTACAAAAGGAACCGCAACTGTTGATATTGCGCTTTCTGGCTGGACAGTTTCCGACCATATCGGGGTAACAGGTGATAACCTTGAGAACATAAAAGTTAAAGCCGGGATTTACAGATACAATAAAACCGGCGCGGAAAGAATTGTTGCAGAAGAAATCTTCACATTTACAAATGATGGCTCAACTGACAAATACTCATTCGCACCTAAAGACACAGCAGACAGTTCAAAAAACCTGGAGATAAACCCGGGTTCCTATGAATTCATTGTTTCATTTTATGAAGAAGTTTCTTACACTGACCCGGGTACAAGCGAAACAATTAATTACACTATCCGTGAATGGGTATGGTCTGACCAGATAAATATTTTCCCTGGAAGAGAAACAAGTACGACGGTAAAAATTCCAAAACTTGTTTCAGAACCTCCTGCAGCGCCAAGTAATTTTACAGTTACTCCACTTGAAACAAATGATGAAAATTTTGCATCAGCAGATGGTCTCTACTATACATGTAAATTCACATGGCAAGATAATTCTGATACAGAAACAGGATTTGAAATTAAACTAACCGATTTAGATGATTCAACGTTTACTAAAATTTATGACTCAAATATTTCTGATAATAAATTCCTTTGCATTAGTGGAAACCTGAAGGATATGGATGGAAAATATGATGAAGCCAATACTGAAGAGGAGAAACAGAAAAATATAGGACTTCTTGTTGCAAGAATACCATTAGGACGAAGAATCAAGGCGGAAATTTGTGCTGTTAATAACTCAAACAGATCCGAATGGATTTCTTATTCTAACTCATCTCCATTAAATATTTACAGTGTGACTTTTCATTTTAATGGTGGTTCAAATAATGAAGAGGTTTCACTAGGAAATGGATTAGCCCAAATAAACACCGGTGACTTAAAAGATAGTTATACTTTCTATGGTCCTGATTCAGACAAAAACTTAATTTCATTTGCTACTGAAAACGACAGAAAGAAAATTTATATTTTAGAAAACGATAGAATTCTATACTTTAAATGCTGGGGAAAATATCCGTTATTAAGTGAATCTCAACTAGCGGATACAAATAACATTTATTCAAGTCCATACAATCCTTTCTCTAATAGCAATGGCAATTATCAAAATATCGATTTATGGGCTCAATATGAATTTATTGCACCAAATGAAAGCAACGGTACTATAGAAGAACAAGAACAGGCCCTTGAAAAACGAATTACACAGAGGATGAAAATTAATAACAACAAAATAAAAGATGAAGATTTTGATTCTACTAATACTTCGCTTAGTTATAACAATAATGCTACCTTAAAATTTGTTCTGGATAATAAAGTCATTGGAGGAAATAGTTTCAAATATGAATTCATGCGAATAAGTCTTAAAGATATAAGTAATAATCGTACATTACTTACTGCTTCTGAAATATCAGATGACACACATATTTTTATTGATTGGGCTTCAAGTATAACCATACAATTGACTCTGGATTCAGAAAACTTTAAATCTGGAAAAACTTATAAAATTTTTATCGAAGCAAGACCTGAAAACACGAACGATCTTATTACAACCACTCTCTACTTTAATGTAAACTAACCCCTAAATCTCCCCCACTCTAACTCCCGGAATGCACATACTTTCCGGGCACAGGGTAAATGTTTCCACGCCGGGAGTGGCGGCGATTTTGCTTTCAAACCACCAGGCAAACATTTTCATGCGGCTGTCGGTAAGGACTTCATTACCGTTATAATCTTTTGCCTTGGAAATATCCGCACCGAACATTACATCGCTGGTACGCTTTTCTGAGCTGACTGTGCGGAGTGAAGTTTTGTGAACTGCCTGTTCAAAAGTACTTCCCTTTATGTGGGTCTGTTTTTTGGGGAAAGACAAATCCAGTCCTGCAGTATAGATTTTTTTTGCTCCGGCCATAACGGCAAAACTCCAGGCAACTGTTGCAACTGACCCGCCGCTTTCAAGTTCCCCTTTACCTTTAAATGTAGCAAGCAAATCTTTACTGATTGGAAGCTTACTGGAACTTATAATCACTTTCTTACATGGAAATCTGAATACCGAAGGATAACTTACTGCATCTGCAATCAATGTACTTGATGGTGATTTAAGTCCGGCAATGTGCATGTAAGCCCAGAACTGCGGATCTGTAAGAACTATAAAATCCGGTTCCACGCCGGCTTTCAGAACAGCACGCAAAGCCGTGTCCACACAAATGGTAACTGTTTTTTCCGAAAGCTCTTTGAGACGGGGCAAAACTTTTTCAAGACTTGGCCCTGCAGCAAGCAAGAGCCATGGTCTTTCATCACTTGAATAAGCCCCGCGGTAAGTTTCCACACCGTCACAGCGGGCAGCATAGGAAGAATTCATGCGGGCATTCCGTTCCCAGAGCTTTCCGAATTTTTTCAGTGTGTTTTCATTAATCTGGTTCTTGCTGATGTTACGGTCCAGAAGTTTTTTTACAGTAATAAAATATTCTTCGTCGTGTTTTACAAAAGCAGGATTAAGAAAATATTTTATTTTTGATTCCGGTTCCAGGTTCTGACACAAAGGAATAATCTGATCGATGGGACAAGATAAAGCAACAACAAGTTTCCGCACTTCAAAAACAGGTGTCCAGTCCAGGACGCAGAGGGCTGCAAAAAATCTGGCAGGATCAGGTTCAAGCAGAACAAGAGGCTTTGCAAAATTTTTATTCTGACAGAGATTAACAACTTCATACCCAAGACCGAATCCGCAAACCACAAGAACATCGGATTCAGAAGAAGATTCTTCTATATTTAACTGTGCACCTTCAGGTCTGTATTTTGAATGAAGGAATATTCCGTTTTCACTTGCTGTCCAGAAACCGGTTCTGGCTTTTTCAAGTTTCCAGAAAGAAAAAAATTCCTGAAACAAAAGTTCCGGGCTTTCTGACAAATCATTCTTTGAAGAAATAAAATCAATCTGGGTTTTGTATAAATCGAAGAGAGATGGAAAACGTTTTTGGAAAGCAGAAATATTTTTATTCCAGATAGAGTCCAATTGTCATGTTCTCCGAAACAGGAGTTCCAGGTTCAGGATTCTGGCTTGTTACCCATCCGCTTCCGTTGATGTTTATATTCAAATCGGTTCTGTCCAGAAGCGGAGAAAGTTCGCGCTTATTAAGTCCTGTAAAATCAGGAACAACATCACCGACCTGAACTGTATTTCCGCGCTGAATTGTTATCATTCCGTTGTGTTCAAGGGATGCAGCACCACCACGGCTCATTCCCAGGTGATCCAGAATTTCATTGGCTGCTTTCTGGATGACAGGAGCTGCAATTCGTCCGCCATAAACTTCACCCTTTGCTTTTTCAATAACTACATAAAGAATGATTTCAGGATTGTCTGTCGGGAATACACCGATACAGCTTGAAAGATAATCGGTATCCGAATAGCCTCTGGTATTTTTATCTGCCATCTGTGCAGTACCGGTTTTGGTTCCGATTGAAATATCCGAAATATTTGCACGGGTTCCGTTTCCGCGGAGAGAAGTTGTTTCCATACAGCTCAGGACATAATCGGCTGTAGATTTTTTGAAAACCCTTTCCTTGTATTCCGGTTTATGTTCGTAATAAATTGTTCCGTCTTTGTTTGTAATTTTTGAAATTACAGAAAGCTTTACAGGTATACCGCCATTGGCAAGGGCTGTTGCTGCCTGTACCATCTGCAAAGCAGAAACTGTAATTTCCTGACCGATTGCAATAGTAGGTTTTGAACGTGCCGACCACATAGAAGAACTGGTATCTTTTACAAGTGCCGGAGTTTCTCCTGAAAGTTCAATTCCAGTTTTCTGTCCAAAGCCCAGGCCCCGGATTCTGGCAATAAATTCATCTTCGCCGATTCTGTCAGAAATCTGTCCGATAGCATCGTTACAGGAAAGACTGATTGCATCTCTTGCTGTAATCCAACCGTGGTGTTCCAGACATTTAATTCTGATTGTTTCGCCGCGAGGAATTTTGTATTCATACATTCCGTCACAGAGGAAACCGTCTTCCTGCTTGATTCTGCCTTCGTCATAAAGAATGGAAACTGTGAAAATTTTGAAAACAGAACCAGGTTCATAAGCTTCCATTCGGATATGATCAAACTGCTGTTCCTGGGTTGAGCTGCCGTAATCATTCAAATCTACTTCCGGCAAACTGATATAAGAAAGGATTTCGCCGCTTGTGGCCTCACAGGCAATCATCATCATGCTTTCACACTGGGTCTCAGCCATTGTTTCATAGGCAATCTGTTCCAGCTTGTACTGCAGATTTGCATCGATTGTCAGGTAAACATTTTTTCCGGCTTCGTATGCGTCACCGTTCTGTTTGGAAGAAAGGATATCCTGCTGGGAATATTCGATTCCGCTCATACCCTTTCCTTCTGAACCCATATATCCGATTAAATGTGCGGCCAGCGAATGGTTAGGATAGATTCGTCCGTCCACTTTATCAGCCGTAACGTAATTGTAATCGTAATCATCAATTACAGCCTTAACATCAGTGTAAACGCCCTGATCAACCTTCTTTTTCAAATAAACAAAGTTTGAATTTCTGCGGCTCTGTATAATAGAAAGAACTGTATCTTTGGACATTCCAAGAGCCATGGCCATATTTTCTGCAAAGGTTTCTTCGTTTTTGATTTTTCCCGGATTCACCCCGATGTCATAGAACATGGTCTGAACTGCAAGAGGTGCTCCGTTTCTGTCTACAATGGAACCTCTTTCCTTTTCGAACTCCTGGTTGCTGAAGGTTGAAACCGGAATGAAAGCAAGACGTGTAAACTGGACAATGATTCCCAGGACCGCTAATCCTGCCAGAACGAGAATGATTTTACATATTATTGGTTTAAAAAAAGAATCGTTTTCCCCAGCCACAGTTTAATAATACTCTTTATTACCCTATTTCTCAAGCATTCAGAATTTTTCTAATACACAAAGGATTTTCCTCCGATATTCAGAATATGCAAATATACAGTTACGCAAATTACTCTTCAAAAGCCCGGGGAATTCCTCTTGTTTCAGTAAAAATGAGGCAAAAGATCAGTTTTCCTAAGAAAACGAAGGGAAAATCACCTTTCCAGCTGACAAAAAAGTCTCCTGAAAAGACAGAACAGGTTATAAAACTTCCAAAAGTATTCTCTTTCAAATCTTTTTTGATCACTTTGGGAAGCGGTATTACACAAACCGGAAATACAATCAAAAAGCACGGCAAGGCTCTGCTTATTACAATCCTGGCCTTTATTCTGGTTTCGTGTGCTGCGGCAGGAATACTTTGTTTCGCCAGCTGGCAGGAAAAACATACATCTCCACTTACCCTTCAGGCAGATCCGGAACTGGAAATCGCACGGCTTGATAAAATGATGGCGGATTTTGCCATGGAAAACTACGGAAACATTTCTGAAGACGGTGACATTACAGACGCTGATTTTACAAAAGCCATTGTTTTCACTCAGCCGGTTTCCTTCCAGACTTACAAAGTACAGAAAGGCGATACAATTTCCGGTATAGCAAAGAAATTCGGACTGGGAAACATTTCAACCCTTATTTCTGTAAATGATATCGGAAATGTCCGTTCTCTCTGTGCAGGACAGAAACTGAAAATTCCTTCTATGGACGGAATTACCTATAAAGTAAAAAGCGGAGAATCTCTTGCTTCCATTGCATCAAAAAACAATATTTCTCAGGATGCAATTCTTGATGTAAATGATTTAACAAATGAAACTCTTCAGGTGGGACAGGTAATTTTCCTTCCTGGAGCAAAGCTTGACCAGAAGACTCTGAATCTTGCTATGGGTGACCAGTTCATTATCCCTATCAAGGCAAGTTACCGCATCAGTTCTCCTTTCGGTGCACGACTGGATCCGATTACAGGAAAAAAGAGTTATCACAAAGGACAGGATTTTGCATGTCCTACAGGAACTCCAATTTATTCCTCAATGGGCGGAAAAGTTATCTTCTCGGGAGAAACCTGGCTTTACGGCAAACACATTATTATTGACCACGGAAACGGTTATCAAACTCTGTATGCCCACATGTCAAAAATAATTGCAACAAAAGGTACTTATGTAACTCAGGGTACCAGAATCGGTCTTGTAGGAAACACAGGCTATTCAACAGGACCACACCTGCACTTTACGGTTTACAAAAACGGAAATCCTGTAAACCCGATGGCAGTACTTAAAAACTAAATGAATTAATTAAAGGCGGAATAATATGTCAAACATGTCAATTTGCGGTTGCTGCGGAAGAACAACAGATAAAGCTTATCCTTTCTGTCCATGGTGCGGAACTTCAAAAGTTTCTTCGGAATTAAAATCTGACCAGGAAATAATGACAAGAAACCTGGCAGACAAAAAACATGAAGAACAGTTCAATCACATGGAAGAAATCGGCCGCCAGATTGATGAACTGGAAAGAGAACTTTCAGTTCTTGTATTAAGTGCGGAGATGGCTAAATGAAAAAAACACTCATATTTGCAATAGCCCTGGTTCTTTCAGTCAGACTTTTTGCAAATATCTCTTTTGAAAACCCTGACATTTCAAGCAGAGATGAACTGGTATACATTCTGAATTATCAGACTACCGGTTCTTATTCCTATAAATCTGCATTCCGCTCAAAGCTGATAGAAAAAACTTCGTCTTCAAAAAAAGACCTGATTTCCTGTTTCCCGGAACAGATGGAACTTTTGTCTTTAATGAACAAACCTGTTCTTCAGATCCGCAACCGCTTTGGAACTGCCCGCTACTACACCGCCACAGATTCCCTTTCCTGGATCCGCCAGTCTGAAGAAATCCCTCTCACAACCAGTTTTGTAACTCCCTATTCAGCAAGTCCTGACGGGAAATGGATCTGCCTTATTCAGAAAACAGGTCTGGCCTCGGGAAATCTTCTTCTGGAAAATACTTCAACAGGAAAGCAGATTGAACTGGCAGACAATATTCTGTTCTCTTATGACAAGGTTCCTGTAAAATGGTCTCCTGAAGGAACAATCCTCCTTTATGAAAAAAAGGGAAATGTTTTCTTCTGCTCTCCGGACGCAATGGGACGTGACGTAGAAGTTGAAGAACGCTACAGAAAAATAGGACGGGGTTCGATTGATTCCGTTGAATGGGCTTCTTCAAGATACCTGGTTTACATTGATGACTATCTTGTTTACAGAATCAATTCTAAGGAACTTTATACAACAAGCCTTTATTCGGGAATCATCAGTCAGGGAACTCCAATCGGAAGACTTCCTTTCAAGTTCCATTCTAACCATGACAACTTTTCAATCAGTCCAGACACAACATCTCTTGTAATCGCACAGGACAAGAAAAACTTCACATACTTCAAGACAATTTTCTCTTCCTGCGATTACATGAATATTGTTTATTCAAAGCCATATACAGATTCCAAAGCTTCCCTCGCCAATTACTCGATTTTCTGGGACAAAAACGGAGAACCGATTCTGTGGTTTGAAAAGCTTCCTTTTGATTCAACAAAAGTTCAGGGAATGGTTCTGAAACTGGGAGAACAGTCTCAGTCGGTTCTTGAAATTGAAGATTCCGGAGAACCGGTTCTGTCTCCTGACAAATCAAAGGTTGCTTTCTTTGCGGGAAGCACACTCTATATTTACGATATTAATTCCTGGAACAGAATTGCCCAGCTTTCTGGAGAAAAAGTTCTGAATGTTGTCTGGGAAAACAATTCTTCCCTCTTTATCGGAGGCGATGTAACAATCCGCAGATGGACCATAGGAAACGAAAAAGCAGAAACAGTAACTGTTTCTTCAGCCCAGTCAGTTTTCTGGGATTCAACAAGCGGTGCCATCACCTGCGAAACCTCAGACGGAAGAAGATTCTACTACTCCCCTGCAAACGGAAAATGGAAACCTTCATCAAACAGTCAGGACATTACCCATAATCTGCAGAACGGGAAATACCGTGTTTACTGCGGAACTACGGCAAATCCATATTTTGACAATGCCCTTTATGTCCGTACCTTAAGTAAAAAAGCTGTAACAAAACCTTTATATTCCGTAAGCACAAAGAAAATGGATGCAAAAAAGAAAATTGCCCTGATTTTTGATGCTTATGATAATGCAGACGGACTTCCTAAAATCATTTCTTCTTTGAGCAGATTTGATATTCCGGGAACCTTCTTCATCAACGGGGAATTTATCCGCCGTTACCCTTCTCAGACCAGACAGATTGCTCTGAACGGCTACGAATGTGCTTCTATGTTCTTTACCTCAACCGATTTAACTGACACAACCTTCATTGTTGACAGTAACTTCATTGCCCGGGGCCTTGGCCGTAACGAAGACGAATTCTACCTGTGTACCGGAAAAGAACTGTCTTTGTTCTGGCATACACCTTTCTACCAGAGTTCCCCTTCCATAGAAACAGCCGGAAATGAAGCGGGCTATGAATATGTTAATTCATACCATAAAAACTCTGACAATATTTCATTGCGCCAGATTGAAGATGGTTCTGCCTATATTACTCCGGTTAAATTAATAGAAGAATATGTTGATTTAATGAAAGCTACAGGCGGAGGCGTTGTTCCGGTAACTGTCGGAGTTTCCCAGGAAAATATGCCTGAAAATCTCTGGGAACACATAGATTTACTTATAAATACCCTTCTGAACGAAAATTTCGAGCTGGTAACCATAAGTCAGCTCTAAATGTGAATAAAATTAAGAAAAACCGGTCACCAGACCGGTTTTTTTTATGTCCGGATGATTTATCTTGTTTTTTATTCCTATTTTTTCTATCTTTTAAATATACTTTTTTAATAAAGGAGATAGTTTTATGGCAGAAGAAGAAAAAGTAAAAAAAGCCAGAAAAAAGAATCCATTTTCAAGTCCTTCAGCATGGGTTACCCTGATTGTGGTAATTATTGCCATTATTGCCAGTTTCTCAAGTTTTTATGTAGTTGATGAAACTGAACAGGCTGTTGTTACTCGTCTCGGTAAATATCTCAAGACCACAGAAGCCGGACTTCAGTTCAAGCTTCCTTTCGGAATCGACAAAAACTACAATGTTCCTGTAAAGGTAATTCAGACAGAACAGTTCGGATTTGCCACAATTAAAGCAGGCCGCGACAGTGAATACAGAAACAATATTACTTCTGAAAGTTCAATGCTTACAGGCGACCTGAACATTATCAATGTTGAATGGATTATCCAGTACAAAATTGAAAATCCAAAACAATGGCTCTTTGGTGTTTATGAAAAAAAGAACACCATCCGCGATATTTCACGTTCTGTAATCAATGAACTTGTTGGAGACCGTGCCATTCTGAGCATCATGAGTACTGAACGAAATAATATTGAAATTCAGGCTAAAACAAAAATGAATGAAAATTTTGATGCTCTTGGAATCGGAATCAAAGTTTATGACGTTAAGCTCCAGAATATCGTTCCTCCTGAAGGAGTTCAGGAAGCCTTTGAAGACGTAAACAAAGCCCAGCAGGACATGAACCGCTTTATCAACGAAGGTAAGGAAGCCTACAACTCTCAGGTTCCTAAAGCTCAGGGTGAAGCCGACAGACTTCTCCAGCAGGCAGAAGGTTATGCCGCTGAACGTGTTAACATGGCAAAAGGTGATGTGGCACGCTTCAATGCAGTTTATGAAGAATACAAACGTTCACCAAAAGTAACCCGTGAACGTCTTTATCTGGAAACAATGGAAGAAATCCTTTCTGGCGAACAGAAAGCCGATATTATCGACAGCGAACTTAAAAATGTTCTTCCTGTAAAAACTCTGGGAGGTACAAACTAATGACAGCAAAATTGAAAAGATTTTTTGGTACACTTATTACAGTCGTTATTGTTCTTATTATTTTAGTTTTCCTTGGACCACTCTATATCGTAAATGAAGGCAACCAGGTAGTTGTAACCCGCATGGGTAAAATCGTAAATACTCACACAGAAGCAGGTCTTTACCTTAAGATGCCTTTTATCGACACAATTACCACTTATCCGAGTCTGGTTCTTTCACTGGACGGTGATCCGAAAGAAATGCCGACAAAAGAAAATACTCTTATCATTGTTGATACAACTTCCAGATGGCGCATTTCTGATCCGTCAAAGTTCTACTCAAACTTCGGAACTGTGGAGGGGTCATATACAAAACTCAGTGATATTGTAGACTCTTCAACACGCAAAATAATTGCCCAGTACAGACTCAGCGAAATTGTACGCAGTTCAAATGCAATCAATGACACTTCCAATCAGGTAACTGAAGAAGAAAGCGAAGATGCAAAGGAAATTGCAAACCTTATCAATTATTCTTCGGAAAATGATCAGATTACAAAAGGACGCAGAGAACTGAGCCGCCTTATGAGAGATGACGCAGCCGTTACCCTTGCAGAATATGGAATTGATCTTATTGATATCGTTCCACGCCAGGTAAAATATACTGACCAGCTTACAGATTCTGTTTACTCAAGAATGATCAAAGACCGAAGCCAGGTTGCACAGGCCTACCGTTCAAACGGTGAAGGTAAAAAAGCAGAATGGATGGGTAAACTGGAAAGTGAAAAAGCAAAAATCACTTCTGAAGCTTACAGAAAGTCTGAGGAAATCAAAGGTAATGCCGATGCAGAAGCTGCCCGCATTTATGCAGACGCTTACAATAAAGATGCTGAATTCTATTCCTTCTGGAAAAGTATGGAATCTTACAAAAAGACAATGAAAGCAAACAATGCTACATACTCAACAGGAATGGATTACTTCGATTACCTTTACTCCCCTGAAGGAAAACGCTAAAGCAATAATTTGCGAGAGGAAAAAAAATGAATATTATATCTTTTGAAAATGAAACAATTAAACTGAACTCCGGGATTCTGGAAGAAAACTTCGGAAAAATGAGTTTTGCTTCTATCATCACGGAACAGGGCACCTTTGTAAAAGTCTCAAAATCAGAAGATAAATATTCATTTGAATATTCCCCATGGACCTTTCAGGATGTACAGAGTTTTGATTCTGATGGCGGAAGAAAAGTTTTCTATCTGGGAAAATCTCCTTTCGGTTCACAGGCTGAAAGTTTTCTGTCCCTGATGGAAGGCGAACAGGCTTTTGCCGCTGCATTCCGTGTAATCGAAATACTTACTGATGCAGCCCTGAACAAAACAGATCTTCCATATTCCGGAGCCGGAAGCATTATTCTGGATATGGGGGACGAAAATAATTTTTCAGCCTTGTTCCTGCCGGAAAACCTGTACAAAGGCTCTGTTGCCGGACTTTCAGATGAAGAAAAGGCTCGTCAGATCAATCTCTGGATAAACCCTACTCTTTCGGGAAACCAGGCTCTCCGTTTTGCCCGTTCAAATCTGGCCTACAAAGTTCTGACCGAAAAATTCCCTTTTCCATCGGTTGATGTAATTGAAAGAAACGCAGATATTCTGGATAAAAAATACATTCCCGTTGAACTGTGTATTCCGGAAATCAATCAGAAACTGGGTGAAAAAATAAACAGCGAACTGGAACTGAATTCGGCTACTGTAAACATTCCGGGTAAAAAAGAAAGAAAAACTCTGGTTGCCAAAATCAATGAAGACAGGGTAAAAAATGAAACTGATGCACAGAAAGCAGCCCGTCTTCAGGAATCTTTTTTGAAAGCAGTTTCTGAATTCCCCGTTCAGGAGTTTCTTCTCGCAAAAGACAATACTTCGAAACTGTCAGATGAAGAAATCTCAAAGAAAGCTGCCGATTACATGACAAAAAAAACAAGCCGTGTTAATGCAAAAAGAAAAATTCGCAGAAATACCGGTGTAATTATTACTGTAATAGTTGCTGCCCTTATTCTGGCAGTTATCATCGGAAACAATATAAAAGCTGACGGCCTTTCAAAAACTACAAAGGGGCTTACTGCAGAAGAAACTACAGAAGCTTTCTATCAGGCCATTAATAATCTGGACACTGTCTTCATTACTGACTGTGCCAAAGGTCGGACAGCATCTGCCTACGGCAATGTAATCAGCCAGATGTATGTAGTCAGCAAAAACCGCATGGCTTATTCCCATGACCGGGGCATTCAGAATCCCGGCGCATATTTTACAGACCTTCTTGATGAAACCCGCATTACAGAAGGCGGCCTCTATGGAATTTCAGACCTTACAATCAACGGAAATCCAAAGGATATGGATCTGGTTATTCCGGTAAAAAAAGACAAGCGGGCTCCGATTACTGAAGACAAAGGAATTAAAGTTTATGACAAACTGACTTCTGTTCAGACCGTTCAGTTCTACATGGTTCATAGTGAAGCCAATGATCTTTTCTGCGAAAAGCAGACAGAAACAGTAACCCTCACCTTCAAAAAAGACAGATGGATAATTACAGACATTTCTTCCCAAGCTGAACCTGTAAAAATCCAGTCCTCTGATTTCTTCAAGGATTATTTTGCCGTAATGGACCTTACAGGAAGTGATCCTGTTGCAAGCTGCAGAATTCTGAAGTCTCTTTATCCATGGCTGCCTTCAGAAAAGGCCTTCGAAGTTGAAGCAAAAAAACGCATTGATGACGAAATGGCATTGAGAAAAACCTTCGGAATGGAATAAGCTTCAGTTAGATTTCATATTCCTTTTCGGCTTCAACAACCTCTACATCAGGATATCCGTTCTCATTAAGAAAATTCTGGAAGAACTTTATTGTTTCTTTTTCGCCGTGAACCAGGAAAATCTTTTTCAGATTTGAAGTATCAATAGATTTCAGCCAATCGAGCATTTCCGTGTAATCGGCATGAGCACTGAAGGCATTGATGGTCTGAACATCTGCCTTCACTTCATATTTGTCTCCCAGAATCATTACTTCTTTCTGGCCGTCCTTTATTTTTCGACCCAGAGTATTTTCTGCCATATATCCTACAATCAGAATTGTATTCTTTGGATTACTGATTTCATTTGCAAGGTGATAAAGAACACGTCCGGCTTCACACATTCCGTCTGCAGAAATAATGATTAACGGTCCTTCCATTTTATTCAGACGCTTGGACTCTTCAACGCTTGTTGTATAGGAAAGCGAACTGAACCCGAAAGGATTTTTATGATGCTTCAGGAATGCTTCATTTACCTGGGCATCATAACATTCAGGATGAACCCGGAAAACCGAAGTTGCATTTACGGCCATTGGCGAATCCACATAAATCGGAACAACAGGAATCTTTTTCTGGTCTGTAAGAAGATGAAGATAGAATACCAGTTCCTGGGCTCTTTCAATGGCAAAAGACGGAATAATGATTTTACCCTTCTTGGCGGAGGTTTCCTTTACAATCTGAATCAGTTCCTTCATGGCAAAATCAGTTTCTTCGTGTTTTCTGTCACCATAAGTACTTTCAAGGAAAATATAATCTGGAGCCGGAACTTCTGTAGAAGGATTTCTGATAATCGGTTTCTGTTTGCGACCGATATCTCCTGTATACAGAATATTTACTTTCCGGTCTCCGTCATATACATCCAGGGAAACAAAAGCTGACCCCAGAATATGACCTGCATCATAAAAACTGAATTCAGCATTCCGGCTTATTGCCATTTTACGGTTATAGGAAACCGAAATAATCTGATTTGCGGTTTTGACACAATCAGTTTCATCAAACAAAGGTTTCCAGTGGAATTTTTCCTTTTTCTTTGCAGCCTGTTTGGCCAGAAATTCTGCATCGCGGGCCTGAATGCGGGCACTATCCATCATCACAAGATTTGCAATATCACGGGTGGCCGGAGTTGCGTAAATATTTCCTTCGTAGCCCTTTTTTGTTAATACAGGCAAAAGTCCACAGTGGTCAAAATGACCGTGGGTAAGGATTACTCCGTCCAGTGAATCCATATCAAAATCAAAATCCCGGTTCTTACGGTCTGATTCCTTGCGTTTTCCCTGAAAAGCTCCGCAGTCAATCATTATCCGGCGTCCATTAACATCAACGACGTGTTTTGAACCGGTCACTTCCTGAGCTGCACCCAACGAATATAATTTAATTGACATAAACTGCCTCCTGAAACTCCACTTTCTCTAATTATACTCCTTAACCCCGCAATGGACAAAAATAATTCCTTGCTTACATAAATATTTTTCTTGTTATATAATAGTAGTAATGTATTTTAGGCAGTTTAATGAGCCTCCCAAAAAAATTGTTGAAAACGGGAAAGCTCATTTCGGAACATTTTCATCAGTTTCTTCCCGGTTAGACATAAAAGGAATGCGTTCCCCTTATGCAGGTATTCCACTTCCCGCTTTAATTTCCAACGTACGTATAAAAAGCCGTCTCACTTATACCTTTAATCTGGGAGATTTCATCGGACAGGTTGAATTCCGTGATTTCAAGATTTTTGGTCTTGCTGAAGTAATTTTCTGGAATAAAGAAACAGGAAAAAGAAATTCATACCATACAGTTATGCCTGCTCCCAGAAGATTTGTTCCTACCAAAACTACAAAAGCAATCTGTGCCTGCTACCAGAGAAACAGACGCATCAGACTTTTCTGGGAAGACAATCATGATTTCTTCAAATGTGAGTTTTTTGTAAAAGGTGACAAAGTACGCCCTTCAGCCAAGGGAAAAATGATTTCCATGAGAAAGGATGAGCTGCACACGGATACAATGTTTGTAAATCCGGCTCCAACTTCATCCCGCTGCTCTGCTACCTGGTTTTCCACAATGAAAATAAAGGGCAGTCTCCACACCTTTACAGAAAAGAAAACCCAGGAACATAAGGTCGAAGACGGAATCGCACTGGTTTCGATGAACCGTGCCTATTATAAATTCCATACAGAATCGAATCTTGTAAAAGGAATCGGAGAAGTCCGCAGTAAAAACATTCTCTTTTCAATTACCACTGCAAACATCGATGCCGCAGACAGTGAAAAATACAATAACAATATTCTCATTACAGATAATACAATAACTACACTTCCACCGGTTGTAATTACACATCCTTTCGGAACAGATAAAAACTGGATTATCCAGGACACAGAAGGAATGATCGACCTTACCTTCTCTCCTGTTTCTTCCCAGTCAAGAGATTTGAATCTGCTGATAATGAGAACCACATCAAAAACTATTTTCGGAACTTTTGAGGGAGTACTCCTGACAAAAGACGGTGAAAAAATAAATTTAAAAAAATTCCCGGGCATTGTTTCAAAAAATCTTGTCCGATCATAAAAGGAGGTAGTCCATGTCTGACGAATTCAGATCAAAAACTGCAGATTGGGAACCTGGAACTTTGGAAAAAACCAGGAAGAATATCGGTTCCCTTACTGATTCAGAAGCCAAAGAAATGACTCATATTCTTGGCGGAGAAATCATGTACGAAAAAACATCTTCAGGATCCTCTTCTATTTCCGGTTCCAAACAGGGCACCGGTAGAATTGTACGGAATCAATCATCAGGCTCAGGAGACTCATCAATGAACAGCACAACTACTTCAGGAACAGGCGTTGCTACTGCAGCAAAAAAAAGAAATAAGGAAACTCTTCCTCCAGTATCAAAGAAAACCGCTTCTCTTATGAATAAAGTAATGATGAGCTATGAATACCAGATTAAACCTAACTATGGTATTTTTAATTTCATTCTTTCTTTCCAGAAGAATGGAACAGAACGAATCATTCCGTCTTTCTATGAACATACTTTGAAGAATCATATTGCACAGATGGAAACCTTCATTACTGTAATCAAAACTTTAATCCAGATTTCTCCTGCAACCTATAAAGCAAAAATCGTAAACGAACAGGATTCCAAATTCAAATTTTTAAGAATGGTTGCCGGCTGGACAATGTCTCCCATAAAAAGCGAATACAATATCCTGCAGAGCATCGGGGAACCTCTTATTGTCCAGGACCTGATTCCATTAATCAGAGCATTATACAAACCTCTTGTTACTGTTTATTACTATGGTGACAACAAAATTCCAAAGCTGATTAAAGAAATCTACAACGACGAAATCGCTTATCCTGATGCACCAAAGGCCAAGCTGTCGGACATGGCTAAACAGGCTATCACACAGTGGCTTTACATCAACAATGAAATTATCAAAAAATGCTATCCCCTTCTTATGCGCATGTGTTCTGATACTTTCAATACCTACGACGATTTCTTCCGCCTTCAGATTGCTGATATTCTGAAATTTGTTGAACTTCACAAATTCGACCTTCTGCTTCCTGAAAAACAGAAACCTGAAGAAAAGAAGGAAGAGAAAAAATCTGCTCCGGCACCTCAGAAAGGAATTAAAGACAATACAGTTCTTACTGGACTCAAGCTTCTTGAACAGCTGTTCCCTCAGGCTGGTTTTTCAAATCTGGAAAGTCACCCGGATATGTATCCGTATTTCCAGCCTCTTTATAAATTCCCGGAAGGCTTCAATCTTCTGCATCCGGACAATCCTGTTCAGGTAACAATTGTTCTGCAAAGAATTATCGAAGACTGTTTCTTCGGACTCCGCAACATCAACTTCATTGTTCCTGACAATACAAAACAGGGAGCAGAAACAATCCACGATGTTCTTACTGAATGGTCCGCTTACCGTGAAGACACCTTCGGAAACCTTTACTGTTCTCCTCTCAAAAGCCTTGTAGACTCAACTTATTCCCAGCCGGATTTTGCAGGTTCACAGTACGGAAAGAAACTTTACACTTCCCTCTTATGGCAGACTACATATCATTTCATGCCTTCCTTCAAGTTTGACCAGCTGCTTCTGGAACATCCAAGTGATGAAAGCAAATACAAACCTCTGTTTGTCCGCACAGACTTCGTAAGAAAATACCTTACTCTCGTCGTAAATGAATGTGATAAAGCTGCAAAAACAAGAGATGTGGTAAAACTGGTTGGAAATCCATGGGATCATTACCGCTTCGACCTTCAGAATGAAGTTTCAAAGCGTCTTGATGTTCTGCTTGGCGGACAGAATCACAGCGCAAATACAAATGCAACAAATGCAAACCTGATTAAATATACCCTGTGTTTTGTTGCAGTTCTCGACTGGTGGCTCAACAATCCTGAGAGTCCTGCTTACGGAACTGATCCAATGCACGTATTCCGTGTATCACCGGATGACGGAAAACCTCTTTTCAGCGTTCCTGAAAGAGAAGACCAGAACAAACTTTTTGCAGAAGCAATTAAAGCTGCTTACATGAAAAAAGCAAACTAAGCTGCAGATTCCCGAGCCGACGGTTAATAAACAGTTGATTCGGGACCAAGCCGGAGCATGGAAATTTGAAATGCAAAAAAATAATAAGGGCCCCTGTGGGGCCCTTATTTTATTTCTTCTTATGGTCGCTGTTTACTGCAGGAGGAGCCCAGTCTACTTCCAGACTGCGTTCATCTTTATTTCTTATGCGCTGGTAAACGTAACAGTCCTTGCTGTGAATAACCATTCCTTTAAGCCGCGAAAGATAAGCTACAATCGGTTCCGGATATTTTGGTGAACAGCATTTGGCAAAACTGAAAATAAAGTTCGAAGTGTTTCCGATTTTAATTTTTTCAACCTTAGGAAGATTTTCTTCCTCGCCTTCCTTCTTCTTTGCCTTAGGCCGGTGATGAACCCGTTTCTGTTCCTCTTCGTCCTTTTCGACTTTTCTTTCATCAAAGAAATCAACATTATTCTGTGTAAGCCAGGAATGAATCTTCTGGCGGGCCTTTGACGTTTTTGCAATTTTATACTGGGCTTCAGTCGGATGAGCCTGAGGATTTGTGAAAACTTCGATAATCTGTGTATTCTTCAAAGGTTCATCAAGAGAAATGATTTTACCATTGGCTTTTGCACCAACGATTTTTTCTCCGACTCCGGAATGAATGGCATAAGCAAAGTCGATGGCATTGGCCCCCTGTGGAAGATGGATAACATCTCCTTTAGGTGTAAACACATAAATCTCGTCTTTGAGAAGATCGTTTTTCAACTCATTGAAGAATGAATCATTTGCAAAATTACTCTTCTTCAATTCCTGAAGCTGGTTGAAAATACCCAGCTGGCTTTCATTTACGTTATCTTTATTTGTGCCCTTCTTGTAAAGCCAGTGACTGGCAACTCCATGCTCAGCCATATTATGCATTTCTTTTGTTCTCACCTGGATTTCCAGAGGACGTCCCTGACACATTACAGTTGTATGCAAAGACTGGTAGCCGTTTGCTTTTGGCATGGCAATATAATCTTTGAAACGACCGTCCATTGGAGCCCACATTTCATGAACAATGCCGATGAGTGTATAACATTCAGTTGTTGTATTACAGATAACCCGCAATGCCAGAAGGTCATAAAGTTCCCCTGCTTCAACATTACGCTTACGCATTTTCTGATAAATCGAATAGAAATGCTTTGCGCGGCTTGAGATGGAAACTTCAATGTTCAGTTTTTCAGCCTGTTCTGTAATCTTATCAACTGCAGCTTTCAGATAAGCAGACCGTTCATCCTGCTTCTGCGAAACGATGGCTTTAATCTGCTGGAAAACATCAGGATTTGTGTATTTCAGGCTTAAGTCTTCAAGTTCGTTCTTTTCAGTCTGCATACCAAGCCTGTCTGCCAGAGGCGCCCATATTTCAATTACCTCTTTGGCAACTGCGCGCTGATTTTCATTTTCCAGATTCTTCAGATGACGCATTTTATCAAGACGGTCAGCAAGTTTAATAAGAATAATCCTTACGTCGTCTGAAAGGGCAAACATCATCTTGCGGATTGAATCTGCCTGAAAACTGGTATTTGAAGCCTTGGAAAAAAAGGAAATTTTTGCAGCACCGGAAACCAGATTTGATACTACAGGACCAAACTGTTTTTCTATATCTTCCGGTGTAATTTCGTATGAAAGAGCATTATGGAGAATTGCAGCGATAATAGTATCTGCATCCAGTTTATTGAATGCAAGAATCAGTGCAACACGGAGAACATGAACATATTTTTCAGGATCATTTCCTGAAAGTGAAACATAACAATTCCAGGCATCAGAAATACGTTTTTTATCTTCTTCTGAAAAGAAATCTGCAAATTCAAAGAACTCCTTCAGAAGCTCATCCGGTTTTGAAACATCACTTTTAAAAACTGCTTTTTCCATACTTCTATTTTAACAAGTAAGGACCGTTTTTTTCCACTATTTTTTTTAAAGTATTTCTTGTATACTATAAGTTAGGGTGGATAATTGAGGTATTTTCTGCACTTCAATTCCAAAGGGGAAAATCATGGCTTATGTAAAAAATTTATTCGACTCAAACTTTATTCAGTACGCATCTTATGTTATCCGTGACCGTGCCATTCCTGATATTGTAGACGGACTTAAACCTGTTCAGCGCCGTATCCTTCATACAATGCTGAAAACTGATGACGGACGCATGACAAAAGTTGCAAATGTTGTTGGTAAAGTAATGGCTTATCATCCGCACGGTGATGCTTCAATTTACACAGCTCTTGTAAATCTGGCAAATAAAGAAATCTTTATCGACAAACAGGGAAACTTCGGAAACATGTACACCGGTGACAATGCTTCTGCTCCCCGTTACATCGAATGCCGTCTGAGACCAATTGCAAAAGATATTTTATACAATCCAAAAATCACAGAATATGTTCCTACTTATGACGGACGCGACACTGAACCTGTAGTATTCCGTGCCAAGCTTCCTCTGTGCCTTATTATGGGTGCTGAAGGTATTGCCGTAGGTATGAGTACAAACATTTTGAGTCATAACATCCATGAAGTAATCGAAGCCGAAAAAAAATGCCTTCGCGGAGAGCCATTCCAGCTTTATCCTGACTTCCCTACCGGCGGTCTGATTGATGTTTCAAACTATGAAGACGGACTTGGTAAAATCGTTACCCGTGCCAAAATGGATCTTTCTGATGATAAAAAAATCACAATTACAGAACTTCCATACGGCTCAACTTCAGAAAGCCTTACAGATTCAATTGAAAAGGCAGCAAAGAACGGAAAAGTTAAAATCGCATCAATCAACGACTTTACTTCCAAATCTGCAAACATTGAAATCAAACTGCCTCGCGGCGTTTATGCAAAAGATGTAGTCGATTCTCTTTACGCCTTTACAGACTGTGAACAGTCAATCTACTGTAACCTTCTGGTTATCAAAGACAACATGCCTGTAAAAATGACCTGTACTCAGGTTATTGAATATCATGCAAAGCAGCTGGTTGGAGTTCTTAAAGACGAGCTTGAACTGGAAAAACGGGAACTCTTTGAAAAGCTTCACCTGCGCACTCTGGAACGCATCTTCATTGAAGAACGCATTTACAAGAAGATTGAAACACAGAAAACAGAAGAAGGTGTTTACAAAGCTGTTTATGACGGCTTCAAACCTTTCAAGAAAGAACTGATCCGTGACATCACAGACGAAGATATCGACCACCTTTTGAAAATTCCTATCCGCCGCATTTCGCTTTATGACATCAACAAAAACCGTGAAGAAGTTAAGGCTATCAACGACCGTATCAAGGAAATCAACAAGCTTCTGAAGCATCTGGTAGAATATGCTATTTCATGGCTCGAAGGAATAGAAAAGAAGCTTCCTGCAGAAAGCATGAAGCGTATGACAAAGATTACAAATATCAATACTGTTGATGTTAAAACTGTTGTAAAACGTGATCTGGCTCTGAAATATGATGAAGAAAAAGGATACCTTGGAACTGAAGTTAATTCCGGCGAAGAAAAGATGAAGATTACTCCTTACGACAGAGTGATTTATGTCCGCAAGAGCGGAATCTGGTCTGTTACCGATACCCACAAAAAACTCTTCATCGGACCGGGCATGTGGTATTGTGGTCTTGCCGACAAGGAAAGCCTTTCGAAGGTTCTGTTCACAATCCTTTACCGGGATCCTGCTACACAGTATGTTTACATCAAGCGCTGTAAAATCGCAGGCTACATTATGAACCGTGACTATTTCTTTGCTCCTGATGATATGGAAGTTCTTCATGTAGATACCCGCAAAAACTTTACTTTCGCCCTGAATTATGTAAAGAAAGGACGCATCAAGGTTCTTACAGAAAAATTCAAGACTGACGGCTACGAAGAAAAAAGTCTTAAAGCAAAGGGCGTAAGAATTGTTGCCAAAGAAGTTGAAAGCATCAGCGTAAATTAACGATAAAATTATTATTGAATTTTACAAATGAAAGCGTTGAATCAGTATGTGTCATTCGAAGAGACTATAAAAGGGTCCCGTTTTCTCTCTGAGCTTATTCCCTGCCAGAGCCAGGCAGAAGCCCGGGAGATTCTGCGTCAGCAGAAAACAAAATATGCAGATGCCACACATGTAGTTCATGCTTTCATTACTGGTAAAGGCGCCGAAGTCATGGGCATGAGCGACGACGGAGAACCTTCTGGTACCGCCGGTCGTCCTGTTCTGGATGTTCTTAAAGGAAGCGGTGCCACAAACCTTATTCTGACTGTAACCCGCTGGTTCGGCGGAACACTCCTTGGAACCGGCGGTCTTGTAAAAGCTTACGGGAACGGTGCTAAAGGAGTAATCCAGGAAGCCCTGACCCGGAATGCTTTTGAAGAATTAATTGAAAAAACCGATTTTGAATTCCACACAGACTACTCTCTTCTGAAACCTATCAAAAATCATTTTGCTGAATTCCATCTGTATGATACTGCAGAAGAATTCGGAACAGACATTACAATCAGCGGAAAAATCCGTTCAGATGAAACCGAAACCTTCTGCAAGCTCCTTACTGAATTATCAAACGGCCGTATTTCCGTTATAATAAAATAAATTATGGATTACCATGAATATTGCTCTTTTTAACGAATCAGAAATTACTTCTCCCCTGTCAGTAAAAGATGAACGGGGTGAACATATCGTAAAGGTTCTTCACAAAAAGGAAGGTGACACTTTTAAGGCCGGCATTATCGGCGGAATGGTGGGAACCGCAACAATCAATAAAATCGAAAACAATCTGATTTCCTTCAGTTTTTCTCCTGAAACAGCTGGTCTGGAACCTCAGCCCTTAATCATGATTATCGGTTTTCCCCGCCCTATTCAGTTGAAAAGACTTTTGCGGGATATTGCAGCTTTGGGCGTAAAGGAAGTTCATCTTACAGGAACTGAACTGGGCGAAAAATCCTACATGCAGTCAAATCTTGTTGAACATGGAACTGCATATAAAATGCTTCTGGACGGCACGGTGCAGGCAGGCACCACATCAGTACCTGAATTATTCCTTCATACAAACCTGAATGAATGTCTGGAAGCGGTAAAAAAATCTGCAGGTGAAGTTTTCCAGGCTCTGGCCCTGGACAATATTAACCCAGCCTGCAATCTGACAGAAGCCTTCCGGGATGACAGAAAACCTTCAGACGAAGCCATTACCATCGCTGCAATCGGCAGCGAACGGGGCTGGACTGACAGAGAACGCAGAACTCTTGAAGAAGCGGGTTTTGTCAGATGCGGAATGGGAAAACGCATAATGAGAACAGAAACTGCAGCCACTGTCGCTGCCAGTGTTATTCTTGCAGAAAGAGGACTCCTTTGTTAAAATAATCCAACTATGGATAACGAACGCATTAAAGAAATTCTGCTGGATCTGGCAGAAACTAATCTTGATTTTTCAGTAACCCAGACTGGTAAAGAATCTACAAGGGTAAACGGCCTTTATAAACCAGATACTCACGAAATTCTTCTTCACAACAAGAACTTCAAAACAGAAAATGAATTGATTTATACAGCTATTCATGAATACACACATCATCTTGTAACAGAAGAAACGCTTCTTATTTCACCGGAAGGGTTCATTCCAAATGCAAAAAGCCATACACAGAAATTCTGGGCCAAATTCGGAGGCCTTCTGGCAATAGCCGAAGAAAAAGGCTACTACAAACTTGACCTGACAGTTTCACCGGAATTAAAAGAACTGACTGACAAAATCAAAACAGAATTCATTGAGAAAAACGGACAGCTTATGACAGAATTCGGCCGCCTTCTTGGAGAAGCATACGACCTTTGTAAGGCTGCAAACATCCGTTACGAAGACTATCTGGACCGTATCCTTTGTCTCCCACGTAATTCTGCAAAAGAGATTCAGCGCGTTGCCAGAGTACCTGTAAATCCTGCAATCGGTTTTGACAACATGAAAACAGTCGCCTGCATCAAAAAAGTTGATGACCGTAAGGAAGCCGAACAGGAACTTCTTTCAGGAAAAAGTCCTGCTACAGTTCGTGAAATGATGAAAATGAAAGCTTCAAAACAGAACCAGCATAACGACCCGAAAGAAAAACTCGAAAAAGAAAAAAGCAGACTTGAAAAAACTATTGCACAATTAAGCCAGCGCCTGGAATTTGTGGAGGAAAGTCTTGCAAATCTTTAGTTTCAAAAAAAACAGAAGAAGCTTTTTCTCAAAAAAAATCAGATTTTTCTCAATTCTTATTCTGGTATTTTTAATTTCTTCTCCTGCTTTTTCTCTGGATATGCCGGAAATGCCTGATTTTCCTGAACTGACACCGCCTTCTCTGGACAATGGTTTTTACACTCCCAAAATTCCTTATTACCCAAAAAAGAAGAATGCAAAAAACGAGGATCAGAAAAAAGACCAGACCGAAAACGAACAGACATTATCAAGCAGCCGCACTACTACTGATTTACTGAATGACTACCTGAACAACACAAGTATTCTTTCGGCATCTGACATAAATTCCCTTTCCGATTCAGGAAGTTTTTCAAACCTTTCTTCCCTGTATAATTCCTCACTCCTTTCAAACGGTCAGGATCTTTCAACAAATACAATGCTTCAGCAGATACTGAAAACTCTGGAAGAATTAAAGGAAGAAAAGAAAAACTCGGAACCTCAGGATTCGGGCAAAATGCCTGCTGTTTCTGAACAGGAGCCTTCTGTCCTCCGTTTCAAAATCAACGGTTATGATTTGAAGGATTCACTTACAACTGTTTATTTCAGTCAGCTGGAAAATGACGGCAGTTTTTTGTTTACTGCTGACAGACGCTACATTGCAGACCAGAAAGTAAGAAACGAAACTTTCTACCTGCTGTTCAAAACAAAAGAAACCTCCGGAACAATGATTACTTACGAAGTTTGTCCTTCCTTTGTTCAGGATTATAAAAACGAAAATTCTTTCATTTATAAACTCTGCAATACTAAAAAAATTACAGCAACCAAAACAGGTAACCTGGTTGTTCTCAGGTCCGATTCAAAGGAATGTACTGCTGACCTGCTGCTGGATTTAAGCAACTAGTTTTCCATCACTTTTTCCAGGGAGATTACTATGACAAAAGGACTTATTGAATTAGGCTTTTCTGAACAGGAAGCCTTGAGACTCGAACCATTGATGGAAAAATACATCAATGAAATAATCCTTTTCAATTCTGCCTACAACCTTACAAATACCAGCGACCACGATGAACTGGTAATCCGCCATATTTTTGATTCCCTGGCTCCATATACCACCTTCAGAAAGCTTTTTGAAAAAGGTATTAACAATCCGGATTTTACTGCCGGTGACATCGGTTCCGGCGGAGGACTTCCAGGAATTCCCCTTGCAGCGGCTTTCCCTGAAATCAATTTCTGCCTTGTAGAAAGAATGGCCAAACGCTGTGCATTTCTGGAAAATGTTGCTGCAATTCTGGGCTTAAAAAATGTGACTGTAATCAACAGTGAAGCAGAAAAAGTTCAGAAAGAAAGTTTTGATGTTATAACCTTCCGAGCCTTCCGCCCTCTGGATGATAAAATGACCAAAACACTTTTAGGAATAACAAAAAAAGGCGGCATACTTGCCGCCTATAAAGCTAAAACTGAAAGCATAGAAACCGAAATGAAAGCCATCAGTAAAATCGTTCCGTCTTATGACACCATTCCCCTTTCGGTTCCAGGCCTCCCAGACTCAGAACGCAACCTTGTACTGATACAAAAATAACCTTCGTTTGAATTAAACGAAGATTTCAGACTACTGGGGGCATTTCGTGGCCGGCTACTGGTTCCGGGTCAGTCATTGTCGCTCCGGCAGCCAGCTTTATTTCAGGCTTTACCTTTGTGCCGTTTTTAAGCATAACCATTCCGGCTTTATCTTCATCAGGATGTTTTCCAACAGGAGCATTTGAAAGCATAAGCTTCAATCGGTTCAGCTGATTTACTTCTGATGAACCCGGGTCAAAATCAATGGCACTGATATTTGCTTCAGGGAAACGGCGTCTCAATTCCTTGATCATTCCCTTACCGGTTACGTGATTAGGCAGACAGGCAAAAGGCTGAACACAGGCGATGCTTGGAGCACCTTCTTCAATCAGTTCTACCATTTCTGCTGTAAGGAACCAGCCTTCACCGGTAATGTTTCCAAGCTGAACAATATCATCAACACCTTTCATAAGTTTATAGATACTTGAAGGAGCATCAAAGCGCTTTGATTTGCGCAGATATTTTTTCATCTTGTTGCGGTAAAGTTCCAGGAACCACACAAAGAGTTTTGCATTACGTTCTGTCTTTTTAGGGAAAGCAAGTTCTTCGTGGCGAAAAATTCCTGTACTGAAAGAATAAAGGAAGAAATCTGCCAGATCAGGCATAACACATTCTGCCCCTTCCCGTTCAATTACATTTACGATGTCATTGTTTGCTGTCGGATGGAACTTAACAAGAATTTCACCTACAACGCCGACACGAGGCTTTTTGATAGGTTTAAGTTCAAGTCTGTCAAAATCACGGACAATATTTTTCATAAGCTTATGATACTTATGAATTGAAAGAGAACCTGCTTCTTTTTCTGCAACCGCAGTCCATTTTTCATAAAGAGCATTTGCACTGCCTGGCACCGCTTCGTATGGACGTACTCTGTAGAGACAGCGCATAAGAAGGTCACCTATCATTACGGCTTTAACGGCTCTATGAAGGAAGCCCGGTGTAATCTGGAAACCAGGATTCTTTTCAAAGCCCTGTGCCGAAAGTGACAGAACCGGAATATGACTCCAGCCGGCATCGGCCAGGGCACGACGGATAAATCCGATGTAGTTTGTTGCACGGCATCCACCGCCTGTCTGAGTAATAATCAGGCTTACATGATCTAGATCATACTTTCCGCTTTCAAGGGCCGCTATCATCTGACCGGCAACAAGAATTGAAGGATAACAGGCATCATTATTTACATACTTAAGTCCTGTATCTACTGCTTTTGGATCAACTGCATCAAGAATCACAAAACGGTAACCACAGCCTTCAAATGCCTTCTGAAGAATCTTGAAGTGAATTGGTGACATCTGAGGTCCGATGATTGTATGTGTATAGCGCATTTCTTTTGTGAAAACCTGACGCTGGTAAGCTGATGATTTTACTTCATAACGGCGCTTGTTTCTCTGGCGTTCTTTAACGGCTGCAACAAGAGAACGGATGCGAATGCGTACCGCACCAAGGTTTGAACCTTCGTCGATTTTGATGAGAGTATACATACGTCCCTTGGCCTTCATAATTTCATCAACCTGGTCTGCTGTAACTGCATCAAGTCCACATCCGAAAGATGTAAGCTGAACAAGTTCCAGGTCAGGCATTTCGGAAACAAACTGACCTGCTCTGTACAGACGGTTATGATAAGTCCACTGATCAATAATTCTCAAAGGTCTTTCGATTTTTCCCAGATGGGCAACAGAATCTTCTGTAAATACCGCAAGACCAAGTCCGTTGATCATTTCGGGAATACCATGGTTAATTTCCGGATCCAGGTGATAAGGACGTCCTGCAAGAACGATACCCTGTGCACTGTTGCGGATCATTTTTTCCAGAGCTTCTTCACCCTGTCTTTTTACATCTTCACGGAAGGCTTCCTGTTCTTTCCAGGCTTTATCAACAGCTTCGTTAATCTTCTCTTGAGTCAGACTTGGGAAATGTTTGTGCATTTCTTCATAAAGACGTTCTGCAAGGCGGGCTTTATCATAAATCGGGAGGAAAGGATTCATATAAAGAATCGATTCATCCTGACGAAGTGAGTCAATGTTATTTCTGAGAACTTCAGGATAAGAAGTTACAATCGGACAGTTATAATGGTTTCCTGCACCTGAATCTTCCTTCTGTTCATATGGTGCACAAGGATAGAAAATAAATTTGCATCCGGCCTGAAGAAGGCTTTCAACATGACCATGAGTTATTTTTCCAGGATAGCAGACTGATTCTGATGGAATTGATTCCAGCCCCTTTTCATAAACCTTGCGGCTTGATCTCATACTTAACCGGACTCGGAATCCGAGTTCATTGAAGAAGGTAAACCACAGAGGATAATTTTCATACATGTTCAGGACACGAGGAATACCTACGTCTCCCATTGGGGCATCTTCCGGCTTGCGTGGAACATAACTGAAAAGGCGTTTATATTTCCATTCAAACAGGTTCGGCATCTGCTCAGTAGCTTCTTCAATACCTGTATTTGCCTTATTTGAAGCATCAACTATCTGTACGTCATCATCAAGGTCAGCACCACGTTCACAACGGTTACCCGTAATAAAACGGCGTTTTGCATCAGGAGTGGTAAAGGTATTGATTGTAAGCATACAGTTGTTCTGACATTTTCCGCAGCGGCGCAATTCAAGATCAACCTTGAAACTTTCAAGATCCTTCAAAGTTGCAATACCGGAATGAACTTCATGAACTGTTCCTTCAGGTTCGCCCGGTTTAGGAGCTGTCAGATCCCGCCACTGGTCGTAAGCGATTAAAGCAGAACCGTAAGCACCCATAAGACCTGCAACATCAGGACGGAATACCTGAACCCCTGCAATCTTTTCAAAAGCACGAAGAACAGCATCATTATTGAAGGTTCCACCCTGAACAACAACCTTTGTTCCAATATCACTGGCTTTGCGAAGCTTAATAACTTTGAACAAAGCATTTTTAATTACTGAATAAGAAAGACCTGCAGAAATATCAGCAACAGATGCACCTTCTTTCTGTGCCTGCTTAACACGGCTGTTCATAAAAACTGTACAGCGGGAACCAAGGTCAACAGGTTTTTCTGCCATAAGGGCAATTTTGCTGAACTCACGGATATCCATTCCCATTGTACGGGCAAAGTTATCAAGGAAGGAACCACAGCCTGAAGAACAGGCTTCATTCAGCTGAATGCTGACAATAGCACCGTCCTTCATGCGGAGACACTTCATATCCTGGCCGCCGATATCCAGAAGGAATTCTACGCCCGGAACAAAGAAATCAGCAGCACGATAATGTGTGATTGTTTCAACTTCGCCGGCATCCACACCGAAGGCAGCCTGGAACAAAGCTTCGCCGTATCCTGTACTTACGGCACGACCGATGTAACAGTCTTCCGGAAGAAGATTGTAAAGATTTTTCAGAACTTTTACTGCAAGCTCTACAGGATTCCCCTGGTTATGAGAATAGAAGTCCCAGAGGATTCGTCCATCCTGGTCAATAAGAACGGCTTTTGTTGTAGTTGAACCTGAGTCCAGACCAAGGAAAACAGGACCATGTGTGCGGCTCAAATCACCACGTTTTGCCACCTGTTCTTCATGACGGATCTGGAATTCATCCAGTTCTGCCTGATTTTTGAAAAGAGGGTCCAGTCTCTGAACTTCCTGAAGTTCAGCTCCCACCAGATTTGAAAGTCCGGAACGGAATTTTTCGATTGTCGGGAACACGTAATCAGAACCGTCTTCATTTTTAAACTTGCGCTCTGCACTGAAAGCAGACCCCATAGCAACAAAAACTTCAGAATTATCAGGAATGATTATTTCATCGTCTTTTAATTTCAGAGTATCAATAAATCTGAAACGAAGCTGATCCAGGAAGTGAAGCGGTCCACCAAGGAATGCAACTTTACCACGAATAGGTTTTCCACAGGCAAGCCCCGAAATTGTCTGGCTTACAACTGCCTGGAAAATAGAAGCTGCAATATCTTCACGGCGGGCACCTTCGTTGATTAAAGGCTGAACGTCGGTTTTGGCAAAAACCCCGCAACGGGCTGCAATCGGATAAATCTGCTGCATATCTGCTGCAAGTTTGTTGAGTCCGCCGGCATCAGTTTCCAGAAGAGCAGCCATCTGATCGATAAATGCACCGGTTCCCCCGGCACAGGTTCCGTTCATGCGCTGTTCAACGCCGCCTTTAAAATATGTAATCTTGGCGTCTTCACCACCAAGTTCAATTACAACATCAGTCTGTGGAATTATTTTCTTTACAGCTGTTGTAGCTGCAATTACTTCCTGAATAAATGGAATATTAAGCCACTGGGAAACAGAAAGTCCTCCAGATCCGGTTACTTTAACCGATAAAGTCTGGTCTTTGCCGGCAGGAAGAAGCTTTTCCACCTCATTAAGGGCTTTGGTTACTACAGAAATAATAGTACTTCGAATATCAGCACGATGACGCTGATAGTCTGAATAAATTAATTTATCTTCATCGTCAAGAATAGCAATTTTTACAGTTGTGGAACCGACATCAATTCCGACTCTAACCGGAACAATCTCATTTGCCATAAAAAAATCCCTTCATAAAAATAGATATGAGTATATCAGTTTAACACAAAGGGAAAATAAATACCATTATCAGAGAGTTAACAGTTTTGTTAGTTTCTGTTGAACTTCCACCAGTCAGCAGAAAGATTTCCGCCAAAGACAAAATAAAGATTTTTTACACCGGAAAGGACGGCCGGGAGTTCAACAGTCAGTTCCTTCCAGTCAGTATTATCTACTGAAACAGAAACAACCGGTTCAGATTCCAGTTTTTCTGAATGAATCTGAATTACCCCGCTTCCTCTTGCTTTTAGAGAAATAGTTTTTGTTCCATCATCTTCGAAATCAACGTTTTTTACCTGAAGCCAGGCTCCGTCAGTTTCAGGCTTTACTGCCAGAAATTCAGAAGCCGCGGTTTTCTCAAAAGCTATCTCACGGGAATTAAAAACTTCTGCAAAAGGAGTTTTTTCATATGCAGAATGATTCTTTACTGCCTTTGCTCCATCCCGGTTTCCGGTACATTTTTTAATTTTTACATTTTTTTCATCAATTTCGATTTCATTTACACAAAGACTTCTGAACCCGCCTTCAGTTCCAAATTCCTTCTGCAGAATCATTGCATGATAGAACAGATACCATTTGTCCCCGAATTTTTCCAGATGTGTGTGATTGTTTGAATATTCCATTCCGAATATTCCGGGATTTGCAAAATAATCGTCCCGGTAAACCCATGAATCACTTACCAGCGGGGTTTTGGTTGTCATATAACACATTGAACAGGCAGAGGATTTAGGAGCCTTCAGAGTCCACTCATTTCTTTCAACCCAGTTGGAATTAAAAGTGTACACATAAGTTCCGTTTATATAATTCAATTCACTTGCTTCAAAAGAATATGGGGCCTTAATGGTTACAATTTCTGAATCCAGAGAAATCATGTCTTTTCCAAGCTTTACAATGCGCATAGTTCCCGGCATTGCATCTCCGCCTACGTTTCCGCCGCCAAAAGACAGCCAGCCGGTACCATTTTCATCAATACAAACTCCGGGATCAAAAGGATTAGGACAGTCTTTTAAGCCCGGAGTATTTACATCCACCAGGGATTTTGATAAAGGACTGGTCCACGGACCTGCAGGATTTGTTGCAGTTAAAACCCCGACTCCGGCCCCGCTGTTTGAAAAATAAAGGTAAAAATGTGTTAATCCGTCCTCTTCCACCCTTTTACAGATAGAAGGAGCCCATGAAGCCCAGACCCATGGAGCTATAGCATCAGTATCAATTATGCCTTCATAACGCCAGTTCACCATATCGTCAGTAGAAAAAATCTGAAAGGATCTGATTTTTTCGTATGTATTTTTGGGTGTATTTTCATACTGCTGATGGTCATTGGTTCCATAAACATAAAGTCTTCCTTCATATTCAACTGCAGTAGGATCTGCACAGAAAAACTGATCTGAAAGAGGATTTGCATTGAAATCTGATTTATATCTTTTGGTTATTGAATTTACCATTTTAATTCCCCGGACTTTTTAACTTTTTTACCTGAAATTAATGCACAAAATAAAAAAAGTGAACAAACTGCAGGAATAAAGCTTTTGTTATGCTTTAAGAATACCTTACAAAAGCCCAAAAACAAACTTTTTCCAAAAGCAATTATTATGAGTTTTTACTGTAAAATTTGAACTTTTAGAAATTTTTCATTATTTCAGGACTTATTCCCAGAGCTCCGGAAAGAGAAAGAGCCTCTTTTTCCGCTTCCTGATTTTCTGGCCCCTGTTTTCTGACTGCCCTAATAAGTATGTTTTTGGGAGTATGTTCCATGTCAATGAATTCAAGCATCTGAACAGAATATCCGGATTTTTCAAGATATTCCCCGCGAAGGACATCTGTAACAAGGGATGAAAACTTTTCCCGGATAATCCCCCACTTAAGCAAAGGAGCCATAGCTTCATCAGACACAGGTTTTTCCTTTTTCTGCAGCTGTGTATTTACCTCATGCTGACAGCAGGGAACACTGAGAACTGCTCCGGCTTTTTTTGAAACTGCATATTCCAGTGCATAATCTGTTGCAGTATCACAGGCGTGAAGAGTAATGACGATATCAGGAGCTTTTTCCCCTGAATAATCTGAAATATCTCCTGTAGAAAACCGGATTCCCTGCAAGTTCAAGTCTGATGCAATTTTATTACAGTATTCAATTACATCTTTTTTTAAATCCAGTCCTTCGATTTCGCATGGAATATGACGGATTTCAGTCAAAAGATAATGAACTGCGAAGGTAAGGTAACTTTTCCCGCAGCCGAAATCTGCAATTCTGACCGGCTCATTGTCTTCTTTATGCTTTAAAACTGAAGGCAGAATATCATCTATAAACTCCAGGAACCTGTTTATCTGGCGGAATTTGTCATATCTGGAAGAAATAACCTTGCCTTCAGGAGTCATTACCCCTGTCATTATAAGAAAAGGAACCGGATTTCCTTCAGGAATCAGATAATTTTTCTTTTTACCCGCTGAAAGCAGTCTGTTTACGGCAGTTCCGCCTCCGACTGTTTTCTGGGAAAGATTTTCAGACTTCAATTCTTTTTCCAGTTTGGTAATCTTTCCTTTTTTGTTAGCCAGATAAGTTATTTCTTTATTTTCTGTTCTTAAAACCGCATTTTTAAATGTTTTTCCCGCATGATTTTCGATAAATCCTGTTACTTCGGCTTCTGACATTTTTTTGTGAAAAACCTGTTTTTCGGTAAACATCTCACAAAAATATCTGGATTCAAGAGAAGAAGCTGTATCCAGCTTTATTTTTATTTTTTTATAGGCTTTCCCAAGTTTTTCTTCAATGTCAGATACAGGTTTCGAAAAAGATACAGAATAAATCATAATGAACACTATATCACCATTTCCCTTCCAATGAAATAATCTTCTATACTAAGTTTTCTAAAAATGGTAAAATATACGTTATGGGTAAGTCTATCGTTTTTGTTAATCAGAAGGGAGGTGTTGGCAAGACCACATCTGCCATCAATATTGGTGCTTATATAGCATTGGCAGGAAAAAAAGTCCTGCTGGTTGATTTCGACTCACAGGGAAACATGTCTACAGGCGTTGGCGTTGATAAAGAAAAGCCAACTGTTTACGAGCTTATGGCCGGCCTTGTAGAACCTGAACAGGCAATCAAACATTCACCGGTTCCAAACCTTGATGCAATCAGTGCTTCTATTGATTTGTCTGGTGCTGCTGTAGAACTTATTGATCAGGAAAACCGTGAATATTTCCTTAAAAATGCACTGGCACCATTAAAAGAAATCTACGATTACATACTTATTGACTGCCCTCCTTCTCTTGGAATTCTTACCTTAAACGGACTTGTAGCTGCTGATACAGTTATGGTTCCAATGCAGTGTGAATACTTTGCACTTGAAGGAATAACGCTCCTTCTTCAGACTGTAGAAAAAGTTCAGAACTCCTTTAATCCTAACCTGACAATCGGCGGAATCTTCTTCACAATGTATGATTCACGTACAAGACTTGCCCAGGACGTAATTCTTCAGGTTAAAGGCTATTTCAAGGATGTTGTATTCAATACAATCATTCCCCGAAACGTAAGACTTTCAGAAGCCCCTTCTCATGGACTTCCAATTTGTAAATACGACCCGGATTGTACCGGAGCCCGTAGTTATGAAAAACTCGCAGAAGAGGTGATTCGTCGTGGCTAAAACACAGGGATTAGGACGCGGACTGGACGCCCTTATGGGTGGTTCTTCAAATTCCGCCAGCGGTAAACCAACCGCAGAAACATTAATCAAGACAGCAACAAAGAAACCATCAAATATTCCTGAACAGGTTTCTGTAGATGATAACGGTACACTCTGGATCAATCCAAAACTCCTGAAACCGAATCCAAAACAGCCTCGTTCTGAATTTGATCAGGCAGCTTTGAATGAACTGGCAGATTCAATCAAAATCAACGGAGTTCTGGAACCTATTATCATTGAACAGGCAAATCCTACAACTTTCTATATCATTGCTGGTGAACGCCGTACCCGTGCTTCAATTATTGCAGGTTTAGACAAAGTTCCGGTTCAGCTCAGAAAATACGATGATTTCAAAAAACTTGAAGTTGCACTGATTGAAAATATCCAGCGTGCCGATTTGAACCCTATTGAAGAAGCACAGGCTTACTACAATCTTATCCAGCTTGGTGATTTAAATCAGGATGAAGTTGCAAAGCGTGTCGGTAAAAACCGTTCAACAGTAGCCAATGCAATCCGTCTTCTGAAACTTCCTGAAGACATGCAGCAGGCACTGGTAACAGGAATCCTTACAGCAGGTCATGCCCGTGCCCTTTTGAGCGTAAAAAATGATGCTGACCGCCGTGTTCTCTTCGAAAAGATCAAGACAAACGGTGTTTCAGTTCGCGAAGCCGAAAGCCTGGCAGAAACCTATAACAATGGCGGACGCGCTGCAAAAAAAGATGACGGCAACAAGAAAAAGCCTTCAAAAAAAGATGCAGATGTCCAGCACTTCGAACAGGAAGTTGCCATTAAATTCGGAATCGGACCCAAAAAAGTAAATCTTAAAGGTTCCATGGAAAAAGGCGTTCTGGAAATTGAATACAATTCGCGCGAAGACCTGGACCGTATTTACGCTGTTATTCTCGGAACAAAATAAAAACAGGCAGTTATGAAACTGACATTTCTAGGAACAGGAACAAGTCACGGCATTCCGGTTATCGGATGTGCTTGTCCTGTCTGTAAATCTTCAGATGAACACGACAAGCGTCTGAGATGTTCTGTTTTAATTTCTGACAAAAAAACAAATGTTCTCATTGACTGCGGACCAGAATTCCGCATTCAGTGCCTGAAATACGATATCAGGAAAATCAAATCAGTTCTTCTTACTCACAGCCATGCTGATCACCTTCACGGTATTGATGACCTCCGTGTTTTTGCCTGTCTCCGTTCCAAAGATGATCCAAAAAAAATGGACGTGAATCCTCTGGATATTTACGCAAACCCGGGAACCATAAAGGATTTTAAATTCCGCTTTGATTATCTTTTCAAGCCGGTTATTCAGGGCGGCGGAAGAGCCCTTGTAAAACTGAACGATACTTCCGGTTACAGCAGGGAAAATCCCATTCAAATTGATGAACTGAAGATTTTCCCGATTCCCATGCTTCACGGAAAACTGAAAACCAATGGATACGTTATTCAAAAAGGAAGAAAGACTTTTGCTTACCTTACCGATGTAAGCCTGCTTCCGGATTCTTCAATAGAGCTCCTGAAAAGTTTTGAAAGAATCGATCATCTTGTAATTGACGGCTTGAGAATCCGTCCCCACTCTACTCACTTTTCTTACGGGGAAGCACTTGAAGCCGCAGATAAAATCAATGCAAAGCATACCTGGCTCACACACCTTTGCCATGATGTAAGTCACCAGGACTGTATAAAATGGATCGCTGAAAACCTTCAGAATTATCCGAACCTTCAGGCCACAATAAAAAAAGGCGGAAGTGTTGCTCCCGCCTTTGATGGTCTTATTCTGGAATAAAGCTCCGGTTTAACCGAAAACTACATTTTCAGGAAAGCTTTATAACATTCGTATATCTGAGAAATATCCTCTTTGGAAGTAATTTCCCATGGCGCATGCATACTTAATACGGCAACTCCTGCATCAAGAACATTCATTCCATAACGTGCAGCATGATAAGCGATAGTTCCTCCCCCGCCCTGGTCAACCTTTCCCAGTTCTGCCATCTGGTATTTCACTCCCGCACTGTCCATGCATCCACGGAGTTTTGCAATGAATTCCGGATTGGCATCACTGGCTCCGCTCTTTCCGCGGCTTCCTGTGTATTTATTGAAAACAGCACCGCCTCCAAGACTTGAAGAATTTTCCTTGTCATACAAGCCTGCATTCATCGGGTCAAAGGCACTGTTTACATCACTCGAAAGCATATTGGAATTCGACAAGGCGCGTCTGACTGTAAGTTCGGAATAATCTTTTTCCAGTTTATCTACCAGTTCAGAAACCATGTTGTCAAAGAGGAAGCTGGCCATACCTGTGGCACCCACACTTCCAATCTCTTCTTTATCTACACAGATACAGCAGGTTGTTCGCTTTCCCGCAGGAACATCCAGCATAGCCTTAAGGGAAGTAAAAGCACAGGAACGGTCGTCCTGTCCGTAAGAAAGAATAAGGGAACGATCCAGTCCAAGATCACGGGCCTTTCCTGCAGGAACCACCTCAAGTTCAGCGCTCTGGAAATCTGCTTCTTCAATACCATACTTTTCTTTCAGAAGATTCAGAATAACTTTTTTTCCTGCAGATTTTTCTTTCTTTCCGGGTTTTTCAGTTTTTTCTTTTGCGTTTTTTTCCTCTTTTTCTGCAGCAACATAGGAACCCATGATTACATCCAGGTCTTCCCCTTTAATTATGTCAGCAGCCTTCCCGCTCATCTGATCCTGAGCCAGGTGCGGCAGAATATCACTTATACAGAAAACTGGATCATCTTCGCTCTCGCCGATTACTACATTTACCGAAGTTCCGTCTGTTTTGCATACAATTCCATGAATGGCAAGAGGAAGAGCCGTCCACTGATACTTTTTAATCCCGCCGTAATAATGGGTATTCAGATAAGTGATATTTTCTTTTTCGTACAAAGGATTCTGTTTGGCATCCAGACGCGGTGAATCAATATGTGCTCCAAGAATATTCATTCCTTTTGAAATCGATTCCGAACCTACATTAAACAAAGCGATTGCCTTGTTCATTTTGGAAATGTAAACCTTATCACCCTTTTTAACTTTCTTTGCCTTTTCAAGATTTTTGTAACCTGCCTTTTCGGCAAGTTCAATTATTTTCTCTACACATTCCCGTTCTGTTTTTGCATTGCTTAAGAAATCTTTATATTCAGCCACAAGATTTTCATTGATCATTATTAACTCCTTAATTTTCTGTTTTAAATTGTTCCGCCTTCGATAAAAAAGCAGTTTTCAGTAATTTCTGTTTCGGTTATTTCTTCACCATTAATCATCGAAACAATAAGCTCACCTGCTCTATTTCCGATTTCCCATAAAGGAATCTTCATCGTTGTCAGTTTTGGTGAAACATAATCTGCAAACTCCTGTCCGTCAAAACCGGAAATGCGAATATCTTTCCCCGGGACCATTCCATTTTTGCGCAGATAATCACAAACCCCACAGGCAATATGATCATTTCCGCAGACAATAGAATCTACACCTTTTTTAATCAGGTCAGGTGCTTTTTCGCAGCCGTTTTTTCTGTCCCATTTTCCCGACAAAATATTTTCTTCCGTAAATTCTATTCCGGCTTCTTCAAGTGCTTTTTTATATCCGCTTTTTCTTCGGAGTGTATGAACACTGTCGCTCATGCCGGAAATCATTCCGAATTTTTTGCCGCCTTTTGAAATCATATATTTTGTAATTTCATAAGATGCCAGCTCGTCATTCATTATTACTGAAGGATAATTCTGATTCAATGATTTTGCATAAGCTACCACTGCAGGAATATCCAGATTTTCCGGGAAAACATTTACTTCACGGGAATGTGCTGCCAGAAAAATCATTCCGTCAACCTTAATGGCCTGCATCTGGCGGATTGCCTGTTCTACGATTTCGTAAAACTTATCTCCGGTATCAAAGATTTCTTTTGAATAACAGCGGAGGTTTTCAAGGAAAGTTCTGTATCCTGCCTTCTCCAGAGAATGCATGATTCCTTCGATTAATGCCGGTGAACTGAAGGCTGTAACATCTTCAATTATTATACCGATGGTTCTGGATTTTGAGCTGCGTAAACTTGAAGCAAGATAATTTGGCTGGTAGCCGGTTTCCTTAACCGCTTCCAGGACAACTTTTTTTGTTGCTTCAGAAACATTGTTTTTGCCGTTAATTACATTCGAAATAGTAGCAATTGAAACGCCACATTTTTCAGACAATTCCTTGAGAGTAATCATACAGACTTCTCCTTATCATTTTCCTTTTTATTCTCTTCGTATTTCCTTAAGGCTTTGACACGCTGCACAAGAGTAGGATGAGAATAATTCCACCAGACATAAACCGGAGGCGGATAAAGTTCACTTAAGTTTTCACTGTTTAATTTTACAAGACCTGAAATCAGATCTTTTGAAGTACCGCATACGTCAGCAGAAAATCTGTCTGCTTCATATTCATGTTTCCTTGAACTGATATTTCCAACAGGAGTCAGTATTTCTGAAACACTCTGCCATACAAAAGAAGTAAGAGTTATCCCGATAAACTGCATCCACTTCAGCTGACCGGCCGGCACATCAAATCCAAATGCGTAATATAATTCCGGAACCTGTGATAAACGGAACAACAGATATGCCCCAATAAAAATCAGGGGAACCGATTTCAAAAAACCTTTGAGAATATGCTTCAGCTTAAAATGTCCCAGTTCATGTCCAAGTACTGCTACAAGTTCATCTGCCGACAACTGGTTCACCAGTGTGTCATACAGTACAATCCGCTTTGTTTTCCCGAAGCCTGAAAAATATGCATTGGAATGGCCGCTCCTTTTGCTGGCATCCATTATGAAAAGTCCTTTATTTGTAAACCCGGTAACAGAAAGAAGTTTTTCCAGTTTTTCCTTCAATTCCCCTTCAGGCAACGGTTCAAATTTATTGAATAAAGGAGCGATAAATTTCGGATAGATGATTTGTGCAAGAAGTATAAAAACAAAAAGGACAACGCTGACAATAAGCCACCAGGTACTTTCAAAAAAGGTAAAGGCAAAGGAAACCGCAGCACTTAAAAGAAGAGCTGGGATCAAGGCCACAAGCATGGACTTAAGCTGATCTGTAAGCCATAACTTAAAAGTCATCTGTGAAAAACCGAATCTTTTTTCAATTGAAAATTCTCTGTATAAACCAAAAGGCAGTCCAAGAATTGTTTCGGGAATCTCTGTAATAAAACTAAAAATCAGATAACAAAAGAAAAGAGTCCAGAAACTGCATGGAAAACCTGTAATGCGGCAGCATAAGTTGAAAACCCAGGGGTAAAATCCTGACAAAACCATAACCAGACACAAAACGACAGTTAAGATTGACGAAGGAATCCATAATTTATATTTTGCATTTTCATAAGCAGTAATCTTTGAAAGTTTTTCTTCTGAAAACAAAGCTTCTGCTTCGGGAATATCCGCCAGAGTTTCAGGAACCTTCGATCCGTTTATCCGTCTGGAACGATAATCCAGATATTCAAGAATATGATTCACAATAAATGAAATAATTGTTCCCGCGATGAAAATAATTACAAATGGACTAGCAAAATTTATTTTTTCCATAACCTGTTTTCCTGCTAATTTCCCGAAATCTCATCGGCTAGTTCAAGTTCTTCAACATCATCAAGATTTAATTCTTCTTCAACTTCGGAATACATTTCAGTTCCAAGTCTATCGGCCTGGTCTTCAAGCATTTTCAAAAACTCATCTTCCGGAACAGCTCTGGAATAATAGAAGCCCTGAAGGAAGTCACATTTCAAATCTGTAAGGGTATCTACCATCTCCTGGGTCTCGATTCCTTCTGCAACAGTGCGCAAATTCAGTTTATGCATCATATCGATAATTCCGACCAGCATGACATAAGCTTTTTCATCTTTTATGGCACTCCAGATTATTTCCTTATCAATTTTTACCATATTGAAAGGCATGTGAAGCATGTAACTTAAGTTTGCATAACCAGTTCCGTAGTCATCGAGAGAACAAGAAAATCCCATATCTTTGAAAGTATCCATATTTGAATACAAAAGTTCCGGAGTAAGAGCTGATGCAGTTTCTGTTATTTCTAAATTAATAAGGGATGGATCCAGATTATAGGTATCAAGAATTGTTTTGAATTCTTCACAGATTCTCATCTGCATACACTGCGAAACAGACAGATTCACATCAATCATTTTGACACCAAGTTTTTTCAGATGCTTTGTTGCCAGGAATCTGCACACTTCTTCGTAAACATAAAGGCCGATTCGAAGAATATTACCGTTTTGTTCCGCAATAGGAATAAACTCATCAGGAGAAATAAAATTACCGTTCATATCCTTCATCCGGACCAGAGCTTCAGCTCCTATTATTCTTTTTTCTGTTGTCGAATAAATAGGCTGATACATTACCATAATCCGGTGTTCATGAATGGCGGATTTTACAAGCTGCTCGATATAGGAATATCTTTTGCGGGTGTTTACATCAATATTTTCTGCGAAGAGAAGTCTTTCATTTTTATAACGGTTATCGCTTCGTGACGAGTTTATTGTGTCAATTATTTCTTCTGTGTTTGTCGCATCTGCCGGACAACGGATAACACACTGCCGGACAGAGGTTTTTATTTCTACTAAGTCATTTTTCCAGGAACGTGCAAAACGCCGGGTAATACTTGCAGTAACACGACTATATTCCAGAGAAGTTGCGTCAGGGATTACAATTGCAAAAAGATTCTGTTCAATCTGATAAACGGTGTATTTGGGAGAAAGACTGCTCAGGAATTCTGCAACCTGAGCCAGAATAATTTCCGTTGCTTCAATTCCAAAGGTTGATGTCATGAACTGAATGTCATCCAGACTGACACTTACCACTGTAAAATTCTGGTGATGCTTAAAATGATCATTCATCATCAGGTTAAATGTTTTCAGATTATATAACCCTGTAACTGAATCTGTAATAACCTCTATGCTTTGAAGAGAGGTGTAAACAAAAAGCAGACTGACAGAAATTGCAAAATGCTGGAAAAGAAGTTTCGGGAATAAAATCTGAATAGCTACCCCAATCAGAGTAAAAAGGACAAATGAAGTAATATAAATTTTATTCGCGGTCGAAGTTTTCTGCTTAAAATACCAGATAACTCCGAATCCTGTAAGAATCTGAATGAGCATAAGGCCATAAATAATGGAAAGACCAGTCTTACGCACATATTCCCCTGCTTCATTTATTTCAAAAACAAAATGAAAAACAGGTGTAATCAAAATTAAAACTGCTTCAAGAATAACAGGCAGAAAATATATAATTTTCCAGGAAAGTTTCCGCAGACATTCAAATTCTTCAGTTAATGCCAGAACATAAAGTTCAAAGATAAATGGTATTGAACAGACACAGAAATAATAAAGAATGTTCATTACCCACATAACAAAATGAGAAACGTTGATTATTTTCGAAAATTCAAGGATACAGACAATATCAACAACAGTTGAACAGAAGGTCGCAATACAGAGACAAAGAAACATTTTGTTCTTCTGTTCAGGAAGTTTTTTATGAACAGCATAAGCAAAAAGAACAATAATGAGATTAATTATAGCCGCAATGTTGAAATTGATATTGTAACTCATCACTTTTTTACATCTCTAATATCAGAATATTATAACCTACATAAAACGTTTTATAAAGAAGAAAGGACTCTTAAAAATAAAAAAAGGGACTGCCCGGCAAGTACAAATCATGGAGATTGAACCTGTCCTTCGACAAGTCCAGAATCTCTGTAATCAATACTTTTAGGGCAGTCCCTTTTTGACCCTTCCCGGTAACTTTATACCAGGAAGATTTTATTTAGTCATTTTCTTCTACGTTTTCGTAGTTTGTTTCTTCAGGAAGGCTGGCAGCCTGTTCGGCTTCCTGCTTTCTGCGTTCCAGAATTTCTTCCATCTGAACATCAAGGTCTTTATCTGTACCATCGAACAGTTTTACATTCTTGTAATTTCTGATACCTGTACCTGCAGGAATCATATGTCCGATAGCTACGTTTTCCTTAATTCCGTGGAGTCCGTCTGTTGCACCGGCAATAGCAGCATTTGTAAGAACGCGTGTTGTTTCCTGGAATGAGGCAGCAGAGATGAATGAATCAACTCCAAGAGATGCCTTAGTAATACCCTGGAACATTGGGCGTCCAACAGCTGGCTGACCACCTTCTGCAATTACACGACGGTTTTCTTCGTGGAACTTGTATTTATCAACCTGCTGACCGAAGATGAAACGTGTATCACCAACGGCAACGATTTCAACCTTGCGGAGCATCTGGCGGATAATAATACCAATATGTTTGTCATTGATATCTACACCCTGAGCACCGTAAACGCCCTGGATTTCATCCATAAGGTAGTTCTGAAGTGCGTTTTCACCGAGGATAGTAAGAACATCCTGTGGAATTGGGTTTCCGTCACAAAGTGCTTCACCGGCTTCAACCTGGTCACCATCGCGTACGATCATACGGCGTGTCATTGGAACAAGGTGTTCAAATGTACGTCCGAATTCGTCTTCAACAGTTACGATACGTTTACCTTTTGTAATTCCCTTGAATTTAACCAGACCAGAAATCTGAGCCAGAACACAAGGAATCTTTGGTTTACGGGCTTCGAAAAGTTCAGAAACACGTGGAAGACCACCAGTAATATCCTGAGACTTTGTTGCAGCCTTAGGAATTGTTGCAAGTGTAACACCGGCAGCTACTTTCTGTTTATCTTCAACTTTTACAACAGCACCGGCTGGCAGGTAATAAGATCCCTGTTCGTTTCCGTCTTCATCAGTGATGAGGATACGTGGCTGTTTAACGTCAAGGTGAAGGTCTGTAATAACACGAGTAACAGATTCGTTTACAGGGTCGATTTTTTCTGACAGTGTTGAACCAGGAATAATGTCTTCGAAGAGAACATAACCATCGCTTTCTGCAATAATTGGTTCTGCGAATGGATCGAATTCTCCGATTGCCTTTCCTTTTTCAACCAGGTCACCTTCTTTGGCGTAAATTGTTGAACCGTTGGCGATTTCAATTTTCTGTTCTTTTGATACCAGGTAAACAGTCTTGTCTTTAACAAGAACTTTACCAGTAACAGAAGCATTGATTTCTTTTGTTCCGTGTTTAATGATTGGTGTTCCGCGCATAACGCTTGAACCATCTTCAACCAGAACAGTATCTTTAGATTCCAGTTTTACCTGATCCAGGATACGGATTACAGTCATGCTACCTTTACGAGTAAAGAGCCAGAAACCGTTCTTCAGTACTACGTGAGTACCTGTAATTTCTTTCATAAAGGCATTGAACTTAAGAACAATGTGATTGTCTTCAGTTGTCATCTCGGCAGCACCACCCGAGTGGAATGTACGCAGAGTAAGCTGTGTACCAGGCTGACCAATTGACTGAGCTGCGATAATACCAACAGCTTCACCGATTTCAACAATCTTGTTGCGAGCCAGGTTCTGACCGTAACATCTGATACAAAGTCCGTGTTTTGCTTCACAAGTAAGAACTGTGCGGAGCTTAACTTTTTCAACACCGGCAGATTCAATTTTCTGAGCCATTTCAGGTGTAATGTATTCATTTACTTCGCAGATTAATTCACCTGTAATTGGGTGAACAACGCGTTCAATTGTGAAATGTCCCTTAATGCGGTCTGCAAGATGTACTTTAATGTCATCACCGTCTTTAATTGCAGCATAATCAATACCGTTGATTGTACCACAGTCTTCTTCGTTGATAACAACATCCTGAGCAACGTCAACCAGACGACGAGTCATGTAACCGGCGTCGGCTGTTTTAAGAGCTGTATCCGAAAGACCTTTACGTGCGGCGTTAGTTGAAATGAAGTATTCGATAACCGAAAGTCCTTCCTTAAAGTTTGCACGGATTGGGAGTTCAATAATTGCTCCGTTAGGCTTAGTCATAAGACCACGCATAGCGGCAAGCTGAGAAATCTGACCGCGAGAACCACGGGCACCAGATGTAGCCATCATATAAATAGTATTGAAACCATTTTTATCTTTGGCCAGGTTGTCCATCATGATCTTTGTCAGTTCTTCGTTAGTTTTACCCCAAACGTTGATTGATTTCTGGTAACGTTCTTCAGCAGTAATAACACCATGAGAAGCCTGATTTACAATTTCTTCAACTTCTTTATTTGCCTTGGCAATCATTTCAGCTTTTTCTTCTGGAACAAGGATATCGTCCATAGAAAGAGTTGCACCATACTTAGTTGCGTTTTTGTAACCACAGGCTTTTACAGCATCAAGCATCTGAATTGTAAGCCATGGACCTTTTGTATGGTAGATATGTTCAATCATCTTCTTCAGAGATTTATCAGCCATCTGGCGGTTTACGAAATCAACACCTTCAGGCATTTCTTCGTTGAATGCAAGACGACCGGCAGAAGTTTCAATGATATCTCCGGCTTTGAAGCTCTGTGTTCCCTGAGTAAATGCATCATCACCTTTAATCTTCAGAGCAGAAGCTTCGAATGAGTTATTTGGAGCAGGAACTTTAATAAGAGCCTGCCATTCAATAGCACCAGTTTCGGCAGCCATACGAACTTCGTCTACAGAACTGAAGCGTTTTCCAGTTCCTTTGGCGTTAGGTTTAATAGCTGTCATGTAGTAAATACCAAGAACCATGTCCTGTGATGGGAATACGATTGTATTTCCGTTAGCAGGGTCAAGAAGGTTTCTTGCAGAAAGCATAAGTGTCCAACATTCCATCTGAGCAGCCTGTGTCAGTGGTACGTGGATAGCCATCTGGTCACCGTCGAAGTC
>DCHR01000013.1:0-1625 GCA_002315375.1 Treponema sp. UBA1747 | reverse complement strand
TGAATGATTTACATGCCAGTGGGTGGAGTTTAAGGGCTTTTCCTTCTACCAGAACAGGTTCAAATGCCATGATACCAAGACGGTGGAGGGTTGGAGCACGGTTCAGCATAACAGGATGTTCGCGAACAACTTCATCCAGGATTGCAAATACTTCAGGAGATTCCTGTTCAACCAGAGTCTTTGCCTTCTTAATATTGAATACAACACCCTTTTCTACCAGTTTGCGCTGAAGGAAAGGTTTGAAGAGTTCCAGAGCCATTTTTGTTGGCAGACCCATCTGCCACAGTTTAAGCTCAGGTCCTACAACGATTACAGAACGTCCAGAGTAGTCAACACGTTTACCAAGCAGGTTCAAGCGGAAACGTCCTGTTTTTCCTTTAAGCAGGTCAGAGATAGATTTAAGAGGTCTGTTTGAAGCGCCTTTTACAACGCGCTTGCGTTTTGAGTTGTCGAACAATGCATCAACAGCTTCCTGAAGCATACGTTTTTCGTTGCGGATAATGATATCCGGAGCAGAAAGGTCCTTCAGACGGCGGAGACGATTGTTACGGTTGATTACACGGCGATAAAGGTCGTTAAGATCTGATGTTGCAAAGCGTCCACCTTCCAGTGTAACCATTGGACGGAGATCAGGAGGAATAACTGGAATTACATCCAGAACCATCCAAGAAGCTTTGTTTCCTGATGAACGGAAGTCTTCAACGATCTTGATACGTTTCAGAAGACGTGCATCAGATTTTGCACCTTTATCAATCATTTTCTGGCGAAGATCAGCTGCCATCTGGTCAAGATCAAGACCATCAAGCAATGTTTTGATTGCTTCGGCACCCATGTCAGCCTGGAATGTTGTACCGTAGTGTTCCAGAGCTGTCTGGTATTCTTCTTCAGTCAGAAGCTGGTATTTTTTAAGGTCGGCTGAGTCGCCCGGATCAATAACGATGTATTTTTCGTAGTACAGAACAGCACGAAGCTGTGCAACCTGAAGATCCAGAAGCAGACCCATACGGCTTGGTACAGACTTGTAATACCAGATATGGCTTACAGGAGCTGCCAGTTCAATATGACCTGTACGTTCACGGCGAACTTTAAAATGAGTAACTTCAACACCACAGCGGTCACAAATCACACCCTTGTAACGGATAGACTTGAATTTACCACAGTAACATTCCCATTCCTTTGTTGTACCGAAAATCTTTTCACAGAAAAGACCATCGCGCTCCGGACGGAGTGTACGATAGTTAATTGTTTCAGGCTTTTTTACTTCACCGTAAGACCACTGACGAATGGTGTCTGGCGAAGCGAGTTTAATTTTAAGGCTGTCGAAATCCTGTACATCACGCATTTGCATTCTCCTTTTCAAAACCTGATGAAGCTTTATCAATAAGCTCCTGGTCACGTTCTGTCAAAGCAATCTGTTTACCCTTGGCATCATAGATACTGAAATCCAGTGCCAGACCACGAAGTTCCTGTACCAGTACGTTGAATGATTCTGGAACTCCAACTGGAGATGAAGGATCTCCCTTAACGATGGCTTCATAAATCTTTGAACGACCATTCATGTCATCCGATTTAATTGTCATCATTTCCTGAAGAGTATTTGCGGCACCGTAAGCTTCAAGTGCCCA
>DCHR01000019.1 GCA_002315375.1 Treponema sp. UBA1747 | reverse complement strand
ACAGATTGAAATGCTGGAACACCATACTCATTTTCTGGCGGCAGGCATCAATGTCTGTTTTCTTGTCAGTTACATCAATTCCTTTGAAATAAATGTGTCCTGAATCAGGAGTTTCAAGCATATTGAGACAGCGAAGAAAAGTTGATTTTCCGGCTCCCGAAGGTCCGATGATAACAATCTTTTCACCGGGATTAATATGTTCGGAGATATCATTCAGAATTACATTCTGTCCGAAACTTTTTGAAAGATTTTTAACGTCTATCACTTTTGGCCATCCTTTTTTCTAATGCAGAAAATAATTTTGTCAGTCCCAAAGTGAGACAAAGATATATAGCGGCACATGAAAGCAAAGGGATCCATGCATTGTATGTCTGGTTTCGAATATTGTCACAGGCTTTCTGAAGGTCAACAACAGCAATAAAAGATGCAACTGAAGTTTCCTTAATCATTGTAATAAACTCGCTTGTGAAAGTCGGCAGAATTGTGCGGACAGCCTGAGGAAGAATAATCTTACTAAGAGTCTGCCACCATGAAAGACCAAGAGAACGACCGGCTTCTGTCTGACCGATATCAATTCCCTGAATACCTGCACGGAATATTTCCGTACAATAAGCCCCGGAGTTGATTCCGAAAGCAATAATGGCAACAACAATTGTATTCTGCAATCCGATAGGAGCGAAAATAACAAAATAAAAAATCATCAGCAGAGTTGCCATTGGAATACCGCGGATAATTGTTGTATAAAAAGTTGCGATTCCGTTAAGAACCTTATTTTTGGAAATTTTAAACAGGGCAAATATGCAGCCTAAAATCGAACCGATTAAAACTGCACAAAATGCGATAAGCAAAGTAGTTCCAAGCCCCTGAAGAATCAGAAGCCATCTCTGCTTTGCAAACATTATTCGTACGAAATTATCAAACATATTTACCCCTGTTTATAATAAAGATTATTTTCTTACGATAATAACCTGTTTTGACTGATAGTATGGTTCAGAGAAAGATACTTCCAGTTTGCGTTCTTCTGTTACTGTCATACCTGCAGCAATGAAGTCTACAGCGCCTGACTGAAGAGCAGCGATAAGTGAATCGAATGCCATTGCAACAACCTGAAGTTTGCGTCCTGCATCATTTGCAATTACCTGGCTCTGAGAAACATCGAAACCAACAACCTTTGTTCCTTCTGTGTATTCAAATGGTGGGAAAGAAGCTTCTGTTCCCATTTTAAGAACATCACCGTTTGGAGCTGTTTCTGCGATTTTTGGAATAACAATTTCACCTTCTGCAGGCATAAATGCTTTCTGGAGCATATCGTAAGTTCCGTCAGCCTTCATTTTTGCAATAGACGAATTGATAGAAGCCAGAAGTGCTGTGTCTTCTTTGCGAACTGCAATAGCGTAATCTTCCAGAGAGAATTCCTGTGCAAGAATCTTAAGTTTTGGAGAACGTTTTACGATTTCTTTTGCAGGGAGTTCATCAAGAACGATAGCATCGATTGTTCCGGCAGAAAGAGCAAGACCTGCATCAATAGCAGATTTAAATGAACTGATTTTTACGTCTTCAATGTCTGAAGCATAAATTTCACCAGTTGTTCCAGCCTGAACACCAACTTTTTTACCAACAAGGTCATCAGCATTGTTGATTGTTACAGCAGTTTTTTTAGAACATCCTGCTGCCAGGAGAACTGCTGCTGCCATAAGAACTAAAGAAATTTTTTTCATGTTTTCACCTCTAATGAAAATAATGCATAATTATACCATAACGTGAATAATTATGCATTACCAACGAAATATAAGAGCCTAAAGTTATGATTTAATTTCTTTTTTCGATAGCATAAGGGAAATCCTTCATTCTTCTCAAAACCTTTCCAATAACTAGACATTTTGGAGATTTGGAAATAAAATTATGTTATTATTTTTTTTGGAGGCTCTCTCTTTTATGGCTAAATTCAGATTTTCTCTGGGTGTAAAAATCGTAATCATGGTAAGCATTCTGCTTATTTTTTCAAACGTTTTTATTGGAATAAATGCTGTCAAACTTTCCATAAAAAACTTCCGGAAACTGACTGATAAAACACTTCAGCAGGCAAATGAAATCGTAAGTGAACAGATTCAGGACTTTGTAAATACTGAGCTGACACTTCTGAATACCCTTTCAAATGTTGCTGTTATCCGTGATGAAAATGTTCCGCTGCAGACTAAATGTGACCAGCTGAAAACTATCATGGATATCAGTGAAGAAAAATATGAAAACATTGCTTTCTACGATGTGAACGGACATACTTACAAAGCAGACGGCTCAATCATGAGTCTTGCTTCAAGCCCTTACTTCAAGGCAGCCATGGAAGGTAAACAATATGTTACAGCCCCGGCACTAAACCCTCATACGGGAACAGTACTTATGTTTATCTCAATTCCTGTTTATTCTGACAATCATAAAATAATCGGTGCCATGGTTTCGGTTCTTAAAGGAAACCCTATTGAAAAAATAATCAAAGAGGTTGATATCGGCGGAGGTTTCCACCCTGTTGTACTTGACCTTAAAACTTCCCAGTACATTGCATTTGCAAATGAAGAAGCTGAAGGTCAGGAAAACAGTGAATCCCAGCTTGATCCTGAAAGTGACATTGTAAAAACTTTCAACAATATATTTGCCGGAAAATCCGGAGTTTCATCTTTCTACAATCCAACAATGAAAATGCAGGTTTATGCCAGCTACCAGCCGGTTGATCCTAAAAACCCTTTCGGGTCCCTTACTCCATGGACTGTTTTCTGTCCGGCACCTTATGATGTCTATTTCGGCGACCTGGCAAAACTCCGTGCAAGTATTATCGGAACAATCATCTTATTCCTTATATTCGGCCTTATCGGTGGAATAATCATGGTCCGAATGATCATCAAACCTGTAAAAACTGTAAAAGAAACAATCAACGGAATCGCACAGGGAAATGCTGACCTTTCACAGAGAATTACTCTTTCCACAAACGATGAAGTCGGTGATGTAGTAAAAAGTTTCAACATGTTCACTGAAAAGCTCCAGTCAATTATCGGTCAGGTTAAAACTTCCAAAGACGAACTGACTGATGCCGGTTCAGAACTTGAATCCAGTTCCCAGGACACTGTTACAGCAATCAACCGGATTACTACAGGCCTTAAAGCAATGATTGCCCAGATTAATTCCCAGAATAACTCTGTTACAGAAACTGCAGGGGCTGTAAATCAGATTGCCTCAAACATCGAGTCTTTGGACCGCATGATTGAAAATCAGGGACAGGGAATTATGGATGCGTCTTCTGCTGTTGAAGAAATGGTTGGTAACATCAACTCAGTTACACTTTCTATGGATAAAATGGCTGATTCTTTCAACGAACTTTCAGTTCAGGCTACCCAGGGTGAAAAACTTCAGAAAAATGCAACAAATAAAATTGAACTCATTAAAAAGCAGAGTAACTCACTTCAGGAAGCCAACGTTGCCATTACTTCAATTGCAAGCCAGACAAACCTGCTGGCTATGAACGCTGCAATCGAAGCTGCACACGCCGGTGAAGCAGGAAAAGGTTTTGCTGTTGTTGCTGACGAAATCAGAAAACTTTCAGAAACCTCTGCCCTCCAGTCAAAGAAAATAGGAGAAGAACTTAAAGCCATTGTTTCTGCAATCGAAGCTATGGTTCAGGCTTCTATTGAATCAAGCAATGCTTTCAATGCTGTAAACGGAAAGATTTCAGAAACTGATGAACTGGTTCGCCAGATTAAAGGCGCCATGGAAGAACAGACACAGGGTTCTATCCAGATTTCAGAAGCCCTGCGCAACATGAACGACAGTTCTCTTGAAGTTCGTACAGCAAGCCAGGAAATGGCAGTTGGAAACAAAGCCATCCTTTCTGAAATCCAGAAGCTTCAGGATTCTACCACAGAAATCAAAGACAGCGTTGATGAAATGTCTCTGGAAGCAAACAAAATTACAGAAACCAGCGATGCTCTGGATCAGATTGTTGCCAAAATCAACGGTTCAATTGCAGACATCGGTGAACAGGTAGATAAATTCACAGTCTAGGCTGCACCACTCCGTATGGTTATTTCTGATAACCATACGCATAAAAAAAAGGGACTGATTCAATAAGCTGTACTTATTGGTCAGTCCCTTTTCTATTTTAACTGTTTTCTAGCGAAGAACAATTACACTAAACGAATTCTTTTTTAATACTGCACGACCGCAGAAAGATTCTTCATTTCCTTCAATCATTCTTACATTTTCAGGATTTTCAAAAGAATTAAAATCATTCTTTTCTCCCCCGCCTGTATAAACCAGTTTCTGAGTTCTGAAAGAAAACTCTGCAGTATTCAGTGTAACTTCAACATCAAAATCATTTGTATTTGCCACTTTCAGGAATACTGTTCCATCATCCTTTATACTTGGATTGTAATAAATTCCTTTCTCATAAAGGGCTTTATGTTCATCCTTTGTATCCAGAGTCTGTGCACCGGTATAATTTCCGTACATTTTCTGGATAAAATAACTTGGACTTCCATAAGCGGTTTCATCATTAAACCAGATCATATCAGGAGACCACTGTGTGTAACCCATTCGTGCAAACAAAGGTGCGTAACTGGCCAGAACAACAACATCCGCATTTCGTTCAACTCCGGTCATAAATGCTGCTTCACACACCGCTCCTTCCAGAGTATTCAGACGCGGATTGTTAAAGCTTCCGCTTCCCTCAGGATGGGCAGCATATTCCCCGGCAAAAACCTTTACGCTTCTGTCATAATTGTCATAGAAATCCATATGTTCCAGAAACCACTTTGGAGGCATATAATAGTGCTCATCTACAGCATAAGCAAAAGCCGGATTCTTTGCAGCCTGCTGGCGGATAAAATCCCACTGAAGCTTAAACTGAGGCCACTGAGCGCTGTCTACACTTGGACCTGCAGAACCAATCAGCTTGATTTCAGGGTATTTTTCATGAATTGCCTTTTCAAAGGCGCTGTAACGTTCCAGAAAACGGTTGTCCTTTGTTTCCCACTGTTCATTTCCAATTCCCATCAATTCAAGATTGAAAGGTTCCGGATGACCCAGTTCAGCACGGATTTTTCCCCATTCTGAAGTTACTGGTCCATTGCAGAATTCAACCAGGTCTACTGCATCCTGAACATACTGGCGGAATTCCTCTGAATCAACATCTACCATTTCAAAACTCTGGAACTGACAGGCAAGACCAACATTCATTACAGGAAGTGCTTTACAGCCCAGCTTTTCGCAAAGCAGGAAATATTCATAATAACCGATTCCCAGAGTCTGGTTATAATGCGGATAGCGGTCCGGTCCAGTATAACCTTCGATTTTCTGCCATGACTGATGAACAGCCCAGCGGTTCCAGTTATGATTTCTGTGAATCAAAGGCTTCAGGGTATTTTTGAAATTATAACGGTTTTCCAGTGTGGCCCCTTCAATTACACAGCCGCCTGGAAAACGGATAAATCCCGGATGAATTCCATTCAGAAGATCAAAAAGATCCTTCCTGAAAATACCGCATACTGCGTCTCCCGGAATCATTGAAATAAAGTCAAATTCCAACACTCCCGGATTTTCAAGGGTAATAGTAAACTGTCCCCCGCGAAGATCCTTTTCAGCAGTGAGGACCGCTTCGTATTTTTTCCAGAAACAGCGGGATTCCCTGTCATTTTTCTCAAGTATTACTTTTACAGAAGCAGCACTGTTCCCTTTTTCGTCAAAAACAGAAACCTTTACACAATCCTGCTGCTCAGGAGCAAAAAGATTTCGGCAATAGAAGGAAACCTTATATGTCATTCCTTTTTTCAGACAGATTCCGTCATAAGCCTTGTTTGAAAAGCCGTCTCCCGCTGCCTCTGCTGTAAACCTGAGATAATGAGGGTTTTCTACCGCAACAGGACTTCCACTTACGGCGTTAAGTTTCCCTTTCCCTACAGAATTCCAGCCGTAAAGATAATCCGGTTCAGTGTACCAGTCCCCTTTATTCTGGCCTCCGAAACACTTCAGGTTTTCGAAGTTTCTGTTTTCAATAAGTTCTGCGTAAAGACCGCCGTCTGCACCATAATTTATGTCCTCAAAAAAAAGACCCGTCATATCCTTTTGAATGGATACTTTCTTTGAATTATACAAATTGATTTCAAGATTACTCATATTTCGATGTTATTATATAAAATTTCTTTTTTCTATCATTTTTTTATTCACAATTAGAAATCCTGCAGAAATCTGCAGTTTTTTTATAAATCTTCAATATTATGAAGAAATAAACAAAAAAATCAAAAAAATCCATATTACTTATTGACACTTTCTCTTAAATAGTTTAAATTAGTTTTCATTGGAGCGATACCAAAGCGGTCGTACTGGGGCGGTCTTGAAAACCGTTTACTCGCAAGAGTACGGGGGTTCGAATCCCTCTCGCTCCGCTTTTTTTTTGTTTTTTGGAGAAGTGGCCGAACGGTAAGGCAACAGATTGCTAATCTGTCGGTTGCGCAAGCGCCTAGCAAGTTCAACTCTTGTCTTCTCCGCTATCACTTTTCCAGAAAGTGAATATGAGATTGTAGCTCAGCTGGATTAGAGCACCACCCTGCGGAGGTGGGGGTCGCACGTTCGAATCGTGTCAGTCTCACATTTAGCTCATTGGCAAGACCGATGAGCTTTTTTTTATTTAACAAACTCCCTGAAAAATAAAAACCACGATTCGAACCGCAGTGAGCGACGGAAAAAAGAATATTAAATAAAAAAGGGCTGACCAATAAGTAAATTAACTTATTAGTCAGCCCTTTCTGCTTATTTCAGACTGGATTTCCTGTTTTACCAGGAAAAATCAGCTGTTATTTGAAGTATGTAACACCAGCTCTGAAGAGGTTCATACAGCTGTTGTCACCTGCGTTTGTCATTGGATCATAAGCAACGTTCTTGAACAAAGCATCGCTTGAACCATTGATTCCAATACCTACAGAACGTTCATTGTGTCCCATCTTACCAAGTACACGGCCATCAGGACTTAAGAGACCTTCGATAGCGTATGCTGAGCCGTTAGGGTTGTCAGGTTCTGTCATTACAGGAACACCATTTTCATTTACGTACTGTGTAAATACTTGTCCGTTAGCGAAAAGCTGTTTTGCCATATCTTCGCTTACTACGATACGACCTTCACCGTGAGAAATAGCTACCAGAGTATTTCTTTCATCAATTACAGAAGGGTTCATAGCCCAAGGTGTTGCAGCAGAAACGATTCTTGTACGAGAAATACGGGAAATATGACGACCAATGTGATTGTATGTCAGTGTAGGACAGTTTTCATCCATTTCTCGGATTTCACCGTAAGGAACGAGACCTGTTTTAATCAAAGCCTGGAATCCGTTACAGATACCCAGGATAAGTCCATCGCGGTTCTTGATAAGGTTCATTACTTCGTTAGAAATGCGTCCGTCTTTCAGGATGTTTGCAATGAATTTTGCAGATCCGTCAGGTTCGTCACCGGCAGAGAAACCACCAGAGAGAGCAAGAATATTTGCTTTCTTCAGTTCAGCTTCAAATTCTTTCAGTGAAGCTTCAAGCATGTCTGATGTTTTATTTCTGATAACCAGAACTTTTGTATCAGCACCAGCCAGTTTGAATGCACGTTCCATATCAAGCTCACAGTTAGTTCCAGGGAATACTGGAAGAATAACGCGAGGTTTTGCTTTTGTATCAATATTGAATGTTGGGTTCTTGCGGATGTCAGAAAGTGATTTATGAACTCCAAGAGCGAATTCCGGAAGTTCTGGAACATTTTCTTTCTTATCTTTTCCTTCTACGATTGGAGGGAATACTTTTGCAAGTACACTTTCCCATTCTTTTTCTGCTTCGCAAAGACTAATAACTGCTTTCTTGAAACGGATTTCAGGTTCACTGATTGTTTCACCAATCAGGAGGCTACCCTTCATTGCTTCTTCAAATGCAGAAGCATTTTCAGGTTTAACTTCTACGATCATTGCACCGTAAAGCGGACAGAAAAGCATCCAGCTTCCACAGGTATGTCCGTTTGCTTCAAGAATTTCTGAGTGCACAGGTTCAGCGGCTTTAAGTTCTTTACCAATTGTTTCAGTCATCTGAACACCGATTCTGTTACCGAATGCCATTTTTGTAAGGCTGTCAGCAATACCACCGGCTCCAACAGGATACATAGCAGAAAGTTTTCCTGCCTTATTCAGTTCATAAAGAGCTTCTGATTTCTTTGTGAAATCAACGAAGTCCGGTGTAAGGGCTGAAGAATATACCTGTGGAACAAAGTAAACTTTGTTTCCGGTTCCCTTGAATGAACCGCCGTTAATGTTTTTACAGTTTTCAATAGTTACGGCAAATGAAACCAGTGTTGGTGGAACTGTAATGTCACCGAATGTACCTGACATTGAGTCTTTACCGCCGATTGAAGCTGTCTTCATCTGTGTCTGAGCTGTAAGGGCACCAAGAAGTGCTGCAGCAGGTTTACCCCAGGCTTCTTTAGAAGAAGTTCTTTCAAAATATTCCTGGAATGTAAGGCGACAGGTTTCCGGGTTACCGCCGAGGGCGATGATACGGGCCAGAGAATACAGAACGCTTGTCTGTGCTCCATGGTATGGTGACCACTGTGCAATGCGTGGGTCATAACCGAATGTCATGAGGGATGTTGTTTCTGTTTCTGCCGGAGAGTTTACAGGAATCTTTGCAGCACATCCGCTTTCAGGAGTTGCCTGGTATTTTCCACCGAATGGGAACAGAACTGAGCTTGCACCGATTGAACCGTCAAAGCGTTCTGAAAGACCACGCTGTGAACAGGTTGCCAGCTGCTTCATGTTTGTATACCATGCTTTCTGAATTTTGGCTGCTTTCTTTTCAGGATCAGCATTACCACAGCAGCAGTCTTCTGCAAGAACAGCAGCTGTTGCATCCAAAGGCATAGCCAGTGGAGAATCATTTTTAGCAGGACATGTAATGTGAGCTTCAGCGTTTCTGTAAGCACCGTTTGTATCGATGAATTCACGTGAAATATCAACAATTTTCTTTCCGCGCCAGTTCATAACCAGACGGTTTGTATCTGTAACCTTTGCAATCAAAGTTGCATCAAGGTTTTCTGCGCGTGCATAATCAATAAGGGCCTGGACATCTTTTTCGCGTACAACGATAGCCATACGTTCCTGGCTTTCAGAAATAGCGATTTCTGTACCGTTCAGACCTTCATACTTTTTAGGAACTGCATCCAGGTTGATATCAAGACCAGGTGCAAGTTCACCAACAGCAACTGAAACACCACCAGCACCAAAGTCATTACAGCGGCGGATCATGTTTGCTACATCGCGGTTACGGAAGAAGCGCTGGATTTTTCTTTCTTCTACAGCGTTTCCTTTCTGAACTTCAGCAGCAGCTGTTGTTACTGATTTAACTGTATGTGCTTTAGAAGAACCTGTAGCACCACCAATACCGTCACGGCCTGTACCACCACCAACGAGAACAACGCAGTCACCTGCATCAGGAGTTTCGCGTTTTACGCAGTCAGCTGGAACAGCAGCAATAACTGCACCAAGTTCCATGCGCTTTGCTTCAAAGCCAGGGTGATACATTTCGCAAACCTGACCAGTTGTAAGACCAATCTGGTTACCGTAAGAAGAGAAACCTGCAGCAGCTTCGCGTGTAAGTTTCATCTGTGGAAGTTTACCTTCACGAGTTGCAGAAAGTGGAACTGTTGGATCAGCAGCACCAGTTACGCGAAGTGACTGGTAAACCCATGCACGTCCTGAAAGAGGATCGCGGATAGCACCACCAATACATGTAGCGGCACCACCAAATGGTTCAATTTCTGTTGGATGGTTATGTGTTTCGTTTTTAAACTGAAGAAGCCAGCGTTCAGTTTTATGCTCAGGTTCTTTTCCGTTCTGTGCATCTACACCGTTTGTATAATCTGCCACATCAACATCAATATAGATTGAACATGCGTTGATTTCTTCTGAAAGTTCGATGTCATCAAGATGACCTGTTTTCTTAAGATATTTGGCACCGATACAAGCCATATCCATAAGTGTAAGTGGCTTTTCATTTTCAGCGCCTTTCTTTGCTCTTTCACCGTAAAGTTCATCACGGAGTTTTTTGTATTCTTCAAGAGAAGCATATACAGGAGCTGTCATTTCACCTTCATCGATTTTAATGTCATCAAGAATTGTGTTGAAAGTTGTATGACGACAGTGGTCAGACCAATATGTATCAAGAACGCGGATTTCAGTTTCTGTCGGATCACGGTTTTCAGTCTTGAAGTAATCCTGGAGGAATTTTACGTCAGCATCGTCCATGGCAAGACCCATTTTTTCGCGGTAGTCATGAAGTTTGCTTTCGTCCCAGGAAAGGAATCCTTCTACAACAGGAATATCACCTGGTGTTTCAAGACTCATTTTAAGTGTATCTGGTTTTTCAGCACCTGTAAGACGTGAATCTACAGGGTTGATAAGATATTTCTGGATTTTTTCTACATCAGCTGGAGTAACATCGCCTTTAAGAAGAACGATTTTTCCGCAGCGAACAATAGGTTTTTCAGTTCCTACTTTTACCTGTCCGGCAAGACCTGCACGGAGGATAAGGAGACACTGTTCTGCACTGTCTGCGCGCTGGTCATACTGACCTGGAAGGTATTCCCAGATAATTGATGTGTATCCGGTCATATCCAGTTCTTCTGCAGCACAGAAGTCGCTCTGTGGTTCACTAAAAATGCGTGTTGCAGCAATCTTTGCAACTTCATCGCTTACATTTTCAATGTCGTAGCGGTTCAGATAACGAACTTCAGTAACCCCTGAAATTCCCAAAAAGCTGTTGATTTCAGAATAAATGCGGTTGGCTTCTACGCGGAAACCTTCCTTTCTTTCAATATAAAAACGATACATAGAGTAATTATAATGAATTTTAGCTGGGGTTGGAATATAGGAATAAAATGAAGTCAGAAAAAAAACGCCCTGAAATGTTATGGCGCAAACTCATTCCGCACGAGGTCCGAAGGACCGAGCACAGGACTTGAGTTTGTAAGCCATAAACACTTCAGGGCGATATGTTTATGTTCTTTAGTTTTATTTCTGCAGAATAAATTCTACGCGGCGGTTCTTCCAGTTGTTATCCTTATCTTTTGGATCAGCAACAGGTTCAGTACCACCCTTTCCGTCTGTACTGATGCTTGAAGCACTTACACCCTTCTTAACAAGGTAAGCCTTAATTGCATCTGCACGTTCCTTAGAAAGTGGCTGGAGAGCGCGTCCCCAGACTCTCAGGTTATCAACTGTTTCTTCTTCAAGGTTGTCAGAAGTACGGTTTGCATGTCCTACAACTGTAACTTTGTAATCCTTGAATTTCTTCAGGATGTCAGCGATACGGTCCAGAATCTGCTTGTTCTTTGCAACCTGTTCTTCTGTAAGAGTTTTCTGAGCTGCAAGGAATTCGCTTGAATCTGAAAGGAAGATGATAGATGGAACTGCCATCTTAAGAACACTGCCTTCACGGATAACAAGAACATCAACAGGGATTACACCAGAAACGCTTGATGTCATACCAAGGTTGTCTGTTACTGTGAATACGTAAGGGTAATCCATTGCAGACTGAACCTGTTCAGCCTTTCCGTTCTTATTCTTCTGAACGTTAGAAAGACCGTCCCAGATCATTCTTTCTGTAATCTGGGATTTACCACTTGTTGTCCAGAATGGTCTGTCTTTTGGATCATAGATTGTAAATGACCAGTTCTTGATCTTAGCCATTGTTGTACCAGTAAGTTTGATGAACAGGTCATCATCTACACCGTCGTTATCAGGGCTGAAGTATTCAGGAGCTGTCTGTACGCGGAGCTGTGGAGCTGTAGCCGTACAGATGAATGCAGAAGATACTGTGCTTACACGGTTACCTTTCTTGTATGCAGCTTCAAGAGTTCCATGGAAGGTTCCTTCACAAAGTTCACCGTTGTTGCTGTATCCGTCCCATGTGATTTTAGAAGGAAGATCTGCCTGATCTTTTTCAGACCATGAGCGAACTGAAGTTCCGTCTTCTCTTCTGATGTTGAATTCCCATGAAATGATGTTTTCATTAACAGTTGTTTTGATTTCGAAGTTCTGATTATCAAGAACGCCGTCTCCGTTTGGAGAGATACCTTCGTTTTCTGCAATCAGGTAAACTTTTGTTTCACGGTTATCAAGTGTGAGTCCGGCGATTTCTGTTGCGAAGTAGTTTCCTGCATCATCACGTGAAGCGAATGACATTGAGTAAACACCGTCTGCTGCAATATTTCCGCTTTCATCAGTTCCGTCCCATTCGAAGTCACGAATCTGTCCGGCCCATGTGATTTTCTTGATTGTTTCTCTTTTGTTGTTGCGAACTTCACAGGTCCATGATTTTTCTGAAGAACAATTCAGTACTTTTACAGGAACTGAATCCTGATTTCCGTCTCCGTCAGGAGAGAAATCTGCCCACTGAGTTTCTGCAAGAAGTGATGGTGCAACAGTATCAAGACCAAAGGCTCCTGTTGCAGCTGAAGAAGAAGAACCGTTTGCAGTTTCAATATCAAGAGTTGCTGTATAGAAACCGTCTGCACAAAGAATTCCGTCATCAGCCTTTCCGTTCCATACAATTGATGAAGGGAGTTTTTTGTTTTCTGCCTTTGTGAATACTGCATCACCCTTATCATTCAGAACTTTGAATGTATATTTTGTTACGTCAGCACCCTGACCAGAAACAGGAGTAAATGTCATTACGTCCTGAACCTTGTCTCCGTTTGGACTGAAGGCTGCGTCACTTGCGGCAAGAATCAAAGAAGCTTCAGTTGTATCAAATGTAAATTCTTTTGAAGGATTTTTTACACCTTTGTTTCCGGCCATATCTTCTGCAGAAACAACCAGTTTATAGGCGCCTTTTTCTGCCAGAACTCCGTCATCTGTAATACCGGCCCATGAAATGCTTTCTGGTGGGAATTCACCGAAATCATAAGTTTTTACAACCTTTCCTGCTGCATCAACGATTTCACCTTTCCAGAATGGAATTGGAGAACCTGCTTTTGATGAGATAGCAAGAGAGATTTCAACAGAACGTTTGTTTCCAGATCCGAATACTGTATCTGAAACAACAAAGTTCATGTCAGGATTTTCTGTATCCAGAACGATTACAGGTGATGAAATAACTGCAGGCACATAACCGTTCAAATATGAAGCAGAAACTTTTGCCTGGTAAGTTCCATCCGGAAGCTTTTTGCCGTTTGCATCTGTTCCGTCAAATACAATTGTTGATGGCGGATATTCACCGCTGTTTTCTCTGTTGTAAGAACGAACAGCATTTCCTTTGTCGTTATAAACAGTTACATCCCAGTTTGTAAGGCTGTTACCGCTTTTCTGTTCAGGAACAGGAATAGTAACATTGAAAGTAATAATTGAAACAGGACTTTCTGTCTTTGGAGAGAAATAACGACTTCCTTCAACAAAGATGTTTGTAACCGGTTTTTCAGCAGAATAAATAATATTCTGGATAGTTGAATCAGGAGCTTTGTTTCCGGCTTTATCAGTTGCAGTGATTTCGTAAGAATAAACACCGTCTGCAACCTGGTTGCCATCTTCATCAGTTCCGTACCAGTTGAATTCACCTGGCTCTGTATTTTCCCATTTAACGGTTTTTACAACTGTACCGTCATTTGATTTGAATGTTCCGAGCCACAGGTCTTCAGCAGAACCTTCCTGTTTGATTTTAAATGAAGCTTTTGCACCTTCACCAAAAATCTTGTCAGCTGGCTGATTCAATTCAATCTCTGGAGCAATTGTATCAACAACAACAACATGTTCCTTTGTACGTCCTTCATTACCATTATCATCTGTTGCGGTGAAATAGTAATAATAAGTTCCGTCAGGTGCAGTTTCACCGGAATCAAGGGCACCGTTCCATGAAACACTTTCAGGAACAGGAATTCCCTGTTTTACAGTTACAATCTGCTTGAAGAAAGATTTGAATCCAACTCTTGAAGGAAGTGCAACTTTATTCCCGATTGTACGCACAACGTTTTTATTTTCATCCATGATTATCAGTGACCAGGAAGCAACGTATCTTTTATCAGAAATCTGAAGAGGAATTACCAGTTCATCCTGAACACCGTCATTGTTTGGAGAAATATACTTTGGAAGCTTTTCTGCAAAAAGCGGAAGAGCAAAAACATTAAGAAGAATAAGTGCTGATAAAATATTTTTTTTCATATTAGTCCTCCCCTTCATCTTCTTCGAACCAGATTTTGATTACAGGTGGAGTTTCATCCTGAAGACCAAGTTTCATATCCACTTCTGTACCGGCAACTGTAACATTTTTATAAATATTCTTGTAAGCAGCCCCGACTGTCATTTCACTTTCACTCCAGTCATGACTTGCAAGATATCCGTTTGAAGTATTGAACTTGAATGTAAACAGAAGTCCTACAGAAGGAATGTAATTACTGTAACCATTAATTGATTCTTTAAGGTTGATTTTTTCTGCAACACTAAGTGTAAGCATATCTTTGATTGTGAACTGAAGACCTGTATCCATAATCAGGTTTACAAAACATGGAGTTGAAAGGTCAAAGGAAGCTCCGATTTTAAAGTTTTCATTTGACAGAAGGAGTGCTGCGGCTCCGGCACGGATAGTCATAAATCCCGGATAACTTGAAAGGAAGTCCTTTTCTTCATCTGAAGCATAGTTCTTTCCAAGATTCAAAACTGAAACCCCGTAACGGAAATCTTTCATAAATGAAAGCTGTGGAATTGTATAAAGGAATCCAAAGTTTGCTGAAAGGCCCCAGTCTGCTGCAGGTCCCCATGATGCACCAGTAGAAATACTAGCTCCAACATCAAGACGATCTGTAATTTCCTTTGACAATCCGCCTTTCAAAGTTACACTGTTGCCCAAAGTCATTGAATCTGAATTAGGGAACATGCCGTAAAGTTCACCGGTTACAACGGCCCATTTGAAAGGAACAATAATACCTGTCTGGAAGGCTGAACCAAACTGGAAATCATTTCCGTTTGTCATCAGAGCGCCATATCCAAGATTCAGTCCAACACGCTGTTCCTGGGCTGGAAGAGCCGGATTCACAGAAATAGATGCAGGATTTACATAACGTACTCCACCTCCTGCAACGGATGAAGCATATGTCATTCCAAATGCCCCTGAAAGCTCAAAAAGACTTTCACTGCCTACAGCCGGAGCATAAGCAAATACTGTCGAAACAACCAGAAGAGCTGTAAGGACAGAAACGATTTTCTTTTTCATAAAAATCTCCTGAAAGATAAATAACCTTCCTATTCAATCAAGACAGAAGGATATAGTTACATAAATTATAGTAAAAAGTGGAGAAAATGGAAATAAACTTAAAACAAATAATTATTTTTCTTTTTTTTCATAAAAACTTCTTTTTTTTACTTAGTGTTATTGACATAAACCATTGTTTCAGTTATATTACTAAACATCACGCGGGTGTAGCGAAGCTGGTTATCGCGCTGGCCTGTCACGCCGGAGATCAGGGGTTCGAGCCCCCTCACTCGCGCCTAAAGCCTTCCGTAATCGGAAGGCTTTTTTATTTGATATTTGTTCCAACAGAGAACCTGCACTGTTTTTCCGAGCTTGCGAGGTAAAACAGCGTAATGAACACAGGTTACCTGATTGGGAACTGAACCAGATTCAATGCCGGGGCACAGTTACCGTCAGGTAACTGTGTGGCGAACAAAAACAAATTTTTTTGAACTTCAGTCCACAGAGAACCTGCACTGTTTTTCCGAGCTTGCGAGGTAAAACAGCGTAATGAACACAGGTTACCTGATTGGGAACTGAATAAGTTTCAAAGCCAGGGCACAGTTACCGTCAGGTAACTGTGTGGCGAACAAAAACTAATTATTTAGAACTAAGAGGTATTCTTGGTTCGCCACGGGTAATAGCGCAGCTGGTAGCGCACAACGTTCGGGACGTTGGGGTCGCTGGTTCGAATCCAGTTTACCCGACTCTGAAAGCACCTGATTTATTCAGGTGCTTTTTTTATACCAAGGTATACGCCGCAAAATCTTTTTTTTCCTTTATAATTATTCACATAAAAAAGGAATTAAATTAATGAAAGACGACTTCAAATCAGCATTCGATGTTTTTGGTACCACCATGAAAATGATTGCCGCTATCTTTTTCTTCGGATTTGTAATCTTTATTCCGGGAACCTATTTATTATTGTGGGCTGCAAAATTAATAAAGCCGGTAATAAATGACGGCATCCGGTTTCTTCTTTCTGTTCCACTAATGGTTTTCTGGTGGCTGTTGATCTGTTTTATCGGAATCAAATACTGGAAAATCTGCAAAAGATGGATAATAACAGGTCATTTTCATCCTGAATATAATGAAGAATATTTTTCGTATATCCGTGAAAAATGGCTGAAAAACAATAAAGGTCCAAGAACGGCACCCAAAGAGTGGAACGTAAATCTTACCAAGGAAATCAGAAACAGGACTCTTTCCAAAACTTATCCTGTATTCAACGGTGCAACAAATCTTCAGGCAGATCCAATCAACTATCAGACTGAAATCGACATTTCCATTATGTTCCACGGGAATACTCCGATTAAAGGAGACCGGATCAAAGTGAAATTCACGGCAAAATCCAACATAAACATGAAAGCCCTTCACATATCAATTGCAGATACTACTCCATTAAAATTGAGAAAGAGCGGTGAATACTACAGAGGTGGAAGAAAACTAAAAAAGAGCATATGGCTTTCAAGAAATTTTTTCATAGATACCGCATTTAATTATGATGCCGGAATAAATGAAGACACTGAAGAGAACAACGTGCAGAAAAAAAATATTGATTCAAACTTTACAGAAGCTTCTGATTTTTCTTATCCTCTTCACGATAAAACAATTTGTGCCTCTAATATAAAAAAAGACGTTCCATTTACAGTTGAAAAAGAAATCCTTGTTTCTGATGATGTTAATTCTTCCTGCGCAATTATTCTCTGGAACGAGCTGAACGAAACAGAAATGGAAGCTTATCTGTATTAAACTTCTTTTATTTACAGCAGAAAAAGCACTTGCTAAAGGCAGGTGCTTTTTTTATGCTTTAAACATGTCATTAAATTGTAACGAAATAAACCTCATTCTCCAGGAACTAAACCTGAAAGGAAGTTTTATTCAGGATATTATTCAGCCGGGTTACGATTCCCTGGCGCTTTACACATATAAAGAAGGCGGCGCAAAAACTGTTTTCATCTGTACTGCACATGATGCCTGCCGCATCTGCGAAGTCCGCCGCAAAATCACAAAAAATGAAAAACCACTCCGCTTCATGGAATTTCTCCGTTCACGAATTAAAGGCTGCAGAATCAATTCCGCCGAACAGATCGGCCTTGAACGCGTCGTAAAACTGGAAATCTCCAATGCAGAAGAAGAATTAAATCTTTATATCAGACTCTGGAACAATGCAGCAAATGTCATTCTCTGTGACAACAACAAGGTGATACTCGATTCAATGTTCAGAAGACCAAACAAGGGTGAAATGACAGGAATGCAGTTCACTGAACCTGCAGCCGATACAAGCAAATTCGATGTTGCTGATAAATGGCCTGTACGGGAGTGGGAAGGTGAAGTTTCCGAAGGAAAAACTTACCAGTCATTCAATGAATTTATCGATGCCTATTACAGCGAACACGGTGCTGCCCTTTCCCGTGAAGCTCTCCTGGAAAAGGCCGAAAAATGGTTCAACACAAATCTTTCCAAGCGGGAAGCCGCCCTTGCTAACCTGGAAAACAAGCTTTCCTCTTTCCAGAATGCAGAACAAATGAAACACACCGGTGACCTGATTCTTGCCTACGGACATCTCATTGACGGAACTTCCCGCCACCTTGAATGTGAAGATTATGAAACAGGAAAAACCGTAAGTATAATCATCGACCCTAAGCTTTCAGCCCATGAAAACGCTGAAAAATATTACACCCAGTATAAAAAAGCCGTCAGCGGTTCTGAACAGCTGGAACATGATATTGAAATCGCAAAAAAACAGATAGATAAACTGAAGAGTCAGTACGAAGCAATGAAACGGGAGCAGAACCCTGTAAAAATCGAACAGATGCTTCGTCATGATTCAAAACCGGTTCAGCAGCAGAAAAAAACACACCCTGGCCTGGATTATACAGTTAACGGCTGGTATATACTTGTTGGGCGTGACGCCAATGAAAACGACGAACTTTTACGCCGTCATGTGCGGGGTGAAGATATGTGGCTTCATGTCCGGGATTTTCCGGGCGGATATGTTTTCATCAAACACAAGAAAGACAAAACAATTCCGCTGGACATACTGCTTGATGCAGCAAACCTGGCAGTCTACTATTCCAAAGCCCGAAACACGGGAAAAACCGATTTATATTACACAAAGGTAAAATACCTTAGAAGAGCAAAAAACGGTCCCAAAGGAATGGTTCTTCCGACACAGGAAAAAAACCTGTGCATTACGCCTGACAAGGACAGACTTTCCAGACTGGACATGCTGCTGAACACTTAAAGGCTTTTACAGAAGAGTGAAATCAATGCCCCGGATACAAATCTGAATTAAATGGGATCTCACGGCCAAGTCTTTTCAAGGTTTCCTGCATTTCGCCGTCACTTCCTGTCGGAAGATCTGTCCGGCCGTATCCGGTATAAAATATAGTGTCTCCTGATATCAGTTTCTTTTCGCTTTCATTATAAAGGCACAAACTTCCTGCTGTATGTCCCGGTGTAATCATTACTTTCCAGCCATAAAAATCATCACCTTCAGAAAGAAAAGTATCCGGCTTTGGCTGATTCATAAGAGTTTCTGCCAGATTTTCTAATCCCATTCCGCGAAGACAGGTTTTATTTATCATTCCGTAACCTACTTCAGGAGCATCAATAGCGGAAGCAACAATTTTTGCTTTTGGAAACATTTCTTTAATGGGACGGATTCCGGAAATATGGTCAAAATGACAGTGTGTCAGAAGAACTGCCACACATTCCAGGTGATTTTTTTCCAGATACAAAGTGATTTTATTTTCGTCGCCTGAGAAAGCACAGGCTGCAGGATCTACAACAAAAACTTTACCCTCTTCTACCGGCACAATATATGTATTTACTTTGAAAACTCCTGTCTGAATGCACTTTATTTCCATTTTACCCATCCTAAAAAAAAAGCTGCAGGTCAGTAATTCTCCCCTGCAGCCTTTATATCAGCAATTATTTAAACTTAGTTACCGAAAGGTTCATTGTTTGTTGCTTTTTCTGCAGCAGCGTAAGCAGCAGCATCTTCAGCACTCATTGCTTCTTCTTCACTTACCTGTGAAACAACATCTTCGTTTGATGTATTTTCTTCTTCATCCTTCTGACGTGAAAGATTTACAGAAAGCTTTCTGCCGCGGTATTCGTAATCGTTGAGGGCTGCGATTGCTTTTTCGTAATCTTCTGTATAGAGCTGAACAAAAGAATAATTTGCAAGGATTCTGATGTTTCCGATTCTGTCACGATCCAGACCGGCTGTATTGATCAGAAGGCTTACCAGGTCGCGTGGGAAAACACGGCGGTTACGTCCGATACTGATGAAAATTGTAGTTGCCTGATCTTCAGGGATTTCAACACGTGGATGTGGCTGGCGTTCTTCGGCAGGAGCTGCGTTTACAGTTTCTGGTTCAACAGCTTTTGGTTTTCTATCTTCACGTGAATTGTTTTCACGTTCATTTTTCTTGTTACGGTTCTTTTCAAAACGATTCTGACGGAATGAATGGTCATGTTTAAGTGCTTCACGAAGCAAGTAAGCTGTTACATACTTTCTTAAAGTAAGCGGAACGTTCTTTTTGAAAAGTTTTACGAGTTCAGAAAGCGAATCAACATCTGTGTCTGTTTTTACTACTTCCAGTGCATTTGCAAGGAAAGCTGCTGTCTGTTCTTCATTAACTTCAAAATTCTTTTTGTTGTTGTACATAAAATAATCCCCTAAAAAAACTAAATGTGTAATAAAAATCCGAAATCAATCTGTGAAAAACCTGTTCTGACTAACAAAGGTTTTATGGTTTCGGGAATAATAAAGTTTGGCATTACAAGCCATTTTTCTTCGTCGGATTTCAAGGCTGAAACACACATAGAAAGTAATTCTGTTCCAATTCCAAGTCCACGAAAACGATCGGAAACAAAAAAATTTGTTACTAAAATGACATTTTTCCGTTCGTTATTAACGGGTTTAATCAGGATACATCCTGCAAATTCATCAGATAGCGAGTGACAAATAAAACCTCTTGTGCCCATATTCGATACCCCATTTGAATCTGTACATAAGAGAGTCTGCCACGTATTCTGAAAAGCTGATATAACATCAGCCGGCAGTTCACTGTTACTTCCGTCTAAAATTGCGCCGGCATTCAGTCTGATTTCTTTCATACACTGAATGAACTTGTTTTTATCACAATCTGAATCAAATTCTTCGAAAGAAAAATCGTCATGAACCAGAGTTTCATCTGATTCAGGTATCTGATCCATTTTCTCAAGTCCCCAGACTTCGCGCAACGAATTGTACCAATCTGAAATAACTTCAAGCATTTTCTGATTTTTAAATTTATGCCAGAGTTTTTCGATTTCAGGATACTGTTTCAATGATTCTTTAAAATTTCTGAACACCCCCCTTCCGGAATGAAGGACTTCCATAAGTTCATCATGAACCAAAGGAGACCGGACACTTTCCGCAAATTCTTTCCGCAGATTGAATCCGTCCTCTGAAGTCCATTCAGGAATTCCATAATATTTTTCATCGTCCACATTTGACCCTTCTTCCAGAATCCCGCTTTCAGCATTTACAACAAAAGTTTTTGCCTGGTTTTCCAGGGCCTTCAGGAGATCAGTTTTCAAGCTGTCAGAAAGAACAAATGTCATGACGATAAACTCAATCTAAAAAAGACTTATTTTGGCAGGTCTGTACGTTTTTCTACAACCTTGCTGATAAGTCCGTATTTTACAGCTTCTTCTGCATCGAGCCAGTAGTCGCGGTCTGTATCTTTGGCAACCTGGTCAATTGAAGTTCCTGTTTCATCGGCAATAATCTTGTTCAGTTTTGCACGTGTTTTTTCCAGTTCTTTTGCATGAATTTCAATGTCTGTTGCAACACCACGCATTCCACTCATCGGCTGATGGATAAGATAACGGCTGTTTGGAAGACCAACGCGCATATCCTTTGGAACTGCCAGGAGAACCAGAGTTGCTGCAGAAGCGATAAGTCCCATTCCCACCAGAACTACAGGACATGAAATAAAGCGGATTGTATCAAAAATAGCAAATCCGGCATCTACGTCACCGCCAGGTGAATCAATGTACATGTAAATTGGTTTTTCTGCGTCATCTGCTTCAAGAACCAGAAGCTGGCTTACGATTTTTTCTGCCAGTTCTTTGTTGATTTCACCCGAAAGGATAATCTGACGGGTTTTCATGAATTTTTCAGCTACAGAATCAGGCATTTTTGAAGCCTGTTCTTTCTTTTCAGATTCTTCATCAAAATAAATTTTCTTCATATCTTTAATATACCAAAATTCCTTTTTTTGTGCTATTTTCAGCAGGTTTTTTCCTGATATCTAAGGACAAAATACCTGCGAACCAGGCTTATTCAGCCAGTTCTGCCCACTTTTCTTCCCATTCAGAAATCTGGGCAGCCAGTTCTTCGATTTTTGCCTGAACCGCTTTTGCTTTTTCTCCGTTTGAATAAACTTCAGGATTTCCCATCTGGTTTTCATATTCAGCTTTCTTTTCTTCCAGTTCTGCAATTTTATTTTCACATTCAGCCAGAGCTTTTTCTTTCTTGCGCTTAGCCGCTTCCAGTTTTTTCTGTTCTTCCCAGGAAAGCTGTGCGCCACCAGCACCTGAGCCGGCGTTGCGGGCGGCGTCTGAGCCCGCAGAAGGGGTGGCGGAAGACGGTCCCTGAGCCTGCCGAAGGGCGCCGGCTGAAGACAGGGGGAGACCTCCCCCTTCCTGCTTTTCAATCTGTTCCAGATAGTATTTGTAATCTCCAGGGAAATATTTGTATTCCCCGTGTTTCAGTTCCAGAACTTTTGTTGCAGCCCCTTCAATAAAACCGCGATCATGGGAAACGAAAATTACAGTTCCGCCAAAGTCCATCATGGCCTGAAGAAGAACGTCTTTCGAATGCATGTCCAGGTGGTTTGTAGGTTCGTCCAGAATAAGCAGATTGATTGGTTTCAAAAGCAGCAGCAAAAGTGCCACACGGCTTTTTTCACCGCCGGAAAGCACATCAAGTGATTTATAAACGTCGTCACCCCGGAAAAGGAAGGCCCCAAGCATATCGCGGAGCTTTGGAATCAGTTCCAGCGGAGCTTCGCTTTCCAGGTAATCCAGAATTGACTGAGTTCCCTTAATTTTCTCAGCATTATCCTGACTGAAGTACCCCATCTGAACCCCGGCGCCGGGAACAATTTCGCCTGTAAAGTTTTTGTCTTCCCCTGCAATAATGCGGAGAAGTGTTGATTTACCGGCACCATTGCGTCCTGCAACAACAAGGCGTTCCCCGTTTTCCAGAGTCAATTCCAGATTATCCAGGATTTTTTCAGATCCGTCATAAGATTTTGTAATTCCGTTCAGACGAAGCACAAGGCGGCCCGCATGAGGAGCCGGCGGGAACTTGAAGTGGATTTTCTTCAACGATTCAGGAATTTCGATTTTATGCTCCATGATTTTATCGAGCATTTTGATTCGTTCCTGTGCAGCAACGGCTTTTGTTGCCTTGTAGCGGAAGCGGTCAATGAATTCCTGAAGGTGGGCAATTTCTTCCTGCTGCTTTTCGTATTCGTGCATCAGGGTAACCAGTTCCTGTTCACGGACCTTTTCATAGTGAGTAAAGTTTCCTGAATACTGTTTAAGTTCCCCGTTGAAAAGTTCATATACTTCGTTGATTGTAACATCAAGGAAATAACGGTCATGGGAAACAAGGAGGAAGCCGCCCTGAAAATCCTTCAGAAAGCCTTCAAGCCAGTTTCGGGCTTCCAGGTCCAGGTAGTTTGTAGGTTCATCCAATAAAAGAATATCAGGATTCTGCATAAGGGCTTTGGCCAGGGCAATACGCATCTGCCATCCGCCGGAAAATTCTTCTGTATTACGGCCGAAATCTTCACGGGTAAAACCAAGACCAATCAGAACACTTTCTGCAGTTGCCTCACGGCGATGCCAGCCTGAATCGTCCAGAGCCTGAATCAGACGGCTCTGTTCTTCAATAAGGGCATTTGTAGCATTTGTCTTGAGACGTTCTCCCAGTTCATCAATCTTATCCTGCATTTCATAGCCGAACTGAAAAGCCTTATCTGCTTCTTCTTTAAGAGTGCAGCCGCGGTGAGTAAGTCCTGACTGAGGAAGATATGCAATACGGGCATCCTTCTGGGCTACACGGGTTCCCGAATCCGGCTGCATGAGTCCTGCCATAACCTTGATAAGTGTTGATTTTCCGGTTCCGTTTGCACCGGTAAGGGCAGCTTTTGTTCCTGCCTGCAGGTTTACTGAAACTTCTTTTAAGATATCGCGGTCACCAAAAGCCAGTGACACCTTGGAAAACTGTACAAATGCCATAGAGGGAAATTGTAACATAAAAAAAACCGCCCGAACAGAGTACCCTCTGCCGGACGGTCTTTTCATTTGGGCAATTCAAACCGGCTGTACTGCCAGTCTGAACTGCGACGCGATGCCCCCGCGCCGCTTAAGGCGATAACCGCCTCATATGAATTATTTCAATGTTGGATATTTATTGAAGTAATCTTTTGTTTCTTTTGCAGCTACACCACTAAGAACAATCAGAGAAATACAGTTAGGAATTGCCATCAAACCGTTTGTAATGTCAGCAATTGTCCAAACCTGGCTGATTGTGAAGTAAGGTCCGATAAATACAGCAACGATGTAAACCCAGCGGAAAATCTTAACAACAGTCATATTTCCTTTTGTTAAGTATTCAAGACATTTTTCAGAATAGTAGTCCCAACCGAGGATTGTTGTGAATGCGAAGAATACAAGACAAAGCATAAGGAGGAACTGTACTGAATGACCGTCACCACCAAGAACTTTATTGAAAGCAGCTGCAGTAAGAGCAACACCTTTCAGGCCTTCAATATTACCGTAGTCAGAACCTGTATAGAAAGCAATTACAATAGCCAGACCTGTCATAGAACAAATGATGATTGTATCAATGAAGGTTCCCAGCATGGAAATAATACCCTGCTGAACAGGTTCATCAACCTGTGCTGCAGAAGCTGCAATTGGAGCTGAACCAAGACCTGCTTCGTTAGAGAAGATACCACGGGCAATACCTTTCTGCATTGAGTCTGTAACCTGTTTGAATACATAACCCATTGCACCACCGGCAACAGCTTTCCAACCAAATGCTGATTTGAAGATTACTACGAATGCCCCAGGAATCTTTGTTGCATTCATAATAAGAATTGAAAGTCCCAGGAACACATAAATTACAGCCATTGCAGGAACAACTTTTTCTGCAACTTTAGAAATACGTTTAAGACCACCAATAACAACCAGGGCAACTGCCAGTGTTACAAGAATACCTGCAATTACAACAGACCATGTGTAATCATTTCCAAAGAGTGTAAATGCAACATGAGCACTTTCAGGATCGAAAGCGTTGCTTACAGCAGTTGTAATACCTGAAATCTGTGTAAATGTACCGATACCGAAAAGACCTACACAAACACCGAAAATTGCAAAAAGAACAGCAAGCCACTTCCATGAGAAGCCAGTCTTTTCTTTCATACCTTTTTCAATTGTATAGAATGGACCACCAAGAACGTGACCATCTTCTGCATGTTCGCGGTATTTTACAGCAAGCATACATTCTGTGAATTTTGTAGCTGTTCCCAAAAGTGCTGCAAGCCACATCCAGAACAGAGCACCAGGACCACCGGCAGCAATAGCAGTAGCAACACCGACAATGTTACCTGTACCGATAGTAGCTGAAAGTGCTGTACAAAGAGCAGCGAAAGATGAAACTTCACCTTTTCCACCTTCAGGTTTTCTGAAAAGTTCTTTGAAACCACGTCCAAGTTTTGTAAACTGAACACCGCGTAAACGAATTGTCAACAGAATACCTGTTGCAAGGATAAGAACGATTGTCGGAATTCCCCATACGAAATCGTCAATAGCTGTAAGGATTTGATCAAACATCTGATTGTCCTTATAAAAAAAATAAGAGCCGGTCCTGAATGAACCCGCTCTCTGAAAAGTGATAAACGAACGCTTTTTCGCTCTGTCCGCTTTGCCTGAGATATCGACTGTAATAGTCTTAACCCTTCGGCGTCCCGTCTATGACAGGAACTCTCCAGAGAATCATTAAAACAAAACACGTTGTCTAATGATTTTTCCATTATATCACACCTGCTCTCATATGAAAAGTTTTAAGCAATACGTTATACTCATTTTATGGCGGAATTCTGTTATAAATGTTTCAAACCCAAGGCCTGTTGTCTCTGTGAATATACCCGTGAAATGGATCCCGGCATAAAATTCGTCCTTCTCATGCATCCAAAGGAAGCCAAGAAAAACCGTACCGGAACAGGACATATTGCCCGCATTTCTCTCACCGGCTGCGAAATAATTATGGGACTTGATTTTGCCCAGAACAAACGTCTTCAGGAACTTCTTCACGATGAACGTTATTTTCCAATGATGATGTTTCCCGGCCCTGAAGCCTGGACTGCAAAAAAAGAAGGCTTCAAAGAAACCTTAAACGGCCGCATTCCAATGCCGATTATTCTGGATTCCACCTGGTGGTGTGCAAAAAAAATGATCCAGCACAATCCTTTCCTGCTGGACCTTCCCCGCCTTTCTTTTTTCGGAGATTACCGTTCAATCTATACCTTCAAAAAAGAACCGGAACCTGAATACATTTCCACTGTTGAGAGCTGCTATTATCTGATTAAAGAATTTCAAGAAAATAAAATTACAGAAAAAAACGTTGACCCGGAACCAATGATGGACGCATTTAAAGTCATGATTAAATACCAGCTTCAGTGCGAAAATGAACGTATTCTGGGGCTGCGTCCGAACATTCATCAGAAAGATTTCAAATACAGTAAACTTCGAGACATTCCGGAATTTGATTAACCTTTTTTAATTATCGGGTGCCCCAACCTGACGGCTGCCGGGCGTTCCGGGGTTCGGTAACCCTCAGCCTCCTCGCCGGTTTGAAAGCAACCCGGCTGCGGTGGCCGCTTCGCGCCCCTTCATGCCCTGGCACGTTTAAAAAGTAAAGGTGTAATTCAGAGAAACTGAATACAGGGTTGATGAGGCTCCGCCAAGGTAATCCGGATCGGCACTCCAGTTATCAGCTTTTTCATAGGCGGCATAATCTTCACCCAGAATCAATGGAAGCCAGTCACAGGTTCCTTTCAAAGAAACATTGTTTCTTCTATTAATCTGGTATTCGGCAGTTCCGCCTGCAAGAATTCCGCCAAAACCAAAAGGAAAATCACGGTATTTACTGTATGATTTCCAATGATGGTCTTCTGCCTCCACTTTTGCAAAACGCATTTTACAGAATCCACTCATAATAAAATTGGAATCAAATCTTTTCTTAAGTCCCAGTCCTACTCCAAAAAAAACTCGGTTCTGCGAATAAGAAATTACCTTCCCGGAATAGGATTCTCTATCTGACAGCCCTTTTTCATACTGTTCTTTTTTTTCTTCGGCTGAATGACGATGGGGTTTTTTATCTGTAGAATCCGGATACTTATCACCATAATAACCGTAACCGTTTACAGCGTAAAAAGAAAAATAGTCATTAGAAATAAAGAACTCGGGACTTAGTTCCAATTCATCAGAAGTTTTTATCTTCCGCCCAAACACAAGGTCAAGATTATAATAATCCGTCAAATAATTCTGATGTATGGAATAATTTGTCAGCCAGTTCTGATCCGGGTAATTTATACAGTTAACCCAGTCCCTGTCCACCATTGCATAACTTGCTCTTGGTACCCCAACTTTTAGTCCAAAGCCCAGATAGGTTCCAGTATCGACATTTATAGTGTACCTGTAACCGGCGTATGGAACGAAATAAACATCCCAGTTTAATTCGCTGAGTTTTCGCACTTCATTTGAATTAGTGCCTGAATCCTGAACTGAAGGAACATAATAAACAAATTCATTTATTTTTCCATTAAGGAAACCTACTTCAGGAGTAATATCCACAGAAATTCTTTCCCCAGAGACTAAAGCCCCTGAAACAAGAAAAGAGAAAAGTGCGGCCAACAGTATTTTTTTCATTACAGAGGAAGTTCCTTTCCGTCCTTTTTCCATTCCATAAACTCTGCAGTTGCGGCGAAAATTACATCGCCTGAAGAGTTCAGTGCGGTTTCTACGGAATCCTGAATAACTCCGATAATGAAACCTACCGAAACTACCTGCATTGCAACATCAGCAGGAATTCCAAGAAGCGAACATGCCATTGGAATCAGAAGAAGAGAACCGCCGGCAACCCCTGAAGCACCACAGGCACCAAGAGTAGAAATAAAACTTAAAAGAATAGCAGTCGGAATATCAACATGAATTCCAAGAGTTGTTGCAGCTGTAAGGGACATAATTGTAATTACAGAAGCCGCTCCGTCCATATTGATGGTTGCACCCAGAGGAAGAGATACAGAATAAAGTTCCTTGTTCAGTCCAAGACGTTCACAAAGATCCATATTAACAGGAATGTTTGCAGCAGAACTTCTTGTGAAGAATGCTGTAATTCCGCTTTCTTTCATACATTTGAAAACGAGAGGATAAGGATTATGACGCAGACAGATTCCAACAATAATCGGATTCACAATAAGTGCTGTAAAAAGCATTGTTCCAACCAGAAGCAGAATCAGTTTTCCGTAACTTGTAAAAATAGAAAGACCGTTTGTACTTACTGTTTCAAAAACAATTCCCATAATTCCGAATGGAGCAAGAGAGATGATTCCGCGCACAATTTTTGTAATTGCTTCAGAAATTGTTTTCATGCCGGCTTTACCATGTTCTGAATCAATTGATTTAAGCCCCAGACCAAGACAAATTGACCAGAAAAGAATTGAAAGGTAGTTTCCGTTTGCCAGAGCGGCAACCGGATTTGAAACAATATTCACCAGCAGGTTTTTCATTACTTCCCCGATTCCGCTTGGAGCTGAAAGTTCTTCTGCAGCACCGGTAAGAACGATTTTTACAGGGAATATTTTTGCCGCAAAAACTGCACAGATTGCAGCAAGAAGAGTTGAAAACAGATAAAGAAATATTACTGTTCCAAATTTTTTCTTATCAGTAAAACTTGCATTTGCCAGCGAAGACATAACAAGAAAGAAAACCAGAATAGGTGCTACACTTTTTAATGCTCCAACAAAAAGAGTTCCCAAACCACCTATAAAGGTTGCCTGTGGAAGAACAATTCCAAGTAAACAACCAATAATCAAACCAATAAGAATTTTTAAAACAAGGCTTGGTTTATTCCAGATTTCAATAATTTTGCTCACAATATTCTCCTTTCTTTGTGCTTTCTCTCATTATAGAATCAATCCACATAAAAGTCCAAAAGGAAATGTTCCTTCCTGGCAGTTGAACGTAAAGCTGCGAACCTTCGGTTGCAGCCCCCGTCGACGAGCCAAAAATACCATAAAAAAAGGCACTCTCCCACGAGAATGCCTTTCATCTTTCAATTATATTCTTTCCGCTACATTTCGAAGCTCTTGAATTTTGCCTCGGCTCCTTCACCTGCAGCAAACATACCGATTACAGTTCCTACAAAACCGCCTGCTTTTTCTACAGAAAGCATCGAAGCATCTGCATCTGCAAGAATAAGTTCTCCGTTACAGTAAAAACTCAGTTTCTGAAGATTCTGTGAAACGCTCAAAGTAAAACCTGCAACTTCAGTTGGAGATGGCAAATCACCGGATACTGCCGAAACCACAGGCAGTTCTTTTTCTGCCAGAACCTTATTTTCACCCTTTTCGCGAAGAAGAACCTGAACAACAAGTTTTCCGCCTTTATTTGCAACCTGAAGATTATAGAAGAAATTTTCATTCTGGAAGCAGGAAAGTCCTGCAGCATTTCCGTCATTTGGAAGTTCTGCATCCATTACAGTTTCTGCATCGTAAGAAAAATCTATCTGACGGCGTGCAACAAAACTTGATTCCTTCAGGCTTCCAAGATCTTCAGCTCCCTTAAGAACCAGAGCATTGTCTTTAACAAATACATTTTCCGGATTGCGGTTTCTGAGGGAAATCCATTCATAATCCAGCTCAGATTTTGTGAATACGTTTTTACGGGCTGCCAGTTTCTTTTCAAGTTTAGCATCATAACGGCGCAAAACGTTTCCGTCTGTGTCATATTCTTTTTCTACAAGACCAGTCTGCCAGCTTGCCCATGGCCACTCATCTTCCCACATAACAGGAACCATAAATGTTTCGCGGCCCATGTTGCAGTAGCGTGGTCTGTTTCCATCATTCGAATAAGGACGGCTTGCCAGAAGAACCAGCCACCATTTTCCGTTTTTGTCTTCAAAAAGGTCTGCATGTCCAACATAAACAATGTCAGCACCCATTCCCAGGTGACGGTGTGTCAGAATCGGATTAGCAGGTTTTCCGACAAATGGTTCATCCAAAGACTTTGTACGTGCAACCATTACAGCATGTTCAGGACCTGTACCGCCTTCTGCGTGAAGAAGGTAATACCATCCGTTGATTTTGTAGATATGTGGACCTTCCGGCCAGATACAGTCTTTGAGAGCTCCGCGCCAGATACCTTTTGCTTCACCTTCCAGGTCACCGTTTTCCAGGTTTACTTTCTGGATATAGATTTCCCAGTTTCCGTTATATTTGCATCCTTCAGGTGCCGGATGAGTTCCTACATACCAGCAAGTTCCGTCATCATCAAAGAAGAACGAAGGGTCAATACCGCCTGCTTTAGGCATAAAAATTGGTTTTGACCACGGGCCGGCAGGATCTTTTGCTGTAACGAAGAAGTTTCCTCCTTCATCAACATTTGTACAGATACAATAGTAAGTTCCGTTGTTATAGCGGATACATGGAGCAAAAAGACCGCGGCTTGTACTCTGATTCAGGAATGTCATCTGTTCAGGACGGTCAATTACGTTACCAATCTGTTCCCAGTTACAAAGGTCAGTACTTTTGAAAACAGGAAGTCCAGGAAAATATACGAAAGACGAGTTTACAACGTAATAAACTCCGTCTACACAGCATGCTGTTGGATCAGGGTAAAACCCTGGAAGAATAGGATTCAAAATTGTTTTATTCATAACTTAATTTTAATCCCAGTAAAACGATTTTTCTATAAGGATTTTTTCGGAATGTGGTATAATTTTCTATATTATGCAGGAATATAATGATTTTCTTTTCAGAAAAGCAATACTTTCAGATTTACCTGGAATTCTTCCGGTTATTGAAGATGCAAAAGCCCTGCTCCGGCAAAACGGAGTCGACCAGTGGCAGGACGGATTCCCGAATCCCACAACCCTGACCGCCGACATCAATACCAGACACAGTTTTTTTATTTTTTCTAAAAAAAGTCCGGATAAGCCGGCAGGTTTTCTGGTTCTTTCCCTGGAACCTGAACCTCCATATCATAATCCCGTAGAAGGCAAACTTCATCTGGAAGGCCCTTATGTAACAATCCACAGAACTGCGGTCAGCAAGGAAAATCAGGGGAAAGGGATTTCACGCGCAATGTTTTCTTTTTCAGAAGCTTTTACCAGAACACAAAACAGACACATTCTCCGTGTCGATACCCACAAAGACAATAAAATCATGCAGCACATTCTGGACCGTGAAGGATTCACTTACTGCTGTCTGGTTCAACTTCCGCCGGAAGATAATCTCCGGATGCGACGCATTGTATTCGAAAAATCAGTAAATTAAACAAAACAGGAACAATATATGTCAGCAAAAAGAAAATCAAAGAAAAAAACATATATCTTGCTAAAGACAATTCTTGCGCTTGCAATTTTAGTTGCACTTATTTTTGCAATTGATTGTTGCGCGACAAAAACAAATACCAGAAATGCAGCTACAGAAAAAATCCATGAAGTAAAAGAACAGATTCAGGACTTTACAGAAAATGTAATCAACGAAATTCTTCCGACTGACAAATCATCAGACTCTCTATCAAAAGAAATTGAACCCTCATCTGCTTCTTCTGACGGACTCGTACATTTTGCAGATTATTTTGAACTTCCTGTCTGCGCTGCCTCTGAAACGGGGACAGCTCAAGACCATCAGATTCGTCGTTTTGGAAATTATACAATCTGTTACCGCGAAAGCTATGAACAGGCTGAATGGGCCGCATACTGTCTGGAAAGTTCTGAACTTGAAAAAAATGCAAGTCGTGGAAACGATTTCCGTCCTGACCCTGAAATAACAACAGGATCTGCAAGTCTGGCTGATTACAAAAAATCAGGTTATGACCGGGGCCACCTGGCACCTGCCGCGGATTTTTCATTTTCCGAAGAAGCTATGAGTGAATCCTTCTATTTAAGTAATATGAGTCCCCAGGCTCCAGGTCTTAACCGGGAAATCTGGCAGTATCTTGAAGGTCAGGTTCGTGTCTGGGCTAAGGAATATGGCCGGGTTTATGTAATTACAGGGCCAGTTCTTGAAAAAAATGCAGACCAGTACGAATCTATCGGGGCAAACAAGGTTTCTGTTCCTGAATATTATTACAAAGCAATTCTGGCACCTCTTTATGAAGATGAAACTGACTCTGCCGAAGCAGATACCTGCAAGAAAATAAAAGCAATCGGCTTTATTCTTCCAAACCGGAAATGCGAGGAAACCTTCTGGAATTATTCAGTTACCATCGATGAAATCGAACAGAGAACAGGTCTGGATTTCTTTGCACTCCTTGATGACACTCTCGAAAATTCGATTGAAGGAAATTCTTCAAAAGAAACTGAAACCTGGAAATAAACATGCATTATTCAGGTAGATTACAACCGAAAAGGTCTTTTGACTGAGGACAACCCCTACAAAAAGTCCGCCTTCAAAGTCCTTCAGAATTTCTACAAGAACAGATAAGTTAAAAAAAACAGGCAGGTATCCGCCTTGTGGATTTACCTGCCTTTTTCATTTGGATCAGAGAGAGGACGGAATTAACAATTACCGCCTTTTCTGCCACAGATGCACTAGCACCTTATGACTATAGTATGTATCCGCTCCCCTTATAAGTCAAGTTTTATTATTTAAATTTAAGTTAATTAAAAAAACCGCAGCAAAGCGCGGTTAAATAAAAAAAGCC
>DCHR01000018.1:78978-153078 GCA_002315375.1 Treponema sp. UBA1747 | reverse complement strand
TAAAAAATCAATCAGATTATGCCTTTTCTGATTTTTTTTCTTCCAGGTCAGAAAGAGCCTTTTCTTTAATTGCAATGTTATTGTCAATTTCCAGAATCTTATCAAGGAATGCTTTTATTTTTTCATCACTTTTCTGTACAGAATCCGAATCTTTAAACAAACCAAAGGTATATTCACCAAATTCCGAACATGTGTCCTTACGATTTGATTCGAGTTTTTTGATTTCAAGCTTCAGAACACTCTTGTCACTGAACTCCTGAATTGCATTTCCGGCATCTTTTACTGCTTTTTTAGACACTTCTGTGCCTTTTCCAAACAATTCTTTTGCTTTTTCTACAAAATCCATAAGTCACCTCCTTAGATTTATATAAAATATAATAAATTAAAGAGCCTCAGTGATAGAGTTTATGATATAAAATTCACTTTTAAATCCAGTTTCTGTAAGGGCACGTAAAGACTCATTTGACATCGAAAGGAAATAAAGCTTGAATCCAGCATCAAGACTGTCATTAAAAGCTGTCATCAGAAGGCCAAGTCCGGAAGAATCAAGTTCTACCAGGTTTGACATATCAAGTACAACATTCTTTTTTACAACAGTTTCGTAGAGTTTGTTTTCAAAGTCACCGAGAGTATAAGCTGAAAGTCCACCTTTCAGTTCGAAAAATCTATAGTTTGCCCCTTCGCGTTCAGTAATTGTCAGCTGTTCCATAAAACTGCTCCTTTTTTACAATGTAAAGTCATCCGGTAAACCGAAGGCTTTTGGATCAAATTCGAAATCAAGACCTTCCGGTTTTGTCGAAATATTTTCAACAAAGAAATCATCTGCCGGTTCAGTATTTTCCGCAGAAACTTCTGCTGCAGGTTCTTCTGGCACAACACTTTCTTCTATTTCTGATACTGGTTCTTCAACAGGATTTCCGGTTGGAATTCCATTTGCATTTTCAAAAGCCTGTGCGGCGGCCATAGCAGCAAGTGCTTCCGGTGGTAAATCAGCATCAAATCCTGCGAAATCAGCAGATACATCAGGTACCGGCTGAACTTCAGGTTCTGTAACTGGTACATCACCAGCAGCTGTTTCAGAAGAAACTACTGCTTCAGGAGAATCAGCTGTTTCTTCAACAGGAGTTTCAGATTCTGATTCCTGTACAGCAGCATTTTCAGACTGTTCTGCAGCCAGTTCTTCCGGAGTAGCGAATTCAGCACTGGTTTTGTATTTAAGAACGAAGATTGAAACGTCGTCTTCCATTTCTTTTGACATGAAGGTTCGGAGTCCTTCGAATGTAAACTGTGCCATACGCTGTGCAGGATAAGTAGAGTTATCGATAACAGCCTGTGAAACGCGTTCACGACCGTACTTTTCACCTCGAAGAGAATGAGAACTGATAAGTCCGTCAGTACATGCAAGAATGATATCACCACGATTAAGTTTTGTTGTTTTTACAGAAAGATATGGAGTAATATCTTTTGCAAATCCCAGAACATGACCGCTACCCTGAATTTCAATAACGTTATTATATACCTGTGTATAAAGGAACATTGCCGGAACACCACAGTTTATGTAGTACATTGTATCTGTATCAAAATCGATTAAAGCAAAAAGTCCGGCGAAAATTGTTCCTTTTTTAAGCGAAGTTCTGATAAATTCATTGATTTTTGCAACCAGTTTTTTGAAATCATGAGTTTCAGCAAGATAAGTACGAATAATCGATTTCAAGATAACCATATTCATGGAAGCCGCGATACCTTTACCACTCAAGTCACCTACTACAACAAGGTGACGTGAATCTGTAAGACGTACCAGGTCGATAAATTCACCACCAATGTTATGGGCAGGAACCATCATATATCCAACGTCTGCTTTATGGCTCTTAATATGGTCAATATTGTCCTGGATAGATGTAATAATCTGGCTGGACATTCGAAGCTCGCGGTTAACTGTTGAAAGAACTTCCTTGTTCGAAATATTACGTACATAGTAACCAAATACGAAGAAGTAAGAATAAAGCTTAATGAAAGCATTTTTATCGTATTCTTTATAGTGGTCACCAGAAACTTTTTTACCCAGAGTGATAACACCCAGAATATTATGACCTTCGTTCAAAAGAACCATACAGTCAAATTTTCCCTGCTCAAATATTTCTTTAAGAGGTTCACGTATATTGTCATATTCATGCTGGTCATCAATTTCCGAATAAATAATAACGTTATGCCCAACATTAAGAAGTACATCGAAAATATTGGCATTCAACGGCATTACATAAGTAGAGTTATTTGAAGAATAAGCCGGAACAAGCTTTCCATGACCGTCATCAACAAGAATTCCAAGAGAAGAACATTCAACGTTATTACGGAATACGTTAAACATTCGTTCTGTTACAGCATCCATTTCACCTGTATAGTCAATAGAAGCAAGTCCTTTTTCGAAGTTGGATTCATAGTCATTGGTTGCAGCAATTGTACCGTACATGATCCAGTCCCATGATTTCCATGCAAACAGCACAGCAACAACAGAAGATGTAATAATGATGAGTTCATAAGTACCGAATCCTTCTTTGTTCAAAGGTGCACAGAAAGCCAGAACCAGTCCTAAACCAACAGCAGGAATAAGATAAGCTACAATTGCGCGAAGAATATTTGAGAAAACACCACGTCCGGATGGAACTGATGTCTTTTTCAGTGCCTGATAAACAAGAATAAAGAATGCAAGTCTTGGATAAATAAAGAGATATGAGAAAGATGGAATGTAATGAGCTACAAACCTGAGGAAGTATTCCAGCGCCCACATGATAATAAGGGCTTCTGTAATAAGAATTCCTTCATATTTCTGCAGGGCAGTTGCTGTTTTTTCACGCAAAATGAACATTACCAGAATACCCATAGTCGGGATCAGATAATAGAAAAGTGCGGAATACAGATTATCCCAGGCCCAAGGGAAAACTTCTCTTGCAGCACCTGAGAAAAGATATGAAGAACCGATATAAAGTCCTTTTTTATAGCTTATTTCAAAAGAACGGAACTGTTTGAATACGATATAAATACCAATAGCGTAAAAAACAATTCTGAAAAACCCGATTGCAAAGTTTTTCTTGTTTGCACCTACAGAAATAAAACCGAAGGCAAGAGTAACAAAGAAAATAGCTTCTACAGAAAACATCAGTTTCAGGACCATACGGGTCATTGTATCAATCCAATACTGATGGAAAATCAGGGTAATAGAAAAGAGTGCGGCTTCAATAGTAAGAAGGAGTAAAGCTACAATCAATCCCCCGCTCTGAGTAGTTACGCCTCGAAGGTTTTTATCTACAACTTTTGTAAGAAAGGCCAGAATTACAACAGCCAGAACATTCAAAATCATGTATATCATATTAGTAACCTACCTTGGCAATCATCATTGTAACGTCATCATGAAGTTTTTTGCCGCCGTTGTAATCCATAATCAGATTTACAATATCATTTACGAACTCTTTTGGAGTCTTTGCAGCTCCAGTCTGAAGTGTCTTTCTGAAGATTTCAGTATCACCAAGTTCGACACCGGCATCATCCATAACTTCAGAAACACCGTCAGTTGCCATAAGAATGGTATCACCACGGAACAGGCGTTTTTCAGCAACCTGAATACTATCCAGATCCATTTCAAGGATTCCGACAACCGATGCATTTGATGTAAGAGGTTTCATTCTGTATCCGTCAGGTGCCGGAGAAAGAATAACAGGGTCAGACATGGAAGCATTGATATAGCGGATTTTCATCTCTTCTGTATCAACAATTCCAAGGAAAATAACCGTATATTTATCCTGAAGGTGCATTCCCTTAATAGCTTTATCAATTGCACCAAGAACACCAACAAGATCTTCTTTATTTTCAATAATCTTTACAGTATTCATAACCAAACCCATGATAAGGGCGGCAGGAAGACCTTTTCCCGAAACGTCACCAAGCATAAGCAGAGTTTTATGCTCGTTGATAGGAAGAACTGAATAATAGTCACCGGATACGTTTACCAGAGGGCGGAAATATGTTGCTATCTGAAGTTTTGGAATTTTTGGCATTTCTTCGATAACAGGGAGGAAGGACTGCTGTGTATTGGCAAGCTGTTCCCATTCCTTTGTTGTAGAAGAAATTTCCTGCAAGGTAGAAAGTGTGTTTGAACGTGAAATAAAGCGTTTGAACTCTTCAAAAAGACGGTTATATACTTCCGGGTCAAAAAGGCGTGTATATCGGCAGAAAACATAAAGATGAATTTGCTGGTATACAATGAAAAAACCACGGGTTTTGTGGAAATTGGTTGTAACACCAAGATGACGGTCAAAAAAGTTAAAACTGTCTGTCCAGTCATCGGAAATATTAAGGAAGAGTTTTTCACGAATCGAATCCGTAGAAGTAAGTCTGTTTGGACTGTTGTAGAGAATATAATTCTGTTTACGGTCAACAAGAAGAACCGAACAGTCAGCCTGTTTTTCCAGATGCTCTGAAATTGCGGCGTAAAAATCTTCAAGGGTATAACAGAAACGCAGTTTTTCAATAAAATTACTGAGTATCAGTGTCTCACCTGATTCTATAGTCTCTTTTCGAACTCTGGAAAGAAAAAACTGTCTCAGGATATTTGCAGCATAAGCCACAAGAATAAAAAATACTGAACTTACAAGACAAATTCCCAAAAATCCAGCGCCTGAAGTCTTTCCAGGAAGCAAAGTAAACATCAATATTACATAAGCAATAATAACAAGAATGTTTACAGTTGCAAGTGCCAAACGTTTTCTAGTTTTGTACATATCTACCTCTGCATAATCAGACTAAACGTCCTCTTATCATATCATATAATCGGCAGAAAAGAAAAAAAAGTTTAGGGTGCCCTAAGGCACCCTATTTAATCTAATTGTTAAGTTCAGAAAGTTTTATGAGTTCAGGATTTTCTGTAGGCTTTTCAGCATCCATATATGCCTGAAGCAGTCTTTTCTGTTCGGAACTAAGCTTTGTTGGAACTTTGACCATAATTTTAACATACAGGTCACCCTTTCTTGTAGTTCCTGTAACCGGAACCCCTTCACCTTTAATGCGGAGAAGTTTTCCGTTAGGTGTTCCAGGAGCAACTTTCAAGGCAATCTTCTTTTTATCAAGAGATTCAATTGTAATATCGCAGCCAAGAGCGGCCTGTGAGATAGAAACAGGGACTGCACAATACAGATCTGATCCGGAACGTTCAAAAAATGGATGGTCTTCAACATTAATTACAACAATAAGGTCTCCGGCTGGTCCTCCATTTACACCGGCATCCCCCTGACGAGGAATTGTTATACGTTTTCCGGTATCAACACCGGCAGGAATTGTAAGAGAAACTGTTTTGTTTTTGGTCTGAAGTCCTGTTCCACGGCAAGAAGAACAAGGATTTTCAATTACTTCACCTTTTCCCTGACATTTTGGACAGGTCTGCTGCATTCTGAAGAAACCGTTTCCAGAAACCACCTGACCAACACCATGACAGGTTCCGCAGGATTTCTTTCCTGTTCCACCAGTACCATTACAGGTATCACAGGCTTCTGCATGGCGGAACCGGATTTCAGCTTTTGTTCCATATACTGCTTCAGCAAAACCAAGAGTAAGGTCATATCTGAGACTTGCGCCCGTTTGTGGCCCCGAAGAAGATCTGCGTCTTGAACTTCCGCCGCTTCCACCAAAAAGGCTTTCAAAAATATCTCCAAAGCCGCCGCCCATTCCGCCAAACAAATCGGAAAAGTCATTGAAAGCGTGGGAATATCCGCCTCCACCGCCCTGACCCATTCCTTCCAGGCCGGCAAAGCCATACTGGTCATAAATCGGACGTTTCTGTTCATCAGAGAGAATTTCATAAGCCTCTGTAGCTTCACGGAAATTCTGTTCAGCTTCTTTATCTCCAGGATTTTTATCCGGATGATATTTTACAGCCAGTTTTCTGTATGCACGTTTAATATCATCTTGAGAAGCACTTTTTTCAACACCAAGTACTTCGTAATAATCACGCTTTGCCATTTTACTTTCCTTTAAAACAAATAACAGGTAATAGCTGTTTTGTAAAAAACTACCACTATTACCTATTAATTAGTGACTAAAATCTGTCAGTCAGATTCGATTATTCGTCTTTTACTTCGAAATCTACGTCGTCAGCGTTTCCTTTATTGAAAGCGCTTGAATTTCCTGCTTCAGAAGCACCTGCATCTGCACCAGCATCTGGTCCAGGCTGTGCACCAGCGGCTCCACCCTGCTGGGCTGCCTGTTGTTTGTAGAGTTCTTCTGCAATTTTGTAAGATGCCTGCTGAAGAGCTTCTGTTTTGGCTTTTACATCAGCAACATTGATTGGTTCCTGTGCGATCGCCTGTTTAAGTTCTGCGGCAGCAGCTTCAATCTTTGATTTTTCTGCAGCATCAACCTTATCTCCAAGATCTTTCAGTGTTTTTTCAACTGAGTAAATCATTGAATCTGCATTATTTTTAACATCAACTGCTTCACGCTTTTCTTTATCAGCTGCAGCATTTGCTTCTGCGTCTTTAACCATGCGGTCAATTTCTGCATCAGAAAGTCCCGAAGAAGATGTAATCTGGATAGACTGTTCTTTTCCTGTTCCCAGGTCTTTTGCAGATACATGAACGATACCGTTAGCATCGATGTCGAATGTAACTTCAATCTGTGGAACACCACGAGGAGCGGCTGGAATACCTACCAGGTCAAAGTTTCCGAGTGTACGGTTCTGGGCAGCCATTTCGCGTTCACCCTGAAGTACATGGATAGAAACTGCAGTCTGTCCGTCGGCAGCTGTAGAGAAAATCTGTGATTTCTTTGTAGGAATTGTTGTGTTACGGGCGATAAGTTTTGTGAATACACCACCCATTGTTTCAATACCAAGAGAAAGTGGAGTAACGTCCAGAAGAAGAACGTCTTTTACGTCTCCAACAAGAACACCACCCTGAACTGCAGCACCAACGGCAACAGCTTCGTCTGGGTTTACTGAACGGTTTCCTTCTTTTCCGAAGATTGATTTAACAATTTCCTGTACTTTTGGCATACGTGAAGATCCACCAACCAGGAGAACTTCATCAATGTCAGAAGCTGAAATACCTGCATCTTTGATAGCCTTAAGACAAGGTTCTTTTGTTGCTTCAAAAAGGTTGTCTGTCATCTGTTCGAACTGAGCACGTGTCAGGTTCTTCTGAAGGTGTTTTGGACCTGTAGCATCTGCTGTAATGAATGGAAGGTTGATGTCTACTGAAGTCTGGTTTGAAAGGCTGATTTTTGCATTTTCAGCTGCTTCACGGAGACGCTGCATAGCCATTGCATCACCTGAGAGGTCAATACCAGAATCATTTTTGAATTCAGTAATAAGCCAGTTGATGATTGCACGGTCCCAGTCGTCACCACCAAGCTGTGTATTTCCGTTTGTAGATTTTACTTCGTAAACACCGTCAGCCAGTTCAAGAATAGAAATATCAAATGTACCACCACCAAGGTCGTAAACAGCAACTGTACGTTCTTTAGACTGGTCTTTTCCGAATCCGAAAGCAAGAGCTGCAGCTGTTGGTTCGTTGATGATACGTTTTACATCAAGACCAGCGATTTTACCTGCATCTTTTGTAGCCTGACGCTGAGCATCGTTGAAGTAAGCAGGAACTGTAATAACAGCTTCTGTTACTGTTGTTCCCAGGTAGTCTTCTGCAGTTTTCTTCATCTTCTGGAGAACAAAGGCTGAGATTTCCTGTGGAGAGTATTTCTTTTTTGATCCGTTTTCATCGATTTCAATACGAACATCTGCACCATTATCAATTACAGTATATGGAAGTTTTGTTGCTTCCCCTTTAAGATCCCCGTACTTAAGACCAATAAGACGTTTTGCAGAGTAAACTGTGTTTTTTGGGTTTGTAACCATCTGGTTTTTAGCTGGAAGACCTACAACGCGGTCACCTTTAGCTGTGAAACCAACGATAGATGGAGTTGTGCGTCCACCTTCTGAATTCTGGATTACAACTGGTTCACCGTTTTCCATAACGGCAACACAAGAGTTTGTTGTACCAAGGTCAATACCAATAATTTTTCCCATTTCTATTTTCTCCTATATAATTAACTGTTCAATAAACTGAAAACTTGTTTCCAGTCAGCCTATTCAGGCTTTACTACCATTACTTTAGCGTGACGGATTACACGGTCCTTAAGCTTATAACCTTTAAGATAAACTTCGCCAAGTTCCTCTTTTTCTACTGCTCCCGGCATCATTCCGATAGCTTCATGAAGATCAGGATTAAATTCTTCTCCCTTCACTCCATAACTTGAAAGGTTATATTTATTTTCAAGCATTGAAACAAGGCTTGAATTGATCATTTTGATTCCATCAACAATTGATTTGGCTGCTTCATTATCTTTGGCAGCATCAAGGGTGCGGTCAAAATTATCAAGACTATCCAGAAGATCTCCAAGGAGGCCTGCGTTTCCATACTCAAAAGCTTCCTGTTTTTCTTTGATTGTACGCTTTCTGTAGTTGTCAAAATCAGCATACTGGCGCAGCAGCTTGTCATTTAATTCTGCATTTTCTTTCAGAAGAGCTTCGTACTTTTCTTCAAGTGAAGGTTCTTTCTGTTCTTCAGCAGGAGCTGCATCTGCAGTTTCAGTTTCATTTACTGTAGTTTCGGCAGAAGTCTGTTCTACCTCTTCTTCTTTAGTTTCTACAGTTTCATTTTCTTTATTTTCATTCATATAGTAAAAAATACTAAAAAACGATAAAAATCGTCAATAAAAAATAAAAAAAAATGTTTATTTTTTTGAAATTCCTGTTATTGGATACAGTATTCCGCATACCTTACACGGCCTTTTGAAATACAATCTTTCACCTGTTTTTCCCTTTCAGTTAGAACAGACCCGCCGGTTTTTACTTCAACAAGAAGGATTTCATCAATTTTGTTATGTTCTGTCATTCCTGAAAAAACAACAAAATCCACCGGTTTCCCGACAAAACGGCAGTCACCTGGATTTGCAGGAAAGCCTGGAAGCAAAGGTGCAATCTGCTCGGCAACCTGTCCACCGATAACTGCTTTTGATCTTTTAAGGGCATCCTTACGGATTTTGTTTCTTTTTTCCAGACCGGAAAGTTTCCCGACTAACCAACCCAGGAAAAACACAAGAAGAGTTCCGGATATGTAACAAAACGATTTATGGCTTGTTAAAAATTCAATCATATAGAAGAAATATACCGAATTCTGCCGATAATGTATTCACAACATGTGATTCCAGGAGGTATCTTGTGAAAAAACTCTTATTATTATTCACCCTTACAGCACTAGCAGCTTCCCTTTTTTCAGAAGGCGTATTGTTTCGCTTCAAGCATAATAAAGGAGATTCTGCAAGTTATGTCTCTACAGTCCATGAAGAAGTCCTGGTAAACGGGAGATTCAATCACAATGCTGAAATAATCAACAGAATTTCCAGTCACGTAGAAAATGTTCTGGAAGACGGAACGGGCATTATCCGTGCCACATACATGACTACAGAAAATTCACAGGGTTATACTTCAAATTTTCAGTGGGGCGAAGACTTTATCAGCAACTTCTCCCGTAAAAGAACCGGTGAAATGGACATCAATGAAGAATACTTCATGCCTACAGTAAGAAATGTTCCTGTATTTCCGGAATATGCAGTTGAAATTGGAGAAAGCTGGACCGCAGAAGGACACGAAGCTGAAGATTTGAGAAAAACTTTTGGTGTTGAAAAACCATATATCGTTCCCTTCTCTGCCAGATACAAATACCTCAGGGATGAAGAAACAACTGACGGAAGAATTCTGAATATAATCAGCGTAAACTACACCTTTTACTATGAATCTCCCGCAACCTACATAGACAATTACAATATGCCTTCCTACACAATGGGAAACTCCTCTGAAATAATATGGTGGGATAATAACAAAGGAATAATCGATCATTACCAGGAAGATTTCAAAATCATTATTGAAACGATTGCCGGTGACATTTTTACTTTCCGTGGCAAAGCAGCCGCCGAAGTAACCGAATTCAAAAGTCTGAATAACGATGAAAACTTGAAAATAATCAGACAAACCGTAGAAGATCTTAATCTGGACAATGTTTCTGTAAAAAAGAGTGACAAAGGCCTTATAATCAGCCTTGAAAACATCCAGTTTGAAGCGGATTCTGCTGTTCTCTTAAATTCAGAAAAAAGTAAACTTAAAAAGATTGCAAGCATTCTGCTCCAGTTCCAGAATGATCTGCTGATTACGGGACATTGTGCTGAACGTGGAACAGCAAATGCAAGACAACGGCTTTCTGAAGAAAGAGCAGATGCAGTTGCAGACTTCCTTAAAGGTCTGAATGTCCGGGATGACTATCACATCTTTACCATGGGAAAAGGTTCCCGGGAACCGGTAGCGCCTAATTCCACTGAAGAAGGACGGGCAAAAAACCGTCGTGTAGAAATTACAATTCTGGATTAAATGAAAAAAGACTGTCTGAAAAGACAGTCTTTTTTCTATTCACAAAAATATTCTTAATTATTTCTGGTCCACTCAATAGCCATCTGTCTGAGTTCTGCAGAAGAAGCACAGTGAAGTTTCACCTTGATATTTTCTTTGTGAGTATCAATAGTCTTTATTGAAAGATTCAGTTTGTTGGCAATTTCAACTGTTCCAAGACCTTTTCCAATAAGGGAGAAAATCTGAAGCTGACGGTCTGAAAGGTTCGATACTGAAGAAAGTCCGTCTTCTTCATCCATTTCTTTTCCTGAATTGAAGTCTTCGATACGGGCTTTTTCTTTTTCACTCAGATATACTTTTCCATCCATTACTGTACGAATAGCATTGATTACCTGAGTTTCAGCCTCAGCTTTCATAATGTACCCTTTTGCACCTGCTTTCAGGGCACGTTCAGCATAATAACGTTCATCATGCATAGAAAGAACAAGAACTGTAGTTTTTGGTGAATAAATAAGTATGTCCTTTATAAGATCAAGTCCATCTTCCTGTCCAAGGTTCAGGTCTACAATTGCAAGGTTCGGAGAATATTTCTGAATTGTTTCCAGAGCTTCGTTCCGGTTCTGTGCCATTGCAACAACCTTGTACTCTTTCTGAGTTTCAATAAGCTGTGCCAAACCACGTGAAAAAAGAGGATGGTCATCGATGATTAATACTGAAATTGCCATATTTGTATAATAACACAAAAAACGTTTTAGTGGTATAATAAAGTTGCTAAATTATAAGAAAAATCCCCTAGACTTGAAAGGAAGACAATAAAAAATGAGTGAAAAACAGATTAGAATCGGTCTTATCCTGAATATTCTGGATGAAGAATATCAGACTTCTGTCTTTTCCGGAATAAAAAAACGATGTCAGGAAAAGAACGTAGATATTATTTGCTTTCAGAATGAAAATCCGCTTTCCTTAAATCAGACGATTATCACAAAACTTCCCGGAAAGGATTTTTTCAATGTTGACGGAATTATTATCCTTTCTTCTGTTTTTTCAGACTCTCCTTCCATTCACTCAGAAGCCTCAATCAGAAAAATATGGCCGGACATTCCCGTAGTTTCTGTAGGTCAGAAGATTCAGGGAATTCCATCCGTATCAATCCGGTCAAATAAAGCAATGAACCGGCTTATGGATCACCTTATAAAAGATCATCATTACAGAAACTTCCTGTATGTTACGGGACTGGATGACCTGGTCGATTCTATGGAAAGAAAAACTGTTTTTGAAAATTCAATCAGGAAATATCAGAAAAAAGACCCGGACATTACCTATAACTGCATCTCAGGACACTTCAATGAAGTTGCTGCAAGAGAAGTCCTGGCACAGTACATTTCCTCAAATCCTTCCAAACCGGCGGATGTTATTGTTTGTGCCAATGACAATATGGCCCTGGGCGTAAATAAATACTTAAAATCACAGAACACTCATTCCCAATGGGAAAACTGCGCCGTAACAGGGTTTGATGATATTCCGCAGGCGGCCATGGAAATCCCGGCCTTTACCACAGTTCATCAGCCTCTCGAAGAAATGGGATCCAAAGCCCTGGATATTATGCTGGAAGCCTTGAACGGAAACGTAATTGAAGAAAGCTTTGTAGATGCAAAACTGATTATCCGTGAATCCTGCGGATGTAAAATGACCAGCAAAAACAAGGCAATTTCCGAAAAACACCTTGTAAGCATACAGAGAAAATTCATTCAGTCAGAACACCAGCTGAAGTTTTTGAGTCACTGGGGCCAGCAGCTGAACTCAATTACTGACACAAACGGATTAATGTATGCCCTGGACACAAACCTTTCAGCACTTGGAATAGACAACTTTGCACTTTTTTCGTTTCCATTAATCAGTACAGAAAATAAAATCTCCATCGACAGACTTTTTTCCATGACAAGCCTTCTCTTTTTACGCCAGAATGGAGAAAGAATCACACAGTACGGAAAAGTAAAAAAAGGAAATCTTGCAGCATTTCTTTCTGACCTTTCTGAAAATATCCATACACATTCCCTTGCACTGAAGCTTTTAACCTCTTCAACGGGCGAAACAGGATTTATTATTTATGACGCTCCGGAACAAATGCATCCCCATATTTGTTCAATCAGTACAAATATCGCACAAACCATATTCCGCCTGCAGACAAACGAACAGAAACAGAAATATTCCGAACAGCTGGAAAAGGCAGTTTCTAAAAGAACCCGTGAACTCATTGCAGAAAACAACAAGCGAATTGAAGTAGAAGCAGAAGTTCTGAAAATAAGCGAAATGGAACGTCAGAGATTCAGTACAGATCTCCATGACGATATATGTCAGAGACTTGCAGGTCTTGCCATGCTTTGCAGATGCTATTCAACAAGTGAAAAACCGATTTCCCGGGAACAAATGGTTGAACTGACAGAATTAATTACAGACACCCTGCAAACTACAAGACAATACGCCCATAACTCCTTCCCTGTTGACCTGGATTCCCTGGGTATGAAAAACAGTTTAAGTAACCTTTGCAACGCATTCCAGAGTCAGTCCAAATGTTCCTGCAAATACACCTGGAATCTGCCTGAAAACAGACAGTTTTCCCGCCCACAGGCAATCAATATTTTCCGAATCATTCAGGAAGCCCTTCAAAACATTATGAAACACGCAAAGGCAACTGAGGCTGAAGTTTATATCGGAAAGGAAAAGTCAAAAATAATCGTTAGGATTTCTGACAACGGGAAAGGTCTTGCAAATACCAGATCCCAGAAACAGGGAATCGGAATGAAGAGTATGAGTTACCGTGCAGACCAGATTGAAGCGAAATTCACCACAAGAAACAACATTCCGTCAGGAACAATAGTTGAACTGATTCTTCCGGAAGAAAAACTGGAAAAAACTAAAAGAAAGGATTAATTATTCGGGATCGATTTTCCCGTTATTTTTTTCAAGACTGGAAGCCACTTTATAAGAAAATCCCTGCTGCATTAACGCAGAAATCAGTTTCTCCCCCGATTTTCCCCGTTTTACCAGTTTAAGGTAACATTTTTCCGCAATAAGGTTTTCATCGTTTTCCAGAAAGAATTCATCAAGGGCATTCCCTGCTGTTTCCTTAGGAATTCCCCGCCCAAGAAGCTCTGAAAGCAGCTTTTGTCTTCCTTCAAAATGATTGATTTTTCTGGTATTCAACCAGGACCGGCAGTATCTTTCATCTGAAAGATATTTTACACTCTCCAGATAATCCAAAGCCGGATTAACAAAATCCCTGTCATAGCCTTTATCAATCAGTTTTTTGAACAAACCGGAACGGCTCTGTTCAGACCTGGCCAGATAATCAACGGCTTTACATTCAGCGGCTGTAATCAAACCGGCATCAATAATTTCCTGGGATACATCAGCGTTAAATTCATAATTCTCAAGAAAATCCTTTTCAGACAACGTCTTAAGATAAACCGGCCGCATATAAAAAACACCGCAATCAGCAGAGCTTACCTTATAGATTCCCGAGGACATTTTTTCACTTGAAAGAATTTCCATATCTTAAATATACAAAAAAAAATCCGCATCGTCCAAAGGAACAACGCGGATTGTATTTTATGCAGCCGAAACTGCATAATAAAAAGTCCAAAAACTAGCGTTTTGAGAACTGGAAGCGGCGACGAGCACCTTTCTGTCCGTACTTCTTACGTTCAACCATACGAGAGTCGCGAGTAAGATATCCGTTAGCTTTAAGAGCTGTGTGTGCATCTGGATCGTACTGTGTAAGAGCACGTGAGATTCCGTGAAGACATGCAGCAGCCTGTCCGTTCATACCACCACCACATACGTTGATGAGGATGTCGAATTTGCTTTCGTTTGATGTTACAACGAGTGGCTGACGGAGAACCTGAACCTGTTCGTCAGAGAAGTATTCTTTTACTTCTTTTCCGTTTACAACGATTTTTCCTGAGCCTTCGCGAAGGAATACGCGGGCAACAGCTGTCTTTCTTCTACCTGTACCAATAGCAATATTTTTTACCATAACAAACTCCTAATTACACTTCCAGTGGCTGTGGATTCTGTGCTGTATGTGGATGATCTGCACCAGCATAGATTTTTACATTGTCCATCATAGCGCGTCCAAGACGTCCGTGTGGAAGCATTCCAGCGATAGCCAGTTTGAGTGGATCACCAGGGTGTTTTTCATTCAGTTTTTCAAATGTCTGTGCACGAAGTCCACCAACGAAACCTGTGTGATGATAATAAATCTTCTTTGTTTCTTTTCCACCAGAAACAGCAACTTTGTCTGCATTGATAATTACAACATAGTCACCACAGTTCTGGTTCTTTGCAAATGTGGCTTTTTCTTTTCCGCGAACAACAGCAGCTACTTTTGCAGCTACACGTCCCATTGGTTTTCCGGCTGCGTCAATAACGTACCATTTGCGAGCCTGTTCGTATTCTTTAACGAAAATGGTTTTCATGATATACCTATATCCCTTAAATTATAGTTTAATTTGTTTGTGTGCCGCGGAATCTTTGCATCTGATTCTTTGTCACTTAATTCGCGATGAGCAGTCGCAAATTAATACGGGGTAATAAAATATATAATTTTTATGCCCTTTATGTCAATTACTCAGAAGCTGAATTCTGAGATTCTTCAGCTTTAGCTTCCATCTGTGCTTCTTTTTTAGCTTCGTTCTTGTCTTTAATATCTGCAACACCAATGAATACACAAATAAGACCAACAAATGCAGCAAAAACAGGAAGACTTCCCTTAAGGAAATTAATTACATCCATTCCCCAGTTCAAAGGACATGCAGGAAGAACTGCAAATACAGTAAAAGCAATGAAAATAACTCCAACGATTAATGCAAACATATTTATTTTTCTCCTGAAAATATGGTTTTAATATTGTAAAGTGGAAAGAGATAATTGTAAATTATCTGACGGCAACTCCACTTTTGCGAAGATCAGCCTTAATTCCACCAACTGTATAGCCCATTGAATGAACCATGGAAGCAATAAGGGCAGCATCAGCCTTCCCTTCTGTAAGAACATCTGCCAGATGTTGTGGAGTTCCACCACCGCCACTGGCAATAACAGGTACAGGAACTGCTTCTGCAATCATTTTTGTCAGTTCAATATCATACCCGGTTTTCATTCCGTCAGCATCCATTGAATTCAGAACGATTTCGCCGGCTCCAAGGCTTACACCTTTTTTTGCCCATTCCAGAGCATCAAGACCTGTATCAACACGGCCGCCGTGAATTGTTGTACCATATCCGCTTGGTTTCGTAGGATCTTTACGAACATCCATACCAAGAACAATGCACTGGTTTCCGAAAATACGGGCTCCTTCTGTAATCAGTGAAGGATTTTTTACTGCAGGACTGTTCAGAGAAACTTTTTCTGCGCCGGCAAGAATTGTTTCCCTGATATCTTCAATAGTATTGATTCCTCCGCCTACGCAGAAAGGAATAAAAACCTGGGAAGCAACCTTTGAAATAAGATCCAGAATAGGACCGCGTCCACGGGCAGAAGCGATAATATCATAAAATACCAGTTCATCTACTCCCTGGCGGTAGTATTCTGCCGCCATTTCAACAGGATCCCCAATATCGATGTTATTCTGGAATTTAACTCCTTTTGTTGTGCGTCCGTCTTTTACATCAAGACAGACAATGACTCTCTTTTTTAACATGATGCACCTCCACAGAAGTTCTTGAGAATCTGAAGCCCTGGTTCACCTGATTTTTCAGGATGGAACTGACAGGCTACAACACTGCCACTCTGAACTACTGCAGGAACCTGAACTCCGTAGTCAGCATAAGCTTTGATTACAGAATCCTCTTCAGGACAGATTACGTAGGAATGAACAAAATAAAAATCTGAAGCTTCAGGCACCTGATCAAAGATATAACAGCCGCCGTTTTTCCGGGTAAGGTTATTCCATCCCATATGTGGAATTTTGTTTATTTTCTTTTCATCTTCTGAAAGAAGGTGGTCAAAATGACGGATTTTTCCTTTAATTAAACCAAGACAGGCTGTATCGCCTTCCTCAGAAAAATCAAAAATAATCTGACTTCCCAGACATATTCCAAGAAGAGGCTTTCCGTCAGCAGCCCAGTTCTTGAGAAAAACATCAAAACCGGTTTCTTTAAGCTGCTGCATTGCATAAGCGGCGTCTCCCACTCCCGGGAAAATCAATTTATCGCAATTCTTCAAATCAGCTGGATTTTTTGAAAGAATATATTCTATTCCCAGACTTTTTAAAGCACGTTCAACACTGGTAATGTTGCCGGCATTGTAATCAACAATTCCAATCATATGAAAAGTATATCAGAATCAAGGGTTTTGAACATTATATTTACTGCATTTTTGCGTGAAGTAATACTTTATTCTTACCGATAAAACAAATATGAAAGCATTACTGGCCCAACTACCTCTTTTAAAAAATGTTCTCACCGATTATAGAGTTATCATCACTTTTGTCGGCTTTATTCTGGTTCTGATAATTGCCGGAGGAATTGCAAATTATACAAAGAAACCTCGCAAACAGAAGAAAAAGAAGAACATAATTGTAGTAAGTCAGCCGGCTCCTGCTCAGGAAGGCGAAGAAGGAACTGAAACTGAGGGGTCAGCTGAAGAAACAGAATAGAAATTCTTCCAGAGAAACCTGTCTTTTTTTATTTTTCCACCGATTTCCAGGTTATAGACTATATCCTGCACATCAGAATGTGTCCATGTTTTCTTTCCGAAAACCTTCACTGATTCTCTATTCATTCTGAAAAAAAGTTCACTTTCCAGACTTTCCCGGGTATAAAAATGTTTTCCTTTTCTGACTATATCAAGGGCCAGCTGATAATCCGAAGGATTTTCACGGTTTCTTTTAGAAATTTTCCATTTTTCAACCCCCGTCAACTTATCAGTTTTTTTCAATTCTTCCCTGCTGATACATAAATCACAACCGGCACAGGCAGCCTTTTCAGCCCCGAGGGCATCAAGCAGAACCTGCCGCCTGCAATCCCTGGTTTCTGCAAATTCCCGTAAGGCGGCTTCCCGGCTCCCATTTTTGTACCCCGAGGTTCTGAGAGAATCCTCAAGACTCCATAAAAGAATTGCCTTTGCAATACTGCCGTCCCTTCCTCCTCTTCCGGCTTCCTGAATGTAAGCCTCTGCTGTCTGGGGCGGATCCAGATGAATTACGGTATGAATATTTTTCTTATCGACGCCCATGCCGTAAGCACAGGTTGCACAAAGAACCCCGTCTTCAGAATCAAAGAACCATTTTTCTATTTCGTCCTTTTCTTCTTTTTCAAGGCCCGCATGGTAAAATTTAGAAAAACCGTTACCGAAGCAGGCATTCAATTCCCGGCTCATTTCTTCCGTTCTGTTTCTTGTACCGCAGAAAATTATCAGGGGTCTCAGTTCCTTCTGCGCCATAAGAAGAGCCTCTTTCTTTTTGGCCGCTGTATTCCTGACAAAATAATGAATATTAGGTCTGTCCGCTTCACTTCTAAGCACATGAGCTTCGCCATTAAAAAGGATCTCGGAAATTCTGGATAAAACCGATGGAGATGCTGTGGCCGTAAAGGCAGTTATTACAGGAGGAGCCAGATACTGAAGCACATTTCCAAGTTCCAGATATGAAGGTCTGAAGCTGTCTCCCCATTCCGACACACAATGAGCCTCATCAATAGCTATATGACTGATTCCGATTTCTTTAATCTTTTCCAGAAGATCTTTATTCTGAAGAACTTCCGGATTTGCAATAATAACCCGCGCCTCTCCTGATTTCAACTTTTCAAAGCTGTCTTCACGTTCTTCCTTACTCTGTCCCCCGCGGAAAATGACCGCCTTCAGAGAACCTTCGGTCATTCTCCGGTACTGGTCAGTCATAAGGGCAAGCAAGGGATAAATCACCATTGTTACTCCCGGAAGGAGAACTGCGGGAACAAGAAAGCATAGAGATTTACCGGCTCCGGTAGGCAGTAGGACAATCTGCTTTCCACGGACAAAGGAATCTTCGCTTTCAAAGAACCCTTTGTCAGGATTTTTTTCTGAACTACCAGGATGCACCCGGATATCAAAAGCTTCAAGAATATTTGCAATTACCATTCTCTGCCAGGGGAAAAGATATTTAATCCCGAAATTACGGAAAGCAGTTCCCGCAACCAGATCTGTTTCGTAATCAATTTCTTCAGAACTGAATTTTTCGATTTCTGCCATGCCTTATATATAGATTTTTTTCTGCAAAAAATGAAAAAACAAAAAAAAACTTCTTCCAGATAAATCTGGAAGAAGTTTTTATGGAAACAGACAGCGGACTGCTGTCAGCTGTTATTTTTAGTCTCCGAAGCGAATGTCCTGCCAGAGAGTATTGTATTTATCAAGTCCTTCTCCAAGGTCATTTTTCAGTTCGCAGTTATCCATCATTGAAGCTTCATACATCGGTGTTGTTTTTACATAACTGCTTGCAGGAAGGTTTACGAAACATGGGAAATGGAAGGCATCCAGGAATTTTGCATAAACTTCAGGACGATGAATATAGTTGATGAATTCATTTGCAAGTTCTGCATGTTTTGCACCTTTAAGAATACACATACTGTCCAGATATGCAGGACCACCATCCTGAGGAATAAAGAAATCGATAGTTTCTGACCATTTATCTTCCGGAACTTCCCCGAAAATTACTTCTGCGTATCCCTGACAAAGCCAGAAGTCCCCTGAAGCAAATGATTTACCAAAACTTTCTGCATCGAATTTAACGAGATTTGGTTTCCAGGTTTTTGAAACAAGGTCCGATGCAGCTTTGAGTTCTGCATCATCAAGTGAATTAACACTTTTTCCCTGAGTTGCCAGAGCATCACCTAAAACTTCACGCATGTCATCCATCATAGTTGCATGCCCCTTAAAGCGGGAATCACCAAAGATATTCCATGAACGGTCATAATTTCCATCCGGAACCTTTAATTTGTTTACAGAAACACCGGCAGCACCGAAATAATAAGGCATACAGTATTCAAGATTTGGATCAAAGGTCATTTTTTCCAGACATTTTGGATTCAGGTTTTTCTTATTTGTCATTTTTGCCTGATCCAAAGGCTGAAGCATACCCTGAGCAATCATGATACTTGCATAGTCCTGTGAAGGAACTACAATATCATACCCTTTTGCACCGGCACGAAGTTTGGCATACATTTCTTCGTTTGAAGCATAGCTGTCTACTTTTACAGTACAATTAAATTCTTTTTCAAAGTCACGGAGAACTTCATCAGGAGTGTAATATGTCCAGTTGTAGAGATAAAGAGTATTATCGTCTCCTCCGCAGGAAACGAAACCAAGACCAACTGCTGCAAGAACAGCAGCGAACAATACACGTGTGACATTTTTTTTCATAAAAAACATCCCCCTAAAAAAAAGTAGATTTTATTTGCTTGCAGCAAAAGATTTGAGACTTTTGCGAAGAATAATTGTGAAAAAACAGATAATCAGGATAAGTACAAAACTCAGGGCGTTGATTACAGGGCTTACACCGAAACGAATCATACTGTAAACGTAAAGAGGAAGAGTTGTACTTCCAGGTCCGGATACAAGAGCAGTGATAACGTAATCTTCCAGAGACATTGTAATGCTCATCATAAAACCAGAAATTACACCAGGCATAATTGCAGGAATAATTACCTTGAACAGAGTCTGTTTTTCATTGGCTCCCAGGTCATGGCTTGCTTCGATGATTGAATAATCAAATTCATCTACACGAGCACTTACCATAAGGTAAACAAATGGCAGACAGAAGGTTGTATGAGCAATAAAAATAGTAAACAATCCCAGAGAAAGCTTTATGGCACTGAAGAAAATAAGCATGGAAACACCCATAATAACTTCAGGAAGAACCATTGGCAGGAAGCTGATAGCCTGAATAAAGTTACGTCCCTTGAACTGATACCATTTGATACCAATAGCAGCCAGAGTTCCGATTATTGTAGCAACCAGCGATGAAGTAACTGCAACAATAAGGGAATTCCACAAAGCCTGCCAGAGAGGTTTAGAGTCGAAAATCAGTTTTTCATACCAGATAAAGCTGAATCTGGTAAAGGTTGAATCCTTTGCCTCATTGAAAGAATAAAAAATAATTACAAACAGAGGAACAAAAAGGAATACAAGAGCAAGTGCAAGAACCGAATTGGAAAAGCTCAGTTTTCTGTTATGCTTCTTCCACTGGCGTTTTGCATGACGGTTATTTTCAGAAGACTTTTTCTTTTCTGTAAAAAGTTTGAAAGGGTTCATATGCGAAATCATTACTGTGCCCCTCCTTCTGGAACAGAAGAAGTAAGTGTTTCTTCTGCAATATTATTCTTTTTATTAAGCTGTTCGTCTTTCTTGTTTGAAGAAAGCATCCAGAGAATTGCTCCCATAGAAATAATTGTAATAACCATTGAGAAAGCAGAAGCCAGAGGCCAGTTACGTACTTTCTGAACCTGGTCAACAATAATGTTTCCGAGCATGTAAGAATCCTTGCCACCAACCATCTGAGGAACTGTATAGTTACCAAAAATAGGAATAAAGGTAAAAATCAGAGCCGAGATGACACCGCTCTTTACTCCAGGAATAAGAACCTTCATCATTGACTGAGGTTTTGTTGCACCAAGGTCACGGGCAGCTTCCAGCAGAGAGAAATCAAAACGGTCTACAGCTGTGAAAATCGGAAGAATCGCATAAGGCAGATACATATAAATGCTTACAAGGATAATTGCTCCTTTAGTAAACATGAACTTATGAGTAGTATAAACAGCATCCTTACTGAATCCGTGAACCAGATTGAAGAAGAAGCGGAAAATATCATTCAGAAGTCCGTTATCTCCCAGAATTGTCATCCAGGCAAAAATGCGGATAAGAGAATTGGTAAGGAACGGAATAATTACCAGGATCAGAAGCAATGTCTGATGCTTGCTTCTTGCCATAGCATAACCACAGGGAAGCGCAATTATGATTGTAATGGCAGTAGAAACAACAGTAATCCACAAGGTCCGGAGGAAAATCATTCCGTAAGCCGGACTGAACATCTGTTTATAGGCTTTGAGAGTAAACTTTGGCTGAACACCACCGTAAACATCACGTGTCATAAATGAATATGCAACAATGATTACAAGAGGAACAACAAAGAATACGCAGAACCAGAGTCCCATAGGCCATCCGTAAAAAGGACCGGGATTCGGTTTTTTATATTTTTTCTCAGATTTATCTTTCATTACTATTTCTCGATATCTTCTACAATGTAACCGTCTTCTGCGGCCCAGGAAACATAAACTTCATCCTTCCATTCAATAGAAGGACCATCGTCCATAAAATTCTTGTGCTGCTGGAATACTTTGAGCATTGCCCCGTTTTCCAGTCTGATATAGTACTTTGTCTGGTATCCTGTATAAACAGGTTCCTGAACAGTTCCCTTGAAAACGTTGATATCTTTACGTCCATGAACATCCGGTACATCAGTTGTAATACGGATTTTTTCAGGACGGATCGTAAAGGCTACTTTCTGACCAGGTTTTGTTTCTTCGTAGTCTGTAACCATCATGTACTTGTCACCTGCAGCTACTTCAGCACTGTCAGTCGGAAGTGATGCCTGTTTTCCCAGAGCTGGAACAGAACATGTAACCATGTATTCCTCATTTCCATTTGGATCCTGACATTTTGTACATTCTGCAACAGTTGCTTCAAAAAGGTTTGTTTCCCCGATGAATTCTGCTACGAACTGAGTTGCCGGGCTTTCATAAATTTCAAAAGGTGTACCAATCTGAAGAACATTACCCTTATTCATAACTGCAATGCGGTCAGAAACAGCAAGGGCTTCGCTCTGGTCATGAGTAACATAAATGAATGTAATACCAATTTTGTCATGGAGGTTATCCAGGTCAATAAGAAGACTTGAACGGAGTTTGGCATCCAGAGCAGAAAGAGGTTCATCCAGAAGAAGAACAGAAGGTTCGTTGATAAGGGCGCGGGCAATAGCTACACGCTGTTTCTGTCCGCCGGAAAGCTGGTTAGGCTTTTTGAACATATGCTGATCCAGCTGAACCAGGTGAATATATTCGCGAACTTTTTTGTCGATTTCATCTTTTGGAAGTTTCTGCAGACGAAGTGGGAATGCAACGTTTTCATAAACTGAAAGATGCGGGAAAAGAGCATATGTCTGAAAAACAGTGTTAGATTCTCTTTCGTTAGGTGCAAACGGAATGACATTCTTGTCATCAAACAGAATTACACCATCATCAGGAAATTCAAAGCCTGCAATCATGCGGAGCAATGTTGTTTTGCCGCATCCAGAAGGTCCAAGAAGTGAGAAAAACTCACCTGGGTTAATTGTAAAATTGATGTCGTTCAAAGCGACGAAATCGCCGAATTTCTTTGATACGTGATCAATGGTAACCTGACAACCTTTCACTCAAGTATACCCCTTAACGAAATAATAACCTGCGCAAAAACGCAAAGTAAAAAAAAAGGAAGGTCTACCATAGGTAACCTACCTTTTTATATTTATTAATGAAAAAATAAGGTATATGACTGAAATAGTCAATAAAAAAAGGGAAAATAAGCGAAATACTTGTATTTTCTTTTACAGCCAGATTTCCGAAAAATCTGCATCACTAGGCATGCGCCAGTCCCCTCTTGGCGAAAGGTTTACAGTACCAACCTTTGAACCGTCAGGCATGCAGGATCTTTTAAACTGCTGTGTAAAAAAGCGTTTATAGAACTTTTCAAGCCATTTTTTTCTTGTTTCTGCGTCGTATTTTGTGCCCAGTTCGGATTTTTCTGCCAGGAAAGCTATTTTTTCTGCTGAAAAACCAAATCTCAACAGGTAATAAAGGTAGAAATCATGAAGTTCATAAGGGCCAACAAGATCTTCTGTTTTCTGGCTGATTTTACCGTCTTCAGGAGGAAGCAGTTCAGGACTTACTGGAGTATCCAGAATATCACGCAGAACAGCCGCTTCTCTGCGACCTTCTTCAGTATTCCGGAGTTCAGCCTCATCGCTGAACCATTCAACCAGATAGCGTACAAGAGTCTTTGGAATTGAAGAATTTACTCCGTACATGCTCATGTGGTCTCCGTTATAAGTACACCAGCCTAAAGCCAGTTCAGAAAGATCTCCGGTTCCGATTACTATACCGTTGGTTTTATTGGCATAATCCATAAGAACCTGGGTCCGTTCCCGGGCCTGACAGTTTTCATAGGTAACATCGTGGACATTTTCATCCTGACCTATATCTTTCATATGAAGACGGACAGAATCTGCTATTCTTATTTCGGAAAGTTCGGCTCCTACTGAAGCAGCCAGACTGCAGGCATTATTGTAAGTGCGGTCTGTAGTACCAAAACATGGCATGGTAATTGCGTGAATTAAGTTTCTTGGAATTCCACACAGATCAAAGGCTTTTGCCGTTACAAGAAGAGCCAGAGTAGAATCAAGGCCGCCTGAAAGCCCTATAACAGCTGATTTACAGTTTATGTGGCGCAGTCTTTTTGCAAGGCCTTCAGCCTGAAGCTGAATAACGCTGGCACAACGTTCAGAGCGCTTTACCTTATCTGACGGAACAAAAGGCTGTTTGTCTATAAAGCGGTCAAAATTCTTCACAAAATCCGATTTATTTTCTTTTCCAAGGAGATTGATTTTCAGATTCAGATAATCAGAAACCTCAACCTGGGAAGCACAGTCTGCAAATGTTGTTGTATGACGGCGTTCCTGGCAAAGTCTTTCAAAATCAATATCAGCAAAAACTGTATCTCCGCTGAAAAGAGCAGATTCAGAAAGAACAGTTCCGTTTTCACAAATAAGATTATGGCCTGCAAAAACCATATCCTGAGTTGATTCTCCGTTACCGGCATTTGCATAAAGATAAGCACAAATACTTGAGGCAGAACGGCTTTTTACCAGTTTTTTTCTGTAATCAGCTTTCCCGATGATTTCATTTCCTGCAGAAAGATTTGCAATGACTGTGGCCCCTGCAAGAGTATGTCTTACAGACGGAGGAAGCGGAACCCATAAATCCTCGCAGATTTCAGCCCCAACAGAAAGTTCAGGCATTTCTTCATCTGAAATAAGAATTCCAGTTCCCATAGGAACCCCGCAGACAGAAGCGGAAAGATCCACCTTTCTCAATTTTCCACGGAATGGCGTAAACTGCCGTCTTTCATAGAATTCTGAATAATTAGGCATGTAGGATTTTGGAATAAAAGCCAGGACTTTCCCCTGAAAAACAGCAGCAGCACAGTTATAAAGACCGTCATTCTGAGATACCGGAAGTCCTACAAAAATAAGGGCATTCAAATCCTTTGTTTCTGCAGCAATTTCTTCCAGAGCTTTTACAGCAGCCTTCTGAAGGCTTTTCTGAAGAAAAAGGTCTCCGCAGGTATAACCTGTAATACAGAGTTCAGGGCAAACGATTATAGATGCCCCCTTTTCGGCTGCGGCTTTTACAGAGCTGATTATTTCTGCTTTGTTTTTTTCAGGATTTGCTACAGCAACTTTTGGGCTGCAGCAGGCTGTTTTTATAAATCCATACATATTTTTTCCACTCGGAGTCAGATTTAAGGAGTTATTTCAAAAGTTCTTCAACTTTTCTGGCGGCTTCTTCGATATAAGGACAGTCAATTCCTTCGACATCACCTGCATCGATAGAGGCAGAAGTTGATTCTTCCATTGGAATACGTGCCAGAACCGGAATATTATAATCCTTTGCGATAGATTCAATATTGCTTTTTCCGAATATAGTGATTTCTTTTCCGCAGTCCGGACATTTTACATAGCTCATATTCTCAACAATTCCAAGAATAGGAATATTCATCATATTTGCCATCTTAACTGCTTTTTCAACAATTACGCGGACCAGCTGCTGAGGACTTGAAACAACAATAATACCGTCCACAGGAAGACTCTGGAAAACTGTAAGCGGAACATCTCCTGTTCCCGGAGGCATATCTACAAACATGAAATCTACATCTTTCCATTCAACATCAGTCCAGAACTGTTTCACTGCGCCACCAATTACAGGACCGCGCCAGATTACAGGATCACTTTCGTTCTGAAGGAGGAAATTCATACTCATAAGCTGAATGCCTGAATCTGTTGTAACAGGAATAAGGCAGTCTTCCTTTTCCTTTGCAAGTGCACGTTTGTCACCTACTCCGAAGCTTTCAGGAATTGACGGACCTGTAATATCTGCATCAAGAATTGCAGAACGAAAACCATCTTTATTTACCTTACAGGCCAGAAGACTTGTTACCAGAGACTTTCCAACACCTCCCTTTCCAGAAACGATTCCTATTACTTTTTTTACGGAAGAACCTTCCCGAAGATGAGCCCTTAAATCGCGGCTTTCACAGGTTTTTCCGCAGCTTCCACAATTATGGTTACAATTTTCTGCCATTTATTAATCTCCTGATTCTGTATTTTCAGATAAAACAACAGAATCTATATGTAAAATATAATAATTTTTTTCTAGATAGTGTATCTTGCACGGCTTGTTTCTGTTTCAAAAACATCAACCGCATACAGTTTTATTGAATCCGGGGAGTTCGGAGACAAATCAATATTATGATTTTCATGAAGTTTGGCAAGAAGCCTGTTATAAATAAATTCTGCAATTCGTTCTGCACTTGGATTCTGAACAAAAACCGGATTATCATTCAGATTTGTATGATCCATTTCTTTACAGACCTCTCTGAGCGAGTTTTTCAGAATCCCAAAATCCAGAAGCATTCCACCTTCATTCAGCTTTGAGCCTGAAACATGAGCATAAACCTTGTAATTATGCCCATGAAGGTTTTCACACTTCCCGTTGTAATCTCTGAGAAAATGAGCAGCAGCAAAATCTGCTTCAACACGAACTTCGTACATTCAAAACCTCACACACTTCATTTATTAATTCATCAGGAGTTGAAGCTCCTGCAGTTATTCCGATCTTTTTTAGTAAAAAGAATTCATCAGGTATTTCCGATGCATTTTCAATATGAACAGCCCTGGTGCAATTTGCTCTGGCAGCCTGATACAATCTGATTGTATTGGCACTCTGTTTCCCGCCAATAACAATTACTCCCTCCACTTTTGAACAGAGCTCTAGAAGAGCTTCCTGACGTTCTTTTGTTGCAGGACAGATTGTATTCAACACTTCCAGGTCCTGAAATCTGGAAGAAATAACCTGTCTTATTTTTTCAAATTCAATACCTGAAAAGGTTGTCTGGCTGAAAAGCACAGTTTTTTCAAAACTTCCGGAATCACTTCCGCTTACAAGATTTTCTGCATCCTTCAGGTTCTGAATCAGATGAAAATTTTCTCCTCCATACCCTGCTATTCCCCGCACTTCTCCATGTTCAGCATCTCCGGTAAACACAATTCTGTTATTCCGGTTCTTCTCTGCTATTTTCTGACTGGCCTTTACACGGGGACAGGTTGCATCAATTATCGCACAATTCTTTCTTTCAAGTTCAGAAATAACCTGTGGAGGAACGCCATGAGCCCTGATCAAAACTGAAGAACCGTCGGGAATATCGGAAATACTTTCTGCTGTCTTCATTCCATCGGACGAAAGTCTGTTTAAGGTGGTTTTATTGTGAATTAAAGGTCCCAGTGAATAAACTGGTTTTCCGGAGTTAATGGACAGAGCCTGTTCTGCTTTTTCCACAGCACGGCGAACTCCGAAGCAATATCCCAAAACATCAGCCTTAATGATTTCCATAGGTTCATTCTACAATAAAATCAAGTTAAAAAAAATATCCCGCAAATCTCACAAATAAAAGCAGAAAAACTGCATGTATCTGTGTAATCTGCGGGAGATTACTTTCAAAAAAGACTATTCAGCGTCGTTCTGAGCTTCAGCCTGAGCCTTTTTGAGAGAATGATGTACACCAAATTCTGGTTTCCAATTCTTACGGCAAGCCATAATGAATGAACTTGAAATGAAGATTGAAGAGTACATACCACAAAGAAGACCTACGATAAGAGCCAGAGAGAAGTCTTTGATTGTTCCTGTTGTGAACACGAAAAGTGCAATAACAGCAATCAAAGTTGTAACTGTTGTAAGAATAGAACGTACAAGAGTATCACTCAGTGACTGGTTAAGGATTTCCTTGAATGATTTTACATTGTCCATCATCTTCAGGTTGTAGCGGATGCGGTCCAGAATAACAACTGTGGCGTTGATAGAATAACCGATGATTGTAAGAACAGCGGCAAGAACAGTTGTAGAGAATTCCATCTGAGTCCAGATAATGAAAGTCATCATAACCAGAGTATCATGAACAAGAGCAATAACTGAACCAAGAGCGAAGTCCCAGTGGAAACGGATAGCTGCGTAAACCCAGATGAAAAGAACTGTCAGAAGAAGCATAAGAGCTGCTTTCTTTGCAATTGATGAAGAGAAAGAAGATCCGATGAAGTCTGTTTTAACAACAGCAACATTTTCTTTTCCGAATTTGCTGTAAAGAGTATCTTCTACAACAGACTGGAGAGAATCCTGTGTTGCATCACCATCATCCAGCATACGAATCTGGAAGCTGATTTCATCACCAGAACCAAGCTGTTTTACAGAAACACCGCTTACTGCTGAAAGTGCTGAACGAACATCATCAGCTTCTGCTTTTGTTACACCTGCTGGGTAAACATAAATTGGTGAAGCTGAAAGTACGTTTGTACTTGCTGAGTTAAGGAATGAGTTGTAGGTAACAGCAGAAGCGTCTTTTGCTGTCATTGTAACACCTTCAATTGAACTAACAGCAGAAGCAAGAGCTCCCATATCCTGATATTCATTGAAGCTGAAGGTATGAGTTGCGTTTTCAGCACCTGTACCTGAAACAACCAGTTCGATGTCTGATCTTGAAACATTTACAGCAACCTTTGCAGGTCCTGAGTATGTCATTGAAGCTGCTGGTGAAGTAACACGAACTTCTTCAATAAGACCAGGTTTGAAGTCGATACCGAAGTTGATTCCTTTTACAAAGAATCCAACCAGACCGAACAGAATAATTACAGAACTGATTACTACTGAAGGAATGAAACCTTTATTGAAATTAAGTGTCTTTTTCATTATTTGATCCCCCAGCCGATGCTAACTTTCTTTGCTTTCATAACATCTGTACTAAAGTCGAAGATAAGACGTGAAACAAAGAGTGCTGTGAATACAGATGACAGAACACCGATTGCCAGTGAAACTGCGAATCCCTGAACAGCACCTGTTCCAAGAGCAGCAAGGAACATAGCAGCAATAAATGTTGTAATGTTAGAGTCAAGAATTGCCCAAAGAGCGTTATCAAATCCCATTGAAATGGCAGCTTTACGGCTCTTTCCGGCGCGAAGTTCTTCCTTAATACGTTCAAATACGATTACGTTTGCGTCAACGGCCATACCGATTGTAAGAATCATACCGGCAATTGATGAAAGTGAAAGTGTGTAATTGAAAGCTGAAAGAACAGCAAACATGATGTAAAGGTTAAGAATCTGAGCAACAACTGCATTGAAACCGGCAGCTTTATAGAATACCAGCATGAATGCAAGGATAAGTCCCAGACCAAGAAGAATAGCCATGATTCCCTGGTGAATTGCTTCAGCACCAAGAGAAGCACCGATAACCTGCTGGCTTTCAACTGTAAGAGGTACATTAAGCCATGCTGTCTGAAGTACTTTTTTGATGTTAGTTGCTTCATCAAGACTGAAAGCACCTGACAGTGCTACCTGACCGCCTGTAATAGCAGACTGGATTCTTGCGTTTGATTTGATTTTATTGTCGCTTACGATGGCAAGGTAATCACCAACATGAGCGCCTGTGAATTCAGCAAAGATTTCAGCTCCTTCTGTATCCAGAGTAAAGCAAACCTGAAGCTGTCCTGAAATATCATCGTTACGAACATCAGCTGATTTTACATGCTGACCATCGAGAGCGATTTCTTTCTTTACTACAACGTAACCAACTCTTTCATCAAGACCATATGCATCTTTTTCGTACTGTCCGAGAACTTCACAGTCTTCAGGAATAAGTGAAGGATCCATAAGTTCACCAACAGCATTGAATGTTGTTGCAGGATGCTGTGCATAGTAAGTATTGAAAGTTGAAGTTGCATCCATGTCTGTAAGGCGGAAGTTCAGAACACCTTTACCCATAATCAGAGTATTGATTGCATCTGCCTGAGCAGCACCTGGAATTTCGATGTAGATACGGTCTTCACCCTGCTGACGAACAACAGGAGATGTAAGACCAAAGCGGTCGATACGGCTTGTAAGGTTTTCAAGAGCGTTTGCCATAGCTTCCTTTTTGAAAGCTTCTGAATTATCTGTAGCTACAGTGTCTCCCTGTGATGCGAGAGCTGCATCAAGGTCAGCACGAACGATAATGTTCATACCACCAGACAGGTCAAGACCAAGTTTTACAGAGTTTTCGTAACGTTTCTTTGCTTTAAGAATTGAGTTACGGTAACGTGTCTGGAAAATGTCCATGAAAGCAGCTTCAGAATCGAATACTGTTACTGCTTCTTTTACTGTCATGTTTGAAGGAACTTTTTTTCCTGCAAGCTTGTATTCTTTTGCGGCTTCCTTTGCAACCCATGCATAATCTGCAGGAAGAGCATCATCAGGATTTGATGCCACAAGAGATTTAAATTTGCGCACATCTTCAGCAGCCTGAACTGTAGCGTAATCTTTAATGTTTTCTGTAGAACCCAAGGCCAGAGACTGTACTTCTTTTGGAGTACGTGAGTACCAGCTGATTGACGGCCACAGGAAAACAAAACAGATAGCAAGAACAGCCAGAAGAATCACTAAACGTGTTCGTTTGTTCATTTTGTTTTGTCTCCAGTTTATTTTTCTTCAGAAGCAGGTGCTTCTTCAGAATTTGATTTTTTTGCCTTTTTTGCTTCTTTAGCAGCCTTTTTTTCAGCAGCAGCTGCTTCTTTTGCTTCTTTTTCTGCTTTTGCCTTTGCTTCAGCTTCAGGATCAATTACAGAAGAGATAGCTGTACGGTTGAATTCAATTTTTACATTTTCATCAACTTTAACAATTACAGTGTTTTCTTTTACAGAAGAAACAACACCGTGGATACCACCAATTGTAACTACTTTGTCACCCTTTTTAAGAGCTGAAAGCATTTTTTCCATTTCTTTCTGTTTTTTGTTCTGCGGACGAATCATGAAGAAATACATGATTACAATGATCAGCAGGAATGGTAAGAACATACCAGCCAGGCCACCTGTACCAGAAGCAGAGGCTGCCTGTAAGAACGGGATAAAAGACATATATAATCCTTCCTTTTTTTTGATATCTGAATTTAAAAATCAGTCTAATAATTATAACGAGTAACCATTAAAAAATAAAGCAAAATTTAAGTGATTTTAAACAGATTAAATGGAGATTTTTCTTCTATTATCTGAGAAGTTTTGTAAGTGATTCGTTGAGATTTTTATATTTTGTATCGTTTGGATTCAAAGCAACAACCTGCTTCAGATAATACTGGGCCTTGCCGTAATCTTCACGATTAAAATAAATTTCATAAAGACAGAAAAGAGCTTCACTGTTTCTTGGGTTTTCGGTAAGGCTCTTTCTTAAGTCTGCCATAGCAGCACTTTCAGTTCCCTGAAGGAAACTTCTTCTGAAATACAGATAACTTTTCATTTTCTTTGAAGAGGTTTCCAGAAGAGAATTAATAAGGGTCAGACTCTGGGTTTTATTTCCCCCGGCAATCTGTGCAAGAATGTATGCCTGTGCAATTGTTTCATCTGCAGGATTGTTTTCATAAGCCTGGGTTGCAGCATTAATTGCCTCCCCTGTTTTTCCAAGTTCAAGACAGATTTCTACATGTTTTGCAAGAATATCCGGAGAAATACTTTCTTTTTCAATGAGCTTATGACTGATTTCATAGGCGCTCTGCCATAACGAACGTTTTTCAAGGGCATTCAAAGCATAAATCTGTGCATCAATATTATCAGGATCAGATTCAAGAATCTTTGCAACCAGTTCATCAGCATATTTACCGGCTACAGGAGCGTCTGTTGTAGAAGCAATTCGGGCAGCCAGAAGAAGGGCCTCTTTATTTTCAGGATAAAGAGAGAGTTCCTTTTCTATTGTTTCAGTGGCACGGGCAATATTTTTTGACCATTCCAGCTGAACTCTGGCACGAAGCAGAAGATAATCTTCATTTGTATCATTCTGGCGGGCAAAGTTGTCCAGACAGGATACTGCATGAATGTAATCACCCTTTTCTACCAGAACCCTTGCACGGAACAAAAGGAATTCCAGGTTATTGGGCATCTGCTGAAGTCCGCGTCCAACATACTCTTCGGCCTTTTCGTAATTTTTCATGGCAAAAGCGATGGAAGCATTCAGTTTCAGTAAATCAAGGTTTGAAGGATTTTTGTCCAGAAGCCCCGAAGAAAGTTCATAAGCAGAATCATATTCCTTCAGAGCAAATTTGATGTCGGCATAATTCCTTGCTACCTCGTATACGGAGTTCTGGGTCATATAAAGCTTTTCAAAATAAAGTTTAGCTCCGGCATAGTCCCCGGTTCTTTTGTTGTAAAGTCCCTGAAGATAATCCAGAAGAACCGATTCTTCCCTGTATTCGCGGGCCTTTAGGATAGCATTTCTGCAGTTTTCCATATCAGAAACAGAGATTTCATTATCTGAAGTCAGGATAAGGGCCGGAAGAATTGTACTCAAAAAATCCACATTTCCCGTACTTGAATCGAAAAATCCTTTTTTAACGAAATCAATGGCGCCTGTATATGGTGTCTGAACTTCCATCTGAGGAAGATCAAAAGAAAATCCGGCTGACGGCCAGACAATATTCATTATTTCAAGCCCTGTAAAGGCCAGAACAAATTCGTTTTCCTTGTATTCATCAACAGGCTTTTTCAAAAGAATAAGGGCTGCTGTTATAGAGGTTGGCGAACCGTTTTCGACTCCGGAAACAATAAGCTCATCTATTTTTGCAAAATAATTGCTTTTCTTCTTTGGAACGGAAAGTTTAGTTGCATTTTCAGGTGAATTATCAGAAGTCTTGTCGGAAGAACTTTCTGCAGTTTCATTTTCCAGACTTGTTTCAACCTGATTTTTTTTAGAAGCCTTGTCCTTTTTACGCTTTGAAGCAGCAAAAAGACTCTGACCGCCCGAAAATGCAACCTGTGAGAGCAAGCACAATGAGAAAACCAGAGATTTAAACAGACTTCTTTTTGAAATAATCATTTCCTTTTAGTCTTCATTATCGGCATCTTCTTCAGGAACAATCAATTCTCTGTGTGTACTCTGATAAAAATAAAGTACAACAACAGCAACTCCCCCAAAAAACATAATGAAAGGTCCTGTAACAACCATAAATGAAGCAAAAGACATTTTGATAATATCAAGCGAAAATAACAGGAAAACAACGCCGAGCACCACCATTACTACGGAAGGAACAATGTAATGAGGACGAAGTTTCTTGAATTTATAGATACATGACAAAAACAGAGCTATAGATGCAAAAAAGATATAGCATGGCCAGAGCTGTCCGAATCCCATAGTAGTAATATCTCTGGCAATAAATATTGAAAGACAACCGCTTAAAGCAGTCACTATCCCAATAAAGAGAAGATAGGATTTTTTGAAAACAGTAACAGAAAAATAGGTAATAAGAACACCTGCAAACATAATAAAGAAAGGCCAGAATCTGAAGAAATGGTCATGATTCTGTTCCAAAGCTACCAGAAAAAGGAGAAATCCTCCAAAAAGAAATAAAAGACCACAAGCCAACAGGAAATTCAATAAGGATACAGGAAGCTTTTTCATGCTTTAATTATGTTACAAATTCTCATTATTTACAATATAAAAGCATTCTGATAAATTTACCTTGTATGAAAAAAATTATTCCGGTTCTGCTTGCAGTCATCATTTTTTCTTTTTTTTCCTGCACAAAAACTGATGAAGCAACCCAGAATATTTTCCAGACCCAGAAACAGCTGGAAATTCTTCTTCAGGACACATCGCTAAGTTCAGAACAGAAATATGCCATTGTAAACCAGATGGCAAATAACCTTCTCCATACCGGAGACTACCATGGAACTATTCTTTTTCTGAATGACTGGGTAGAGAACAACCCGGAAGACAAATACAATTCCTACTGGATGCTGATGACAGCATATTCATATCTTTCCCTTAATGCAGAACCTGTTGCAGAATACTATTTTGACCGTATTCTCCGCCAGTACAATGACCTTCTGGTTAAAGGAAAATCAATTCACTTTATCTGTCTCCAGAACCTGATTCAGATCAGCGAAACACCAAAAAACCGCATCAAATATTTCAACGAACTTATCAACAGGTTCCCTGACGAAATCAACAAAACAGAATTGTACCTCCGTCTGGCAACTGAATACGAAAAGGACAGTCAGTGGGATATGGCCCTGAGAACTTCAGAATTATTCCTGAACCAGCCGGATGCAACTACAATTCAGATTCCGGGAGAACCAGATGCTTATAAAAATGCCCGTCACCTGATTGACTTCAACAGTTCTGACAAAGACTGGACCTTTGAATCTCTGGAAGAACTTGAATCTGCCATAAAAAAGGCAATCAGAAACTACGACTGGCGCAAACTGGACAAATACAAGTCAAAGGTTAACTTTTTCTCTATGTCATGGCGCCAGGATGAAACTGATGCAAACTCCCAGACTGAATTCAGTATGCATGACTATATGCGTGGAAACCGAATCCGCTTTGCTGACGAGCTGGACGAACTTTCAAACGAAAATGAAGCTTACCTGCGTACCTGGGGCTGGAATACATATGTAAACGTATGGTACCTGTACTTCAGAAAAGTAAACTTCCCTCTTGATCCGGATATTAACGGAAACTGGGAATGGGCCGGTATTTATTTCGGGAACAAGCTGTAATGATCCGGCTGAAATATTCTATTATCTGGGCTTTGTGCCTCTCGCTTTTTATATTTCCACTTGCCGCCGAAACAGAAAATCCGGAACCTGTAAAATCAGAAATTATTTCTCCAGAAGAGCTAAATGAACTGCCCCCTTTACAGGACACTGTCATACCCCCGGAAAATCAGAATGAAAACGAACCGCAGGAAGAAACAGAAAACCCGGATTTTCAGGAAGATGAAAAAACTGAATCTGAAGATAAAGAGGAATCCGAAGATTCAGAAGAAGACCTTGATCTGTTTCCCCTTGTCAGTGAATACAGAGATTATCCCGAAGTTGTCGCCTGGCGAAATTATTACCTTTCAAGCGAAAAACGAATAAAGCTTCTTTACGATATCCTGGAATATGCCATGGAATACCGGCTTTTTGTCCGTAAAACAGTTCAGGACAGAGAACTTCCGGGAGAACTGGAATACCTTCCTGTAGTTGAATCCGGTTACAAAACCTCGGCAAAATCCCGCTCCGGAGCCCTGGGAATGTGGCAATTTATGGAAAATTCCGTAAAACCTTTCCTTACGCTGAATGAATATGTAGATGAACGGCTGGATCCATGGAAAAGTACAGAAGGCGGACTTTCAAAGCTCCAGGACAATTACAAAATATTCAACGACTGGCTTCTGGCTTTAGGCGCCTACAACTGCGGTGTTGGAGCCATGAACAAGGCAATCCGCCGGGCAGACAGCCGGGATTACTGGTATCTGGCAGAAAACGGGTTTATTTCGGCCCAGACAAAGGATTATGTTCCGAAACTTATTGCCATAGCTGACCTTGCCGTAAACGCCGAAGAATATGAAATCATCCTTCCCGACCATAATGAAGAATTTGAAATGCTTGTTACAGAAAGAGACGGACTTTTTGACTATGTTACAGTCCAGAAGCCATACTCCATAAGTGCAATCGCCCGGGAAATGAGAATGGATGAAAAACAGCTGAAAAAGCTTAATCCGGCTCTGACAAAAGGCTTTACTCCGCCTGCAACAAAATACAGTATCCGTCTTCCTGTAGGAATGAAAGAAACCTGTGAAAATGTTATTTCAAATCTGCAGCCCATAGAATTCCCATTCCAGTACAAGGTTGTTGCCGGTGATTCTTTATGGTCAATCAGCCGCAAATTCGGAACCACAGTTCAGGCAATCTGCGACACTAACGGAATTCAGGAAAACGCAATCTTAAAAATAGGAAAAATTCTCTACATTCCGAGCAAATAAATGCCGAAAAAAGAAGTGATGAAAAGACTTAAGTTATCTTTATTTTTACCGCTTCTCATTTCTGTTTCTCTTTCAGCCCAGAGTATCGAATCTGTATCAGAAATTGACTGGACAACCAAAACATTTACTTCGAATATCACAATGGACACTGCAAAAGCCGGTGTAAAAATGCCTTCCGGCAAGAAAATCGCTTCAATGCAGATAAAAACCAAAACTCCGGAATTAATCCAGCGCCCTCTCCTTACTTTGTTTGTTGACAACAGGGAAACTTTGGGAGACCAGGTAATCAAGAACAATATTACCCTGGACCATATTGCCACAATCATTGAAGAAGGAAAAACCACTCCGGAAATTTTTTCCCATGACACAAAATACTTGAAAACCACAAATACACTGAATGTAGATTCCGTTTCATCAGCCCTGATTAAACATACATTAGGCTACAAACCTGAAGTTCCAATTGAAACAGTCCCTTCCCGCCCGTTTTCGGGAATCATCATTGATGCCCGCGGCGCAAAACCTGTTCACGGCGAATATGTAAAAAGCGAAGTTTATCCGTCATTCTTCCCTCAAATCTGGGATGAAGAAATGAATACCATCTATGAAAAGAATATGGTAAATGCTTCAGCAGCTTCAAAGAACGGAATAATCAGATACGATTACTCAGAAGATTTCCACAGATATGAAGAAACCGTGGGATACAATGCACTTTATATCAGAGCAACAGAAGTATATGGTAGAAACCGTACAGATCCTGTAATCAAAAGAAGCGATGCACTGAAAATCCTTACAGTTCCTGAAAATGTTCAGCTTCTGAATGAAGGCCGTATTGTTATTCTTCTGGACAAAAAGAACCTGATTTACAAAGTTTCAGCCCCTGAAAAAGACAAGGAATACTATGTAAAATACAACACTGTAAAACAATACATGTACGAAAACAAAGTGGATGATGTTATCGTATCTGACAGTCTCAACGGTATCCTTTTCAGTGTTGATTTAAAATTCTATCCTGATTCGGACCAGCTTCTTCCTGGAGAAGAAAGAAGAATCCGGAAAATCGCCGAAATGCTTGGCGAAATCATCAGCGACAACAGCTATACAGTTCTGGTTGAAGGACATACAGCGGATGTAGGAAAACCTGTAGGACAGCTGAACCTTTCGATTGAAAGAACAAAAACAGTAATGAATGCCCTTATCAGTGAAGGACTTGAAAAAGAGCTGTTCACTTATAAAGGTTATGGCGGAACAAAACCTGTTGCAACCAATGCTACAGAAGAAGGCCGGGCCCAGAATCGTCGTGTAGATATTACTGCCAGACCAAGAGCCACATACATCCAGAGAGACTGGTAGTCCCATCGAAAAATAAAAAAAACGTTATTTAAGGCCTCGAAAACGTTTTAAGTGATAGTCTGACTATTGCTTTTTTTACTAACCTCAGTAATAATATATCCAAAATCTCCAATTTTGAGGTATTTATGAGGAAAACAAACTTATCTTTAATTGTAAAAAGAACAGCACTTATTCTTGGACTCTGTTCTTTTTTAATTTCTTGTCCATCACCTACTACAAATCCTGAAAACTCTGGTTCAGATTCTAACTCAGAAGGAAATTCCGAAACTCCGGGCACAGCAACGGAAACTGTTTATGTAATTGACGCAGCAACAACAACTGCCCTGGATAATCACAGCTGGTACATTGCTTCCATCAGCCTCCAGGATTTTGCAGAAAAAACAGTAAACATCAATTTTTCTGCTGACATGATGATTGAAAACTCAGGTGATGCAGCAAATATTATGTGGTCTGTAAATGCACTGAAAGAAGACGGATCTGAAGTTTATCCGACTGTAGCATCCAAAGAGTTTTCTTCCGGAACAAGTGAATGGACCACTGTAACAGGAACCGGCTCTTCCATCATTCTTGGCAAGTACCCTGTCCTTTATATTTCTACATATAACATTACTCCTGCTAACCTTACAATCAGCGTAAAAAACATCAAAGCTGTTGTCACAGAAACGTCTGATTCTGCAAACACAAAGACTCTTACCGAAATGAACGAAGAAACAGGAATTACAAAGAAGACAAGTGCAGCGGAAAATCAAGGTGGTACTGGTTCCGATGCTGTTTCTGAAAGAACCTGGTCAAAACTTTCATCATTAAAAGAAGCTTATGTTGATTCAGGCATTTTTGATCATTTTGGTTTTGCAACAACAATGGCAGAAATTACAGGAAAAAGTAACCATAAAGACAAGGCTGCCCTTATGGCAAAACACGGAAATACCACAAGTATGGGAAATGAAATGAAACCTCAGTGGATTCTGTGGAATTATGGAACAAAGGTTTCAACAAACGGCACTTTCACTGCTTCAAACGGGAAAACCATTTCGGTTCCGGTTCTTCCTGCCTCTTCTGACACAGAACATGGTCTTGGAGGTATTGGAACAGCACTTCAGATTGCAAAAGACAAAGGTATCCAGATGCGCGGCCACGTTCTTACATGGCACTCCCAGACTTTTGACTGGTTCTTCTGTGAAGACTATGATGTTTCAAAAGGCCTTACAGATAAAGATACAATGACAGCACGCCATGAATGGTACATTAAAACTGTTCTGGAATATGTTGCTGACTGGGAAACAAAAAATAACGGCGGAAAACATATTATTTACACATGGGATGTTGTAAATGAAGCCGTTGCTGATGACGCCTTAGGTGATACATATCTTCGCGGTTCTACAGAAGGAACAAGCACAAAAATTCCTGTCCTTGCATCCGGCTGTCATTCAGAAAACGGAACTTCCCGCTGGTATCAGATTTACGGAAACGATGAATTCATTATCAATGCATTCCGCTTCGCAAATAAATATGCCCCAGCTGATGTTACCCTCTGTTACAATGACTACAACGAATACTATGAATGGAGCGGTCACACTACAAAACGTTCAGGAATCATCAAAGTTCTCAATGCAGTTCTGGAACACAAAAATGATGCAGAGCTTCCAACTCGTCTTGATGCATTCGGTATGCAGAGCCACCTTGAAGATTGGGTTGCTTTATCAAGTGTAGAAAGTGCTATTCAGGAATTCCTTAAACTTGGAATTGACCTTCAGGTAACAGAACTTGATTTTGCATGGAATACAGAAAAATATACAAAGGCTAAAACAAATCTGGGTTACTCAGGAACAAAACTTGAAGACCTGTATTCAGATCACATGAAGCTTTACATTAAATATGCGAAATCAAAACGTTCAGCACAGGGCAACGGTATTACTTCCGTTACTCTCTGGGCTGTTGAAGACAAGGACAACTGGCTGAACAAAGACAACATTGTTTATTATCCTAGTCTTTTTGAACGGGACTCCAGTGACAACCTTGTTGCAAAAGATGCTTTCTTTGCAGTTCTTAACGCTGCAAAATAAATTATTTCCCTGAAACCTTCGCCCGGCCGACAGGCTCAGGTACCGCAGATTGAAATTCACATAAAAAAAGCCTTCTTTCAAAAATATCTGAAGGAAGGCTTTTCTGTTTAACTTCGCATTAAGGAAAAACTAGCGGTTTCTTCTTTCTGCCTCGCTGGCACAATTAATACACATCTGTGTGTATGGAAGAGCTTCCAAACGAGCCTGCGGAATATCTTTTCCGCAACCGATACAACGGCCATATTTACCCTGATAAATGCGGTCAAGAGCATTGTCAATCTGCTGAAGACGTTTTGCATCCTGAGTACCAATAGCTGTAAGAAGAGCACGGTCAATTACATCAGCTGCAACATCAGCTTCGTCTCCCGATTCAACAGGTTTAACAAGATTTTTCATATCATCGCTCTGAACGGCCAGAGATTCAACAATTGCTTTTCTCTGTTCCTGAAGAGCCTTTTTCATACTGTTCAAAAACTTCTGATTCATATCCCCACCTTTTTTAATGCTGCCATACAATTCCCGGTAGTTATGCATTGTTGCAAAGCATTATGGTTTAATATATAGTATATACTAATTTAAGTGCAAAAAGTCGAAAAAGCAACAAAAAAAATCATATTTTTCGACAATTTTTTTGGAGGAATCGTGGCTAAAGAAGAAGCTATTGAAGTAGAAGGAATCGTTAAAGAAGCTCTGCCAAACACAACATTCAGAGTAGAACTGCAGAATGGTCATGTAATCATGGCTCACCTGTCAGGAAAAATGCGCAAACACTACATCAGAATCGTTCCTGGTGACAGCGTAAAGGTTGAACTTTCACCTTATGATCTGGACAAGGGACGCATTACTTTCCGCCAGAAATAATGTGTAAGCAGTCATAAAAACTCGGCTTACAATAATCAAAAATCCCGAATATTTGAAATATTAATAAACTCAAAAAAAATGACCATAGGAGGAAAAAATGGCACTTTTTGAAGACCTTAAATGGCGCGGCTTGATTAAAGACATTGCCGGCGAAGAAGCAGATTTACAGAAAACATTAAATGGAGAGTCATTCTCTTTCTATTGGGGAACAGACCCTACAGCAGACTCACTTCACCTTGGTCATTATTCATCTCTGTGTATGGCTAAACGTCTGGCAAATGCAGGACACCACCCTATTCTTCTTTGTGGTGGAGCAACAGGCCGCATCGGCGACCCTCGCCCGACAGCAGAACGTGAAATCATTTCTGAAGAAAAAGTAACTGCAAACATCAACGGAATCCGTGCACAGATTACACGCCTGGTTCCTACAGCAGAACTTGTTGATAACTACGACTGGATGAAAGGATACGAATTCCTGAACTTCCTCCGCGACATCGGTAAATACATCAACGTAAACTACATGCTTGATAAAGACATTATCCGCCGCCGCCTTGAAACAGGAATTACATTTGCAGAATTCTCATACATGCTCCTTCAGGGATACGACTTCCTTCACCTGTTTGAAGAAAAAAAATGTATCATGCAGGTTGCAGGTTCTGACCAGTGGGGAAACATTACAACTGGTGTAGACCTTATCCGCAAGAAGCTTGATAAAACAGCATACGCTTTCACAATGCCTTTGATTCTGGACTCAACAGGAAAGAAATTCGGTAAATCTGAAGGAAATGCCCTGTGGCTCGATAAAGACAAGACAAGTCCTTACGAAATCTACCAGTACCTGATCAACACAGACGACGGAAAAGTTGAAGAATACCTTAAAGTATTCACTTTCCTGTCTAAAGAAGAAATTGAAAAAATCTGTGCTGAACAGAAAGAACATCCTGAAACACGTATCGCTCAGAAAACCCTGGCATGGGAAGTTGTAAAAGACCTTCACGGAAAAGACGAAGCAGACAACGCAGTAAACGTTTCTGTAAAACTTTTCCAGGGAGACTTCTCCGGACTTTCAGTTGCAGACATCAAAACAGGAATGAAATCAGTTCCTTCATTTGAACTTAAAGAATCTGCACCGCTTATCGACGTACTTGTAAACAACAAGATTGCTTCAAGCCGCCGCGAAGCCCGCGAATTCCTGGGTAACAATGCAATCACAGTAAACGGTGAAGTTGTAACTGATGAAAACAAAGTAATCGGAAAAGACTGCGCTATCGGTGGTGAAATCGTAATCATCCGCCGCGGTAAGAAAAAGTACTACATCGGAAACTGCTAACGCAAGTTTATAATCCATTTATAAAAAAAGTCCGCTGATGTTTAAGCTTCGGCGGATTTTTTTTGCCTCAGTCCCTTCCGTAAGCCTCAGAGACCGAGAAAAAAAAAGCGGATTCTCAAAAGAATCCGCTCTCTTTTAATTATTACAAAATTACAAAGTCTGTGTAAGAAGTTCGGAAATACTGAAACAGTTATCACCGATTTTTTCAATCTGGCGGATAATATCAAGGAATACAAGTTCGGCCTTAACATCTGCCCCGCTTTCAAGACGTTTTCTTGCAACTTTTTTAAGATCTTTACGCCACTGGTCAATTGAGTTTTCAAGTTCAGTTGCCATTGCAAGCTTATTGTCATCCAGGTGCTTGTTGATGTTGATTCTGATGAACTGCAGGAACTGACGGGCAAGTTCTACATAAGGAATAACCTGTTCCATATCTTCCTGCTGATATTTCATTTTCTTTTCAACTGATTTTGCAAGAAGCATTGAAGTTGTAAAACAGTTATCACTCATATTTTCCAGTTCATCTACAACCTGTGTCATAAGAGAAAGATTTGCAACCTGTTTTGAAGTTACAGGAAGCCGTTCACAGTCAACAATATATTTTACAATCTGCTCATGCATCTGGTCACAATATTCTTCCTGCTTCTTCAGAACTTCGATATGTTCATCAACGAAATCCTTGTTGCGGTGTTTTACACCTATCTGAATGCGGTCAAACATATCAGTAACAACATCAGTCATATCTGCAATAGCTTTTTCTGCAGTCATGATGTAAGCAGTAATGTTTTCTTTTCCCAAAGTGTCATGGAATTCGAGAGTATATTTATCACTCTTTTCACCCTGTTTTTCCTTGATACAAATCTGAGAAAGACGAACAAGAGGATTAACAAGAGGAAGGAATACAACAGCAGACAGAGCCTTGAATACTGTATGGAGCATTGAAATACGGATTGCAATATTTCCGTTTTCACCACCTGGTGTACAAGCTGTAACCAGAGAAAGGAACGGCTTAAAGAACAGCAGAGCAAGCATAGTACCGAAGACGTTGAAGAATACGTGAATAAGTGCAGAACGTTTTGCATCGGTACTGGTTCCGGCAGCAGCAAGAACTGCGTCAATTGTTGAACCGATATTACTTCCCAGTGTAAGGGCTGCTGCAAATTCCCAGTTAACAATTCCGTTATATGCCAGCGCGATTACAATGGCACTGAAAGCAGAAGAAGAATGAAGAAGAGCTGTGAAGAAAATACCGATTACAAAACCAAGAATTATAGAACCGGCTCCCCAGCTCTGAATAGGACCAAGCCACATAAATTTGGCAGGATCTGTAAAGAGGTCTGAAAGACCGCTCAATCCGATAAAAAGAAGAGCAAATCCCATTACGGCTTCTGCAATATTCTTGTATTTTCCTTTTTTAAGAATCGAAAAGAAATAACCGAAACCAAGGATTGGTACGGCAAAAGTTGAAATCTTGAAGTTGAATCCAAAGATAGAAACAATCCACGCAGTAATTGTTGTACCGATGTTGGCACCAAAAATAACTCCGACAGACTGAGTCAGCGTAAGGAGTCCGGCATTAACAAAAGTAACAACCATTACAGTTGTAGCACCGGAAGACTGAATAATCATGGTTATGACCATTCCCGTAAGGAGACCAACGAAGCGGTTTCCTGTCATCATTGCGAGAGTGCGCTGAAGTTTTTCTCCGGCACTTTTCTGCACGCCGTCACTCATGAGCTTCATACCATACATGAGGAAGCCCAGGTTTCCGATAAGTGACAAAAGCATAGCCACGAATTCTTTCATAATAGTTTATTCTAGCAAATTTTCGCTCTTCTTTTCAATTACGGGGAAATGTACTATGATAATATTAGTTTATGAAAAAGATTTTGATTACCGTGGTGGGACTGGCAATCTGTTTTTCTTTTTTTTCATGCAACAAACAAAAAAAGAATATAACTGAGATTACAGAAACTCCCCTTTCATTAGAAATAAATGACTCTTCCTGGGATGAATCCTTCTCGCTGGATGAAAATCCCAAAGTACCTTACGAGGCTATCCAGCACTGGCATGCTACAAACAAGAAGATTCTTATCCTGTTTGGTTACGAATACAATGACCAGGAATTTATTTCCAGAGCAATTGAACGGTTATCTTCAAACTTCGGCCTTTTCGATGACGGAGGTATTGTTATCCCGGTGGTTTTCCCGGAAGGTTTCCGTCATAAAGACAAAGCTGTTACCGTAGATCTTTTCAATATTCTGGATGACAATTCAATCGACATTGCCGGTTTCATTTCTCTGGGAGCTCCTGAAAAAACTTACAGAGCATTAACAAAACTGCAGGACAAGTGGGACGGTCAGATTCCATTCCCTGTTATATCAATGTTTCCACAGGATGATATTCTGGGAATCGAAGATACATCAACAATTGTAATCAACCAGATCCAGAAAGCAGAAAATGAAGAAAGTCTGATTACAGAATCTGAACATTCGGGCGTCGAAGATGCAGACCTGATTCTGGACAAAGCCGTTGCCTATATTCTCAAATTAAACGGAGCACCGGAAAAAGATGCCGCTCTTGCCACTCATGTGCGCCAGATGCTTCCAGGAAAAAAAATCCACAGATATATCGATTCAGAAACCGGACTCTACAGCATCAATCACTTTGTAATTGAATAAAATGAATTCTTTTAAACAGAATGAAAACGGGATTCTTGGAAATCCCGGTGACATTAAAAAGCTTGCCGCAAAGGAAGAAGCAACAATTCTCATTATTTCCGATTCACACGGAAACATAACAAACCTCCAGAAAATCCTGAAACAGTTCGGGCCAACCTCAGACGCTCTGATTTTTTGTGGTGACGGAGCCAATGACCTGACTCTGTGTCTGAACGAAGCCTTCAATAAAAAAACGGAAGAAAACTTTATTCCTCCGGTTGTTGCTTTTGTAAGAGGAAACGGTGACCCTTCTTTTGTTCCCGCTGATTTTAATCCTGAATCAGAAATGGAATGGCATCTTCATTTCCCGGATTCACAGATTCTGGAAGCCGCTGGCCAGAAAATTTATTTTTCTCACGGTCACATACAGGGCGTATATTTTGACTACTCTGTTATTTCAAATGAAGCAGAAAAAAACAATTGCGGAATAATAATTCACGGACACACTCATGCAGCCTGTCATAAGTATACAGACTCAGGACACCATATAATATGTCCGGGATCCGTTTCATTACCAAGAATGAGACCTGAAAAATCCTTCTGTGTTCTGACGATTAAGGGGAAATCAATTCTCCCCTCTTTTATTTCATTGACACCGGAAGGTTTTGAATCCTATAATCCATTCTGGTAAAAAAAATCCGGACATTTCTGCCCGGATTTTTCATTGGTAATTCAAATCAATTAGCGCTGGTGGCAAGCCCGTACCGGCGTCATTAAGTTTCACAACGCTCCGGCTTGCCTGCAGTTTTACTTTGTAAAACTGCTATCTTTGTATACGACCTGAACCATTTCCGGCGGCCAGTTTTTCAACTTCATCAACACTTACCATGTTGTAGTCGCCTTCAATTGAATGTTTCAGACAGCTTGCAGCAACAGCAAACTCAACTGCGTCCTGAGTTGATTTTCCGTTAAGGAGAGCGTAGATAAGTCCGCCGCCGAAACTGTCACCACCACCTACGCGGTCAACAATATACATTTCATATTTCTTTGAGAAGCAGAAATCAGTTCCGTCGTACAAAAGTGCCTGCCAGTCATTGCGGTTTGCATTGATTGAAGAACGAAGTGTGATTGCAACTTTCTGGAAACCGAATTTATCTTTAAGCTGCTTTGCAACTGATTTGTATCCTTCTGTTGAAAGTTCACCTTTAGTTGTATCTGTATTTTCAGCTTTAATTCCGAATACATCGTTTGCATCATCTTCATTTGAAATACAAACATCAACATATTTACAGATTTCTGTCATTGCTTCACGGGCCTGGTCCTTTGTCCACAGCTTTCCGCGGTAGTTCAGGTCACAGCTTACAACAGCACCTGCAGCTTTGGCAGCCTTTGCACCTTCAATACAAGCCTGTACCATGTTTGGTCCGAGAGCAGGTGTAATACCTGTAATATGGAACCATTTGGCGTCCTTCATGATTTCTGTCCAGTTGAAGTCAGAAGGATCTGCTGTCTGGATTGAAGAACCTGCACGGTCGTAAATACATTTTGAACCGCGCTGTGAAGCACCGCGTTCATTATAGTAAATACCTACACGGTCTCCGCCGCGAACAATATATTCTGTATGAACCCCGTAACGGCGGAGTGAGTTTACAGCACTTTGCCCGATTTCGTGTTTTGGAAGTTTTGTAACGTAGTAAGCATCAAGACCATAGTTAGCAAGGCTTACTGCAACATTAGCTTCTCCCCCACCGAAGGTTGAAGTCATATTATCAACCTGCACAAAGCGATAGTATCCTGCAGGTTCCAGACGAAGCATCAATTCACCAAATGTAACAACTTTCATTTTTAATCTCCCAATTATTTAGTAAGGGCTGCAGCTTCTGCTGTCAGTCTTGCGATTTCATCAAAATCATTATTATCGATAAGTTTTCCTGCGCACATCCATGAACCACCGCAGGCAAAAATTTTATTGTAAGCAAGGTAATCTACAATATTCTGTGCATTAAGTCCGCCGGTTGGCATGAACTTAAGTTTTGTGTAAGGACCGGCCAGAGCCTTAATCATTTTAAGACCTCCTGCCTGTTCAGCAGGGAAAAACTTTACGCGATCCAGTCCGAAGCCAAGAGCCATTTCTATTTCTGTTGGTGTCATAATACCAGGACAAACCGGATAATTATTTTTCAGACAATGTTCAACAACTTTTGGATTAAGTCCGGGACTTACGATAAACTTTGCCCCGGCACCCATGGCACGGTCAGCCTGTTCAGGAGAAAGAACTGTTCCGGCCCCAACAAGCATATCAGGATTTGTCTTTGCAATTCTTTTGATTGATTCTTCCGCTGCGTCTGTACGGAATGTAACTTCTGCACATGGAAGACCGCCTTTACAGAGAGCTTCTGCAAGTGGCACTGCTTTTTCTGCATCGTTCAGTACTACTACAGGAACAATTCTGATTTTTTCAATTTCTTCAAATACACTCATATATTTCTCCTAATTTTTTCTATTTATTAACAGAAGAATTTTTCTGCATTATTCCAGCAGATATCCTCAATCATTTTACCAAGCTGTTTTTCATTCCAGGGGAACTCACCGTTTTCAACTTTTTCTCCAACGAAATTACAGAGAATTCTTCTGAAATATTCGTGACGAGGGAACGAAAGAAAACTTCGGCTGTCTGTAAGCATTCCGATAAATCCACCAAGCAGATTTGTTCTGGAATAAACCCGAAGCTGTTCTTCGATTCCGTCTTTGTGATCACAGAACCACCAGGCAGGACCGAACTGAACACGTGAAGGCTTTCCTACAGCCAGATCTTCGAGAGATAATTCTGCATCATCGTTTTCCCAGAAGTTACCGCACATTGTAGCAAGTGCTTCATTATCCTTCGGGTTCAGATTGTAAAGTACTGTTTTTGGGAGTCCCGAAAGATTATTGATTGCGTTCAAAAGTCCGCCGATCTGCGAAATATAATTGAAATCAGCAAGGGAATCGTTTCCCACATTATTACCGGCCTTTGCAAGCAAAGCTTTATTGTTGTCACGGATAGCTCCGGCGTGAAGCTGCATTACAAATCCTCGTTCCTTATAAATTACTCCAAGCTGAATAAGAAGATAACTCTGATAAGTGATTGTTTCTTCTGCGGTCAGTTCTTTTCCTTTAAGTGCTTTCTGGAAAACAGCATCTGCATCTTCATAGGTTGCAGGAACAAAGAAATCTGTTTCAAGGCTCATGTCGCTAACAAGACTTCCCATTTTCTTAAAGAAATCTGCGCGGTCTTCAAGTGCCATAATCAGGTCTGCAAAAGTTTCTATTTTTCTTCCGGAAACTTCTGAAAGTTTTTTGATGTATTCAACGAAGGTTGATTTTGAAATTCCCATGGCCCCGTCAGGACGGAAGCTTGGAAGAACTTTGATTTCAAAATTGTCTTCAATAATTTCTTTGTGCCATTCAAGAGAATCTGCAGGATCATCAGTTGTACAAAGAACCTTTACATTCTGCATACGGAGAAGATTTCTTACAGAGTATTCCGGTGATGCAAGCTTTTCATTGCACTTGTTCCAGACTGCCTCTGCATTCTCCGGAGTAAGTGGTTCTGTAATACCAAAGTAACGCTGCAATTCCAGATGAGTCCAGTGATAAAGTGGATTTCCAACTGCTCCCTGAATTGTATAAACATAAGCCATAAAGCGTTTGAAATCATCTGATTTACCTGTTACCAGATTTTCGGGAATACCGTATGAACGCATCTGGCGCCATTTGTAGTGGTCCCCGTCCAGCCATGCATTGGCCAGGTTTCCAAGACTTTTGTCTTCATATATTTCTTTTGCCGAAAGATGATTATGAAAATCGAAAATCGGCATTTTTTTTGCATAATCATGAAAAAGCTTCTGTGCAGTTTCTGTTTTTAAGATAAAGTTATCATCAAGAAAGGTTTTCATACAAACATCTTCCATTCTAGTATTTAAGATTCAAAATAAAATAATTTGAGTGCAGCAGGAAAACCTGTACTGCACTCAAAAATTTAGAATTCGGCTTTATAGTGTTTTACGTTGCGGATAACATCTCCGTCAATCTGACAGTCACGAGGTTTGGTAAAATAAACTTCGATTTTCTTTCCGCGGAAAACATGTGACCCGGCAACTTTTCCTTCATGCATGCCTTTAATTACTTTTGGGAAACTCATGAGAGTGCCAAGACGCCCCTTCTGTTCAAAAATAATCAGCTCAAGATAATCTGCTGTAAGGCGGTCGTAATTCGGTGCGATTTTGATTCCGCCACCATACATCTTTCCTGCCATAGTAGAAGCAATCCAGACATTTTCGAAATATTCTTCTTCGCCGTCATCAACAATTACCGAGCAGCCGCATGGTTCATAATCTTTAAGAACACCGGTAACAACAGCTTTACTGTAATTGAACTCTTTGTCTTTGTTTTGTTCCAGAGCACGGAAGTCTTCGCCAACACGGCAACTGTAACCGTCTACACCGATTCCTACATCAGTCAAAAAGAAACGTTTCTTTCCATCAACTTCACATCTGTGAACCTGTCTGATGTAATCATTTACACGGGTAAATTTTTCTCCCGGCTGAGCAATATCATTGAAGAAATCGTTTCCTGCTCCGGACGGACTGAAATATATATTATTCTTTATTTCCATTCCGCGCATTTCCTGAGCAAAACGAAGGATAGTTCCTCCACCACCGATAATATAAACATCATCTCCAGGATAAAGGCTTTCCATCTGAAAGCGAAGATCAAGAGTAGTAATGTTTCTATAAACAAGGTCCCCTGATTTTTTATCAAGACCCTGTTCCATAACAAACTGCTTTGCTATTTTTTCTCCTGTGTTATTACTTGCAAGAGGATTGTAAAGGACATATTTCATAACTCTATATTACCACTTCCTTAAGTTTTGTAGCAACAATCTATGAATTAACTGTTGAATGAATTACGCGGCGAACGGCCCCTGTTCCGGAACAAAGCTCTGCAAAAACCTTTTCAACCTTTTCTGCCACAGGAGTTTTATAAAGATCCTGTCCGAAAATGTCTTCGCGACAAAGAATCTGTGAACAGACAGCGTGAACATCAAAAGCCTCTCCAAGCTTAATTCCGACAACAATTGGAGTTACCTGAGGAAGCAGTGGATCAGGACTCAGTTCAAAAACATTTCCATTGTCATCAATTGCCATAAGATAACGAAGCCACAGAGCAAATACCATTGGAATAACTTTAAGGCTGTTCAAATCCATTCCTTTATTCTGATAGAATTTGATTGTTTCACCAAAGCGGATTGAAAGCTTCTGTGAAGTATCACAGGCAATGCGCTGAGGAGTATCAGGCATAAATGGATTAGGAATACGGATATTTACAACTTCGTCGATGAACTGTTTTGGCGAAAGGATTCCAGGATCAACTACAACAGGAAGTCCTTCAACATAACCTGCAATTTCAACCATCTTTTTAAGGTCTGCATCTGCCATTTCCTTTGAAATGAGAGTATAGCCCAGAAGACAGCCTGAAACTGCCAGAGCTGTATGAAGAGGATTCAGACAGGTGCAAACCTTCATCTTTTCTACCTTGTCTACAGTTTCCCGCTGAGTATAAATGATTCCGCCCTTTTCCAAAGCAGGTTTTCCGTTAGGGAAAGCATCTTCAATTACCAGGTACTGACATTCTTCTGCATTAACAAAAGGTGCAACATAAGTTTTTTTGCTTGTAATTACAGGAGCCAGTTCCTCGATTCCGTCATCATTCAGGATTTTTTCGATATTTGCATCAGGACGAGGGGTGATTTTATCAATCATACTCCAAGGGAATGTTACTTTCGAAGGATTTGTACAGTAAGCAAGGAACCCTGCTTTGCAGACTCCGTTCTTTTCCCAGGCTTCCGCAAGGCCAAGTACGGCTGCTTTAAGCTTGTCACCGTTATGTGAACAGTTGTCCATGCTGACCATGGCCACAGGTTTTTCACCGTTTGCAAAACGTTCATAAAGGAGTCCTACTACTTTTCCCATATAAGACTGTGGTTTTGAAGGCCCTGCTTTCATGTCTTCTTCTACGAAAGGAGAATAAACTCCCTGTGCATTCTGAAGAACGTAGCCCTTTTCTGTAATGGTGAATGAAACCATCTGGAGTGAATCTGCACGGAAGATTTCTTTAAGGCGGTTCCAGTCGGCATCGTTATTTGAATCGGCTGTCAAAGATTCCATGATTGAACCAACAACTGTTTTTTCAACAGAACCGCTTGCTTTAAGGGTAACAAGAGCACCGATATTGTCGTGCGGGCGGTACATTTTTTCAATGATTTCGTAGTCATAACCTTCTGCTACAACAAGACCACGGTCAATTGAACCGTTGTTCAAAAGATTCTGAACAACATTTGCCTGGAAAGCACGGAAAATATTACCTGCTCCAAAGTGAATCCAGAAAGGATTTTCGCGGGTAGCCTTATTTACTTTTTCATAATCAAAGGCCGGCAAAGAATACCCCTTTGATTCCCATTCAGATTTATTTTTGATTCCTTCAAGTGTAAGTTTCATTAAATCCCCCAATAAGGCACATAAGCCTAACTTCCATACTAGTATATCAATTTTCTTTTATTGTGTAAAAGCAAATCAGCATATATTATTAAAATAATACACCCTTTAAGGAGTTTTATGTATGAAAGAATGGCTTAAAACTGCAGTTTTTTATGAGATTTATCCCCAGAGTTTTTACGACACTAACGGAGACGGAATCGGTGACCTTAAGGGCATAATTGAAAAGCTTGATTACATCAAAAGTCTTGGATGTAACGCAATCTGGATGAATCCCTGCTTTGAAAGTCCTTTTCATGATGCAGGCTATGATATTTCTGATTACTACAAAATAGCTCCACGCTACGGAACAAATGCAGACGCACGCAGGCTCTTTTCTGAAGTTCATAAAAGAGATATGCATATTCTTCTTGATCTGGTACCGGGTCATACCTCCGTTGACCATCCATGGTTCAGGGAAAGCATGAAATCTTCTGTAAAAAATCCGAATCAATACCACCATCGCTATATCTGGACTGAAAGTGCCTGGGTGGGACTTGAAGGAGTTACAAATATCCGCGGTTCCTTAAGCGGATTCTGTGAACGCGGAAACTGCGCGGTAAACTTCTTTACAACCCAGCCTGCACTGAATTATGGCTTTTATAACAGAGACAGTTCAAAACCATGGCAGATTCCAATGACTCATCCCGGAGCCCGTGCCACCAAAGAAGCAATGTGGGATATAATGAAATTCTGGCTTTCGATGGGCTGCGACGGATTCCGTGTAGATATGGCAAGTTCCCTTGTAAAAAATGATGATGAAGCCGGAACAGGAATCATTACTTTCTGGCAGGAAATACGCGAAAGACTTGACCGGGATTTCCCGGAAGCAGCAATGGTTTCTGAATGGGGAGAACCGGACAAATCACTGAGAGCAGGTTTCGACATGGACTTTCTCCTCCACTTTGGTCCTTCCCACTACCTGGATTTATTCCGCGTAAATCCGTATTTTTCGGGAAAAGGCGACCTGACTGAATTCTGGAAATATTACGCAATGATCCGCGAAAAAGCGGGAGAACAGGGGTTAATCTGTATTCCAAGCGGAAACCATGACATGGACCGTATTTCTTTCCACCTGAATGAAGAAGAAAGAAAACTGGCTTTCGTATTTCTGCTTACAATGCCGGGAGCTCCTTTCATTTATTATGGCGATGAAATCGGCATGAAGTATATTGCAGACCAGCCGAGTGTTGAAGGCGGCTACGAAAGAACCGGAGCCCGGACACCGATGCAGTGGGACAAGACTTTGAATGCAGGTTTCTCAAGCAGTCCTGAAAAGAATCTTTACATTCCTCTTGATAAAGATGAAAACCGGCCTGATGTTATGAGTCAGATGGAAAACAAGGATTCCCTCTGGCATTTTATCCGTCACCTTCTGGAACTGCGACAGAGTAACAAAGACCTTCAGAACAGTTCAAGTTTTGAACTGCTTGTGAAAGGCGGAAAAGAAGAACCACTTATTTATAAACGCGGGAAAACCTGGGTTGCAATCAACCCTCATGACAAGGAGTTCCTGATAAAACGTGGTAACGGTCTGAGTCCAATTACCCTTCAGCCTAAAAGCTGGTTTATCGGATAATTCTCCCGCTGCAATTTACATTTCTGCGATTGCGGCGTTTACATCTTCCATATTAATCTGGGAAGCGTTCTTCTGTGATGCAATCATTGCAGCACGGTTAAGAACGCTTTCTATTTTTGCGGCAGAGAAACCATTGAATTTTCCTGAAAGCGTTTCTGGACGACAGCTGTCTGAAAAACTTTTTCCCTCTGAATACATACGGATAATTGCAAGTCTTGTTTTATCATCAGGATACGGAACTGTATATTTTGCATCAAAACGGCCCGGACGGATAAGTGCTTCATCCAGAGCTTCACGGCTGTTGGTGGCAGCAAGAACCAGAACGCCTGAATGAGGTTCAAAACCGTCCAGTTCATTAAGCATGGCTGTAACAATACGGGTATTTTCTGTTTCAATTGCCGAACCGGAATAATTTCGTCTTGTACCGATTCCATCAAATTCATCAATAAAAACAATACACGGAGCATTTCTGCGGGCCTTTTTAAAAAGAAGCTTAACTTTCATAGGTCCGATTGCCATAAACATACTTTCAAAATCCGTTGCCTTTGCAGGAATAAAATTTACACCGGCTTCCTCTGCAAGAGCACGGGCGAAAAGAGTTTTACCGTTTCCGGGATCACCTTCAAGAAGAATTCCTTTTGGAAGACGGATTCCCTTCTGTGCTGCTGCTTTCGGATTTTTCATATATTCAGCAATCTGAATCATATGCCTTTTCAAATCGTCCATTCCGGCAATATCAGAAAAATGAACTTTTGTATGACGAACCACTTTAAAGGTGTTCGGGCTGATAAACTTTCTGAATACAACAACAAAAATACCTATGAAGATTCCGTAAAAAATAACATCAAAAATCAGGGAAATAATATCCTCCCAGTTTTTTTCCTGCTTCACCTCTACGCCGGAAAGAAGAAGACGTTCTGCAAGATCAGGAGATCCGGGATTCTGAGTTATATATTTATTTCCTTCTTTATCAGAAAAGGAAATCTTATCTTCGCTAAAAGAAACAGAAACAACGCTTCCCTCTTCTACATAACGGTTAAAATCACTATAGGAAATTTTAGAAGAATTTTCAGATAAACAGAAATAAACACCGGCACAGACTGCCAGAACCAGAATAATCAGAAACAGATATTTATTTTTACGCATATCTAGAATTTAATAATTTTCATTTGCTTTTTCAATAAAGCACAACTAAAATACTAGAATACAAGTTTATAAAAAGGAAAAAATAAATGAAAACAAAATTACTTTGCACAATTCTTTCAGCAGTATTTCTGCTTTTTGTATCCTGTGCATCAGAATCAAAAATACCGAAATCTGTTCCTTCAGTTCACAATGACACATCTCTGAAAGCAGTTGAAGCCATCGGTGTGCAGCTGGAAAGAAATGCCGCCAGTGCTGTCTGGTACCGTATGAGCGAAGAATATCGTATCGTAATAAGCGAAGACCGGTTTGTGGAAAACTGGAACAAGGAAACAGAAAACCTTGGGACTGTTTCAGAAGTAAAGGATCCGGTTCTGCTGGAAGACGGAACATATCAGATAATCTGTCTGCCTATGACCTTCAGCAAGGGAAATCTTTATGCAACCTTTACGGTTTTTGCAGAAGCCCTGAATCCCCTGGATGTAAAATATTCAGATTCTTTCCCTGTTTTGGATTCTTCCGGCAATGGAAAAATAAAGCTCTCAAAGGAAGAAACAACAAAATGGACAGAAGAAGCAGGTAAATTCCCAAACTACAACCTGGTACCTGCCCTTACGGAACCGGCTTTGAAAGATCTTTGCAAGGATTACTTCAGAATCGGATGCGGAATAACAGGAGCCAGCACGTCAAATACCGCCGTAAAAAGTCCGGAATTTATGAAAGTAGCCGAAAAACATTTTTCATCCTGGACCTCAACAAACCTTATGAAACCTTCATACCTTATGAACCAGAAGCGCAGTATGAAAAATGCCGAAGAAGGAAACGAAACACCAGTTCTGGATTTTACGGCTGCCATTCCCGTTCTGGACTATGCGAAAGAACACGGTATTCAGATGAGAGGACATACCCTTGTGTGGCATACACAGGTTCCCGACTGGTTCTTCCTTGAAGGGTATAAAAACAATGCTCCTGTAGTAGACCGGGAAACCATGAAATTCCGAATGGAAAGCTATATCAGTCAGTATATTACCTTTGTTCAGGAAAATTATCCTGGTGTTGTATACTGCTGGGATGTTGTAAATGAAGCCGTTGATCCCGGAAACGGTGATAAATCTGTTAACTGGAGCTGTCGTAAAAAAAATGATACCTATCCGAATATGTGGTATGAAGCACTGGGAACAGATTATGTAGAACTTGCTTTTAAATACGCCCGTAAATACGCGGATCCTGATGTTGCACTTTTCTATAATGATTATGGTACTTTTGACAGAACAAAACGACAGTATATTTACAATCTGGTAACTCAATTAAAAGAAAAAAATCTTATAGACGGAATTGGAATGCAGGGATACTGGGACTTCAAAAACCCGGATTTACAGACCTTAAAGGACACAATTGACCTTTACGCTTCTACAGGACTTGAAATCCAGCTGACAGAATGGTCTGTTGCAGCTCCTGATGAAAGCGATGCGAATATGATTCTACAGGCGGAACGCCATGCCTCTATTCTCCGCCTGCTTCAGAAAATGGATACTCAGGGAGGCGGAAACGCAAACATTACCTGTGTTTCCTTTTTCGGACTTATGAATCACTTTATGTTCAGTCCCGGAGACAAAACTAACAGCCGTCCCTTTGATGAAAACCTGGAACCAAACAGATTGTTCTACGGAATAAAGGATACCTTTGAAAAGTTTTACCGGTAAACGGATTTGCGAAATCTCCCCAAGCTTTTGATGGCGTTTCTACGGCATATCATTTATAATAAATGATATGCTGACTATCACTTCTGATTTTATCCTTAACGGAAAACCTTTCAAACTCATTTCCGGAAGCATCCATTACTTCCGCATTCTCCCTGAATACTGGGAAGACAGACTTTTGAAGCTGAAAAACATGGGCTGTAATACTGTGGAAACCTATATTCCATGGAATTTCCATGAACCTAAAAAAGGCCAGTACCAGTTCGAAGGACGTTTTGACTTCGAAAAATTTATTTCCATTGCTGAAAAGTTTGGACTTTACATCATCATAAGACCGAGTCCGTATATCTGCGCAGAATGGGAATGGGGAGGTCTGCCTTCCTGGCTCATGACAGATCCAAAAATGAAAGTCCGCTCAAATTACAAAGGCTATATTCTGGAAGTGGAAAAATGGTACAAGGTTCTTATGCCCCGCCTGGTTCCCCATCAGACAGATAAAGGCGGAAACATTATTCTTGTTCAGATAGAAAATGAATACGGCTATTACGGTTTTTCAAAAAAATATCTTCAGAAGCTTGCAGACCTTATGAGACAGGAAGGAATTACAGTTCCATTTGTGACTTCCGACGGTCCATGGGGAGGAAGCATGGGAAGAGGTTCCCTGAAAACTGCCCTTCCAACAGGAAACTTCGGCTCAAAAGTAGAAAAACAGTTTTCTGTGATGAAAAAATATGTAGGAAACAGACCTTTAGTCTGTATGGAATTCTGGTGCGGCTGGTTTGATGCCTGGGGAGAACCTCATCATACTTCAAATCTGGAACAGAACAAAAAAGACCTGGCTGATGCCCTGAAACTGGGACACCTGAATTTTTATATGTTCGAGGGAGGAACAAATTTCGGCTTTACTGCAGGAAAAAACCTGAAATCAAAACAGGCTGACATTACATCTTATGATTACGATGCAATTCTGACCGAAGACGGACAGATTACTCCTAAATATGAAGCTTTCAGAAAAACAATCAGAGATTATGAGAATGAAAATCCAAATGATTTTACAAATATTCCGGAATGTCAGCTTACGGAAATCAGACGCAAAACCTATGGCAGTTTTTCTGTTTCTGAATCCGTAAGTCTCTGGAATACTATTGAAAAACTGTGCTCCCCTATTCATTCAGAAAAACCTTTGAACATGGAAAATCCTGAAATCGGACAGAATTACGGTTATATCGTTTACAGATTTAAGGTTCCGGAAAATACAAAAGCTTCAGATATCACATATAAAAATGCAAAAGACCGGGTAACAGTTTTAATAAAGGATACTGATGCAATTGTTATGATTGAAAACCAGGGACGCGAAAACTTCGGACTGAAGCTTAATCGCCAGCAGAAAGGAATAATGCCGGGCGGCTGGATAAAATGTAAAGAAAAGAAAATCGGCAGTTTTGAAATCTACCCTCTCACACTTGATGAAATGCAGATTTCAAAAATCGATTTTTCAGGAAGTTTTTCTGACGGCCCTGCCTTCCATAAATTCACAGTGAACCTGGATGAAACTTGTGATACATTCCTGGACACAACTGAATGGGGAAAAGGAGTTGCCTTTGTAAACGGCTTCAATATCGGGCGGTACTGGAACCTGGGGCCTCAGACAAGCCTCTATATTCCGGCCCCTCTTCTGAAGAAAGGCAGTAATGAAATCATCCTCTTTGAAGAAGAAAAGTGCTGCCCTTCAATCAGATTATTAGACAACCATAACTGGAAATAAAGTATTAGAAAAATACGCCCTTTACGAAAATCTCGATACCGATTCCGATAAGGATTATACCGCCGAGGATTTCTGCTTTTCCGGAAAGCTTTTCTCCGACTTTTTTTCCAATCAGAAGTCCTACCATACAGATAACAAAAGTTACTGCGGCAATAATCAGACAGGCAATTACAGCAGTCAGTGTATTGTATTCAGAAATAGTAAAACCTACTGAAAGTGCATCAATAGCTGTTGCAACTCCCTGAACCATTAAAGTACCAAAAGTAAGAACGGAACCTGATACTTCGCCTGATTCTGAGTTTTCATCGGATGAGTTTTTTCTTTCTTTGATACATTCGATAATCATTTTTCCACCGATATACAAAAGAAGAATAAGTGCAATCCACGGAATAAATTTCTGGAAAGCTGTAAATTTTTCAGCAACAGTGTGAACACAAATCCAGCCGATCATTGGCATTGCAAACTGAAAAAAAGCATAGGTACCTGCTACTCCACACATCTTGCTTTTACGCATGCCCGGTTCATTAAGTGTATTGGCAATTGAAACAGAAAAAGCATCCATTGCAAGACCGACACCAAGAAGAAGATTTGTAATCAAAAAAACAGTACTGAATTCAACAGACATAAAGTCCTCCAAAAATAGTTAAAAAATAAAACCCAGGCATAACTGTTATACCTGGGTCAAAAATCAATTTTATTCGGACACACGTATAGCTTATGCAGTTATACATGAGTCTCGCAAATTAAAGCAAGCCAGGCCTCCATAGAATGCCAGTATGTTGACTTGCTGCGTTCCGTTACTTACTGAAGAACGCTTGCTACTCCCTCACGGGTTATGCTTAAATTTAACCCGCGGAACACAGTTAGTTCAATATAATTCATTAAATTTGAAATAAACATACGTTTGAATTAAACAAGCATTTTAATAAAAATCTTCAAAAAATTACTCACGGTCAAAAAGCGGTCATTGTCAACGCTAGCTAGCGTCGCTGGCTGCTGACGACGGCAAAGAAACTATTCAGCCGTCGTCAGAACCCTGCCAATGACACGCTTCTTTTCCCTCGCGTAATTTTTTGAGAATTAAAATTTAAAGTTCGTTTAATTCAAACGTAAATTTAATTCAAAGGCGAATTTGCTCAAAGTGCAAAAACTCTACTATAATAAATCTTATGGAACTCAATAAATCAGAAAAACAGAAACTCCTTATGGGAAACGGCGCATGGGATACTCATTCCATCGAAGGCAAAGTAAAAGCAGTTACAATGAATGACGGACCTCACGGACTCAGAAAGCCTTTGGGAAATGACATGGCACAGATAAACAATTCTGAACCGGCCACCTGTTTTCCCTGTGAAGCAAGCCTTGCAAACAGCTGGGATCCTTCCCTTGCCAGAAAAATGGGAAAACAGATAGCAAAGGAAACAAAAGCTTACGGAACATCGGTTGTTTTAGGCTGCGGCGTAAACATCAAACGATCTCCCTTATGCGGAAGAAACTTTGAATATTTTTCTGAAGATCCTTTGCTTGCGGGGAAGATGGCAGCTGCTTATATAAAAGGCGCACAGGAAGAAGGGGTTGGAACAAGCCTGAAACATTTTGCAGGAAACAACCAGGAAAACTGCAGAATGATTTCAAACTCTGAAATTGATGAAAGAGCCCTCAGGGAAATATATCTTCGTCCATTTGAAATTGCAGTCAGAGAAAGTAATCCTGCAACCATAATGGCTTCTTACAATTACCTGAACGGAGTCCATGCCACCGAAAGCAAAGAACTTCTTACAGACATTTTAAGAACCGAATGGAATTATCCGGGACTTGTTATGTCAGACTGGGGCGCCTGTACTGATCCTGTAAAAAGTCATGAAGCCGGTATGGACCTGGAAATGCCTGAAAACAAATACCACCTGAATCCTGATGTTTCAGAACCTGCATTAACCACATGTGCAGAAAATGTGATTAAGCTGACTGAAAAATTCCAGAACTCAGAACTTTCGCTTGAAAATAAGAATGAACTTTTTGAAGAAAGTCACCGGATTGCAGAAGAGATTCAGTGTGAAAGCATTGTTCTTTTAAAAAATGACGGAATACTTCCTCTCCCTCCATTCACAGATAAAGAAGGCGAAACTGGAAGAGAAATTATCATAGTCGGCCAGCTCGCAAAAGACATGAGATATCAGGGCGGAGGTTCCAGCCATATTAATGCAACTCACACACCTGATGCAGTGAAAGCTTTCGAAGACGCAGGTTATAAAGTTACTTATTTCAAAGGCTACAGAAACGACACAGATGCCATCGATAAAAAACTGGAATCACAGGTTCTTTCGGGAATAAGCGGAAAGCATCCATTAATTTTTATCGGAGGTCTTCCTGAAAAATTCGAAGGCGAAGGATACGACCGTCAGACTTTATCCATCCCGAACAATCAGCTTCATCTGCTTTCCGAAATATGCAATCTCAGAAGCAATGTTATCTTTGTTAACATTTCAGGAAGCGCTGTTGAACTCCCCTTTGCAGATTCAGTAAATGCTCTGGTTCATACAACTCTTGGCGGTCAGGCTGGCGACACAGCCCTGGTAAAAATCATTTCGGGTCAGGTGAATCCAAATGGAAAGCTTTCCGAAACTTTTCCTGTAAAACTTGAAGACACACCTTCCTACAAATATTTTGGAACAGACTGTGACATTGAATACAGGGAATCGATTTTTGTAGGTTACAGATATTACAGTACCTTCAAAAAAAGAAATGCGTTTCCTTTTGGCCACGGCCTTTCCTACACAAATTTCTCCTACTTTAATGCTGCTATAGAACAGGAAGGTGTCATCACTTCAAATGTGAACATGCAGTCTTCCCAGAAACCAAAAGTTGTTTTCAAATTAAAAAATACAGGAAAAATTCCCGGAAAAGAAGTCTGCCAGGTTTACATAAAGACTCCTGAAGTAAACTTCATGCGTTCCGAAATCGAACTGATGGGATTCAAAAAAGTTGCACTTGAACCAGGCGAAGAAAAAACAGTTTCCATCACTCTGAATGAAAATGCATTCAAAATCTGGAGCTGTGAAAAACACGAGTTCATTACTGTTGCCGGTGAATATCAGGTATTCATAGGCTCCAGTTCAGAAGACATACGCCTTGCCCTCAGGCTCCAGGTTGAAGGAGAAGTCCCAGACTTGAACCAGAGAGAAACTCTCCCCGATTATTTTAAATCAGAAGGAAATACATTTGAAATATCCCGGGAACAGTTCCAGCTTTTATACGATAGGCCCCTTTCTGATTTCTCACACCCAAAACCAGGAAGCTTTACTGTTTATTCAGGAATGAGACAGCTTGCAGAAAAATCAGTCAGAGCAAAAATTCTTTACCGTCTGGTCATGGCTTTACTTCCATTAACTTTCAAAGGAAAAAAGAAGGATGACCCGGAGGTCCAGATGTGTCTGAAAACTTTTGAAGACTGTCCTGTTGAAATGGTTGTATCCCAGTCCGGCGGATTAATCAAACCTTCTTTAATAAACAAGATTCTGAAGGAAGCAAACAGTAAAAAATAAATAGTTAAAAACAAAAGCACACGGCTGTCCGTGTGCTTTTATTTTTATCAGGAGTCTGACAAACCTATTCAGCGTCCTTTACCCAGAGACGGACAGTATCATCTAATACACCGACAGCAATTACAATTTTTTCACCATTCAGCTTACCTGTTGCTTCCCAGCCTACACCCATTCCGTTGTATTTCTTACCATCGTCTCCCATACATTTGTATTTGAAATACTTGGTAGATGTAGCAACTACAGAACCGTCTTCAGTAATAACACCAAGAGTACGATCCGGAAGAACACCGATATAAATATTTTCACCATTATATTCATATTTCCAAACCTGACGATCTTTTTCAAAACCGCTTCTATTTGCTCTTACACCCCAAACCTGGGTCCAGCCGGCTTTATAAACCCCGGCATTATATGCAGCAGTGTCATAATTCATCTGATTGTATTCCCCTGCCGGTTTACATTTTGCAGTTTCTACATTGGCACCGTCTTTAACCCAGAGTCTGAATCCGAATGAATCTGTGTTTACTCCGGCAAAAGCACAAACATATTTTTTTCCATTAATTTCGATTTCCTTTTCAATACCTAAACCAAGGTTATAACCATCACCATTAGTAAACTTGAAGATATTAATTTCATCTTTATCCAAAGATGTTTTGTTCATAATCGGAGTACTTTTATTCTGCATTGCAACCAGATAATTATCTTTCCATCCAATATAAATATCTGTTCCATCCAGATTGAAACGGTCAACACGATTTGCTTTACCAAAATATGCCAAAGCATCTTCGTTTTCTGTTTCCTGAACACCAGGAATCTGAACATAATTCGGTTTATAGAATCCCTCGTTATATGCTTCGAAGGTATAATTACGATACCAGTAATCATCTGAATAATATTTTGCATATTCTGTATTTTCTTCAGCCTTTGGAGTTGAACCACATCCTGAGAAAATCAAAGCAGCAAAAGCGATTAATACGCCGGCCAATATCAAGTTTGTTTTTTTCATAAAATCTCCTTAAACAACAATAATTAGATATATTGGAGATTATAACATTTTATTTATAAATCTTAAAGATGAGGTATTTAATGAGAATAAGGGAAGTTTCGAAAAGCTCAACTCCCCTTATTCTTTAAAACAAAAAAACTGACTTTATAGAAATAAAGTCAGTTTTTTATTCAGGAAACTTTCAGGAACTTATCTATACAGTTTCATTCCGCTTCTGTCATGAGTTTTTTCGATAGCTTCCCAAAGTCCCTGAAGATAGCAGGCTCCAAGAGCGCGGTCATAAAGACCGTAACCAGGCATTGCTTTTTCACCCCAGATCATGCGGCCGTGGTCGGGACGAATGATTCCGTCAAAACCTGTGTTATAAAGTGTTTCACAGATTTTGTACATGTCGAAGGTACCGTCGCTTGAAAGGTGTGCACTTTCCTGGAAGTCCTGAACAGGATCATCAATATCTGTATTGAATTTAAGGTTTCTGATATGAGCAAAGTGAATGCGTCCTGAAGCTGCCTGAATCATTTCACAAAGGTCATTCTTGCGGTTTGTTCCGTAAGAACCAGTACAGAAAGTAAGACCGTTGTGTGGATTCGGAACATCCTTCAGAATGCGGACAACATTTTCCTTATTGATTACAATACGTGGAAGTCCGAACACAGGCCATGCAGGATCATCCGGATGAATTGCCATATCAATATTATATTTGTCACAAACAGGCATAATGGCTTCAAGGAAGTATTTCAGATTCTGGAAAAGCTTTTCGTTGTCGATACCTTCGTACATTTTGAAAAGTTCCTTTACGCGTGCCATACGTTCCGGTTCCCACCCCGGAAGAATGAATCCGTTGGAATGCTTATCCAGTTTTTCGAACATTTCTTCAGGTTTTACCCCGTCGATGAAAGTTGAATTATAGGCAAGAACAGTTGATCCGTCTTCACGAACACGGGCAAGTTCTGTACGGGTCCAGTCGAATACAGGCATAAAGTTGTAACATACCATGTGGATGTCTTCCTGCCCCAGTCTTTCCAGAGTCTTGATATAATTTTCGATATATTCGTCACGACGGCCGTTACCGATTTTAATATCATCGTGAATGTTTACACTTTCAATACCGGCAATCTTAAGGCCTGCATCATTTACTTCCTTTTTGATTTTCTGAATTGCACCCAGTTCCCATGCGTCGCCAGGAACAGAATCATACAAAGTTGTAATAACGCCTTTTACGCCAGGAACCTGGCGAATCTGCTGAAGAGTTACGGAATCAAAACCAGTTCCGTACCATCTTAATGTCATTTCCATATTTTTTCCCTCTCGGTAAATGAAATAAATTTTACAAGTATACTAAAGGAATTATACCACACATCAATAATATACTAGTATGCAAGTTTATGCAAATAGTCATTTTCCCTTATTTAAAACAAAAATGCCCTCCGGGACGGAAGGCATTTGGGCGCGAAGCGGAGCTTCGTGATAACGAACATTAACTTTTGCAGCAGATTAATGACCACCTGCTTTGGTTCGTACCGGCGCGAAGCGGAGCTTCGCAGTAACGAACATTGTTTTCATCAGGATTCTAAACAAACCTGCCTTAGTTCGTTACTTCAAAAGCAAGGTCTGAGGGTCCCCGTTTTGTTCACCGTAAGCAAAACAAAGATTAAAGGTACCTTCGCCATCATTATAATCCTGATAAACGCCTCTTGTGAGTGTAAAATAAAGATCTATTTCTTTTTCTTCGCCTGCAGTTATTCCTTCAATCGTATATTTTATATCAGAACCATCTTCCCCCGTAATAAGATTATTCCACCAGTTGGCATTTTGAGAATCATCTACAGGAAAAACATAAAGTTTATCAATGTCATATTTAGAAACAATCTTTCCTGTTACATGAATTATATCTCCGGCTTGAGGACGGTTTCTGTAAACTACATGTGTGAGACTCAGAAGTCCCTGACGGGTAGATTCCCCTGCTTTACCATATTCTGAATTATCGAGAATATGGAATTTTCCGCCATTCCATGGGACTTTTCCCAGATCAATTTCATAAATGCGTGGGTCAAAATTTTCTTTTAAATACCGGTTAAAGCCTTCAGTTCCGTAATCTCTAACCCATAACTGTTTCTTTCCTTTATACGAGGCATATGCAAAGATAACATCTTTTTCGTTATAGGTAATAATAGTTTCAAAAACACATCCCATATTATGGTCAATACCATCTGTAAACCGATTTGCGACACCATTGTATTCCCATGATGAATTCGGTATAGACCAGCTCATCCACATATTTCCGTTTGAACTGATCCAGGCATTTACACGATATCCATCATATTCATAGATATAAGCTGTATTTTCCCCCATAAAAACACCAACCGGTTTGAGTGCTTTGAAGCCCTCCCGGTAACGGGAATTATTAAAATCACTTTCACTGAACTGGTCAGCTCCGCTTAAATGGTATACATCAACAGCGGGTTCAGCTTCAGTATCTATATATGAGGTAGAAAAATAACTCTCATCCTTAAAAAGGCAGTTTCGATAAAACTGTCTGATTTTGCGAGGGTTATTCTCATTACCCCACCACCAGGAAGTTCCGTCTGTACATTCAAGCAGAACGAACTGACCAGCCTGTTTTGCAACCATAGCTTCAGTTATTGAGTCAAAAATAAAAACATAGCCATAAAAAGCAGTATCACTATCATCCAGTGTAAGGGCACATTTTTCTTCTTCTGCTTCAGAAATAGCATTACCATATCTGTTTTTTAATTTTTCCCCGGAAACTAATTCTGCCTGAGATAAATCAAATGCGACACGGCAGTCACGTACAACTTCAGATTCTGTTGTCTTTGGACAGGCAGTAAATCCGATTGCAATAAGTAATAAAGATAAAATAAAAAGACTTTTTTTCATACTTTTTCTCCTGTTAAAATAATACATCATAACCAGCCTTTCAAAAAGAAGAAGTTTCCCTTATTTAAAACAAAAACGCCCTCCGGGACGGAAGGCATTTGGGCGCGAAGCGGAGCTTCGCGTCAACGAACATTGTTTTCATCAGGATTCTAAACAAACCTGCTTTGGTTCGTACCGGCGCGAAGCGGAGCTTCGCAGAATGACCTTTAGTAAAGCATTAAACTCAAATAAAGGTCACCGGGTCATTAACATTCACAAATTGGAACAAATGTTTCTGCTTTAAGAGAAGCACCACCGATGAGACCACCGTCGATATCTTCCATAGCCAGAAGTTCTGGAGCGTTAGAAGCTTTCATTGATCCACCGTACTGGATGATTACTTCATCAGCAACTTTCTGGTTGTAAAGTTTTGCAATGTAAGAGCGGATGAATTTGTGGATTTCCTGAGCCTGTTCAGGAGTAGCTGTTTCACCTGTTCCGATAGCCCAAACTGGTTCGTAAGCGATTGTAACCATTTTCATCTGTTCTTCAGTTACACCTGCAAGACCTGCAGAAAGCTGGAATGCACAAACCTGTTCTGCTTCACCTGCTTTGCGTTCTGAAAGAAGTTCACCGATACAAAGGTCTACTTCAAGTCCGCTGTTCAGTGCTTTGCGAACTTTCTTGTTGATCAGTTCATCTGATTCACCGATTTCGTGGCGGCGTTCTGAATGACCAAGAATTACACACTGACATCCGATATCTTTAAGCATAGCGCAAGAAACTTCACCTGTGTGAGCTCCGTTGTCAGTAGCAGCACAATCCTGAGCTGCCAGAATGATGTTTGAACCTTTTACAACCTGTGCAACTGCATCAAGATAAACAAAAGGAACACCAATCATGAATTTGTTTGTTTTGCCTTTAAGCTGTTCAACCAGGTCTTTAGCAAGAGCAACAGCTTCTGCTTTAGAAGTGTTCATTTTCCAGTTTCCGGCGATATAATGTGTACGTGCCATAAAATAACTCCTATATATACCAAATGCTTAAGAAAGCATTTGTCTTTTTATTCGTATAACTGAATTTACCTTAAACAAGGGAAAAATTCAATTAAGGATACTTCCGGAAAATTAATCCGTTCCCAGTTTTGGAAGCAGGCTGTCATCAGCTTCCTTTGTAACATCCACAGACTGACCATAACGCAGATAAAAAAGGTGACATTCAATATTTGATTTATCAACTCCGAAAAGTTCGCTTGCCGCATCCTTGTAACAGGCCAGCTGAGGTGCATATTTATCGGGATGAATTTCTTCATCAGTTTTATAATCTACGATAACTACCCTTCCGTCAGGCATCTTATAGCAAAGGTCAATAATTCCGTTTACTACCATATCATTCTGCCATGCAAGGAAGGCATATTCAGACTGAACAGACAATGCCTGCTGAAGTTCTTCATTAAAACGGGATTTTTCAAATCCCTGACACATTTTTTTACATACATTTATAATCTGACTGCAAAGAGGATCCTTAAAATTTTCCTCCTCTGTTTTATTGTAATCCCAGAGATTTCTGAAAACTGAAGCCGGAAGCTGGTGAAGAACATTTCCGGAATCCTTTACATAGGCTTCCATAAAGGCATGGGCGAATGTACCAAAATTTCCTTCATGAAAATTCACTTCCTTTAATTTTGGCATTAATGAAGAAAGTTCTGGCACCAGAGGTGAATCAGAAGGCAAAGCCTGCCCGATTTCATCCTTTCCTTTTTCAAGCTCACTTGGCGAAACAACCGGATTTTTTTCCAGCTGACTTTCCAGTGTAATAACCTTTATGTTTTTATAGAAATCATCATTTTCCTCGATAAACGAGTTTTTGGTTTCCAGAGTAAGAGGACTGGTTTCCTTCCGGCTTTTTTCCATTGCATTCCGGTCCACAGGAAGAATGGAAATATAGTCAAATGGAGCTCCTTCACAATATGTATATTCCCCGAGAGAGAAAGAGGCGTTCCCTTCCATCTCTGGATAATGAGCCTTGCAGACAGACATCATTACGCCGTTTTTATATTTTGGTTTTCCAACGATGTAAACTTCTTTCTCTGCGCGGGTTAATGCTACGTAAATTACACGCCGGAATTCTGCATCAGCTTTTGCAGTTTCTACAGCAGCCGGCTCTCCAAAAGGGGATCCGGCAGTCACGTCTTCATCTTTATCTTCATAGTTGCCGCGGGCATTTCCTGTTACACCCATTACAAAAACATAAGGGAACTGAAGTCCTTTGCTTTTGTGAATTGTCATTATCTGAACTGCATCGCTATTTTCCTTAGGATAATCAATTTCAGAAACATCAATATCACTGTCGGAACTGAACTCATTTCTCAATGAATCCATCTGGTCGATAAAATCTGAAAGAGTAACTCCATTCGTATCACACTGACGGGCAAGTTCAAAAAGCAGATCATACTGTTCATTCAGTAAGTACAGATTTTTGTGCCAGAAGGTTTCATACCGGTATCCATATTCATACCAGAGTTTTGTAATGGTCTGAGTAAGAAGATTTCCGGTTGCAAGAGCTTTGATTTCCTTGAAAAGGCTGACAGCCTTCAAAAGTCTTTCATTTGCTTCTGAAGAAAGAATTTCTTCCAGGGCTTTATAATTTTCAGTATTATCCCCTTCAATTTCAAAACCAAGACTGAAAACCTGTTCCAGAGCATTTACTGAAAGACCTGCAAAAGGAGAACACAAGAAAGCCGCAAGGGCCCTTCTGTCAGACGGATAAACACACAGTCTTAAAAGATTGTAGATATCATTTACAGGAGCAGTCTCAAAAATATCAATCTGATTATCCAGATTATAAGGAATGTCAAAAAGAGAAAGATATTTTACCAGAGTTTTTCTTAAAGTCCGTGATTTATCAAGAATAGCAAAATCTTTATAAGAAAGCCCTCCTTCCGATTTTTTAATACGTTGACTAATTTCTTTCGCAATGAAATAACAGAGCTGGTCATCACTGGAAATAAAAGCCTGTTTTTGTCCGCTTTTGAAATCAGAATTTTTTCCAAGCTTTCTAAGTTCTTCCTGATATGGTGCTACCATATCAACCACTTCCTGACATTTCTCATCGAACTCGTCAAAGCATATACAAAAATGAACCGGGGAATTCTGGAAGTTTTTTTCTGAAACCGGCATTACTGCCATATTTCTTCTGGCAATCTGGCGTTCTGTAAAAGTTGCGGAATACTTTTCATCTTCAGGAACTTCTTCCGGGAAAACCGCGGACGGAATTTCCTTTACCTTCTGACCGGTGCTGTCATAACCTCCGAAAATCTGATTAAAGGAATCAAGAAGGTATTCTGTCGAACGGTAATTGTAAACCATATCAACCGGTTCAGTATTCAAATCTTCACCAAGCTGCTTGAAAACAGAAACATCAGCTCCGCGGAATTTATAAATTGACTGCTTGTCATCTCCTACAAAGAACAGCTTGTCCTCAACCAGATTTTCACCCTTCAGCGAGTCCTCCGCAGAAAGGCCTGGTTTAGCAGAAAGAAGGAAAAGCAGATCGCGGTTTTTCTGGTTATTGTCCTGGAACTCATCAATCATTATTCTGTCAAAAGCATTCTGTTCCTGAGTACGGATATCTTCCTGCTCAATCAAAGCTTTCAACGCCATTTCTGAAATATCCGCGAATGAAAGATTTCCCGAAACACGCTTTTCATGATTTACTTCTTCCATATAAACATCAAGCAAAGCAGCATATTCATAACCGGCAGAATAATCCATAAGGTAAGCCGCAGAATCCAGCATCTTTCTAAGTACGCTTTCCTTTTCTTTGGGTCTGATTGCAGTAATGATCGCCTTGATTATGTCACTTCCTTTTCCAGAAGGCAAATCAAAGTCTATTTCGTTTATTCCGTCACAAAACTTCTGAAAGCCTTCCCTTGTGATTTGTGTTGCATCACCAGAATATTCATTCATAAGTTTTCCAAGACTTTCCATTGATGAAAAACTTTTCTTTATGGTATTTGTAATGTTATCCAGCTCATCATAACAGCGGAAAAAATCTTCAATTGCCTGCCAGATTATTCTGTAATTATCAGACCAGAGATTTAAACAGCCTTCCCTCTTTTTCTCACAGAAATGCTTGAAATAACCGGATTCTGATGCAAGGGTTGTACGGCTCATTATTTCATTTTGTATCTGACCTGCAATCTGCTGAAGGTTTCCTGAGTTTTTTTCATCGACAAGATTATGAATGACATTTTCATTTCTATGCTTCATTACAAATTTCAAAGCCTGATTACTGTCACTGTTATCTCCCTGCCCGAAATCAGGTCTGATACCATAACGGCTGGCACACTGACGGAGAACAGAACCATTATAAGAGTCCAGAGTCTGAATATGAACTTTGGCAAAATCCTTTACAGCTTCCTCTGCCCTTTTTCTTTCGAGTTCCGGTACCTGGTCATGATTTGAAAAGAAAACCAGAGTCTGATAAATTCGCTGATACATTTCACTGGCAGCTTTTTTTGTAAAAGTAAGTGTTAGAATTCTTTCTGCCTTAATGCCATGACTCATTACAAGATATGCAAAACGGGTTGCCAGTACCTGAGTTTTTCCTGAGCCTGCCCCTGCCGCAACAATTACATTTCCTCTGGCTGCAAGAGCGGTTTTCTGCTGGTCATCCAGTCTTTTTGGAAGCAAATCCAGATAATCAATATTCATTTCCTGACTCATTATTTATCTCTCTTAATGTAAGTTGTACGGCAGATTGATTTGTAACTGCACCCTGCACAGTGTTCATAATCCTTTACTTTTGAAAAATCAGGTTCAAAACTTTTGCAGGCCCTGATTTCAGAAGCAAAACATTCTGCATATCTTCTGAAAACTTCAAGTGTTGTTTCAAACTGTTCAGCAGTTACTGTTTTGTCGTGTACATATTTAGTATTCTGTTTAGTTTTCTGCGGTTGTTTTACAATGTAATTCTTTTCTCTCTTTTTCAGGCTGAAGAAAAGTGCCTGTTCCAGGTCTCCTGCTTTGGCAAGCTTACTTTTCTGTAAAAGATGAACATACATCGGCAGCTGAAAATCCTTTAATTCCGGAAGAACTTCAGAATCAGGATTATATTCTTCTTCATTTATGATGCAGTCTGCAGGTCCTTTTGTTTTACTGGTTTTATAATCAATAATGGAAAGCCTGTCGTTGTCATCAAACACACCGTCAATTTCCCCGTACAGGCTGTAGTTCTCATTCTCATTATCAGAGAACTTACCTTCTGTGGCTGCAACGTATGCATTTCCGAAACCACTGGCCTTTGTATGTTTTTCATCGTAAGGAGCGCAAAGAGATTCCAGAACAGGAATAAAGAATCCAGCTGCCTGTTCAATCTGAGATTCCATTACTTCCTTCAGAAGAGGACTTTTTGTTTTCATCCGGTTAAAACTCAAAGCTTTTCTGTCATCTGTTTCTTCATAAACTTCTTTAAGATAACCTGCAATCTGCTTAAGGATTTTTTCTTTTTCCGGAAGTTCCCCCTTTTCATTTACCAGAGGAATCGGTTTTTTATTTTGATAATAGTATCCGAAGAACTTTTCCAGAACCCGGTGATAAATATTTCCTACATCAAAAACGTTAAACAGTTCTGCTGTAAGGGAATCTTCGGAAAGATCCAGAATATATGAAAAAAGCCATTTTCTCGGACAAGGGAAATAGCTGGACAAAGCCGATGCATTTACTTTTACCTTTCCTTCAGCATAGGCTTCTTTTTCTATCAGTTTTCTGAGTGGTTCACTGATAATTTCTTCTTCAGAAACTTTTCTGTTTATTTTTTCATAATAAAGAAAACCTTTATCTCCGCTTGTCTGCAGCTCATAAACAGCATCCGGTTTTTCGGCTTTTGCTTCGCTTCTTAAAAAAATCTGTTCTTTTGACGGCAGGTCATATACCTGAAGTTCTTCCCGAATTAAATCGACCGGGTCTTTTGAAGTTGTAAGCCGTGAATGAGGAATTGCAAAACCATTTACAGTACTCTGGCTGCAGCTGAAGCAGCCCTGATTTTTTCCATACAAAACAATGAAACTTTCAGTTGCTGCATCCTCATCTGTAATCTTGAGTGCAGCCCTTTTTTCGTTATTAAGAAACCTGAGCTGTGTATTCATTACAGAAAGATTTGACTGGTTTGCGTCTACAACATACTGATATTTAAAAGCTGCAGTTGCTGAAACTTTATATTTGAAAATGTTCACACCCGCATGTTTCTGCTGAGGCTGGTAAACAGAATTATCAAGTTCAGTAATGAAAAAACTGAAGGGATTTGACACTTTAATTCCGTATTGTTCTTCCAGCTCAATCATTTCCACAAGCTTATCAAGACAGTGGCCAAGAACGAGATTACATTCGCTTTCTTGTTCCAGGGAATCAAAGTCAAAAATTTTATCCCGGAATGCAAACCAGGTCTGTTGTACTGACTTAAAATCCTTTGCCGAATAAAAATCCTTTACCCATTTCTTTATGTCCGCATACCATTCGGAAACCTGTTTGAACTGAACATACTGCAGGCTTTCAGCCCATACATCAACAGGCTTTCCGTTTTTCTCATAATTGATGATACACTTTCTTGCAGCCCCTTCACGAATAAGTTCTTCATTCAGGTTTTCATGTTTCCATGGAACAAAACTGTTGGTAAGAAGCGCACGCATTGAATCATAGGAAAAATCTGATTCATAAACATTTTTCACGCAGGTAAAAATGGAACCTGCATTGATACCCGTAACCTTCCGCCCCGAACGGACAACATATGGAATTGCATAAAGCTTCAGATCCCGCTCAATATATGGAAGATAAGTATCGATATCCGGTAGAGAAACTGCCATTTCCCGCCAGCTGATTTTTTCTGTTTCGTGAACATGGCGAAGTTCAAGACAAAGCTTTTTGAATTCAGTTCTTGAATTTGAAAAATAATCAGCAGAAACTTCTTTATTGATATCATCAGTATCTTTTACAAAAAAGACATGAAGGTTTGGAATATCTCCGCTTTCAAAAAAATCCTTATAATCAGCATAATCATCAAGAATTTCAGGAAAGAAAACATAATATTCTTTTCCGTCAACCAGAAGATTTTTTGTTTCCCAGGCAGGTTCATAAAGTTTTTCCTTTCGTTCAAGCCCCGTAACAGGGTCTTTCAGAAGAAAATCAGAATAGCGTTTATATAGAAGTTCATAATCCTCATCTTCCGTATCCTGAACCTGATTACCATAAATCTTTTCATATCTGTCATGCCAGCTTTTCAGGGATGGAAGTATTGTACTGACCCAGTCTGTAAAGGAAGAAGAATCTGCGGCAAATTCAGGGGAAATGATTTTTTTGAAAACAGGATTAGAGGCATTTTCAGTCATAAGGTTTTCGACAAAAACCTTACGCAAAAGTCCAGGAACAGGATGCCCTGAAGATTTTTCGTCTGTTGATTCTGCCTTAAATCTGTCCCAGGCTTTGAACCTTTCTCTCGGAACAGCACGTACTCCGCTGTTTTTTACAGCCCATTCAGCCCATGTTGTACATGCAATATCTGTTGAAAAAACAAATATAGCATTGTCATTCCTTATATTATTTGAAATTGTAGTCTGGATTGTTTCAAGAATAGAAGCCACAGGTTACCCCTTTATGCGATATATTCAAATTATACCGCATAAAAGGTTTATCGTGTGTTTTAAAAGTATTAGAATCTTTCAGCTTTTCCGCTGTTACCTTTTTTGTAAAGGCTGGCGGCATTGCGGGTACTCTGTGTGTGAGTATTCGGGCGGTTTCCCTTCGAACGGCCTTCGCGGCGGTCTCCGTCACGTTTTTTATCCTTACGGTCCTCAAAACGGCGTTCTCCACCCTCGCGGCGTCCTTCCCGGTCCCGCTTTCTTTCTTCTCCGCCTTCACGGACACCTTCAGGTCTGTCACGGTAAGCACCGCGGCGGCGCGGACTTCTTTCAGGTTCGCCTTTTGTATCAATATGCATATGAGGCAGATTCTTGTTTTTCTTTGCCATATCCAGAGCTTTTTTAGCTGATTCCTTTGGCAGGCTTACAAGAGAGAACTCACGGGCCATGTCGATATTATCAACCTTGTGATTCGGAATATGCAGAAGATTACTGAAGAAATCTGCAATATCGCGTGGTCCCATATGATCTTTTTTACCAAGTGAAACGAAAATTCGGGTAGAATTAGGATCCGCTTCAAAGGACCTTCCCATTTTCTTGGGATTGCTGATTCTTCCGTAATGTTTTGGCGAAAGTTTTTCACCGAATTCATCTGCAAGAACAGCAGCAAGCACAGCTCTTGCATCTCCCCCGTTGATAAGTTTTTCAGCAAGTTCTGTAAAGAATGTATCTACTTCTACAGGAGCTTTTTCAACAGCAGCAGATTGGTTTTCTGCAGGAGCATTATTACCAGTTTCTTCACTAACAGCTGAACTTGCCTCAACCTCAGACAATTCGCTTACAGCAGGAACATCATTCTGAATTGTGCACTCTGAATTGTTAATTTCCTCGCCCCAAACTTTTCTTACCAGTTCATCAACGATTCTGATGCGTTTTGCTTCCAGAACATCGTGCACTGTAGGAACTTCTTCTTCCACCATCTGGCCTTTACTTGCTTTTGCAACGGCACGCTGAAGGAAAGAAAGCTTGCGGCGTTCTTCAGGACGTACAAAAGTAACTGCTGTTCCAGAACTTCCGGCTCGTCCTGTACGACCGATGCGGTGAACATAAGTTGCTCCGTCAAAAGGAATTGAATAGTTTACTACATGAGTAAGCCCCGAAATATCAATACCACGGGCAGCAACGTCTGTTGCAACAAGGATTCGTGTCTTCTTGTTTCTGAAGCGTTCCAGAACCTTTTCGCGCTGATTCTGCATAATATCCCCGTGAAGGGCTGCAGCTTCGTATCCGCGAAGGTCCAGTGCACGGGTAACATTGTCTGCATCCATTTTAGTCATGGTAAATACAAGACCGTAGAAATCAGGAGCCATATCAATAAGGCGCACCAGAGCTTCTACTTTGTCACTTTCACGGAGAACCCAGAACTTCTGGTCGATTAAGAGAGGTTCATCCACAACTCCCTCTTCTTCCATGATTTCATATTCCCCCATGAATTTCTGGGCAATCTTAAGGATTGGTTCAGGCATTGTTGCACTGAAAAGCAGGATTCTGGCATCGGGATTTGCCTGTTCAAAGATATGTTCAATATCGTCAATAAATCCCATATCAAGCATTTCATCCCCTTCATCCAGAATAAAATACTTGATTTTGGAAATATCCAGGGTTTTGCGTTCCAGGTGATCCTGAATACGTCCCGGTGTACCTACTACGATTTCTGCTCCCCGTTTAAGGTCTTTAATCTGTCCTGAATAGCTTGCCCCACCGTAAAGAACACAGGTTCTCGGGTATCCGCCTTCTGCAAAACTCTGCATTTCTGTACAGGTCTGCATTGCAAGTTCGCGGGTTGGTTCCAGAATCAGAGCCTGAGGATAATCAGATTTGTCGCGGAGCTGCTGGATAATAGGAAGTCCGAAGGCAGCGGTTTTTCCGGTTCCTGTTCTGGCGCGGGCAATAACATTTGAGTCACCGTTCAAAAGACGTGGAATTGCCAGAACCTGGATTGGACTCGGGTATTCAAAACCCTTTCGGCGGACAGCAGCCAGGGCACGTTCATCAAGGCCCAGGTCTTCAAAAGTAACAGGTCCGTCTTCTTCTTCCGATTCTGATTCGCTTTCAATTACATCATCTTCGATAGGAATAATTTCGTCAGAATCATAAAGTTCTTCATTTGTATTTTCATCAATAGTCATAGAAAAACTATTATATAGAAGAAAATACTTAGTGCATAGTGGCACGCTATACTACAGTGAGCGTACTCATGCACCCCAGNNNCCGGCTGGATTCCCCGCAAGACATCGTCCTGCTGTAAGAAAAAGACACTGGTTTAGTGTTTTATTCAAAGTTAATAAAGATGCCGGAGGGGAAACAGACGGCGGGTGCATTTGTAGCGAACGCAGTGAGCGTACTCATGCACCCCAG
>DCHR01000018.1:0-78951 GCA_002315375.1 Treponema sp. UBA1747 | reverse complement strand
CCGGCTGGATTCCCCGCAAGACATCTTTATTAGTATGGAAGAAAAAACACTAAACCAGGGTCATTTTTCGTCCGTTACTAGAAGTAGTATAGAATTTGGAGTAAAATGTACATATGCCAGGCTTAAATCAGCTGATTCAATTTAATAAAGACATTCTTTCTCTTGGAGATGAAATTCAGCTCCGTGCACAACGCGGCGAAAAGCCTGTCCGCATTCCGGTTCCAAAAGATGTATATGACAAAGATGACTCCGAAGATTTTGTCATGGGAATGCCTGAAATCCAGGCAGTTGTTCAGGATACATCTGTAGACGAAGACCTTTCTGACCTTCAGGCACTTACAGGAACCGCAGCTCCTTCAACTGAAAAAGAATCTGAAACCGATAATACTTCCAGTGCTTTTGACGCACCTGACCTTTCTGATCTTCTGGCACCAGCACCTGCTACAGATTCCTTTGGCGACTCAGTGGACATGCCGGATCTTTCCATGTTCCTTGAACCTGAACAGAAAGAACCGGAACCAGAACCAGAGCCTGAAGAAACTTCTATTGCCGATTTAAGTCTCGAAGACCTTTTGGGAGGCGCAGGTTTTGACGGAACTGCAGCCCCAACCCAGCAGGAAACCACTTCAAGTGCAATCGAAGATGATGACCTGGAGTTTTATTCCGGCGGTTTTGGCGACGACAACTATACTCCTCAGAAAAAAACACAGAATCCTCCTGTTACAGACTTCTCAGACCTTGCTTCCATTGATATTCTTTCGGAAATTCCGGGAGCATCAGATTCTTCTGAACCTGCAGATAACGAACCTTCAGGCGAAGCCCTTTCCCTGGAAGCATTGGGACTCGGAGACCTTGATTTCGGCAATTCTCCTGCACCTCAAGTTGCTCCGATTTCAGCACCAGACAACGTAAATGATGATTTTTCAGACATTGAAGAACTTCAGGAAATTGAAGAACTGGAAGAAATATCTGATTTTGATGAACCGATTTCAGCAGAGGTTCCTGATTTACCGGCTGATACTTTTGAAGCCGCAGATATAAGCGAAACTGTAACAGAAAACTCAGGACTCTCAGAGCCTTTCGATTTCAATGAACCTGTTTCAGATGATTTTTCTTCATTTGATACAGAACCAGTCTCTGATTTCGAAGAAGTTACCGATTTTGACATTCATGAAGTACCGGAAGCACCGGAATCTCCTATGTCTTTCGGAGATATCGAAGTAACTGAAGACAATTTTGAAGTTCCTGACCTGGAAACTCCTGTTGAAGCTGACAATTCGGCAGAAGAAGCCCTTCTGTCGGACACTGCAGGACTTTTTGATGCTCCTGAGGTAACAGAAGAAACTGATTTTTCCGCTTCTCCTGAACTGAACGAAGGTTTCGGTAGTGATTTCGGTTCTGCCGAAGGTCTTGATTCCTTTGATTTTGAAAACCTTCCCGATTTCGGTGAAGAACCATCAGGAGAAGCAACTGATTTTACGGCAGATATTCCTGATGACATTTCAGATTTCAGCATTCCTGATTCAGATTCCGGGGCAGACTTCGGCTCTGATTCTTCTGAAATGGAAGAAATGCCGCTGGAAACCTTTGACACAACTGAAATGGACGGCATGAATTTTGACGTTCCGGAAACAGATACTCAGCTTGAAAACGCAGATGCTCCGTCAGATGACTTCTCTTTTGAAAACGATGAATTCACTATTCCGGGCTTCTCTGATGTTCAGACTGCAAAAGAAGAAAAAAAGAATCCCGTAATTCTGGGAAAAACTCCATCAAAAACTCCAGAAGAAGAACTTCCACCAAATACACTTTCAGACGCTCAGTACAAAGTATTCCTGAAAAACCTTTCAGAATACCCGCTCAACGTCCGCCTTGCATTCGAAGACTTAATCGTAAAGAATGATTTTACTGATGAAGCCGAGTTTGAAATCATCGAAAAAATCATCAATAAAGCTCCTGCACGCCAGATTGCTTCTCATCTTGAAAAAATGCTGGATATTTCTATTCCGGTACCAAGAAACTTCGAGCACAGAACTGCAGAAGAATATGAAGCTTATAAAAAATCCCTTTCATATCAGCTTAAGAACAAAATCGTTCCTGCAGTATTCGCCTGTTTTGTACTTCTGGTTGTGTTCTTCGGACTTTTCCAGTTCACAAAACACTGTATTTATTACCCGGCAATGGCAAATCACCTGTACAAACAGGGATACACAATGCTTCAGGCTGATGAATACCCTCAGAGCGAAATCAAATTCAACGAGGCTATCCGTTACCGCAGAAACAAAAAATGGTTCTTCAGATATGCCCGCGGATACCGTGAAAGAAAGCAGTACATCAGAGCCGAATGGATGTACCAGAATATTCTGGACAACTTCAAGCATGATAAAGCTGCCGGTCTTGAATATGCAAATATGGAATTAAACGATCTGGCAAATTATCAGAAAGCAGAAGAAATCTGCCGCCGCCAGGTTCTGGATTTCCATATCAACGATGCAGACGGCATTCTCCTTTTAGGTGACATATTCCTCGAATGGGGAACAGAAAAAGATCCTGAAAAGCTTGAATCTGCCCGTGAACAGTATGCTACCCTTATTCAGCTTTACAAATCAAACAAACTCTATGAAGGACGCATGATGCGTTACTTCATCCGCACAGATAACCTTCCTGAAGTTCTTTCCCTGAAGGAATACTTCCTTCCAAAAGAGAAAAACCTGCCTCCAGAAGACTGGACAGAGCTTTCAGGATATATGCTGGACAAACTTTACGGCCCTATTGCACCAAGTGATGAATATCTTCGTAATTACATCGAAGATGTCCGCCTGCTTCTGATTCGTGCCTATAAACTGGACAACAAAAATCCTATTTCAGCCTATAACCTTTCACGCTACTTCATTGAAACAAATGAAAGCCAGGCTGCAAAAAACACACTTATTGATACTCTGGACAAATTCAAGGCTTCTACAATTCTTCACCGCCGTGATCTCTACAAATATATCGATACATACCGCCTTGCCGGCGAAGAATATTCAAAAGCACAGGAATACCTGAGGGCACAGGAATATTTCACAGACGGAATCACTCTTTACACAGCTGAAAGAGATGCTTCCGGGCTTGAAGGAAATAAAAAAATCGGACAGCTTTTCGCAGATCAGGCCGATATGGATTACTTCATTACAGGTGATTATGACAACGCCCTTCAGAATTTCATATCTTCTGTTCAGCTTGAAAATGACAATCCTTCTATCCGCTACAAAATCGGATATATTCAGTACAAGAAAAAGAACTATGCCGAAGCCTTGGGTTCATTCATGAAAGCCGGTGACGGAAACATTAAGGAAACAAACCTTATGCTGGCCATGGGAAATACACTCTCTATGAGAGGTGATAATTACGCCGCACAGGGTTACTACGAAAACCTGATTTCAAATCTGGACAAACTCATTGCCGATAAGGGCGGAGTTAATCCTCAGGCTGCAAAAGAAGATAACGAACTGGTAACCGCATACCTTTACGCCGCAAATAACTACGGGGTTACTCTCTATCACCTTGCTTCAAGAACAGGAAACAGTTCTTTCAATGCACAGGCTATTGTTCAGTTCTCTCAGTCTGTAAGAGCATGGGACGCTCTTACAAGAAACCAGGAAACAATGGTAAGACTGGGCGGTTCAAACCTTGCTGAAGAAAACATCAAATACATAACCCACCCTGTTCCGGATTTCGAACCTGCAATCTACACGGAAATTCCACGAACAATTGTGAATAATGAGAAAATATCGTACTAAACTTCTTCTGAAGGAATTATTCCGAAAATCCATTCACATTTGCTCCGCTCTGGTTCCTTTTTTTCTTGACCGCTGGTACGCTCTGACAGTTTCTCTCCTGGTTTTTGCTGCAGCAGCCTATTCAATCTGTGAATTACTTCGCCTGAAAGGAAAAAAGATTCCCCTTGTTTCAAACATAACAGAACTTGCTGCAAGAAAGCGGGACGAAGACAGATTCGTTCTGGGACCGGTTACTCTTGTCCTGGGGATTCTGCTTGCGGCGCTTTTTATACCTGACCCAAATGCCAGACGAATAGGAATATATGCCCTTTCTTTTGGAGACGGACTTGCAAGTCTATGCGGAAAACTTTTCGGGCGGGTTCATTTGCCTGGAACCAAAGGCAAAACTGTGGCAGGAAGTCTTGCCTGCTGGCTTGCAGTATTCATTTCGAGCTGGATGGTTATCCCGGTTTCACACATTACCTTCGCCCTTGCCACAACAGCAATGATTATCGAACTGCTTCCACTGGCCGATATGGACAATATAATAATTCCGCCGGCAATAGGCGGACTTGCACTGGTATTAATGTCGTTTTGATTTCAGGAATAAAGATTCCTGTCATGGAGATCTTTCAGGTAAAACACTGTTCCGAAAGTGAAGAAAATCATACTCAAAGCAAACAGAGTAAAATTGTAACTGTTAATAGAAAGAACGAAACCTGCAATAATCATTATCATTCCGATAGTAGTTTTCTGCGAAAATTCCTCTTTTTTATTGTTTATATAAAGAGAAATAACCGCAAGAGTATCTATCAGTATTTCAATAGCCACAACAATTTTGTCAAAACCGGCATGAACCCGAAAATCTTTTTCTATAATTGTCGTATTCAGAGGTAAAACCATTGCCACAAACATTGCTGTAACAACAATAAGCAGCATATTTCTTTCCAGATTCTGTCTCTGACCGGCCCCGCTCATAATACTGGCCGAAAGCAGGGACAAAGGAGCCAGAAGCCGGGCAAAAATAGAAAAATCACCCAGAACAATCAGATATTCAGTGTATGTATTTTCAACAAGCAAAACCGGAATATAAAGTCTGAAAGATTCAAAAAGACATGAAATCAGAAAACAGAAATAAAAAGAAATTTCCGAACACTGGGTTTTAGCAAAAGCATTGGTCATTGCCCTGGAAACGACAACAACATAAATATTCATGAATAAAAGAGATGAAAAAACAGCCAATTCCTGGTATTCGAAGAAAATACTGTAAATAACAGGTTTACCGCTCCGATTCAAAGAAACGGGAGTCATAAACATAAAATAGATAAATGAAAATAAATTAATTACAAGAACGATTGTAGAAATGATAAATAAGGTAAAATTCAATCTGTTCCTGTTCTTAAGAGTCATAAGAAAATAATAAAGTGATTAGAAATAATAGTAAAGACTTTACCTGAAATGCCGATTATTGAAGTAAGATATTTCTTTTGGGGGAAAAAATGAAAAGAATTCTTTCTGCAGTTATTTCTATGTGTCTGCTTTCAGCTGCTGTTTTTGCAGGCGATGTTGCTACTTTTGTGGAAGGCGGATGGTCTTCTGACGGGAAAATATTTGTATTCGGACAGTACGGAAAAACAGATAAAAACTTCCAGGGCTGGGCAGAGTTGATTGAAGTTGATATTGAAAAAAATGACTATGTAAATAACGGTTACTTTTCAATCAAACCATCTTCAGTAACAGCCGGAAAAAATGGCCGTGAAGTTTATGAATCACTGGAAGCAAAAAGCTTTTACAGTACAAAACCTTTGAACCTTAAAAAAACAGAACCGGACCAGATGCTTTACATCTGTCAGGATCCTTTGAAAAAAGGAAGTGATGTAATTTCCTTCAAAGATTTTCTTGGTTCAGATATTGATAATCCAAAATCTTTCTGTGTAACCATGAATCCTTCAGTTACAGGTTCAGGAGAAAATGCAAAATCATCTTTCTACATTCTCATCGAAAAGAAAGATAAAAACGGAAACGTAATTGCAAGCCAGAAAGTCGGAAACCCTGACATCAAAAGAAAAGGCGTAACAAATTACAAAATCGAACAGATTCTTTCTGACAAAACAGGAAAGAAAATGATTTTCGTAGTTGAAAAAACTTTAGAAGACAAAACAGGTATCAATGTTCGCTACATGGTTGAATCTGTTGTTCTGAACAGTGCCTTCTAATTAATTAACCTGATTCTTTACACAAAGCTTTCTGTTTTTTGCAGAAAGCTTTTTTTTATTTACCAGAAAACACCTTAAACGCCAATACTATATGTAACGTTTCGAGGTGCTTATGAAAAAAATCTTCAATAAAAAAATCCGCAGACCCATAGTTCTGGTCGTTGAAACTACGGTCCTGACATCAATCATTCTGCTGTCTGTATTTCCCCTTTCCTGCCGTGTCAGTATGTCCGGCCTGGAAATTATCGGATCCGACTGCAGGTTTCCGGTTCTTGAAAATTACGAAGTACTTGATTCCCGTCATCTGCTTTTACAATTCTCAGAACCCGTCAGCCTGATTGCAGGAGGCATTTCATCACAGGAAGAAAATCCGGAAAACATCGGTGTAAATTGCGAACCTGAAAACGACGGAAAAAACCTGGTTATAAACATGAACTCAAAAACCCAAATCGGGAAAGATTATGTTTTTACAGGTCAGGTCCAGAACAAAGGAGGCTCTTCACTAACCTTTTCCTATAAATTCAAAGGCTACAATGACTGCATTCCCAAACTCCTGATGACAGAAATAATGGACGAAGTAAGGTCATTTACATCCAAGAAAGTTAATTACAAAATTTATGAGTTTGTAGAATTTCTGGCTTTGACAGACGGTAATCTTTCGGGACTGAAGCTTTCATCTGTAAACGACGGTGAAGAAAAAGACTTTTATTTTCCTGATACCGAGGTCAAAGCCGGTGATTACATTACCGTTCATTTCAGAAAAAGCCTTCCTGATTCCGAAGCCTGTATAAATGAAACAACAGGAGACAAAACCTTTTCAAAAGGACTTGGTTCTTCAACTAAAGCCTGGGATTTCTGGATCGATAACACTACCGCCTGTCTTGGAGCATCACAGGATATTATCAGACTGGAAAATACAAATAACGGGGAAATCCAGCAGGCCCTGGTTTATTCAAGAAGTGACAAAGAAACCTGGAGCAAAGAATCCTTCAAAAATGCAGTAACCGAAATCTTCTCTGAAAACATATGGGAAGGTACCGGAGAAATAAGGGACGCTGTTGTTTTCCCCAAAAGTGCAAACCTTGTCAGGATAAATGTAGCTGACCTTGTTAGGGATTTTGAAAACGGCCTTCTTTCATGGCCTGTTCCGTCAAACAAAAATGAATGGACTTCAATTTCCAACAAAAATCTTACACCGGGAGAAGAAAATCTCATTCCATAATGCTCTTTATTACCACGGAGTTCCGATAAACTGCAAAAAGGCCGTATAGTGCTGGCCAAGGGCTGGCTAAGGACTCCCAAAGTTCTGGCAAACTGCTGGCATAGTGCTATGACTTTTTTTTGTAACTCTGTTACAATTAAAGAATGGCTGAACTTTTAGCACCTGCGGGTAATATAGAATCACTTGACGCAGCAATCGGCGAAGGCGCTGATGCTGTATATATGGGACTTAAGAGCTTCAATGCTCGTCTTCGTACAACAAACTTTGCATGGAACCAGTTTGAGGCTGCCGTTGAATCATGTCACAGACAGCACAAAAAGATTTATGTCACAGTAAATACAGTTGCCGAAGAAAAAGAAACAGAACGTCTTTATCGTTTCCTCTCATACCTGAATAAGGTTGGACCGGATGGCCTCATTGTCCAGGACTTCGGTGTCATCCGCATGTGTCAGGAATTCTTCCCGAACCTGGAGCTTCACGCATCAACACAGATGAACGTTGAAAGTTCCGCCGCAACAAAACTCCTTTTAAAGGAAGGTCTCAAACGTGTAGTTCTTGCTCGTGAACTGGGTCTGGACGAAATCAAAAAAATAAAAACAGAAACCGGGGCTGACCTTGAAGTTTTCGTACATGGAGCCCTTTGTGTAAGTGAATCAGGGCTCTGTCTTTTTTCAAGCTTCCTCGGAGGAAAATCTGCAAACCGCGGTATGTGTACTCAGGCCTGCCGCCGTTACTATACAGCTGAAGTTCCCGGCGGAATCCGTCAGGGCTACTATTTTTCCCCATGTGACCTGGAACTTATTGATCAGATTCCTCTTCTTATGGAAGCCGGTGTCGATTCCTTCAAAATTGAAGGCCGCATGAAGAGTGCTGAATATGTTGGAAGCGTTGTTTCTGCTTACCGCTATGTTATGGACCATTATCAGGAAGACAAAAAAGGAGCAATTGCTGCAGGACACCGTATGCTTGCCAGCGACTTTGCACGAAGCAAAACTACATACTGGTATGGTTTCAACACCCCGGAAGAAGGTATCGATAACGCAGGAAGCAAAATTCTGAATCCTGACCAGGCTGGTGGCACTGGTATATACCTTGGAAAAATTAAAAAGACAAAGCCTGCTCCAAAAGAACTGAAACAGGCTTTGATGAAAAATATCACTGATCCGAAACCTGAAGATTATAAAATTGCACTTGCTGTTGTTTCGGGCGGTTCTTACGATCCTGATCCGGGAGACTCAATCCGTCTTCACAAAAAAGATGATACAGGCCGTGTAAGTCACAAAATCAGAACAATTGAAGTTTCTGATTCAGGTGAACGCTGGATTGATATACCTTCCGGCTTTACAGAGGGAGATCCTGTTTACCTTCTTCAGACAAAATCAAGTTCTAAACGCTATCCTCATGTACTTCCTCACGACATCGGAAAATACAGAAAGCAGCCGGGAGATGAACAGCTCCCTATTCTGGATCTTACTCCGGTTGGGCAAAAAGAACTGGTATATTTCCCTGAAGGAATATACGCAAGTGTTTCTTCTATTCCTGACCTTTTCCAGATTCAGGGACTTCATCCGGTTCGCGTTCTGCTGGAACTGAACTCAGACACAAAAGCAGACCTTCTTGCACACAAAACTGTCCTTCCATTCAGCAAAAAACAGATTTATATTTCTCTTGATCCATTCTGTGCTTCAACACAGGAAAACGAAATCAAAGAAACCTTAAACAAACTGGTAACTGACGGGTTCAATAACTTTGTAGTAAACAACCTGGCTCAAATCCAGATTCTCAAGGAAATCCAAGCAACAGGATTCATACTGAACCTTATTGCAGGACCATACCTTTATACTTTCAACCGATGGGCAGTATCTTTCCTTGAAAACCAGGATATCGGCGCATTCATTATGCCGTACGAAAATTCACGTAAAAACCTTGAAGCAACTTTTGATATGAATGTTCGTTCCCGTATTCTTGTCCCTGTTTTTGCTTATCCGGCACTTTTCAGAATGCGTTTCAAGCTTCCTTCTGATTATGACTTCACTTTCTTTGAAGATAAAGAAGGATCTCTGTTCAAGGTAAATTCCACCCAGGACGGGTCTTTTGTAATGCCTGAATCACCTTTCTCTATTGTAGACAAGGTTGAAACTATAAATAAATCCGGATTCAAAAGAATCCTCATCGATTTCACCAAAACAAAAGTAACCCGAAGTCAGATAAAGGCAATTGTGACTTCCATGACAAAAGCCCAGCCTTTACCGGATATTTCCAGATTCAACTGGAAAGACGGATTCTACAGGGACAGAGACCCTAACAAGGAACGCTAAAACAATGCTTCCTCAGCAACAGATTCCTGTGTGGCAGCAGCTGCTTCCGCAAGCTTCATTGCCGCCAGGTCTGCTGCAGTCATTTTTTCAAAGTCATCTTTCTTTGCATTCTCATCAGCGGAATTCTGTGAAACCTGCATAGGTTTGAATTCAACGTGTTCAGCAATAACATACATTTTACTTTCCCATTTGTTATCGCTGTTCTTCCAGCGGTCCTGCTTTAATCTTCCGACAATACGTACACCCCGGCCTTTAGAACATTTTTCACGTGCCACTTCCGCAAGTTTATTGAACGACTGAATAGCAATATAGCTGACTTCTTCTTTCCATTCACCGTTCTTAGCTTTACTGTAACGGTTTACTCCAATAGAAAAATCCGCAACTTTAAAACCTGGTGTTGGTTCAGAAAAGAAAGGTTCTTTTACTACATTTCCTTCTACAATTACTGAGTTTAACTGATTCATTTTTAATACCTCTTTTTTTATGACATGTGCTTGGTGCTCCGGCCGGGAACATAAAGAACGCGCAGATTATCCTGCAAAAGAAGTATTGCTTTTTTACGCTAAAAAAGGAAAAAGAGGAAAATAAAATTAAAAAAAAATTGAATTATTTTTCTTTTTTTGGGAAAAGAAGACTATCAACAGATTCAGTATCACATGGTTTCACAATTAATTCTTCCAGTGCGAAACCACAGGCGCCCAAAGCTGTCTGACGCAGATCACTTTTACAGAAAACTACATCCAGATTCTGAATTTCAGGATAGAAACGATATTCAGAAACATATTCATCAATCTTTGCTCTGAGAAAATCTACATCCATATTTTCAAAACCAGCAATATAAGCCCGACCAACATCAAAGGTGTTTGAAAAATATGCAACTGCCATAGCCATGTTTCTCAGGAATTTTTCCATGGACTCTCTGTCAGCTTTCATCAGATTTCTTTTTTCTTCAGGGACATGCATTTCTCTGTAGTCATTGATTCTGAACTGACCGGGAAGTTCACCGCCACAACCATGTGAACCGGTACAAGGCTTTGAATTCAGGAAGAAAGAACTTCCACCGGTAATACGGCAGAATTTTTCAGGATTTTCAGGATCATCAAGGAAGTGCTGGATGAAAACAAAGAATGGTTCATATTCTTTATTAAAGGCTACTCTTCCCCATCCGAAACATCTTACGTCATTATCCAGGAAAACAGGAACAGGATTTCCATTAAGGACAACTTCTTTTGGAAGAAGAATTTCTTCTTTTAATCCAAATGGAACTGAACGATAAATTTTGTTTTCATCGGAAATAATAATTCCAGGAACAGCAAGCCCAATACCGGAAATTTCATAACCGGAATTTTCAAGCAAAGGAAACAAAGTCTGCAAAACAAACTGAGGAATGTCGGTTATTTTTTCATTAAATACCTGTTCAAAAACAATGTCGCCTTTCATGTTTGAAATAATAACAACCTGATATTCCGGCTGGATTTCTACTCCGGCAACATAGATACGGTTATAATTCAGAACAAGAGGAAGGCGCTTCATGGCAGATTCCTGCTCGATAACCCAGTTATTTTCTACGAAATAATTATAAATATGTGTTACCATCGCACGGTCAATGCACAATGCTTCACCAAGCTGTTTTCTGTTGATTCCGGGATTCCGGTAAATCAATTTAAGCATCGAACAAACCTGTCTGCGATTTGTTTTTCCTAAAGATAACTTCATTTCAATTCCTGCTAATCAAAAAAAAACTCAACTCTCTCCCAGTTTTGTTTTTTACAGAAGACCTGCAAAAGGATTGTATGAATCATCATCATCATCCTTCTGCGAACTCAAATATTTAGCAGCGCTTAAATCCTGTTCTGCTGAACTTGCAGGAATCAGAGAAATACGTTTGTTTTTTAAATCCATTTCTTTGATTACAACAGACATTTCATCGCCTGGCTTGAACATCTTCTTGATGTTTGTATTTTTATTCACGCCTTCAAGTTCAGAAATATGAACAAGACCGTCCACACCCTTCACAATGTTTACAAATACGCCAAAATCTGTAACACGAACAACTTTTCCTTCATATTTGGTTTCAAGTTTAAGCTGTTCTGCAGAAGCTTTCCATGGATCTTCAAGGAGTGCTTTCACACTGATTGAAACCTTTTCATTTTTCCAGTCTGCACGGATAACCTGACCGCGAATCTTCTGACCTTCAGAAATAATACTGAAAATATCCTCAACGCGGTCATACTGGATTTCAGAAACAGGAAGCAGAGTTCTGAAACCGTTTACATTTACAAATGCACCGAAATTCTGAACCGATTCAACAACTCCTTCAACTACAGAACCAACTGTAATTTCACGGGCCAGGCTGTCCAGTTTTTCTGCATATGCCTGTTCACCAAGAACTTTATTTGAAACAGTCAAATCTTTTCCGTCATTCTTGTATTCAATAATAACAAAAGGAAGTGTCTTTCCTACATAAGAAGCTGGTTCTTCTTTCTGACGGAATCCCATCTGTGAATAAGGACAGAAAGCACGGGTTCCGCCAATCTTTACTTCAAAGCCGCCTTTGATTTCCTTTTCAACATGTCCGTCAACAGGAATCTTTGCATTCCAGGCATTTTCAATCATTGCTTTGTCAGCCTTGTCACCGGCGATTTTGGCTGTAAAACGCATTTCCCCGTTTACATAACCTGTATAATAAACCTTTACTTTGTCCCCTTCCTTTACAGTAAGGTTTCCGTCTTTATCAAGAAAGTCTGCTGTATCACAAACACCTTCACTTTTTGCATCCATTGCAATAAAAACACAGTCCTTCTGAATCTGTACAATTTCAGTTTCAAACTGTTCACCAATTTCCATTCTGTTGTTCATATTTTTCCCTTAAATTATCCCTGGAGTTTTGCTATCAGATCACGCACTTTATAAAAAGATTCATCAGAAATATCATGTTCAATCTTACAGGCATCTGCAACTGCATTTTCCGGACTGACACCAATTTTTTCAAAAAATTCTGTAAGAACTGTATGCCGTTCATAAATACGTTCCGCAATTTCCAGACCTTTTGGAAGAAGCGAAATATGACCTTCCTGATCAATCAGAATATATTTTTCTGATTCCAGATTATGAATTGCAACGCTTACAGAGGGTTTTGATATATTCAAGTATCTTGCGATTTCAACCGCATGAACTGGACCTTTCTGTGCAAGAATATGTACTGTTTCAAGATACATTTCTGCCGATTCTTTGATCACCATGATTTTCCCCAATAGATATGATAGTTAGTCTAGTTTACCAAATTTTTCTATTGTTTTCCACGTTTTTTGAACCGATAAACTATTTATGAAAGCTAAAAACAAAATTAACCTTACTTTTGATCCTATTCTGATACTGATTTTTATTTTTATCACTGTATCTGTATTTTTAATCAACCGTTTTATGCCGGATTTAAATCTGAATACTTTTTTTACAAGTCCGACATCACAGAAAGGTGCTTTCCCATTTAATTTTCATGAACCTGCCAGCTGGTGCCGAATGGTTCTTTATATCTTTGGAACAAAACAGTTGTTTTCCTGGATTCTTTTGGGATTACTTGGCTTACTCATTTCTGACCAGGAAACAAATTACGGGACTTTTCTGCTTCTGGTAATGATGCTGCTTTCGACTATTTTTTCAGGAGTACTTGCAGCCTGTTTTTCAACCGAAACTCTTACTGGTCCTTACCCGCTGATTTTCCTTCTTCTGATTCTTAAAATAATGAACGAATTCAAGAAAAAAACAGTTTCTTTGTTTTCAATTGCTGTAGCAGTTTTATATATCGTTTATATTCTCTTCTCTGAAGAAAAAATCGAATCAAGCATAATACCGCTCTTTATTGTTTTTGCAGGAGGCTTATGCGGCAGTCTGATTTCACTTCTGACAATTAAAAAGAGTTTTTCAAAAAAAGAAGGCGGCAGGAAAAGCCCAAAAAAAACAGTGACAACTTCTGATTCAAAAAACACTTCCAAAACAGTAGTTTATTTTGACAACGAAGCCGACAGTCCCCGCTTCAAGAACAAAAAGAAAAATGATTCTGATGAAGATGACGATATGACTGTAATCGGAACTCTTGAATTATAAAGCAGAATCCTTTGGTTCCAGTTCAGCAGTAACGAAAAGTTCATCCTGATACCAGTCTATCAAAAGAGAAAAAACTTCTTCTTTGTAGCCGTCAGCGGAAACCCGAATTTTCCAGACTGTCCCTGAAACAAATTTTTCAACCGGAACTTCCTCTGGCAGTACCCACTTTCCGTTATATAGAATTTCAAAGCAAGCTTCTTCAGATATATCTTTTTTTGATTCACTTTCAACCGCTGTGAGATGCATTTTCAGGGGACGTTTCATATTCTGCAGAAAATCAACTTCGAAGGTTTCCTTTTTAGTGTCATTAATCTGGAAACTCTGCCAGCTTACATAAGGTCCCACAACAACTTTCATGCGATAGGTTCCCTTTTTAAGAAAAACAGTTTTAATCCCGTAGGAAGTATGACTTGAGGAAACTTCCGGCATTGGAGTTTTTTTCAATGCAGAAATAATTTTTTCCGTAAGTCTGTTTCCTCTTGCACGGAATTCACGGGAGGTTCCTTTAACTTCAGGCATATCTTTCCCGTCATTTTCATAAAACGAAATACGGGCAGGCAAATCCAGTTTCCCTTTATTGAAAACAGAAACCGGCATTTCCAGATTTACTGAAACAGGGCAATAGATTTTTGACAGCACAGTTCTGTGAATCACACCGGTATAATAAAGTCCTGCAAAGACAAGAGCTGCAAAGAAAACCGAAACAAGACAGCGCTTTACAATCCGGGAAACTTTATCTTTAGGTTCAAATGCCTTTTCAGGATATTTATACTGTTTTTCAATTGAAACCGCACGGGCCAGCTGAACCCTTAATTCATGGACATCATAATGAGAAAGATATTTCTTAACTGCTTTCAGAACAGTATCTATATCTTTTATGCGCCTGTTCTTTTTTGCACGGATCATTCCCTTTATCAGTTTTTCAACAGACTTCGGAATATCACGATTAATTTTTCTTGGTGAAGTATATTTTCCTTTTTTAATCAGAGTAATATTTTCCTGAGTAAATTCCCCGGGGTAAGGTTTGGAACCGATTATCATTTCATACAGACTGATTCCAAGAGCGTAAATATCAGCACGGTTATCGACAGAAGAACTGTCATCAAACTGTTCAGGAGGCATGTAAGCCGGAGTTCCCAGAGCAACTCCTTCTGCAGTCAGATTGTCATCTCTTTCACTTTCATCACTGGCAATACCAAAATCAGTGATTTTAATTTCACCTCTTTTTGAAATAAGAATATTTCCCGGTTTTATGTCACGGTGAATTACTTTTTTGGAATGAGCATATTTCAAACCGTAACAGGCATCCTGCATAATGAGCATAGCAAGAGGAACCGAAAGTGTTACCTGTTTTTTTATCAGTTTGTCGCAGGACATTCCGTCCACAAGTTCTTCGACCATATAACGGTAACCGTCTTCTGTAAAATAATCGAAAAGATGAACGATGTAAGGGCTCTGCAGATCCAGAAGAATCTGTGCTTCCCGCTTGAATCTTTCGGCGTTTGTAGCAGAACCCCGTCCCCTTGCAGTAAGTTTTTTAATGACAACAAAACGCTTCAGCGAAGGATGAATTGCTTTATAAACAACTCCCATTCCGCCCTTTGCTACAATTCCTGTTATTTTGTACTTACCAATTTCAGGTGGAAACTCATCGCTCATAAACGCCTCCTGCAACACTTACTATATTATTTTCGGGAATAAACTCTTCACCAGGCATTACAACTGCCACATTTCGACTTAAAGGATTATGAATCTGAATAAATCTTCCGTTCTGACGCAGGGCAAATTTTCCGCTGACGGGACGATGTCCTCCAAACCACAAAACTTTATTTTCATTTCCATACAGATTATCAAGAGTCAGACTTACACTGTTTTCCAGAGCTTCATTATTTGCAGTCCAGGTCAGACCGGAAAGAACCTCGGGAAACAAACGGGCATCAATTATTTCGCGCTCAGAAAAACCTCTGTAAGGCTCCGCATGGCTAACGGTACATTCGGGTGAACAGAAAACAAGGGGAAGATTTTTTTCATAAACAGAAAGCAGATAAAGAATATCATCACCATAATAAGTTTTGATAAAATCCTTAACCATTCTTCCCTCTTCTGCATATTTTCTGAAGGGATAGTTTCCCCCTTCGTGAACGTTCAGAATATTTTCATGATTTCCTTTCAAAAAATGAAACCTTTCCGGAAAGCGGATTTTCAATTCAAAAAGTTTCATCAGAAGGGAAAGTCCTTCCGCCATTTCTTCCTGCATAAATTTTCCGGCAGAATCTCCTGATGCAAATTCCTGTTCACACAGAAGCCATCGTTCCCGTGTTATTTTTTCTGTATGAAGGGCATCTCCTACAAAAACGAGAAATATTTCTTTGCTTTCCAGAAGTTGAATAATTCTTTTGTCAAAAAGTTTAAAGCGGCAGATTTGATTTAAAAAATCAATGCGCCCGTGAAGATCCGGAATAATCACCACAGGAGCCGTAACCTTTCTGAAGTCAATCAGACTTCCAGGTTTTCCTGCAGAATCCAGAGGACGCCAGAAACAGTCAGGCGATTTTTCATTCTCAAGCAGATCAATCATTTTTTCTACACTTGAGAAAAGTTCGACATGAGAAGGAAGTGTATAAGAATCCAGTAAAGAAAAATCCATTTGAAAATTATGAAATCACAAATGTCATTGTACCAATCTGAATCTGGTCACCGACATTAAGCTTTACATATTTATCTTTTGGAATTGGTGTTCCGTTTACAAAAGTGCCGTTTGTACTGTTTTCATCTTTAAGAAAAAAGTCATCCTTGATTTTTTGAATGACAGCATGATGCCGGCTTGCAAGCTTGTTATCAACCACAATATCATTTGAAGAATCACGGCCAATGGTAATTTTTGCAACCAGGCTGATTTTTTTCTTGTTGAACATAAGATAGGATGCCGATTTTCCGGCTCCGATTTTATCAAGTTGTTTTCCAACAGGACTTGAGGTTGTAATTGTTTCGTCCATAACTGCCTCCAATACTTAAAGTTTGTTTTCTTTTCTCTCAAACATTTTTTCTGCAAGAGATGAAAATGAAGGTTTGAAACTTTCAAAGAGAGGGAAATTTCCTTTTCCTGCTTTAAGGAACATATTCACAAGTTTTAAAACTTCATGTCTTTCCTTAAAATCTATTTTCAAAAGTTCATTCAATATTTTTGCACTGTTTACAATAGGATCTTTTTCAATATCAGAAAGCTTTTCAACGCCGGTATTTAAAATTATGCCGAACATTCTTTCAGTTACAGACTTCATCTGTTCCTTACTGAGTTCCAGATACCATTTGTTGAAGGTCTTGTAAAAGAAAACACTTTCGTCTTCAAACTTATCCTGATTTATAAAACTGTTACCCTGAATTCCCCAGGTAAAAGGATCATGCTGCATAACGATGTGGCGGTTACTGTCAGCAATTTCAAAATATTTCGGATGCTCAAAAAACATTCCTACAATTGAACATCCAGGATAAACCGAATAAATTTTGTCTTCAATCTTCTTGAAATCTTCACTCTCCAGTATTTCTTTTTTGAAACCAGGACCATCAAAATTATACACAGTCAGAATTCGCTTCTTGAATTTGTCAGGAACATTATAAGCTGCATACATTCCCACGTTTCCGCCTTTTGAATGTCCCGTAAGAATAAATTTTCCTTTCAATTCAGTCATGGCATCTTTCAGGTATTCCAGGGCATCAGTCTGAGAAGGAATTACATCACAATAGCTTAATGCAAAATCTTCTTCCCATCCAATTATTGATTCATCTGTTCCCCTGAAACAAACACAGTTAAAATTTTTTCCTGACACAGTAAAAGCAGAAAACTGTTCGCAGTTCTTTTTACTGAATATGTCTCTGAATCCTGTAATTTTCAAATCTCCATAGCGGACAGAAGCAGCACATAATTTCAGGAGAGTAAAAGTATCCGGACTAATATAAGGCCCCAGATTCTTTTTCAATTTCTTTTCTGTTTTCTTATCCAGAATTTTTTCATTGAAATATTTCAAATCCACAGATTCAGAAAAGCTTTCAGGAAGAATACCTTTGAAATTCAAATAGGTTATCTGGCTGAAAACAAGTGCATCGATTTTATTGAAAGGTGAATATGCAAGAGAAACATCCCCGCGCCAAAGAACATAATCTACAAGACCAGACATATTTTATTCCTCTTTTTTATTTTCAATATAAGCAATCAGCTTTTCCGCTGCCAGTTTATGAGTTAATGAGCCAGGATGTCCACGACTTCCTTTGTCTGCATCTGTTTTCTCCAGCTCCATTGAAGGAAGCTCCATATAATCTGTAAGCTTGTCTCCCGTTTCTTTTATGAATAATTCAACCCCTTCCTTCAGATAAGGAGAAACACTTGAAATATCTATCATTCCCCATAACCAGCAGATACGGGCTTCAGGATTATTCTTCCTGATTAATTTCAGGAAATTGCAAACGGCATGAGAAAGCTTTTCTCCGTCTTCTTTAAGGGGATCATTTTTTTCATCTACCCGCATTTTGTATTCAGTACCAGTTGCAGGATCTTTCCATGCCGGCTGAAAAAAAGCGCCGGAATCATTTGTTCCGAGATTTACGAAAACAAAATCAGGCTTAAATTTTGAAAAATCCCACTTTTCCTTCACACCGGCAGCTTTCTGATTTTCTCCGTTCTGAAGACTGCAGACATTTTCATAATGAGGCGGCATAATGCCCTGAACATTATTATCCCAGGCAGTCATAACACCCCATCCGCTCTGACTAAGAATATTAAAATCCGCCTTCAATGCATTTACTGTCCGAACTGCATAATTTTCTGAAACTGAAATCCACTGACTTATCCAGTCCATTTCATCAGGACAACCTGCCAGTCCTTCTCCGGTTGTTATGCTGTCACCGATAAATTCTAATTTCAATTTACTTTCAGGAACAGGAAGAAACTCAGTTCCATCACTTACAGAAATAGAATTGATTTTCAGAATCTGCGAATCATCTCCGCTCATAGGTTGAGTGTCCCGCATAATAAAAATTTCATTTTCTTTTTCAGGATTCAAAGACCTTGTCAGACAAAGTTTTGACTTTCCCTTAGGTGCCATAAAACGAGAAATTTTCCTTCCGTTTATCCAGACACACAACCAGACTTCATATGAAGTATATTCGCTTTCAATTTCAGCCCAAAGTTCCGAAGTCTTTAATTTCATTTCGAGTCCGCTTCCTGCCCAGAAAAGAAAAAGTCCATTTTCGGTTTTTCCTGCATCCGAAACGTTTCTTCCCTTAACATGAAAATACGGAATATCTTTTATTTTATAATCAATCATAAATTTTCCTTCTTTCTACCGATTTTATAATAAAACCTGATACTATCCAATGAAGAATCGATTCTCAAAGATAATCAAAGCGGTCATATAAATAAAATAACAGCATTTCCATTTTACAACCAGTAATACTACTTCGCAATAAATTCCTAAAATCTCCAATTAAAACATATATATAAATCAAACGTATTTATTACTAAGTAAAAATATCTCCTTTAATTGTAGAAAACCATCAAAAACAGTATACTTATTTACCTACAGGTCAAAACTATGGGCCTTTTTACTATTTAACTCAAAACTGGAGTTTTTATTATGTCTTACGATTTTAAAAACATTGAACCAAAATGGCAGAAATACTGGGCGGACAACAAAACTTTCCGCGTAACAGAAGATGAATCTATTCCGGCTGAAAAACGCCGCTACATTCTTGATATGTTCCCTTACCCTTCTGGAGCCGGACTTCACGTAGGTCACCCTGAAGGATACACAGCTACAGATATTTACTGCCGCTACCTGCGCATGAAAGGCTTCAATGTACTCCACCCTATGGGATACGATGCTTTCGGTCTTCCTGCAGAAAACTATGCAATCAAAACAGGAACTCACCCAAGCATTACAACAAACCAGAACATCGAAAACTTCACACGCCAGATTAAGGCTCTTGGTTTCAGTTATGACTGGGACCGCTGCATTTCTACCTGTGAACCGGAATATTACAAATGGACTCAGTGGATTTTCCTCCAGCTCTACAAAAAAGGACTGGCTTATGAAGCAGAAACACCAATCAACTGGTGTCCTTCATGTCTTACAGGTCTTGCAAACGAAGAAGTTAAAGAAGGCAAATGTGAACGCTGTGGTGCAATCGTTACACACAAAACAATCCGCCAGTGGATTCTGAAAATCACAGAATACGCAGAACGCCTTCTTGAAGACCTGGACACTCTGGACTGGCCTGAAAGCGTAAAACTTATGCAGAAAAACTGGATTGGTAAATCTTTCGGTGCCGAAGTTGACTTCGAAATTGCCGGAACAGACGGAAAAGGAACCGGTGACAAGCTGACTGTTTACACAACCCGCTGTGATACTCTCTTTGGAGCCACATACATGGTTGTTGCTCCTGAACATCCTCTGGTAAGCAAGATTACAACTGCAGAGCAGAAAGAGGCTGTTGCCGCCTATCTTGATGCAGCAGCTAAAAAATCTGATCTTCAGAGAACTGACCTGAACAAAGATAAAACAGGTGTTTTCTCAGGAACATATGCTATCAACCCTGTAAACGGAAAACTCATTCCTATCTGGATTGCAGACTACGTTCTCATTTCTTACGGTACAGGTGCAATTATGGCAGTTCCTGCACACGATGACCGTGACTGGGAATTTGCAAAAAAATTCAATCTTCCGATTGTCGAAGTTCTGAAATCAGAAGTTGATGTTCAGACTCAGGCCTGGACACAGGACGGAATCCACGTAAACTCAGCATTCCTGGACAACATGAACAAAAAAGATGCTATTGCAAAGATGATTGAATTCCTTGAAGAAAAGAAAATCGGAAAAGCAACAGTAAACTATAAACTCCGCGACTGGATTTTCAGCCGCCAGCGTTACTGGGGAGAACCTATTCCTCTCGTACACTGTGAAAAATGTGGAACAGTTGCAGTTCCTGAAGACCAGCTGCCTGTTGAACTCCCTAACGTAAAATCATACCAGCCAACTGGAACAGGTGAATCTCCACTGGCTGCAATCGATTCCTGGGTAAACTGCACATGTCCTCAGTGTGGCGGAAAAGCAAAACGCGAAACAAACACAATGCCTCAGTGGGGCGGAAGCTGCTGGTACTACCTGCGCTACCTGGATCCAAAAAACAATGAGGCTTTCTGTTCTGAAAAAGCAGAAAAATACTGGATGCCTGTAGACCTTTACGTTGGCGGTGCTGAACATGCTGTTCTTCACCTGCTCTACTCACGTTTCTGGCACAAAGTACTTTACGATTGCGGAGTTGTTACAACAAAAGAACCTTTCCAGCGCCTTATCAACCAGGGACTCATTACTTCATTTGCATTCCAGAGAAAAAACAAGACTCTGGTACCAACAGACGAAGTAACAGAAAAAGACGGAAAATTTGTTGAAACTGCAACAGGCGAAGAAGTTGAACAGATTATCGCAAAGATGAGTAAATCCCTGAAGAACGTTATCAACCCTGATGACATGATCAATCAGTACGGTGCTGACTCTGTCCGCATGTACGAAATGTTCATGGGACCTCTTACAATGAGCAAGCCATGGAACACACAGGGTATCATCGGTATCAACCGCTTCCTGGAAAAAGTCTGGGCAGTTGGTGAAAAACCAATGACCGATATCGACATTACAGGAAAACTTGAAGATGCAAAACTTGTAGCCCTGCGCAAAACCTTTGCTCAGACCGTTAAAAAGGTAACTTCAGATACAGACACCCTGAACTTCAACACAGCCATTTCTCAGATGATGATCTTCATCAACGAAGCATCAAAAATGGAAAGCCTGCCAAAAACAATGTGGTCAGACTTTGTAAAGATGATTTCTGTTTATGCTCCACATCTTGGCGAAGAACTGTGGGAAAAACTGGGCAACACAAAAACTGTCAGCTACGAAAAATGGCCTGAAATCTCTGATGACTTTGCAAAAGACGACAAGAAAAAAATTATCGTTCAGGTAAACGGAAAAGTTCGCGACAACTTTGAAACTGAGCCTGGAACTGCAGAAGATGTTCTTAAAGCAACTGCTCTGGACCGTCCAAACGTAAAGAAATTCACAGACGGACACGAAGTTGTAAAAGTAATTGCTATCAAAGATAAGATTGTTAATATCGTAATTAAATAGTATTTTTTAAGTATACAAAAAAAAGGTTCCTTCAATTGAAGGAACCTTTTTTTGTTATGCAAACATGTTTATTTTCTTTAATATTTTTATCAACTGGTCTTTTTCAATAAAATCGATGGGGCGGCCATCAATAAACTTATGGGCACTTTCAGAAAATTTCCCCATAGATACACAGAAACCACGGTCGCATTTTATATCGCGAATCTTTGAATGGAATTCACGAACATTCAAATCACCTACAACCGAAACTGTTCTGTAAAAACGGAACAGTTCACGAGTTTCCATTTTTACTGTAGCAACAGTACACAAAACTTCTACGCTTTCAGAAAGAACTGAAACATCTTCAACCTTTACAACCTGATTCGGATAATAAACTGTAATGAATTTACGGCACAGAGCAACAAAATCACTTGTTCCCGAAAGGAGATATGTCTGAAGATTTGAGTTCTGATTTAATTCTGTATAACGAGCTACAAGTGCATCTACATCTTTGTATCCCGGGTGAAGTGCCTGAATCTGTTTCAGAATTGTAAGACCCTTTGCGATGTTTTTCTGCTGAATATAACAGTTGGCACAACGGTATTTTATCTGCAGCATTTCTTTTTCAGGAACATTAATCAGCTTCATACCGATTTCATAATCCTGAATTGCAAATTCCAGATTCTTTGCCTTTTCATGAAGACGTCCGGCTTCAATACATGAACGTGGACCAAACAATGGATCAGGGCGAAGATGCATAAAAATCTTTATTGCTTTTTCACCCATTCCTGTTTCTGTCATTGCCACTGCAATACTGAACATTACTTCCTTATTATCAGGCTGAACATCCAGAACCTTTTTCAGATAAGGAAGCGATTCTCTGTATTTATTTGCTTTGAAATACGAAAAGCCCATTGGTTCATAAACTGCAGAACTCTGAGGATTAATTTCTTTTGCCCGTTTCAGACAGAAAATTGCTTTATCATAAGAATTTGTTTTATAGAAGGCCTGGCCAAGGTAACAGGCAGCATCAAAACTGTCAGGTATCTTTTTAAGAACGGTAGAAAGAGAAATAATTGCATCATTATATTTTTCAAGCTGGAATGCGGCAATCCCCATGCGGAGAGCTGCCTGAGTCATATTTACTTCAACATGGGCAGCTGCAATATCATACAAAGTTTTGTAGATAGTCCAGGTCTTTTCCCAGTTCTTTTCTGTAAAATAAAGTTCTCCCAGCATTGTTAAAGCCGGAACATTGTGCGGATCATGAGCCAGTTTTTTCTCGGCTTCCTTTACAATACTGTTTCTTGTTTTTTTATTCTGCCGTTCACCTGAAGCGACTTCTTTTTTCTTTGTCTTAACAGATCTCACCATCATTATGACAATGATAAAAATAGAAACCGAAATAATTGTCAGCAATATTGGAACCAGCATTGAATCCATAAATTAAATCCTTTATTTCTTTAATTCCTGAACGAACTGTTCAATCCGTTCGAGAGCGATTTTAATTTTCTCTACCGAAGTTGCATAACAACAGCGGATATGACCTTCTCCACCTGCACCGAAAACACTTCCAGGTACTACAGCTACATTATATTTCTGAAACAGCTGTGTGGCAAATTCTTCACTGGAAAGTCCTGTAGAAGTAATATCAGGGAACATGTAGAAAGCACCCTTTGGTTCAGGAACAGGAAGTCCCATTTCGTTGAATGCTTTTACCATCAGATTACGTCTCTGCTGATAACTCAGACGCATCTTTTCGACTTCTTCCCAACCATTTCTCAGACCTTCTGTTGCAGCATACTGACTGAAAATCGGAGCACAAATAGTATTATAACCGTGAAGTTTAACAATCTGAGCCAGAAGTTCACTTGGTGCTGCAATATAACCGATACGCCATCCTGTCATAGCAAAAGATTTGGAAAAACCATTAAGAATGATTGTATAATCTTTCATTCCTGGCATGCTTCCGATTGAAACATGCTTTTCCCCGTCATAAGCCAGTTCGCAGTAAATTTCATCACTTATACACCAGAGCTGATGTTTCTTTACAACTTCGGCAATCTTTGCAAGTTCATCTGCAGGAATCATTGTTCCGGTAGGATTATTTGGTGAACAAATCATTACAGCCTTTGTTTTTGGTGTACAAAGCTTTTCAATCTGTTCTGCTGTCGGATAGAAGTTTGTTGAACCTGTATCCAGCGGAATTACTTTAGCATGGCAAAGTTCAGCAAGAGGAACATAGTTTACATAACAAGGCTGTGAAACAATGATTTCATCCCCTTCATTCAAAATAGCACGAAGAACGGCATCTACACCTTCTGAAGCTCCAACTGTAATAAGGATTTCGTTCTGAGGATGATATGACATATTATAAGAGGCCATATATTTCGAGATTTCTTCACGAAGTTCAATCAATCCCCAGTTGGAAGTATAGGAAGTATGCCCCTTTTCAATGTGATAAAAAGCTTCTTCGCGCATACACCATGGAGTCGGAAAATCAGGTTCACCTACAGACAAACTGATTACATCATCATGTCCGATAAGCATTTCAAAAAATTTACGGATTCCGCTTGGCGGAATATTCATCATGGATTTACTTAATCTATCTTCTCTTGTGTTCATTTTTCATTCCTGTCAGAAGAACTAAGCCATTGCACCTTCACGGCGATCTTTATCTTCTTCTATATAAACAATATCGTTTTCTTTATAAGTTTTCATAATAAAGTGAGTTGCAGTTCCCCGCACTCCCTGCAAAGTCGCCAGTTTACGCGCCACGAAATCACAGATGCTCTGGAAGTTCTCTCCTTCAATAACAACTTTCAGGTCATAATTTGCCCCACTCATCAGATAAAGGGAACGAACCTGTGGGAAACGGTAAATACGGTCTACAACAGCATCAAAACCTCTTTCGCGCTCCGGTGTAACCTGAAGTTCAATCTCAGCACAAACTTTTGGTGCTTTTTCCATCTTTTCAGGATTAACAACAGTAACATATTTAAGAATAGTCCCGGTTGCTTCAAGTTCTTTAATTATCTGCTTTACTTCAGCTTCAGTTTTTTTTGTCATAGCAGAAATATCTTCAACTGAAAGTCTTGCGTTCTGCTGTAATAATTCAAGTATTTCGTTCATTTTTATTTTCCTTATCTATAAAATTAAAAAAGCCCCCACAACCGTGAGAGCTTTTACGTTTATCTTGCGTATTCTACAATTCGTGTCTCACGGATCATAGTAAGTCTGATTCGGCCAGGATACTGCAAATCAGTTTCAATCTGTTTTGCAATATTTCTTGCAAGTTCCTTAACATCGCTGTCCGGAACTTTTTCATTATCAACCAGAATACGCAGCTCTCGACCTGCCTGAATGGCGTACGCTTTCTGAACACCAGGGAACTTTTCAGCAATGGCTTCAAGGTTTTCAAGGCGTTTAACGTAATTGTCGATGGTTTCACGACGCGCACCAGGGCGGGCCGCTGAAATCGCATCTGCAATCTGAACAATAATCGCTTCTATTGTATTTGCTTCAACATCGTTATGATGAGCAGCAATTGCATTTACAACACGAGAATCTTCACCCATTTTACGTGCCATTTCAGCACCAACTTCTGCATGGTTCTGGTCAGAATCGTTTTCTGCACCTTTACCAATATCATGAAGAATAGCTGCACGTTTAGCCAGTTCTCTGTTTGCTCCGATCTCGGCAGCAATCATTGAAGCCGCCATTGCAACTTCTTTTGAGTGAACCAGAACATTCTGACCATAGCTTGTTCTGAAATAAAGGCGTCCAAGAGCACGAACTCCTTCTGTACTCATATTGTGAATTCCAAGATCAAAGAGAGCTTTTTCACCTTCTTCATAAATCTTGTTCTGAATTTCATGAGTAACTTTCTGAACGATTTCTTCGATACGTGTTGGATGAATACGTCCGTCTGAAATGAGGCGTTCAAGAGATTCTTTTGCAATTTCCTTGCGAACAGGGTCAAAACATGAAATAACAACTGCTTCAGGTGTATCGTCAATAATAATATCAACACCTGTCAGTGTTTCCAGAGTACGAATGTTACGTCCTTCACGTCCGATAATGCGACCTTTCATCTCATCACTTGGAAGAGAAACTGTAGCAACAGTGATATCACTTGTTGTTTCAGGTGCAATTCTCTGAATTGTGGTAATAAGGACATCTTTTGCTTTCTTTTCTGCAGTGAGCTGAGCTTCCTGCTCGATTTTATTAATCAGAGCCTGAGCATCATGACGTGCTTCATTTTCAAGATTTTTGATAATGAGGTCTTTTGCTTCCTGCTGGGAAAGTCCTGAAATACGTTCCAGTTCAGAACGATACTGTTCTTCCTGCTTTGCAATTATTTCAGCTTTTTTAGAAAGTTCTGTTTCTTTTGAAAGAATTTCTTTGTCTTTCTTGTCGAAATCTGCAGCACGCTGGTCAAGAATTTCTTCTTTTTTGTTTACTCGTGCTTCGTAGCGCTGCACTTCTGCGCGACGCTCTCTGTTTTCCCGCTCCTGCTGGTTTCGTTCACGAATGAGCTCATCTTTTGCATTAAGCAATATTTCTTTTTTCTGTGCTTCAGCTTCTTTTATTGCATCCTGAGTAAGGCGCTTGGCTTTCTGTTCTGAAGCAGTTAATTGAAATCTGGCATACAGCCAGCGAATAATCCATCCAAGAACAAGTCCTGCAACAGGGAGAATAACATAAGGTAACCATGTAGGCATACTTTTCTCCATGTAGTAACGTTTTTTAAAAACATTTAGAAATGTTCACCTTAATTTTACTATAAGACTACCGATATTACAACCCTAAACATTAAAAATTCTCAAATTTCTCTATATTATTGTAGAGTAATCAGTTTTTCTTGAATTGTGAACGTTTATAATTTATTATAGAAAGCATGGATGAAAGCCAGAAAAAAAGCACATTTGACAGACTCGTAGCCGGCATGAATTCCGAAGAACGCACCGCAATGCTTTCAAGGCTGAATCAATCAGGTGAAAAAGACATCGAACTTGTAAACAGTGATTCACAGATTGATTCCTTCACAGGAAGCCTTTCAATACGCTTAAAAAACGAATCTTTCATTTACAGATTCATTATCTGGTTCCGCTCTATCATCTCAAAAACTCCGCAAATAACGATTTACAACGACGATGTTCTCATGAATATGGCCAGGAAACTGAACCGGGAACATCCTGGAATTGTAAACGCCTCTGCAGAACAGCTGGATTCACTTTTTTACGAGCGTCTTACGGCTTTGAAAAGTGCTGCTGATTTTTTCAAACCTTACATTTACCTGGTAGATGAAAATCCCGGCGCTTTTTACGTTTTTTTAAGTTCCTTTGTTACACCGCAGCTTTCAGACCACATAAATCAGGTTTGCGATCCATATAATCTTCCTGATGAAACAGAACCAACCAACGATGTAAAATCAGATCTTCTCAGAAAACTGGAAGACATTCTGAAAAACATGCAGGGCTCAGTTAAATCCAACATCTATCAGGCTGTAAAAAGTCTTCAGTGGGTTGCTGCTTTTTCAAATCTCCCCTACATCCACTTTATTTCACAATTTACCGACATTAAGGACGGTTTTTACACCTGTTCATTTCTGAATGCCCGCACAGATTATGAAGTATTTGCCTCTGTATTTGACACACCTGTTTATGTTCCAAACGAAGTTCTGGAAGCCCTTTTCCTTTTCTCGCAGAAAAAAGAAATTGCCGGCAATTACATGACCAGCGATATTGAAAATTCTGTAAAGAAATTCATGAGCGTTGCAACTTCCCATTTTACAAATATTAAACTTTTCCTGTCCGTTGTTCCTGTGGCAACTTTGGGAAGAATAATCATGCAGGAATATGACTGGACACCCAAAACCTTTGGCGGCGGCGAAGACTGGTCTTCCAAATTCCGTTCCCAGTGGAGAAAAATCATCGAAATCCGCTGGACCGAATACCTGAAAGAACGAAAACGAATCAGACTGGAAACAGGATTGAAAGAAGATTTCCAGTTGAATTCCTTCCCTGAACTGCCAAACCGCCCATGGGTGGATCTTTGGGGCGGACTTCCTTTCAGCTGCGAAATGACCGCCGGATTCCTGGCATGGTATGTAAAGGAACAGTATCCTGAAGACATTAAAATATTGAATCTGCTCGTAATGGAAGGCATATTCCTTAAAAGTGACAACCGTACAGAATATTCAGACACACTGAATAACCTGAATAAATCCTGCGATACAGTTCTCAATACACTTGAAAACCTTGAATTCAAAGGAGCTTACGGTCTGACCTTTGAAGAAATGGCCAATGCCTCTTCACGAACCTTCAAAGCCCAGTCAACAATTGAAAATCTTATAAATAAAATTGAATCAGATTTCATGCACGCATCCTTTGACATCTGCAATGCAATCCGTATTCTGGAAACCATATTCAAAGGAATCTATGAGGAAGAGGACGACGGGATTCACAGTACCCTTTCAAATTTCTCATCCATCAGAGGTCATGATAATCTCCGCTTCAGAGATGAACTTCATGCTGCCCGCCATCATTTGAACAAGGTTCTCTTCTATCTTTCAGAACTCGAACCTATCGACAAGAAGTAAAAAAAATACATAATTATATAAACGGAATTTCTCATGACATATTTTTTTGAAACTTATGGCTGTCAGATGAATATTGCTGAATCAGCCTCTATCGAACAGATTTTTATTGCCCGTGGCTGGACTAAAGCAGATGACCCTCAGATTGCTGACATTGTAATAATCAATACCTGTTCTGTAAGACAAACTGCAGAAAACAGAATTCTCGGTAGATTAGGATGGTTCAGCGGACTCAAAGCCGTAAGGGAATGCCGCGAAGGAGCAAAAGCAAGAACTCTTGAAAAAGCTGCAGAATACGTAAAAGACGGTCCAAAGCCTTTAACCCTTATCGTTACAGGATGTATGGCTGAACGTCTTCTTGATTCTCTGAAAAAAGACTATCCATGTATAGATTATGTTGTTGGGACTTATGCAAAAAAACATTTCGGAGAAATCATTGAAGCCGTAGAAGGCGGAGATTCTGCCGATCAGCCTGATGACACAGAAAAATACCAGTTTGCTCCCCTTTCCTACGAACCCGGTGCATTTACTGCCTTCGTTCCGATTATGCATGGCTGCAATAATTTCTGTACATACTGTATCGTTCCATATGTTCGCGGCCGTGAACTTTCCAGACCAGTTGATGAAATCCTCAAGGAAATCGATGTCCTTTCAACCTACGGAGTAAAAGAAATAACACTCCTTGGACAGAACGTAAATTCTTATAATTCCGAAGGAGACAATTTTGCATCTCTGTTGAAAAAAATAGCAGACAGAATCAGGGAAACAAAGTCTTCCATTGGATGGGTTCGTTTCATGTCCAGTCATCCAAAAGATTTGTCAGACGATGTAATCAAAGTTATTTCTGAAGAAGAAGTTCTTTGTCATCACATTCATCTTCCGGTACAGCACGGATCTACAAAAGTCCTTAAGGAAATGAACCGCCGTTACACCCGGGAAAATTATATTGCACTTGTTGAACGGATAAAAAAAGCAATTCCCGACGTATCCCTTACAACAGACCTTATGATGGGCTTCCCTGGCGAAACAGAAGAAGATGTAGAAGATACTCTCAGTCTCATGAAAACCATTAATTATGAAAATGCTTTCATGTACTATTACAATCTCAGAGACGGAACTCCGGCTGCAACATACGAAAACCAGATTCCTGTTGAAATAAAAAAAGAAAGACTGCAGCGGGTAATTGACCTTCAGCTGAAGATTACAACGGAACAGATGCAGAAACGTGTCGGTCAGACAGTAAAAGTTCTCTGTGAAAGTATCAGTCGTGACAGCGCTGATGAACTTCTGGGAAAAACCCAGCAGGATGAACGGGTTGCCTTCAAGGCAGATAAAAAACTCATCGGGTCTTTCGTAAATGTTAAGCTTGAAAGCCTCAACGGAAATACTTTCCGCGGAACTTTAGTTTAGGGATTTGGCGACTCTGCAGATTTTTGCGACTGCACTTTTGATATCTTCCTGTGTTAAGGATGAATAATTAATAACAAAACAATGTGCATTTTCATTCTCAGCGCCGTAGCAGTATTCAGAAAGAGACCTTAACCGGATTCCTTCCTCCTCCAGTTTTTTCTGGAAGAGCGAATCCTCCGTCTTCAGGTTCAATTGCAGAATGAAATGAAGTCCGGCATTCTCCCTTTTTATTTCCGAAATTTCCGAAAGACCGCTGTTTTTTATTTCGCGAACCAGATAATCCCTCTGGCGCCTGTAAAAATTCTTCAGCCGGTTAATGTGTTTTTCAAACAGGCCGCCTTCAATAAAATCAGCAATTGCAAACTGAACGATTGAACTGACAGGACAGGAATAAAACGAAAGATTTTCCCTGTACTTTTTCAGTAATTCCGGCGGCAGTACCATATAGCTGACACGAATGGAAGAAGACATTGTTTTAGAAAAGGAATTCATATAAACCACTTTTCCCATAGAATCAATGCTTTGAAGAGTCGGAATAATTACTCCCGTCATTCTGAATTCACTGTCATAATCATCTTCAATAATATAGCGGCCGTTTTTTTCATTTGCCCAAGAAAGAATTTCCTGCCGTTTTGAAACCGGAGTAATAATTCCGGTCGGAAACTGATGTCCAGGCGAAATATGAAGGACATCTACTTGCTGTTTTACCAGGTCCTTTACATCAATTCCGTTTTCAGAAACACTGGTCCATTTTACAACCGCTCCGTTGGAAGAATAAACTTTATAAACTTTTTTGTATCCCGGATTTTCAACACAATAGACTTTATCCTGTCCCAGAAGCTGAACGAGAAGCCCTTCCAGATATTCAGTTCCCGCACCGATTATTATCTGTTCAGGATGAACTTTCATTCCTCTGAAAGAATAAAGATAATCTGTAACTGCTTTTCTCAACGCATAACAGCCCGCAGGCGGCTGAGACTGTAAAAGTTCCTTTTCATATTTTATAAGGCAGTTTCGCAAAACCCTGGACCAGACACTGTAAGGAAAATGAGATGACAAAATACTATTGCTTGAAAAATCAACCTGAAATCTGACAGTTTTCTCTTCGTCAGTTTCCAGCTCTGAAAGAAAATTCTTTCCAGGAACTTTGACATCTGCCAGGGTCCCGTAATTACTTTCTTCAATATCGGAGACAAAAAAACCTTTCTTTGGAAGAGAATAAATATAGCCTTCCGCAATCAGCTGTTCATAAGCATTTTCTACAGTAATTACGCTGACTCCAAGATTTTCAGCAAAAGCTCTTTTTGAAGGAAGCTTTGAAGCAGTTTTTAAATTTCCTGAAAGAATATCATTTTTGATGAAGTTATATAACTGAAGATAAAGCGGATTTTCTGATATTGAATCGAAAGAATAGCTCAGCATTTATATTGTCATGTTCCCGTAATAAATTTTTTCTACTTTAGGACGGGCATTCAAAAAGATTTCTGCTATCTCAGGATCAAAATCCGCCCCCTTTCCTTCTTTGATTATTTCAAAACACTTATCCAGTGGCATTGCATCACGATAACACCTCTTAGCCGAAACTGCATCAAAAACATCTGCTACTGCCATAATGCGTGCACAAAGAGGAATATATGTTCCGGAAATTCCTTCCGGGTAACCTTTCCCGTTCCATTTCTCATGATGAAACTGGCACACCTTAAAGGCTATTTCTACAAAATCAGGGTCATCACTGTTACAGCCGAAAGTTTCCTGGATAATATCTCCACCTCGAATAGTATGTGTTTTCATAATTGCGAATTCTTCAGGACTCAAGGGCCCTTTTTTCTGAAGAATTGAATCCGGAATGGCAACTTTCCCGATGTCATGCATAGGAGCGGCCTGAAGAACATAATTCATATAATCACGGGTTAATTTCTTTTTATACTTTCCGTTCTTCACCATTTCATTCATGATCAGATTCACGTAAAGGGTTGTCCGCTTAACATGTCCGCCGGTTGAATCATCCCGGTTTTCAATCAGAGTAGAAAAGTTTTCAACCATATTTTTAGTATTCTGAAGATATTTTTTATAGGCAGGATTTTCCAGGTTCAGATAAATCCCCATTACCATAATCGTTAATGCAAGACTGGTTGACAGGATTTCCGGAAAAATAAGCTGCAGCATTGTACATACAGTCCCCGCAGTAAGTGAAATAACCATACTTGTTCTGATATGTCTTTCCACTTTCCTGTATCCGGTAAAAAACAAAACATAAGCCGCAAACCATAAAACTGCGACAAAAGCAAAGGAAATGACAGGAGCCATTCCCATAGAATAACTGGTTACTTTTCCCTGAATAAACTCCAGGTCTTTCATGTTTACAGCCACCAGGAAGATTACAACAACGTAAGGAACACTGAGCAGGAATCTTTTTCTTTTTTTAGAAGTAATACCAAAAGTGATTTCAAGAAAATAAAGACAGACCAGGTATACTCCTGTAACCATCAGAATAAAAAAGAAAAAATGAAAATACAGGTTCAAAGTCCGGGGTACAATTTCCTGGTTATTTACGCTCCAGACAGTAAGAGCATCAAATATTACCGCCAGTTCCGCAACAACATGGAGAACATCAAAAACCATGCTGCAATCTACATTTTTTCCATCTCTTAAAGACTGCAGGCCAGTAATTACAAGAATACAGAAACAGGCAACCTGCATTTTTATCAATAAAAATAATTCCATACTTATATATTTTTTTATTTCCGTTTTACTTTCTATTTTTTACAACATCAACAATATGGCTTCCGGCCCCTATAAGATCCTGTCTGTCCGAAACCGCAAGAACATATTTCTTAAACTGCAAGAATGTTTCCTCATCCATAGCATTAAGTTCACGACGCATATAATCTGCAGGTCCGTCAGGACTGAACACCTTTACACATTCAAGTCCTGCCTTTTCATTCAGTCTGTAAACATCTTCAATACGGACATAATCGTAAAGTTCTTTGCTGTCGGCCTGAATATGAAAGGTTTCAGAAAGTCCGTTTTTTTCCACTACCTGAGACAAATGATTTTCTGCCATACAATAGGTCAGAACAGAATATTCATTCATAGTGAAGGCAATCATTATGATTCCGTCTTTTTTTGTTACCCGCTTGGCTTCATTTATTGCTTTCAGTTTTTCTTCATCACCAATCAGGTGATAACAAGGGCCAAACATAATTGTAAGATCAAAAGTATTATCTTCCAGAAAAGAAATATTCCTTGCATCTCCGCCCCAGGTTTTTACAGAGGTATGTTTACCTCGAAGAACTTCCAGATTCCTTTTTACCAGCTCAACAGCTGTAACATCATAACCTTCGGAATTCAACTGAACGGAATAACGGCCGGTGCCGGCGCCAAGATCAAGAATTTTTATTTCGCTTGCCGGCCTGTCTTCCGGAATATAATCATGAATATATTTCAGTGAAGTTTCGAATTCAACCTGTCCATGGCGGGTTGTCAGTCTGTGTTCTTCATTGAATTTGTTATAATACTTTTCTATTTCAGTCACTTTTTTTTCCTTAAGGTATAATCCCTATGATACAAAAAAACCCGCAGGAAATGAAGACTATTCATTCCATGCGGGTCTTTCTTTAATAAAGTAGTACTTTAATTCTTACTTATATCGATTAGTCTTCGGCAGGTACATCTACCCAGGCTGCATCAACTTTTTCACACCAGGCTTTCTTTTCTTTCTTTGAAAGGAATGATGCTGTAAAGCTGTATTTAATAAGTTCCTTGATTTCATCCATTGTAAAGCCAAGATCTTTGTAACAAAGCCACAGTTCTCTGAGCATTGTTGTCTTGAAGAATACAGGGTCATCAGTATTGATTGTAACAATCATACCTTTATCAAAGTACTGTTTTACAGGATGATCTTTTGCCTTTGTTACGATTTTCTTTGTAAAGGTATTTGATGTGATACAGATTTCAACAGGAATCTTTTTCTTTGCAAGAGTTTTCATAAGTTTTTCGTCCTGCATTGCTGTAAGGCCATGTCCGATTCTTTCTGCATGACACAGGTCAATTGCATCCCAGATACTTTCAGGTCCTACATCTTCACCGGCATGAATTACAGCATGTTTTCCGTCTGCAAGAGCCATTTCATAAACAGGAGCATAATCTGCTGCAGGGCCTTTGCTTTCTGCCCCACCAAGACCAATACCGATAATATCTTCGCAAGGATACTGTTTCTGGAGGTTATAATTGTTGATTGCATTCTCGCATCCGAAAGTACGTGAAACGTCTTCCATAAGCTTAATTACAATACCAGTTTTTTCCCTGATTTCAACAATCTTTTCATGGAAAACAGCAATCATTTCATCATATTTGAAACCTTTCTTAAGGAATGCTGTTGGTGCAAAGAATGCTTCACAATAAGTAATACCGTTTTTCTTAAGGTATTTTCCCAAATCATCAAAAACAAGACGGAAATCTTCTACTGATGTTAAAAGATCCTGAACCTTAAGGAAAGCCTGTATAAATCCATTAAGGTCGTTATATGTGAACAAAGATTTCTGTTCTTCTTCAGTCATTTCTTTGCCAAAGCGTTTAAGGTAAAGTTTTTTAACTGAATCCAGAGTGATAACAGCTTCAATATGGATATGAAGTTCTGCTTTAGGAACTTTAGCCAAAAACTTGTTGAATTCAGACTTTTTCAAAATTTTCTCCTTTGACGGACCCAAAAACGAACATAGTCCATCATGTTAATTATCGGCTGTACATTAGCAGTTCTTTAATATTATTTTCGATTTTTTTTTATTTTTAAATACCTAAATCATGTAATTTTGTTATAATTTTATTAAAATTGACATTGAAATACGAATGGTAATCCTTTACCATAAGTGAAAACCCCTACTAGAAGGGTGAATCAGTTTATTTATTTCCATATATAGGAGTGAAAATGAAATACGGTTATTTCGACGATGACGCAAAAGAATACGTTATCACAAGACCCGACACACCAACTTCATGGTCTAACTACCTTGGATCTACAGTTTATGGTGCTGTAATTACAAACAACGCCGGTGGATACGGATTCTACAAATCAGGCGCACAGGGACGTTTTATGCGTCTTCGCTTCAACGCTGTTCCAATGGATCAGCCAGGCCGTTACTTCTATCTTCGTGACCAGGAAGACGGAGATTTCTGGTCTGCTTCATGGCAGCCTGTAGGAAAACCACTGGACCAGTACAAATCTGAATGTCACCATGGTACAGCCTACACAACAATCATTTCTGAATACAAAGGTATCAAATCAGAAACTAAATATTATGTTCCTCTCGGAGCAACATTTGAATACTGGAGACTTAAGCTCACAAACACTTCAGACAAAGTACGCAAGATTCGCGCTTTCTCTTACTGTGAACTTGCAAACCAGTGGAACACAACTCAGGACCAGGTAAACCTGCAGTATTCCCTCTTCATCAACAAAGGTGAAAAAGTTGCAGACAATATGCTCCGCTTCTCTATCCAGGACAACCTTTACATCCAGCACCCTGAATGGGATGTTGGTGGTGCTTACATGCACTCTTGGATGGCTCTTGTTGGTGCTCCAATGACAGGATTCGATACAAGCCGTGAAGCTTTCATCGGTACATACGGAAACTACGAACACCCACAGTCAGTTGTAAACGGTGCATGTTCAAACTCAGAAGCTTTCGGTGACAACTCTTGTGGTTCAGTTCAGGCAGATGTTGAACTCCAGCCAGGCGAAACAAAAGAAATCATGGTTCTCTTCGGAATTGATGATGCACGCGCTGTTGGACAGAAAATCGTAGCTGAATACGGTTCAATTGCACGCGCTGACGAAGAATTCGACAAGCTTGTTAAAAACTGGCATGCAAAACTTGGAAGTTTCAAAGCAATCACTCCGGATGAAGACATCAACCATACAGTAAACGTTTGGGGTCTTTACAACTGTCTTATTACATTTGCCTGGAGCCGCGCTGCTTCTCTCGTATACAACGGAGAACGTGACGGTCTTGGTTACCGTGACTCAGTACAGGATATTCTTGGTGTTTCAGCTGCAATCCCTGAAGATGCAGAAGAACGTCTGGTACGCCTCCTTTCAGGACAGTTTGCTAATGGTGGTGCTCTCCCTGTTATCAACAAAGACTTTGAACCTGGAAAACAGAAAATGATTCCTGACGGAGAATTCCGCTCAGACGACTGTCAATGGTTCTTCAACTCGGTTCCATGTTTCGTTGCAGAAACAGGTAAATTCGACTTCTACAACCGCGTAGTTCCATACGCAGACAAAGGTGAAGGAACAGTTTACGAACACCTTAAACAGGCTCTTCTTTTCAACCTGGAAAGAATGGGAGCAGATGGTCTTCCTTGCGGACTTCTGGCTGACTGGAACGACTGTCTTAAACTGGGATACCACGGAGAATCAATTTTCGTTACATTCCAGCTGCGCCTTGGTCTGACAACTTATGCAGACATTTCTAAACGTCTTGGAAAAGAAGACGAAGCAAAATGGGCTCTTGAACAGCGTGATATTCTTGATGCAAACATCAAAAAGAAGTGCTGGGACGGAAAATGGTTCATCTGGGCTGTTGGCGAAGACGGAACAGTTTACGGTACACAGACAATGGAAGAAGGACAGATTTACTTCAATACACAGGTTTGGGCCGTTATGTCTGGTGCTGCAACTCCAGAACAGCAGAAATCTGCACTGGATGCAGTTAAAGAAAAACTGGCAACACCATACGGACTTATGCTCTGTGCTCCACCATTTACAAAAACACGCTCAGACATCATGAGTTCTGTAGTATTCCTTCCAGGAATCAAAGAAAACGCAGGTATCTTCAACCATACTCAGGGTTGGGGTGTAATCGCTGAAATCATGGCCGGAAACGGTGACCGCGCTTACGAATACCTGAAGGCTGCTCTCCCAGCTTCTTACAATGATAAAGCAGAAGTTCGTCAGAGTGAACCTTATGTTATCGGACAGACAACATACTCAACATACTCAAAACGCCCAGGAAACACACGTACATCATGGCTTTCTGGTGCTGCAACATGGAACTACTACTCTACTACACAGTACATGCTCGGTATCAGACCACAGTACGACGGTCTCCTTCTTGATCCATGTATCCCACACACATGGGACGGATTCAAAGTTGAACGCCGCTGGCGCGGAATGAACCTTAAAATCGAAGTTAAAAACCCTGAAAAAATCTGCAAAGGTATCGCTTATGTAGAAGTTGATGGAAAACGCCTCGATGCATGCTACATTCCGGTTTCAGAACTGAAAGACGGTTCAACAATTGTAGCTGTAATGGGAAAAGATGCAAAAACATCCCCTGTTGAACGTGTTTAATTAGAACTGAAAAAGGCCGGCCTTAACCGGCCGACGCTTAGAAAAGCCCCATACGATTTTGTATGGGGCTTTTTTTATAATATTTTTTTTATTTTTGCGGATTGGAGATTTCTGTGTTAAAATAAAAAAAATATAGTGAGTAATCACTAAAAGGATTATTTTTATGAAAAAACCCCGACGAGTATACGACGGAATACAGGTTCCAGCAAATGACCCGGTAACCTTTCTCATGCCGTATATTATGCCCCGCCGTACAGACAGTGAAGCCTACTTCAATTTCCGTCTGGACGTTTCACGAGTTGAAGAATTCATCCGTGAACAGCAGCAAGACATTCCTGGTCTTTCTATTTTCCATTTCATCTTTGCGCTTATCGTAAGATGCTGCGCCATTACCCCTCAGGTAAACCGCTTTATATGTGGCAACAAGCTTTATCAGCGGGACCAGGTTCGAATTGCCATGAATATCAAAAAGAACCTTACAGTCGAAGGTGCAGAAACAATCATCTTCCCTACTTTCGAAAAAAACGCCACCTTAAAAGAAATAGTTGAAATTACAAATAAAGCTGCTGAAGAAGCTTTCGCAGATTTAGATAACCCTCAGAGTGATGTCGACAAGCTTACAAAAACTCTGGAAAAACTCCCTCATTTTATTCTGAGCGCTTTCATTAAACTGATGATGCGTCTTGACAGCAAAGGAAAGCTTCCTAAATCTCTGGTAAACGCACAACCCTTCCATTCCGGCTTCTATGTAACAAATGTCGGATCTATTGGTCTTCCGGTAATTTATCATCACCTTTATGAATTCGGAACTACTTCAATCTTTGTTGCCATCGGAAAAAAGGAAACAGACACTTCGATGGACCGTCATGGAAATATGAGCCGCAAAAGGATTCTGCCAATCAATATGGTAATGGATGAAAGAATCTGTGATGGATTTACTTTCTCCCGGGCTTACAGAACCATTAATAATGTTTTTGCACACCCTGAACTTCTTCTCGAATCCTGGACACAGGAAGCAGAAGAAGAAGCAAAACAGGAAATCTGAAAAAAATCTGAAAAATCCTGATTCTGACATAAACCCTTTTTACTGGTTCAAAGTAAAAAGGGTTTCTTTTTTTTTATAAGAACCAGAACCTTTTGTTAAATAAAAAACGGGGCACAACTTATAAAAAAAAAATCCCCCACAAGACGTGGGGGAAATACTATAAAGCTGGTTTGCCTTTTTCAATTACTAAGAAACATTAAGAAATTGCCCCCCCCACCTCTTTTTCCTTTGTAATAAGAACCAGAACCTTTTGTTAAATAAAAAACGGGCACAACTTATCAAAAAAAAATCCCCCACAAGACGTGGGGGAAATACTATAAAGCTGGTTTGCGTTAAACCGAGCGTGCGCAGGTAGCAAACCAGCAGAAGTCGTGAGGCACGGATGCCGAACGACTGACTTATTCTTTTACACCACCAATTGCAATACCAGAAACGAAGTATTTCTGGAGGAATGGGTATACAATCAGAATAGGTACAGTTGCAATCATTGTGATTGAAGCACGGATACTGATTGGTGTAACCATTGCAGCAGAAGAACCTGAAGCAGCAGCAAGGGCTTTAGCACCTGCATCAGCAGCAGAGTTAGACTGGTTCATACTTGAGTTCAGGTATTCCATCAGTTTGTACTGCAGTGAGTGGAGATATGGTCTTCCTGAAGCATACAGGTATGTATCAAACCATGCAGACCATGCACCAACGGCAACGAACAAAGCAATCATAGCCAGTGAAGGAATAATCAGAGGCATGATAATCTTCCAGTAAATTGTGAATTCGTTTGCACCATCGATACGTGCAGATTCAATGAACGAATCTGAAAGTCCTGAGATGTATGTACGACAAAGGATGAAGTTGAATACATCGAGGAGACAAGGGATGATATAAACTGAGTATTTGTTCAGAAGTCCCAGGTTTCTGATAAGCATATAACCAGGAATAAGACCTGCATTTACATACATAGAAATAACCAGAATTGTTGTTAATGGTTTTCTGAGAACGAATTCTTTACGGCTCAATGCATATGCCAGGATTGTTGTACAGAACAGGTTCAAAAGAGTCTGAATAACTGTACGTGATACAGAAATTCTGAAAGCTTTGAAAATAGCATCTGTTGTAAACAGAGATTTATAGTTCTGTAAAGTAAACTTTCTTGGCCAGAAAGTAACACCACCCTTAAGAGAATCAAGACCGTCATTGAAAGAAATGGCAACTGTATTCCAGAAAGGATAAAGTGTAACAATTACTACAAAAAGCAGTGTCAAATAGATAATGATGTCAAAAATCCAGTCTTCTACAGTTCTTTTACCGAAAGACTTTCTAACATACATTCCGTCATTCTTATTCTTTTTATTTTTATTAGCCATTACATTAACCTCTCTTCACCGAATTTCTTTGCCAGAGTATTTGCTATGAGAAGCAGAATAATGTTAACAAAGTTTTTGAAAATACCCGCTGCTGTTGCAAGTGAGAAGTTAAACAACTGGAAACCGTATTTCAATACATAGATATCGATTGTATTTGCTACGTCTTCGATCATTGCGTTTCTTAAGAAGAAAGGCATTTCGAAGTTCGAGTCCAGGATATGACCGGCAGACATAATCATCATAATAATGATTGTCGGTCTGATTCCAGGAAGTGTAATGTGCCAGATTTTGCGGAGGCGTCCACATCCGTCAATTTCTGCTGCTTCGTAAAGACAAGGGTCTACAGAAGTCATTGCACCAAGGTAAACAATTGTATTCCAACCAACTTCCTTCCAAACATAAGTCCAACCGATGATGTGCCAGAAGAATTTTGGAATAGAAAGGAAGAAGATCGGCTGATCAATCAACTTAAGGGCCATAAGCAGATCGTTGATAATACCGTGGTCGGTAGAAAGAACGTTTGCTACAAGGCTGGTTACGATAATCCATGAAAGGAAGTGTGGAAGGTAAGACAGAGTCTGAACAATACGTTTTACCGCCAGATTTTTAACTTCGTTCATGAAAACTGCCAGAGTAATGGCAGTAATATAACCAAGAGCCGTAGAGATAAGGCTCATACATATTGTATTTCTTAAGGCAAGGGTAAATTCCTTGTCTTCAAATAATTTCTTAAACCATTTTAAACCGCCCCAAACAAAATGGTAATTCTTGGCGGGACGATAGAAATCGGCAAAAGCCATTTTCCATCCCCAGAGAGGGATGTATCTAAAAAGAATAATATAGAGTACGAAAGGAATTGACATTAACATAAGCATCTTCTGTTTAGACAAAGTCTTCCAGAAGCTCTTTTTGTTAGCCAATTTTGTCGGAGCTAATTTAGTTTTCTCCGAAGATTTTTTTAATTCCATGGTAGTTCTTCCTGCAAGTGAATTAAACGTTTTATTTTAGCACAAAAAAGCACGGTCCGTCGGTTCAATCGACAGACCGTGCTGTAATTTACTAAGACCTGTGTTTATCTATTGCTAATTATCTAGCGTTAGATCCACCAAACTTTTCTACACGTTCGTCAAGTTTAGCCTGGAACCATTCTTCGTATTTTTCGATGTTGATTTCAGAAAGGTCTTTCTTGAAGTCTGCCCATTTAGCATCAAATTCAGCTGGTTTACACATGATGATGCCAGGGAGGTGTTTGCGGAAGAGTCCTTCATATTTTGCATAGATGAATGCTTCATCTGTTCCGTCTGAAGGAACTTTAACCTGCCACAGTGGGTACCAACCATCGTTTGGACGTGGGTCAGCATCTACGAGAGCAGCGTAAGATGGAACTTTGTATGCTTTGAACAGGTCGAGATCTTCTGGGTGATCCAGGAGCTTAGACTGGTATTCTGAAGGAATGTTGTTCATAGAACATGCATATCCTGATTTAGGGAATGAACCTTCCATTTTTGGAGCTTCTTCTGTCCACAGAGTTGCTTTGTTGTGGAGAATCCAGTTTGGATCTTCCTGCTGAGCTCTCTGTTCTGGTGTGCGGTATGGTTCGCCCTTAGCATCTCTCTGCCAGTCAACACCTTCTTCACCCCACTGGAAGTAAACCTGTACATCTTCAGCAAGCTGATCATCCATGAATTTCAGGATTTTCTTAGCTTTTTCTTCAGAACAGTTAGTTGTGATACCATAACCACGCTGAATGTTTGGAAGAGCACGGTCGCGGTAGTGTGGAACGTATGAGCTGTCAAATGTCAGAGCCAGTGGTGCGTATGTGCGGTTTGCCATTCCGTTTGTGCGGAGTGTATTTTCCTGGTCTGGGAATTCCCATCCCTGGATGAACATACCAAGAACACGTCCCTGAGCGATTTTTGCTTTGTACTGATCCTGTGTATCTGTGAATGAAGCTGCGTCGATGATTCCTTTGTTGAATTTTTCGTTAGCAATCTTGTACCAGCGTTTACCTGTTTCAGATGGAGCTGCGAATGAGATTGCGTATCCAGATTTTTTAGAAGAATCTTTAACTACGATGTAGTCACCTTCGTTTGCTGAACCAGCCAAGAATACTGGTGGGTTCCACATGTTGAATGCTTCCCAAGATGCTGCAAGAATTGAGAATGGAATTGTTGGAGCACCATTGATTTCTGGGTATTTTTTAGCATATTTTTCGAGGAGGTCGAAATATTCATCGATGTATTTGATTGTTGGGTAACCAAATTCTTTAAGAACTTCTTTCTGAATCCAGAAAGCGTTTCCGTTGTAGAATGTTCCCTGGTCTGCACCATCATATACACCATAGTTTGGCAGACAGTAGATGTGTCCGTCAGCTTCTGTCATTTTAATCCAGTCTGTTGGGTTAGAAGCATAGTGTTTTTTCAGGTTTGGACAGAATTCATCGATCCATTTTTCGAGTGGGTAAAGAAGACCTGCGTCCATGAAACGCATATCATCAATTTCTACCAGGTCAGGAAGGTTAGATGGGTCAGAAATAAGGATACCTTTTTTCTGTTCCTTGTCACCTACCAGAATATCAAAAGAGAAAGTTACTCCGAACTTGTCTTTGATCCATTTGTAAGCTCTGTTGTCCTCTGGTGGCTGCTGGCGCTGCTGGATTGTGAAAATAGAAATGTTCATTTCTGTACTTTCAGCTTTCTTTGATTTTTTTGCTTTTTTTGCCTTTTTTGGTGCGGCAAAAGCAACGCTTGCAATTGTCAGAGCGATCAAGCTCATTGCAATCAACTTTTTCATGATTTACTCCTTTTATCACAAAAATTTTTGTCTAACGGCATAAGGACTTATACCTTAATACCATAATACATTGTTATTCTGAAAACGCAAGGCGTAAATAGGGAATTTTTCCTAGGTTTAACGTTTTTATTAGAGTTTATGACTGTAAAAAAATAAGTAATTTTCTATATTACAAGCATTTACCTCATAAAAATATGTAAATTTACAAAAAAAATGGGGTCTTCCAGATATTTTGGAAGACCCCATTTCCACGGGACTATATATTTCTGATTAAATTCCGCTCCTTTTCACCATTCCGGCATATTCCTTATCCAGAGCCATCAATTCTTCGTGATTTCCGCGTTCTTCGATTACCCCATGGTTTACATAAAAAATCACATCGGAATTGCGTATAGTCGAAAGCCGGTGAGCAATAATGAAAGAAGTACGGTTTTTCAACAGTTCATCAAGTCCTGCCTGCAAGGCACGCTCAGTTTCCGTATCTACAGAACTTGTTGCTTCATCCAGAATAAGGATTCGTGGATCTGAAAGGAGTACACGGGCAAAACTTATAAGCTGCTTCTGTCCCTGACTCAATCCGCCGCCGTTTCCGTGAAGCATTGTATTATAGCCTTCAGGAAGCTGGGAAATGAATTTATCAGCCTGAACAGTCCTTGCAGCGGCCATTACTTCTTCATCAGTAGCATCAAGACGGCCGTAACGGATATTTTCCATAATGGTTCCCGTGAAAAGGAAGGAATCCTGAAGCATAACCCCTACCTGCTTACGGATAGACTTAATCTGAAGGTTCTGGATATCCTGACCGTCGATAAGAATCTGACCGGAATCAGGGTTATAAAACCGTGAAAGAAGGTTCACGATTGTTGTTTTACCGGCTCCTGTTGGTCCGCATATTGCAACCTGCATACCCGGTGTAATTTTGAAATCAACATGCTTGAGAACCGGAGTTCCTTCTTCGTAGCTGAAACAGACATCCTTGAAATCTACATGACCACGGATTGGTGGAAGTTCTACAGCGCCTGGTTTATCTGTGATATCTTCAGGTTCATCAAGAAGTTCGAAGATTCTTTCCATGTAAGCACCGGTTGTTACCATTGAGTTATAAAAGTTACCGATATTCTGAATAGGGTTCCAGAAACGCCATATATAACCTGCAAAAGCAACAAGAGTTCCGACTGTAACCGCATTTTCCCCTTCTCCACCGAACCATACAATACCAGCCATATAAACAAGGGTAACTCCAAGAGTAGAAAGGTTATCGATTGTAGGCCAGATAACATTGTTGATTGAAACGGCTTTAATCCAGGTTTTCTTCCAGTTGTCACAAAGATTATTGAAAATCTGCTGATTCTGGTCTTCCCGTGAGAAACTCTGTGTGATTTTCATGCCATTGAGACTTTCTGAAAGATAAGCATTCAAATTGGACTGTTTGGCGCTAACCTGCTGCCATGCTCTGTGCTGCACTTTTTTAAGGCTGAAAAGAACAAGGAAAAGAACAGGAAGTACAGCCATACAAATCAATGTAAGCCGGGCATCAATAGAGAACATGAAAATCAGAATTACAGTAATATTAAACAGATCTGTAATAAGCTGGATAATCCCGTTGCTCAAAAGATCAGAAAGAGAGTTTACATAGTTAACAACGCGAATCTGAATCTTTCCGTGAGGACGTGAATCAAAATATGTAAAGGGAAGATTCTGAAGTTTTTCGAAAACTTCACGGCGAATCTGAACAATGATATTCTGGGCAACCCGGCTCATAATCTTTAATCTGCCGCGTAGCAAAAGCCATACTGCAATTACCCCCAGAAGCATACCGCCGGAAATCAAGGCAAGCATTCTGAAATCTGCGTTTGGAATGGCTGTATCAAGTGCAATTTTAATAAGTAAAGGCGAAGTAAGAGAAATACCTGCGGAGCTGAGCATCATAATACAGGCCAGAATCATCTGTTTCTTGTAAGGCTTAATCCAATGGAAAATACGCAATACAACATGAAGATTCAGCTTCTGTTCATATGTTTTTTCATCTTCGTCAAAACGGTTTTTTGTTTTTGATGCCATATTTTCCTCCTCCTATTTCTGTAAGTTCCATACATCCTGATAATAACCAGGCTGATTTTTCAGTTCTTCGTGAGTTCCGCGGGCTGTAATTTCCCCGTTTTCAACAACCAGGATCAGGTCACAATTTTCAAAAGAAGAAACACGATGACTGATGATAAATGTTGTATGACCTGCAGACATTTCCCGGATTGACGCACGGATTTTTTCTTCTGTTTCAATATCAACAGCTGAAGTTGTATCATCCAGAATCATTACCGGAGGATTTGCCAGGAAAAGACGGGCCAGTGCGATACGCTGTTTCTGTCCGCCGGAAAGCCCCACTCCCCGTTCTCCGACAACTGTGTCATAACCTTCTGAAAGATCATTAAGAAAATCTTTTACACGGGCCAGTTCTGTAGCCTTTTCAACCTCCAGGAAAGTTGCATCTGTATTTGCAAACTTAATGTTCCCTGCAACTGTGTCGCTGAAAAGGAAAGCTTCCTGCATGGTAATTCCTATGTGACGACGCAATTCTTCAACATCAAAATCCCTGATGTTTTTTCCGTCAATGAGGATTTCTCCATCTGAAACATCGTAATAACGGCACAAAAGACGGGCTATTGTTGATTTTCCGCTGCCGGTTGGCCCGAGTATTCCTACGGTCATTCCAGGTTTTACTTCAAAGCTTACATTCTTAAGAACTTTATTTTCGTTATAGGCAAAGGAAACATTGTTGAATCTGATGTTTCCGAAAGCTACTTCAGGAAGGTTCTTTTTCTCATCGCTATTTTCAGAATCAGCAGACTTTTCAGAAAGACCAAGATTTTTTCTTCCTACAGCGCTGACTGCGGTATCCTTCTTGATTGTTCCTTTTGTCTGGTAAAGTTCATAAAGACGCTGGGCACTGGCACTGAATTTCTGATAATTATCCATAAGATGAGCAAACATATTTACAGGCTGGCTGAAAGTCCACATAAGGCCGTTGAAAGTAACAACATTACCAAGTGAAATTTCCCCTTTCACTACAAGATAACCGCCGAAAATAATTAAAATAACAGGAAGAACCCCACAGATTGCTTCGATTGCAGGTGTATATTTAATGCGGATATCCGCATTTTCAATATTACGGTCATGATAACCAAGATTTTCTGATTCAAAATTTTTGATTTCATAATCTTCCCGTACAAAAGCTTTAACGACACGGTTTCCTGCGATATTTTCACCGGCCTTTGTATTGAGCTTCGCAAACTGATCGCGAACAGCCAAATGAGAAGGTTTTATTTCTCCCTTGAACTTCCAGACCATGAACATAATAAAAGGCGCAATAATCAGGAATGCAAGAGTAAGTTTCCAGCTGATTCTGCTTAAAACAATAATTGAAAAAACATAAACCAGAACATTATCGATTGTCATATAAATAACCCATGCACAGAAGTGACGTACCATATCAAGATCACTTGTCAGCATAGTCATTACATTTCCGGTTGGAGATTTATCATACCAGGAGAAATCCAGAGTCTGAATATGAGCATATAAATCTTCACGCATATTGCGCATAACATTCTGGGAAACCTGTTCATAAATTGACTGATAGGAATAACGGATAATTGCTTTTCCCAAAGTACAGCAAATCATTATTGAAATCAGTTTTGGGAGAAGATCGTGTTTCCCCTGTCCGATTACAAGGTCAACTATACGTCCCGTAATTGAAGGGTTAATCATATTGAGAGCTGAAACAACTATTGTGAGACTTATGCCCAGACACATCCATAGGGAATACTTTCTGATATAGGACCATACCCATTTGAACATATAAAATCCTCGTTAATTTAGATTCTGTATTCAATTTACATTTCACTTTCAATAAATACCATTTATTTAGTATTTTTATTTATAACAATATTCCAGAATCAGTTTGTTTTCATTTATTGAACTTTGTAGTATAATAAAGGTTATGAGTAATAAATTCAGAGTCAACCAGAAGGTTGTTTATCCGAGTCAGGGTGTCGGAAAAATCACTGAAGTTTTTGAAAAAGAATTCAAAGGCGAAACAGTACCCTACTATAAAATCTATATTGAAGCATCAGACATGGTTGTAATGGTTCCTGTTGCAAATGCACCGGGCCTTGGAATCCGCCAGATTGTAGGCGCAGCTGAAGCAAAAGAAGCATTGAATCTTCTTTCTGAAGACTGTGAAACACCTACATCAGACTGGAAACTGCGTTACCAGCAGAACCTGGAACTCCTGAAAAAAGGTACAGTTAAAGACATTGCAACTATCGTTCGCACTCTTTATACAAGAAGCAAGGTAAAGGAACTTCCAATCCTTGAACGCAAACTTTACGATTCAGCAAAAAAACTCCTTATCGATGAAATTTCAATTGCACTTGGAATGTCAGAAAAAGAAGTTGAAAACCAGATTCACCTTAAACTTGAACCGCCTGGAGCCGCTCCAAAAGTTAAACACATTGCAATTCTTGATGATGACGAAGACGACGACTTAATGGATGACGTAAAATCTGATTCAAAAGGAAAGAACGATTCCGAAGATGACGGCGATTACGAAGATGACGGCGACGACTTCGAAGAGTAAAAAACTTTGCATCCTGATTACTGCTGCCGGTTCCTCAACAAGAATGGGCAGCGGAATCAAAAAAGAATATATGACAATGGAAAGCGGCACAGTTCTTTCCACTGTCATAAAAAGATTCCTTCAATTCACAGATTCAAAACTGATTTGTGTTACAGTTCCTCCACAGGGAACCCCGGATGCCGAAAAAGCAGTTTTCACTGATCCGGAACTTCAAATCCTACTGCAGAATAATCCTGAAATTAAAATTCTCTTTACAGAAGGCGGTTCTTCCCGCCAGAGTTCAGTTCACAACGGATTAAAAAAACTGTCCGAACTAATTCCTGATATTGAAAATTATCTTGCCGCCATTCACGACGGCGCCAGACCTTTTATTTCAAGGGAACTGATTGAAAGAACTGTTGAAAAGGCAGAAGAATCAGGAGCCACCTTCCCGGGACTCGAACCAACAGAAACTCAGAAGCAGATTAATGAAAGCGGAATAGTTACCGCCCACCTTCTCAGGAAGAACCTGATTTCTGTACAAACCCCGCAAGTTTTTTTCCTGAAAGAAATTCTTGAAGCCCATAACAAAGCTTCGAAAGACAGCTGTGAATACACAGATGACACTGAAATATGGAACAAGTATTGCGGTCCGGTTTCTTCAGTAAAAGGTGATTCACAGAATATAAAAATCACATATCCGGAAGACCTGCAGAAAATTTCCTGCAGCAGCAATTCAAACCCGAAGGAAAACAAAATGATTCACACAGGACTTGGCTACGACATGCACCGCCTGATTTCAGGAAGAAAACTTGTTCTTGGGGGAATTGAAATTCCTTTTGAAAAAGGTGAAGACGGTCACTCGGACGGAGATGTTCTCCTTCACGCCATAACAGATGCCCTTCTGGGAGCTTCGGGACTTGGAGACATAGGCTCCTTCTTCCCCCCTGAAGAAGCAGAATGGAAAGATGCCGATTCAAAAAAACTCTTGAAAACAGTCTGGGATAAAATAACAGCAAAAGGCTGGAAACTGGAAAACCTGGATTGTGTCGTAAAACTTGAAAAACCTAAATTCCTTCCCTACCGCCAGCAGATAATAGAAAGCATTTCTAAAGTTCTTGATGTTCCGGCAGATTCAGTTTTTGTAAAAGCAAAGACTTATGAGAAAACCGGAAACTGGGAAAATCAGATTGAAGCTTTTGCCACCTGCCTTTTGAGCAGGTAACAAAAACGATTACACGATACTGTCTTCATCCGGAAGAGAAAGAATAAGATCAACTTCCCCAACAGAAAGACCTGTTCTCTGAGCAATTTCTTCATCAGACCATTTCTGCTGTGTCTTAAGAACATGAACATTGTGGCGCAATTGAGGTGTAAGTGATTTGGAAGTATTTGGTTCAACCTTTGAAGTTCTTGCTGTTGACTTTGTTTTTTCTTTGGCTACAGTTCTGAGGGCTTCAAATTTATCATCCACATCCTTGTTGAGCTGACGGATATCCATTTCGATTTTCTTGATTCCTGAAGAAGCTGCATTGATTTCATCGATTCGTTTTTCAGAATCAGTAATAATGTTTTCAACATTAACCAGTTTCTTTGCAGTTTCCGAAATCTTCTTGGCATTTTTAAGAATAATATCCACATCTTTCTGAACGGTTTCTATTTCACCAGGCAGGGATGCAATCTGTCTCTGGCAGTCTGTAAGACTCTGATTCAATTCGTTCTGTTTTTCAAAGGCATCAGAAATATCCTGGTTTACGCGGTCAAGAACAGCATTTTTCTGTTCAATCCGCAGGAGTTTTTCTTCAGAGGCATCAACTGCTTCCTGAAAATCTTTAACCTTAACTTCGAGTCCCATAATATCGTCAGACTGATTTGACAGTGTTCTGATTTTTGAATCAATCTGTCCGGAAAGTTCCATCATATAATTGAAACGCTGTTCAAGACTTTCTACTTTATTATTCTTGCTTTCGAAATCTGAAACTGTATCATCAATAGCTTCATTCATGCGGCGCAGTTCTGCAAACTGAGTCTGATATTTTTCTGCAGAATCAGAGAATTTTTCCAGATCATCGAAAGCATCTCTGATAGTTGCAATTTTTGCATCAAGCTGTTTTTTCATCATATCAGCCTGTTCATATACAGACATCTGTGACTCAACTGCATTAACTTCCTTTGCCAGTTCAGAAAGACGCATGAGAAGGTCATTCGATTTATTCTGAATGTCATCAATGATTTCATTCTGCTTTCTCTTGTTGTTTTCTGTAACTGATTCAAGAGTATCCTTAAGAAGATTGATATTTTCACTGATTTCTGTTTCGCGTTCAGAAATCTTTTCATCAGTATCCTGGATTTGTTTCTTCAAAGAATCATTATATTCCTGAAGCTCTCCCATGAACTTATCTTCTTTTCTGCGAAGCTCATCATTTGTAGTTTTCTGGAACGAATCAAAATCATCTCTGAATCTGTCTGTGTATTCAACCATCTGCTGTTTGAGCTGAGTTTTCCAGGTATTGAATTCGGCGATTGAAGCATCAATTGAGCTGGCACTTGTTTCCTGCTTGTTCTTCATATTTTCCTGGAAAGATTCCAGATCATCGCGGATTGAAATCTGAAGCTTTGCAACGGCTTCGCTGATCTGACCTGAATTCTTTTCTCCAAGAGACTTGATTTCATTTGAAGCGCTTTCTGTTGCTTCTTCAATTTTATCTGTAGTTTCCTGTTTAAACTCATTGAGCAGAGAGCGGATTGTATTTACATCAGCCTGGAGCCGTGTTTTGGTTCCTTCAACATCATTTTCTACAGTTTCAAGCTGACTGTCTGTTTTGGACTGAAGAGAAATAATGTTTGCACGGAGTTTTTCTGCAAAATCTTCTTCAACCTGGCGTCTTGCTTCCTGATAATCCTGAGCGATAATTGAGATTCTTCCATCAAAATCGCGTTTCCACTGACTTAAATCAGAATCAACTTTTTCTGTATTTTCAGAAAGTTTTCTTTCAAAGGTAGTTTCAAATTCTGTAAGTTTTGCATTCATAGAACCTGCAGCGCTTTCCTTCAGTCCGGTTAATGCATCATCGATTTCACGGATTTTTTCTTCGAGAGCATCAGAACTTTCTTTAATACCATTACTGAATCTTTCGTGCTTCTTCTGCTGTTCCCCTGTAAACTTGTCAAAATCAGAAAGAATACGGTTCTGAACATCATTCATTGCGCCACGGAGACTCTTATCCAGCATATCAATATCGCTTGATGAGGTCTGAAGCTGTGCAATTTTGTACTCAAGGTCTCTTTTGTATTCGCCAAGCTGATCATCTGCGCTTTCAAGAATGCTGAGACGACGGCTTTCGCCGTCTGCAAGAGCGTTGCGGATTTCATCCTGAAGAGTTTTATTCAAAGTTTCCATTCTGCTCTGAGATGAAACTCTGAAATCTTCGAGTTTTGTTTCCACATCTTTAATGCCGGCTTCAATCTGAGGTCTCAGTTCCTGAGCACGTTTTTCAACTTCGGCACATTCATTTTTCAGATTTGCAACAGCTTCTTTTGTTTCTCCCAGAACTGTATTTGCAGAATCCTTTGCATTCTTCAGCGATTCATTAATTCCTGCCTGGAACGAAGAAATCTTTGTCTGAAGACTGCCAGTATAAGTGTCATACTTTTCCTTAAGAGAAGAATCTACAGTATCAACCTTTGCACTGACTTTTTCTGCATTCTGCTGGTAAAGGGCAAATTTTTCATCGAGGGTTTTCTGCACAGTTTCAAACTGGCTCTGATAATTTGCATCCAGTTCCTTAAGCTGTTTTCCCATTGAAGCAGCAAGTTCATTTTCTTCCCCGTTCATTCGTGAGTGGAGTTCTTCCATTACTTTTTCCAGATTTCCTGCGCGTTCATTGAAATCGGTTTCAACTGATGCCAGTCTGTCGTTTCCGGATGCAATGAAATCATCTACTTTTTTATTGTAATCAGCTGCAAAAGCTTCAGATTTATTATTCAGCTTCTGATAATCAACGGTAAATCTTTCTTCAAATTTTGTAATTATTTCGCTGTTCTTTCCAGCTACCGAATCGAGCTGAGCTGCATAATTTTCTTTAAGCTGAGTATATTTTTCTGTATAGCTTGCTGTAAGTTTTTCTACATGTTCCTTCATGCTGTTTTTAATTTTGTCCATGTAGTCTTTAACTTCCACAGAAAGGGAATCATATTTTTCTTTGTAGTCAGCAATAGTATTCTTGTAATCTTCCTCGTATTCAGCAGCCAGTGACTGTATTTTCTGTGAATGTTCACTGTTGATTGCAGCAATTTTTTCTGAAACATCCGTTTCAACAGCAGTAATCCGATCCTGGAAATCAGAATCCATTTCTGTAACACGGGAATTAACACCTTTTTCAAGATTATCAACACGGACAGACACATCCGACTGAACAGTCTCAATACGTGACGAAACATCTGTGTTCAAAGTTTCAAGACGTGAAGTAACATCTGTATTCAAGGTTTCAAGGCGGCTGTCAACATCTGCAAGAATTTTTTCATCAGTTGTACGGGCCAGTTCATTTACATGTTTTTCCAGTTTTTCAGTATCACGGGTAAAACTATCCTTAAGTTCCTGAACACGTTTTGCGGCCTGCTGGCTCAAATGCTGGAAAGTTGTATCTTCCAGACTGTCTGCGCGGGAAGCAGCCGAATCAAAGGCTGCGTGAATATCAGAATTAATTTTTATCAGAAGGCTCTGAGCTTCGCTCTTCTGTTTTTCAAGTTCAACGCGAACATTATCTGCATATTTTTCATATTCACTTAACAGAACGGTTCCTGTTTTCTTAAGCTGTTCTTCGTTTTTATCGTTGAACTCTCTGGTAATCTGCGGAATACGGTTATTGATCTGTTCTACTTTCTTATCCTGTTCAGAAAGCCTCTGTTTAAGGTTATCAACAATAGTACTTTCTTTTTTCACCAGAAGAAGATTTTCTTCTACCTTTCCGGTCATTACATCCAGTTCGCGGAGAACTGAATCAAAATGCATGATTTTGGCTTCGATATTCTGGACTGCACGAATGTCATCAGAAAGTTTTCCGATTTCCCCGTTGAACTCGTCAGATTTCTCTTTGAGAACGCGGACTGCTGCACTGGCCGCTGTCTTGTTTCCCTCAAGATCAGACAGCAGATGATTGAATTCCTTTTTTATTCCAAGGAATTTTTCATCAAGCTGTTTGATGCATTTATCTGAGTATCTTTTTACGCTTTCATAAGTTGAATTACGTTTTTCCAGTTCATGAAAAACATATGAGAATCCGGCTGCTGCAAGAAGAGCAACAATAATTGAAATTGAAATAACCACTTTTTCCCACCCAAGTTATTTTTTATATATTTTTCAGAATAATCTGTTTCAGATCACTGAACCTGCTGAACACAATGTCAGCCTGTCCGGTTTTATCCAGTTTCTTTTTTGTAAACCAGGCCGTTTTCATTCCTACATTTCTGGCACCAACCACATCATATTTGTGACTGTTTCCAACATAGAGAATCTCTTCAGGTTTTACCCCAAGGTCATCCGCCATTTTTCTGAATGAAACAGGAGCAGGTTTTAGAGCACCGCAGGCTTCAGTACCCAGGATAACATCGCAGTAAGGCTGGAATCCCCATAACCCGCCTTTCTGTTCCGGAGGAAAATCTGAAAGAAGTGCGATTTTGAACCCCGCTTCCTTAAAAGATTTAACCGTATCCAGAGAATCTTTGCACGGCACTATTTTCTTGAAATATTTTTTCAAACCTTCGTAAATTACATCATCCATTTTTTTCTGTGCTTTGGATTCTGAACCGAAGTAATATTTTGTCATAAGGGAAAGCTGTTCTTCCCGGAAGTTCATGGTTTTACCTGAAGCCCGGAAAAGGTTTCTTGCATGTCCGTATCTTGCAAAGAATGTAATGTTCTTAAGGAAATGCCAGATAATACGGATATTCAGCTTCCAGTTTTCGTAAAGCGTTCCGTCGATATCAAAGGCAATTGCTTTAATTTCACCCAAGTTCTTTACCTGCAAGAGACTCCCCCCATTTAAAATATTATAAGAAATTATACACCAAATTCACAAATTTTCATAGTATTTTCTATTTATTGAATTCTATGAAACAAGTGATTATAATCTTTTTATCATATCTATTCATTTTTAAGGACAACAAATCATGGTAATTTTAACTTTGAACTGCGGATCTTCATCTGCAAAGTATCAGGTTTATGACTGGGACAACAAAGAAGTTCTGGCCAATGGTGTAGTAGAACGCATCGGTATCGACGGTTCATGCATTACTCACAAGGCAAAAGGAAACAAAACTGAAAAAGAAAGCCCTTGTCCTACACACAAAGAAGCAATTGAACTTATTCTTTCAATGATTACAGACAAAGAAGTTGGTGTTATCGACAATCTGGATGCAATCGGAGCTGTTGGTCACCGTGTACTCCATGGTGGAGAAAAATTCACAAAATCTGTTCTGGTTACTCCTGAAGTACTGGAAGGATTTAAAGAAGTTATCGACCTGGGACCACTCCACATGCCAGCAAACATTATGGGTATTGAAGCTGCCCAGAAAGTTATGCCTAATGTTCCACATGCTGCAATCATGGATACAGCATGGCACCAGACAATGCCGGAAGAAACATTCATGTATGCTATTCCACGTGAATGGTACACAAAATACTCTGCACGCCGCTACGGTTTCCACGGAACATCTTTCCTTTACACTGCAAAACGTGCATCAGTTCTTCTTGGAAAGAAACCAGAAGATACAAACGTAATCATCTGTCACATCGGAAACGGTTCTTCTATGTGTGCAGTTAAAAACGGTAAATGCTACGACACAACAATGGGTATTACACCTCTTGAAGGTCTTGTAATGGGAACCCGCTCAGGTGACCTGGACCCTGCTCTTCCATTCTACATCATGAGAAAAACAGGAATGAGCGCTGATGAAATGGATACAGCACTCAACAAGAAATCTGGTTGTCTTGGTATTACAACAAAATACTCTGACCGCCGCGACATTGAAATTGACGCTGCTAAAGGTGACGAACTCTGTAAGCTTTCAATCGAAATGGAAGCTCTCCGCATCAAAAAATACATCGGAGCATTCATGGCAGAACTGGGACACGTAGATGCTATCGTATGGACAGCAGGTGTTGGAGAACGCGGACCAATCACACGTATGAAGGCCTGTTCAGGACTTGAAGAATACGGAATTAAAATTGACGAACAGAAAAACGAATGGTCATTCACAGGAAATGCTGAAACCTGTATTTCTGCAGACGATTCAAAAACAAAGATTTTCGTTATTCCAACAGACGAAGAACTGGTAATGACAGAAGATGCTTACGCTCTTATGAAAGGCACATACGACGTTCACACAAACTTCACATACTCTTTCCAGGATCCATCTTACGTAAACAAAGCACGTGAAGAAGGACTGAAAGGTGATATGGTAAAACGCCCTAACCTGGCAAAAGTTGTAGCACGTCCACCAAAATGCTAGTTTTCTAGAACGCACAAAGCCCCGCAGAAAGCCTCCATTGGTGTTTGCGGGAGCTTTTGCGAAATATAAATATCAATTATTTTATTAACGAAAAAGCCGCAAAGAAGTTTATAACTCTCTGCGGCTTTTGCATTTATGGAAGCTCGGATTTTTATATTCAAAAAAGCGCGAGCAAAGTTTTCTATTTCTTTACTCTTACAATATAATCCCCTGCCACGTCTGTAAGGGCCGGAACAAAGGAAACTGTTCCTTTTTTATTTTCCAGAACATCCAGATCAAATGGGATTTCAAGAATCTGTTCTGATTTTCCTGTAGAAACATTGAACAGTTCAAGCTTAATATTATCTGAAATTGCTGCCGGCCAGTTATTGGATACAACAAATTCACAGGTCATTATACGGGTTTTCTTTGTGAATACAGTATCCAGAATAGTACCGTAGAAAGTCGGTTTCATATAAACCGGATTGAAAACTTCGCAGGAAGTTCGGATTGCAGTTTCTTCTTCTACTTCTTCAGGAGTCCATCCGGATACTTTCCTTCTTTCTTCTTCATAATGGAAAAGAGCATTGAACGTGAAGGATTTTTCATCGAACTCGGCAGTTTCATAATCGAAATCCATCTGCAGATATGAATCAGAAAAGGCTTCTTCAACTGCTACAGAAACTGAATTATCCTCGTATTCAGGATTTTCACTGTGTTCGGTAATTACTACTTCCGTATTCGGTGCCTTAACCTTTATACCGTTGGAAGTTCCAAGAGTATAAATTACTTTCTGGCTCTTTCCTTTTGTAGAAACAAAAATATCTCCGAAAGCGAATTTCGGGATTCCCATAGTGTAACGGGCATCATAAAAAGCGAACTCGCTGTTTTTCTTCATCTTCGGAAGCTTGATATCCGCATAGATTTCTTCAACAGGAACAACGCCGTCTTTACCTTTCAGTTTCTGGTAGATTCCCTGAAGTTCATAAGTTGTGCCCGGGTAGAAATTATTTTTATAGGCAACCTTTCCAGCTTCAGTTTTGAATTCATTTTTGATTACTACTTCAAGACCGTTTGCAATGCCAAGTCCCAGATTCTGAACTGTTACAGTAAAATGAACTGTATTTCCCGGTTTCTGAAGGTCCCTCAAATCGGGAACCATTCTGGTTGTAACCATACATGGTTCATTATTTACTCTTGAAATACAAATGTTATTTCCGTCTTCAGTTTCACGGACAAATGTAAAAATCCACTCTCCGGAATCGCGGACAACTGCATGAGGATCAAGAATCCTGTATGTACTTCCAGGAGCCTGATAAACAACAGAAACACTTTCTGTCCAAATCATTTTCTTTGTATCAGGACTTTTCAGATATGATTTGGCAAATATTTTTGTACCCTCATTCCAGAAGCATCCGGAAAGGATTCCCTGTCTGTTATAAACGTACCGGTAATTTTCAGAAACCGGATTATTCACATCTTCAACCGGGTACAACGCTTTTGTATCTTCAAACTGTCCGGCACCTGCAGTTTCCCAGACACCTTTTTTATTGAGAACAAAGAAGAACTGCTTTTCTGCAAAAGCCGGATTTTCTTCCACAGTGAACAGAGTATTATCAGGTCTGTTTCTGATTTTCAAGCAAAGAGTTTTATCTGCATTCTTTAATTCAGGATTGAACTGAAGACTTCCCTTTAATTCAGAAATACAATCAGCTTTTTCCCATCCCTTATCATTTTCTTTCCATGAAGACCAGTAAATCGCAGTTTTCTTGAAAAGATCTTCTTCACTTGTTTCTGCTGTATTCTGGATTGTACACTGAGTCCAGACAAGGACCAGTTTCTGTTTACCGCCAATTGATGTAACGGCCCCGTCAAAATCCAGCATGTTTGTAAGTTTTCCGTTTATCTTCGGATTTTCAATCACCCGTTTCGGAATAGAAAAATCTTCATCCCTTCCATAACGGCGAGTCGAATAGAAAAGCGAATAACAGTTGTCATCAGCATGAAGTGTTACATCAGGAGCAATATAAACAAGAACCTCAAGACCATCCATAAAGAAAAGCTTAGGCTTTGTTCCGTCAGGGAGGTTTTTAATTAATGTTACGACATTTGTTTCCTTTTCGACATTCTGTCTGTTGGTTCCAACGAAGGAAACCATTTCGTTTCCGTTGGCCGGGAAATTTCTTGAATCCCGCACATACTTGAAATCGCCTTTTTCAAAAGGAATTTCTTCAGTAACCTCTGTTTCTTCCACTGCCTCTTCATCAGACTCAGTCCCTTCGGCTAATTCTGTTTCTGTTTCGGATTCGATTTCATTTTCTTCTTCGTTTTCAACCGGTTCATTTTCTGAAGGAGTTTCCAAAACCCCGGAAGCATCATTCAAAGCGACTTCAGAAAAATCTGTTTTGGAATCTTCATCCAGAGCAGCTTCAGAAACATCTGTATCAGAAATGATTTCAGAAGACAGTTCTGTAACATTTTCGATAGCAAGAACTTCTTCAGAAACCGGAGTAACATTTTCATCTATCCCTTCTGTTACTTCAACCTGAGGTTCTTCAAGGAAAGCAGGAAGATTAATATCCATATTCTGTTTTTCATATTCTTCTATAGAAACAATTTTTATATCAGTTGGAAGACAATATTTTTTCTTATCAGGGGCGGTAAAAGAAATCCAGACCAGACCGCCAGAACGGGTAAAATATTTTCCCGGAATAAATTTCTGATCTTTTCCGTTAGTTGAAACCGTAAAGGTTTTATTTTCGGGAGCGTCCGGCTGAAAGAGAACAAAACCGGAATACCCTTTCTTTACATTTACAGCCTTAATCAGATATTCCTGAGAACTTCCTTCTGCCACAAGGTTTTCTGCATAAAGAATATTTCTCCAGGCAAGCTTAGTTGGATTTGAATCTCCCTTTTTCATTACAACTTCAGCATCAAAAGAATATTCTGAATAAACTGCTTCTGCTGTCATTGTTGACTGAGCGGTCAAAAAACTCCCGGCCAGTACAAACGCACAAACAAAAAATGCAACAACTTTTTTAATCATTTTATTAACCCTTTTTTTAAATTTACTAACGCAGGCAGGAACCTTTTCTGATTTTTTCTGCTGTTTCTTCTCCGGCAAAAATTCTGACAAGTTCCATAGCAAACTGTTCAGCTGTTCCAGGACCAGCTCCTGTTACCAGATTTTCATCAGTTACAAAAGGAACTCCTGAACAGTGGGTACTGTCTTCAACTGCTTCAGGATCAACCTCTTCTTCCATTCCGGGATAACAGGTCCAGTTTTTATTCTTCAGAATACCCGTTGGTGCCAGAACCAGAGCAGGACTTGCGCAGACAGCAGTTACATATTTGCCTTTTTCGAAACATTTCAGAATCAGGTTTTTCACATCTGCTGAGGCTGCAAGATTTTTTGCTCCTGGAAGACCACCCGGGAAGAAAATTGCATCGGGAAGAGAATCACCCAGTGAGGAAATAAAATCCTCGATTGTAACGTCTGCAAACATGGAAACACCATGAGAACTCTTTACGATTCTTGGGTCAACCGGATTCAGGGAAGTTACTGCAACTGTTAAAACTTCAACCCCTGCACGTCTCAAATAATCTACAGGAGAAAGAGCTTCTATTTCTTCAAATCCTTCTGCCAGAAAAACTGCAAACATTTTTTTGCCTCCGAAAGCACAAAGTTTTTTCTATTTTATTTTACACCAAGATATGCTAAAATTCACCTATGAAAAGTGTTTTAATAATCGATGCTCATCCTTTATTCCGTGATTTTCTTAAAGACAAGCTTACAGTAGGAAAAATCGAAGTAAATACTGCCAGTGAAGACCGCGATGCCTTTACAAAAATGATTACCACTCTGCCAAACCTGATTATTATGGATCGGGTCGATGCCCAGGCCCCGATTTCGGACTTCATGCAGAAAAAGCTGGCTGATCCAAATACAGCCTCTATTCCTATCATTATGACAGGACCTCTTATCGACAAAGCACTTATCGGTTCTTTAGCCCGTTATGGAGTTTTCAAATATTTCACAAAGCCGATTAAATTCGACCTTTTCTTCGAAGCCATCGGAAAAATTCTGAAATCTCCGGTTGTAATGGATTCAACTCCATGTGTTCTTGATATCCACAGAAACGGAAACATCATTTTCATCGAAGTTGCACAGGGACTGAACAGAGAAAAACTTGCTCTCCTGAAGTTCAAGCTTGCAGAAATGATTGAACGGGAAGAACTTGAAAACCCGAAAGTAATCATCATGCTTACAAATCTGGATTTGACCTTTATTGACGGTCTTAACCTGGAATACCTGATAAACAATGTCCTGGAACACCAGAAGATTCACCGCAAAAATGTCAAAATTCTTTCTTTAAGTCAGTTTGTAAGTGATCTGGTTGACGGACATTCTGAATATGACGGAATCGAAGTTACAGACAATCTTCCTCGGGTTTTAAATACTCTGGTTGAAAGTTCAATTACCACCAGTATTTCTGATCTCATTACTGAAAAAATCCTTTCGGGCTCATCATATGATGACTCAAGTTCTTCCATTGAAACCCGTTTCTTCTCTGACAACGGAGCCATGGAAAAAGACGAATCTATCGGTTCAGTTTTCTCAGTTGCTGTAATCGACCAGAATCCACAGTCAGGAATGGTCCTTCAGAAAACTTTCGAAGCAGTTGGAGCACAGATAGATACCTTTACAAACGGACAGGATTTCCAGGATGCCTATGAGCCGGACAAATACAGTCTTGTTATTCTGGATGTTCTGGAACCAAACTCAAAAGGCCTGGAAATTCTCCAGGATTTCAGAGCCGACAGATTCGCTCCGCCGGTAATTGTTTATTCTCCAAGCGCACAAAAAGATCTGGTTGTAAAAGTATTGAGTGCAGGCGCATCTCTTTATCTTACAAAACCACAGAGACCGGAAGTCCTTCTGGAAAAAGCAATTTCTCTTCTGAACAAAAATATTTAATTTTTCCGGGATAAAACGATGGGTAAAATAAACTTTCATACTCACACAACATTCTGCGATGGCAAGAATACAGCAGAAGAAATGGTTCTTGCCGCAATCGAAAAAAATTTTTCTGTTCTTGGGTTTTCCGGTCACAGCATGTTTCCTTTTGGAGAAGACTGGCACATTCCGCCAAAAGATTTCGAAAAATATATTTCAGAAATTGCAAGGCTGAAAGAAAAGTATTCAGAAAAAATTCAGATTTTCTGCGGTTTCGAAGCAGACTATTTCCCATGTGTAACCTGTCCGGACAAAGAAGCTTACAAAGCACTTAAACCCGATTACCTTATCGGCTCCGTTCATTATATTGCAAAGGACGGGAAGCATTATTCCGTAGACCATAAAACAGAATTTGTAAAACAGGGAATCGATCTTCTTTATAATGGTGACGGAAAGCAGGCTGTCATCGAATACTTCGAAGCCGAAATGGAAATGCTGAAATACGGAAACTTTGACATTCTGGGACACCCGGACTTAATCCGCAGACGAAACGGCGAACTGAAATTCTTTGATGTAAATGAAGGCTGGTACAAAGACCTTCTGAAAGATTTTACAAAAGCTGTAAAAAAATCCGGAGTCATTGCAGAAATAAATACAGGCGGAAAAGCCCGTGGCTGCACAGAAGATTTTTACCCGAGCGATTTCTTGCTGGAATTATTTTTCAATGCAGGCATTCCAGTCTGCATAAGCAGCGATGCCCATAACACTGAATTCCTGGATTTCGGGTTTGAAGAAGCAGCAGCTCTGGCTAAGAAAACAGGTTATAAAGAACTGATTTACCCCTGCATCGGAAGCGTAAAGATTTAAACTTTCAGTCCGATTTTTTTCAAATCCGAAAACTCTGAAACAACAGTCATCTTTTCACTTGTAACAGGATGTATAAAGGAAAGTCTGTCTGAATGAAGCATTATTCTGCTGAAAGTTTTTCCGCCGTATAAAGTGTCTCCTAAAATCGGAAATCCGCTTTCTGAAAGGTGTACGCGGATCTGGTGTGTGCGGCCGGTAAAAAGTTCACAGTGCACGAGAGTAAGTGAAGAATCTGATTTTATTTCTGAACACTTAAAAGAAGTTTTCGCGTAAAGGCCACCCCGGCTTTCAGGAAGGCTTCCCCACTTTGCCGCCTGACTTTTTGCAGAAACGCGTCCTATGGTATTTTCTACAGTCCACTGCTTTTTCCCGGGAATACCGCATACAACGGCAATATAAGTTTTTGTAATTGTATGTTTTTCAAACTGTTCAAATATGCTTTTATTTGCGACCCTCTGTTTTGTAAAAAGAATCACTCCGCTGGTTTCCCGGTCCAGACGATGCATGATTCCCGCATAAGGAGGATTTCTGAGTGTAGGATTTTTTTTCCAGAGATAATCAACAACACAGTCATGAAGATTTTTTCTGTTCCCCACTATGGTCTGCTCTACAGGAAGGAAAGCAGGCTTGTTTACACAGATAATAAAGTCATCCTCAAAAAGAACATCTTTTTCTGTAAGCGTAAAATCAATATCATCAGGCTGTTTTTCAAAAAAGAATTTTTCTATATCGATATCACAATCTACTGTACTTCTTCCGCGTAATTCAAATCCGGGCCTTGTGACAGTACGACCGTTAACACTTACACAGCCTGCAATTATGAGACGACGGATTTTTGAATTTGAAACTTCATGTCCGGAAAGCTCATCAATTCCAGCCAGCTGATTTTTCAGGAATTCATTAAGGGATTGTTTTTTCAAGGAAATAAAAGATCTAATCATAAAACTTTTTTATCCGGAACTATTTGTTAATTCAGAAGTCTTCAAAAGACATGAATTATCAATTGATTTCGTAATCCGGGCCTTCATCGGTAACAAAAAGCCGGACCTTACTTTCTTCCATGCAGACATTTTCATAGAAATATTCAAGGTCCATAACTTCTTCACTGAAAAGATCATCCGGGTTATAAGAAACATTAAGGTTTATTTCAGGATTCTTTCCGGCGGAATCATCACAAAGTCTGCTCATAGCCCCGTTTACACGCACAACATCCGAAACAAGGACGAACATATCCAGCTTGCCCTTTTCTTCATATTTCTGTTCAAGAAATAAAAGCTGCATTTTTTCAATTGCTTCGTGGTTTTCTTTTTCGGGATTAAAACCGCTTTTATAATCGCAGTTGTTTACTCTCTGCCATTCAGAAAAATCTGCAAAAAAAGCGGATGGTGTAATTCTAAGCGGTTTCAAAACAGAAAGAAACCAGGGAACCGCACGGCCTGCAGAATAAAAAGTTTTTGCAGCAAAAGCCAGGTCTCTTGCTTTCCTGATATCCTGTGCCGAAAACAAACCAGAAACTTTTGGTTCCCCTTCTTCACCGGGATTCAAATCAAATTGAGGAAATTCAATATGATTCGGATACTGATTCAGTGCAAAATCAAAACGGTCGGAAAAGTTTTTGAAAGTATCGCCGGCATCCTTTGCATAATAAAGACAGAATCCAAAGATTAAACCGGCATTATTTAACAGATTTGCTTTGGAGGCATAACTTTTTTTATCAAAAAGCAATTTACCTCCCTTATTTGAAGGATTCAGAGGAATATCAAAAGAACAGAAAATATTCTGAGCTTCGCGGCAAACCGCATTGTCTATGCAGGATGCGTCTACAAAAAAACTGGAGAAAAGATTCTTATTCTGTCTCTTTTCAGATTTTATCTGAGCCAGAAGCTCTTCTTTAGTTCTGATCATATTCCCCTGGAAGAAAAAACTTAAAAGTAAAAATTACAGCAGAGAAATTCCGCGTTTCTTGCAGTCCTTAAGAATTTCATCGCTCCATGAAGAAACCTGTGTTTCACCAATGTGAGCTTTGCGAAGAAGGAACATGCAGAGACGTGACTGACCGATACCGCCACCCAGAGTCTGTGTAAGTTCTCCCTTCAGAAGCTTTGAATGGAATTCAAATTTAGAACGTTCAGGACATCCTCTTTCTTCAAGCTGAAGCTTCAGCGAAGTTGGAGAAACACGAATACCCATAGAAGAAAGTTCGAAAGCAGAATTCAGAACTGGGTTCCATACAAGAATATCTCCGTTCAATCCGCGGTGTCCGTCACCTGTTTCTGTAATCCAGTCATCATAGTCAGGAGCGCGTCCGTCATGAATTGTTCCGTCAGGAAGCTGTCCGCCGATACCTGTAATGAATACTGCACCATATTCTTTTGCTACTTTGTCTTCGCGCTGTTTTGGTGTCAGGTCAGGATATTTTCTCTGCAGGTCATCTGCAAAAAGAATTTTGATATCTTCAGGAAGGATTGGTTCCAGTGCTGGATATCTGTCGTAGAGGAAGAATTCTGTACGTTTGATACAGCGGTAAACCTTCTTTACGATTTCATGGAGATAGAAAACTGTACGGTCTTTTTCATCAATAGCCATACACCAGTCCCACTGGTCTACGTAGATAGAATGAATAGCATCCAGATCTTCATCAGGACGAAGAGCGTTCATATCTGTGTAGATTCCGAAACCTGGTTTAAGTCCCATTTCTGTAATCTTAAGTCTCTTCCATTTTGCCAGAGACTGAACGATTTCCATTTTCTGTCCGTTCATTCCTTTAACATTGAATGAAACGGGTTTTTCAACTCCGTTCAAATCGTCATTAATACCAATTCCTGACTTAACAAAAAGTGGAGCGGTAACACGAGACAGATTCAATTCTGTTGAAAGAGCTGTCTGGAAAAAATCTTTGATAGATACAATTGCATGTTCTGTTTCTTTTGCACTAAGAACACTTTTATACTTTGTTGGTAACTTAATCATGATAAGGCCTCGAAATCCTCTATATAAAATAATATTTTACCGATTCTGCTTTTTTACATCAATTACTATCTATATTGTAGTTTTTCATTTATAATCATATGTAATTCGGTGAATATATGCTTTATCTGATTTATCTTTTTATCATTTCTCGCTTCGTCAATCCTAAAAAAGAATACGAGGATTTCAGTCAGTTTTATTTTTCCAATCTTCTGCGGCTTGCTGCAGGCATTCTCGGATGGGCCCGTGTAAAACCTACGGTTACTGGAAGTGAAAAAATTCCGGAAGGACGCTGTCTTTTTGTAAGCAATCACAGATCAAACTTTGACCCAATGATTGTATGGCACCTTTTCCCGGAATGCAGACTGGCCTACATCTCAAAAGAAGGAAATTTCCACATACCAGTCGCAGGCCGTATGCTGAGGAAATGCTGTTTTCTCCAGATTGACCGTGAAAATCCACGTCAGTCCTTATTATGTATTATGAAAGCAGCTGAGTATCTGAAGCAGGATAAAGTTTCCATTGGTGTCTATCCAGAAGGAACCAGAAACAAAAATTATGAGCAGGGACTTCTCCCCTTCCATAACGGAGTATTCAAGATTGCAAAAATGGCAAAAGTTCCCGTTGTTGTTCTCACAGTAGAAGGAACTCAAAACATACACAAGAACTTTCCATGGCGTAAGTCACCGGTTCAGGTGAAAATCGTCGAAGTTCTGGGTGCAGAAGAAATAGCTTCTCTCAAAACCGATGAAATCGCTGCAAAGGTTCGAAAAGCAATCTTTGATGATCTTTACCCTGGGAAAGAGGATATCCCTGTTTCTGTTCAATAAAGAAACAGAAAGAAGGATAAATCAGGAGTTTTATGGCAAACTTCACAAAACTTGCAATCGAAAAAGCATTCATAAAGCTGTTAAATGAACGTCCCATAAACCAGATTACAGTCCGGACAATCGTTGAAGAATGCGGAATCAACAGAAATTCTTTCTATTATCATTTCAGGGATATTCCGGAACTTGTAAATGAACTTATCGAAAGCACAACAGATGAAGTTCTGGAACGGCATAAATCCATTGATTCTGTAGAGGGAATCGTTCTGGAATTCATCAATTTTGCATCCAAATACAAAAGAGCCTTCCAGAACGTTTACAATTCCCTGAACCGCGAAGTTTTTGAACAGGATCTCCTGGTTACATGTGACAGATTTGTCCGGAAATATTTTGAAAAACGGGCCGATAAATTGAAACTCTCAAAGGAGAATATCGAAGTCCTGGTTCTTATTTACCGCTCGGAGTTCTTCGGACTGTTTTCAGAATGGCTAATGCGCGGAATGGATGAAGAATTCGCACAGCAGATAAAAGAAATCTTCCAGCAGAAATTAGTAACCGAAGAAAAGGTTTTAGCCCTTTTAATTAAGTAATTTTTGGTCATTTTCTCCAATTTGTCTAAATTTATGACATTTTTCTCTATTTTGTCTATTTAAAACTTCCCGTTTTTTGATTATATTTTAAATTCACCTTACTATTAGGAGTATTTTATGAGACCAGTAAAAATTATTACAGACTCTTGTTCAGACCTTCCAAAAGATCTGAGAGAAAAGTATGACATTGATTACGTAAGAATGAAGACTGTTTACGACGGAAAAGAAACCTGGGCAAGTCTTGATTTTGAATATTACACACCAAAAGAACTTTACGACATTATGCGCGCAGGAAACCGTGTCCTTACAACACAGGTTCCGACAGAAGAATTTGAACGCGTATTCGGACACTACCTGGAACAGGGCATGGACATTGTTTACATCGGATGCTGTCTGAAACAGTCAGGTTCTGTAAACACAGGTGCAATTGTAAGACGCAAGCTTCTGGAAACATACACAGATGCAAATGTTTTCTGTGTTGACTCTCTGAACGCCTGTATCGGTGAAGGTATGCTTGCTATCCGTTGTGCAGAATACCGTGACCAGGGAATGGATGCAAAAGCAATTTATGAAAAAATCCTCCCTGAAAGAAAAACCGTAAATGAATTCTGTACAGTTCATACTCTGGATTGTCTGAAACGCGCCGGCCGTGTAAAAGCCTCTTCAGCCTTCTTCGGAAATCTGCTTGGTGTAAAACCAATTCTGATTGCTGACTACGAAGGAAACCAGTTTGCTTTCAAAAAAGTAAAAGGACGCAAAGCTTCCCTTCAGGAAATCGTAAACCTTATGAAAGAAGCTGTTGTTAAACCTGAAGAACAGACATGTTACCTGGTTCATGCAGACTGTATTGATGAAGCAAATGAACTTGCAGAACTGGTAAAAGCTTCAATTCCATTTAAAGATGTCAGAGTTGAATACATCGGACCTATTATCGGTGCTTCTGTAGGCCCAGAAACAATCGGTCTCTGGGCATTCGGAAACGAAGTTACAATAGGAAAACCGGAATAATTTTCAGGAGAATTAACTGATGCTGAACGCCAAAGAACTTGACGGAAAAAACTTTATAAAGCTTGTTACCGGAGGTGCAAAAAACCTTCGTGCAAATGCTAAAATCGTAAATGACCTTAACGTATTCCCTATTCCAGATGGAGATACAGGTGAAAACATGTGCATGACCATTGAAGGCGGAGTAAACGCTTTCAAAGATCCTGAAGAAACTTCTATCGGAAAAGCTGCAGGAGCCCTTTCAAACGGGATGCTCATGAGTGCCAGAGGAAATTCCGGTGTAATTCTTTCACAGCTTTTTGCAGGTCTCGCCAAAAGTCTTGAAGGAAAGGATACTGCAACAATCAAAGAACTTGCAGAAGCTTTTAAATCCGGTGTTCAGTACGGTTACAATGCAGTTATCAATCCGACAGAAGGAACCATCCTTACAGTAGCACGTGAAGCAGCTGATTATGTCAACACTGAACTTTCTGATGACACTACTCTTGATGGATTTGCAAAAGCTTATCTGAAGGAAGCAAAAGAATCTCTGGATAAAACTCCGGAACTTCTGAAGGTTCTTAAAGAAGCAGGTGTCATTGACTCTGGCGGAGCCGGACTTTTCTTTATTGCTGAAGGAATGTACAAAACACTTCAGGGAGAAGAAATTGTTTCTGAAGAAGTTCACCAGGCTTCTTCTGCCCCATTGGGATCAGCAGAACGCCAGAAGGAAGTTGATTTTTCTCACTTCACAGAATTCGATGAGATGAAATACGGATACTGTACAGAATTCCTTCTGAGACTCCAGACCTGTAAAATCGACATCAGCTCTTTCAAAATTGACAAGCTCATTGAATTCTTAAGTTCAATCGGAGATTCAATCGTTGCTTTCCAGAACGGTACAATTGTTAAAGTTCATGTTCACACTCTGAAACCTGGTCTTGTTCTTGACCACTGCCAGAAGTTCGGTGAATTCCTTACTCTGAAAATCGAAAACATGACTCTGGAACATAACGAATCTACAGTCGATAACAGATTCGGGAAAATTGAAAAAGAAGAAAACAAAGAACCAAAAGACTTTGCTACTGTTACTGTTGCAAACGGCGACGGTGTAAAACAGACGTTCAGAGACCTGGGTGCTGATTACATTGTAGACGGAGGCCAGACAAAAAATCCTTCAACAGAAGATTTTATCAAAGCCTTCGATGAAGTAAATGCAAAAACAATCTTTGTTCTCCCGAACAACGGAAACATTCTTCTTGCTGCACAGCAGGCGGCAAAGCTTTATACAAAGTCTGATATCCGTGTAATCGAAAGTAAATCTATCGGTCAGGGATATGCAGCACTCACAATGCTTTCCTATGATTCCGGAGATACTGACGAAATTGTCCAGAACTTCAATGATGCAATGATTGGTGTTGAAACAGGTGAAGTAACAGTTTCTGTCCGCGATGTAAACCTCAACGGCATTGACATCAAAAAAGATGATTACATCGGCTTCAGCGGAAAAACAATGCTTGCTGCAGACAAGAGCAGACTGGAAACCGCAAAGAAACTAGCCGAAAACATGAAAATTTCTGAACATGAATTTATGATTATTATCTACGGAAATTCTGTTGAACAGGATGAACGTGAAACCTTCAAAAAAGAAATTTCCACAAAATATCCGCGCATGGAATTCTATGAAATTGACGGCGGTCAGGATGTCTACGATTATCTTCTGATTCTTCAGTAATTTTCTTCCCGCTGCGTTTTTGCGGCGGGTAATTTATTTTAAAGGACTATTTCACTATGGGAAACTTACCAGTAATTCTTTTATATATTATTTTTGCAGTGATACCTTATCTGGTTGCAGGAATCAACCCGGCTATTGTAATGTCGAAACTCATTTACCATGAAGACATCAGGGAAAAAGGAAGCGGAAATCCTGGATTCACAAATTTCAAACGGGTTTACGGAAATAAATTTGCCTGGTACGTTTTCATTCTGGATATTTCAAAGGGAGTTCTTCTCTGTCTGTTTTCTGCATTTGCCTTCAAAGCTGTAAACGGACAGTTTCATTTGGGCGCTTCATACGCAGGATTCTTTGCAATGCTGGGTCATTCATACCCTGTATGGTATAAATTCAAGGGAGGCAAAGGTTTCCTTGTTGCCTGTTCTGCTATCTGGTTCATGGACTGGCGCGTAGCACTTGTAGCAATGTGCATCTTCCTGATTCTCCTTTTTACAGTGAAATACATGTCTCTTTGTACAATGATTGCTGCCTGGCTCTGTCCTGTCATGATTGCTTTCCCTTTCGGAACATATTGTCCAATCACTGCAGAAGCTTTTGATGCTGAACATATTGCAATGATCTGTGTTTGTGCCCTTTCCTGCGCTTTAATGACATGGCGTCACAAAGAAAACATCAAACGCCTTGCTGCAGGAACCGAATCAAAATTCAGTTTAAAATCAAAAAAAGCAAAAGACACTGAAGCCGAAAATAATTAAACTGTAAAACAATGATTGTAGATTTTCACACACATATTTTTCCGGACAAGATTGCAGAAAAAGCAATCCAGACTATGCAGCAAAATACAGGTTTTCCAATTGATGTAATTCCTACAGAAGCATCGATTCTGGAAAACATGAAAAAATCAGCAGAAAAAGATGGAAACGGCATCAACCTTTCCATTCTTCTTCCTGTATGTACAAACCCTGAAAAATGCTGGAGTCTTAATGAATTTGCCAGAGGCATAAATGAAAAATATTCTTCACTTCCGGCAGATTCTACTGAGCCAAGGCTTCTCTCCTTCGGCGCAATTCATCCTGCCATGGGAGACCTTAGAAATGCCATATACCGGATAAAGGAAATGGGATTCAAAGGAATCAAGCTTCACCCGGACAACCAGAATACTTTTTTTGATGATGAAAACTACATAAAAATTATCGAATACGCAGAAGAAAATGATTTGATAACTATTGTTCACTCAGGTTACGACGGAACAGATTTCCACGAAATCCGCTGTACCCCTTTTCGTATTCTGAACGTACTTAAAAGAATCCAGCCAAAGAAACTGATTATGGCACACATGGGCGCAAACTATTTGTGGTACGATGTTGAACAGACAATCTGCGGCAAAGGTTTATACTTTGATACTGCCTTTGTGAACAAAAGAATCGATACTGAACAGATGCTCCGCCTTATAGAAAAAAACGGAGTTGAAAAAATTCTCTTCGGGTCCGACAGTCCCTGGAACAGTCAGAGCGAAGACCTGGATTTCATAAAAAATCTCCCTCTGTCCGAGGGAGACCGTAAAATGATTCTGGGTGATAATGCAGTAAAGCTTCTGGGCTTATAAAACTCAGTTGTATTCCCAGCCGGCTTCTGTAACTGCAACAAGTTTTTCAAGAAGAGCGCAAGTCGGTGTCTGGATTCCGTGCTTTTGTCCAAGCTTAACCACAGTACCGCAGAACCAGGCATTTTCTGTTTTTCGTCTTGCCTCAATATCCTGATACATTGAAGTTTTTCCTCGCGGATCAATAGAATCCATAATTCTGATATTGGCTTCCATATGCTCCATATTCAAGGCAACCCCTTCAGCATTGGCAACTGCAATTACTTCTGCTGCAGCCTGACGGACTACATCACAAAGGACTTCGTTTTTGAAGGTTCCGTATGGAGCACGACAAAGAGAAGTTACTGTGTTGCAGGTAACATTCATAAGATATTTTTTCCACTGTTCAAGATGAATGTCTTCCGGATTCTTTGACTTCTGCCCTGCTTCATCAAAAAGTTTTCCCATTGCAATAATGCGCTGGCTTTTTGAATTATCATTTTCACCGTAAACAATTGTTCCTGTATCAGAACAGATAATATTATTTTTTTCATGAACTGAAGAAAGTCCGATTATGAAACCGTAAATTACTCTTTCTTTTCCATATACTTCTTCAAGTTCTCTTTCGCTCTGAATTCCATTCAGCAGAGAAAGAATTGTTGTATCAGGTCCGACAGCATTTTTAATCTGAACCAGAACCTGATCCATCTGAAGGTTTTTTGTTGCAATAATTACCAGGTCTGCTTCTCTTACATTTTCCGGAGTAACATAATTAAAGTCCTGACGGATTCCATTTATACAAATACCGTCTTTTTCATAACGGACTTTTCTTTCACCTTCGCAGATGCATTCAACATTTTCTTTGCCGAGAACTTTTGCAAGAGCTTCGCCAACAATAGCTCCTACAGCGCCCATTCCAATCATTGCAACATTTTTAATCATATTTTTCCTCCAGTAATTCCGTTTTTATAAAGCCCGCATTTTTGCAGAAAGACTTAATCCCATTTTCATTACCCAGGTAACAATTACGCAGGCCATAAGACAATAGATAAAATAAACCAGTCCTTTTATTACATATTTTTTTGCAGGTTCTTTTCTGATTTTTTTTACAAGGGCAATTATTAAAAAAGCAACAAGGACAACAACTGATGCCACAAGGCACAGAATATCCAGAATCAATAAAATCGAAGTAAGCAGACTCATAAGATGTATTTTAACGATTTTTTCAGTAAAATATAACCATGAACTGGGAGCGTCTGATTTCAGAAATAAAAAAGCATAAAACACTTCCTGAAAATATCGATGAATATTTCAATTCTTTCTCAAATGCGGATGCCTTCGGTTTTTTATGCGTTACAAGAGGACTGGAAATATCTTCTCCTGCTGACTTATTCATGCTCGATAAAAAACTGGAAATGCGGCTTGAAATGGTTAAACCAGAGCTTGAAGAAATTGAGTTCTTTGCAGATTACGTAATCAGCACTATTTCTGAAGATGCCTTTTCCCTCAAATTTGACGAAGACCTGATCCGTGCAGCCCTTTTTCTGGGCTTCTATCCCATGTCCATGAAGATTGATGTTCTCAATGTTCTTTCAATCCGCTTCCATAATAAAAAATGTCTGATTACCCCGGAAACTTTCAGAATCCCCCATAATGTCAGAAAACTCATCGAAAAAAAATTCGGTAATTATAAACTCACCTTCAACAGGGCCTTCCGGGAATGTCTGGATTCCATTAATGAATGTTACCCGGAAACCTGGCTTTGTCCGGAATTAACAGAGATTTTAATTCATATCCATGAAAACCCGGATTCAAAAATCAGCGTAGACAGCGTTGAAATCTGGAACGGCGACAAACTTGTTGCAGGCGAAATTGGTTTCATCACGGGAAATTCCTATGCTTCCCTGACAGGATTCCACAAAGAAAACGACATCGGAAACCTTCAGATGGCACTTCTGGGAAAATACCTTTTTGACAACGGATTCGCCTACTGGGATCTGGGAATGAGCATTCCATACAAATACCGCTATGGTGCCACTGACAATAACAGAGTACAGCAGACGGAATACTGGAACAGGCTTGAGAAAAATCGTATTTCTTTCCCTGAAAATTACTCGGTGCCTTTGTCTTCCTTTCTTGAAAAAGATTTTGCGGAATACGAAAACAAGGATGAACCTTTTGACCCGGAAAAAATTATTGCTTTCCCTGAACCGAATACAAAATACTCCAGCTATGGCCGGCAAATATGCGAAATAACTGAAAGCATTCCTCTCCAGCTTCTTTATTCAGCCTATATGCAGGGCGTATTTCCATGGTTCTCTGAAAAAGACAAGGAACCGGTCACCTGGTATTCCACAGACCCGCGTTTTGTTCTTTTTCCCGGGGAATTCCATTGTCCTGACAGCCTCAGACGTTTCCTCAAAAAAACTCCCTACACCTACACTATGGATAAATGTTTCCGCCGGGTTATGAAAGAATGTGCCGCTATGAAACGCCCCGATCAGGATGGTACCTGGATCGGGCAGAAAATGATTGATGCTTATACAAAACTTCATAAAGCAGGATATGCACACAGTTTTGAAGTTTGGCACAAAGGAAAACTGGCCGGAGGATTCTACGGAGTTCTTATAGGAAGTGTATTCTGCGGAGAAAGCATGTTCACCATTGAACCAGACTCTTCCAAAAGTGCCTTTGCTCTGTTCATGAAAGCCTTTACCGAATGTGGAGGCATCATCGTAGACAGCCAGAGCTATACTGACAACATGGCCCGTTATGGAGCCAGAAACATTAACCGGACTGAATTCCTCAAAATTGAAAAAGAAGCTCTTTATAAGCCGCTTGAAAAAGACCTGAGAAAAACTTTTGAATCTATCGTAAATTCATATAGCAAAAGGCAATAACACCTTTCAAAATATCAAATCTCTCCAAAAATCACGAAATTCCAACATTTTTCTTTTTTTATTCAGAAAGTCATTGTATAATAACTTAAGTCAAAAAGTCCGCTCATGCTATGCGAAAGCTTCCAGTAGAGCAAAAAAATATTTTCGCTTTATTACAAGGAGACCTTTATGGCTGCAAATCAAAAAAATATCCAGGCCCCAAAACCCCCTAAAAAAATCTTTATTTTTACTTATCTGACCTGTTATCTTCCATACGCTCTGTTTATGGTTGCTGTCCAGGGTGCAAAATATCTGACCCCGGAAGAATCAAGAGCTTTCCATTCAAGTTTACCAATGCTAATTGCAAATCTCTTTATGCTTATTGTTCCGGGAGTTTTTTACTATTTTTGTATGAAAAAGATTCGGAGCTATGACGGAAGCGAAGAATCAATCAAGTGTGCAAACTTTTACTACAAATTGTTCCTATGGTGTGCATCAGCTACACCTGCCTTTATTCTTTTCATCTGTGCCTTATTGGGAGCAATTTCAGTTGGAATCGATTTTGCCAACGGCTTTGGAATTCCTGTTATGCTGACTACCCTGGCTTCATATTTTTCCGTTGGAACAATGTGTTACGTAAACCTGAACACTTCCCTTTCCCGTTACATGAAATTCATAAAGGTTCGCAGGGAACAGATGGCAATTAAAATGTCCCGCTTCGCGCAGATTGTTTCATGCCAGACCCTTATTGGAACTGCTTTCGGCATTCTGGCTCCATCAATTAAGCTTATGACTCTGGAATACGGAGCTCAGCTGCGTTTTTTTGCTTTCTATATTTTTCCTACTACCTTTATTTCGATTGTTCTTGGTACCTTATCGAACCATCTGAATATGCGTGAAAAACAGAGACTCATTGACGGACTTTCTGATTTTGTCACACGGATTTCTGAAGGAGATTACACACAAAGTCATATTGATGTTGAAACCCGCGATAACCTGGGACTTGCACTTCATGGCCTGAACAAATTCAGTTCAACATCTATTGCTCTTCTTGGAAGTATTCAGCAGACAGGTGATACTTCAACATCAACAGCCTTCCAGTTACAGACAAATATTAATCACATTTCCAAAGACATCTCATCCATATCAGAAAATATTTCCCAGGTCAGAGCAGATATGGAAAATCAGAATAACTCTGTAAATCAGACACAAACTTCCATCAAAAGTATTGTCGATAATATCGAAACCCTTAACGACAACGTTCAGAGTCAGGCTGCAAGTGTTACACAGTCTTCTGCTGCCATTGAAGAAATGGTTGCAAACATCAATTCTGTAACAAGCATTCTCCGCCAGAACACAATCACCGTTGATGCACTTAATGCTGAATCTTCATCCGGACAGAAAAAAGTTGAATCAGCCGTAGAAACAGCACGTCAGATTGCTGAAGAATCTAAAGGTATGCAGGAAGCTTCCGAAATGATTCAGAACATGGCTGAACAGACCAACCTTCTGGCTATGAATGCTGCAATCGAAGCAGCTCATGCAGGAGAAGCCGGAAAAGGATTTGCAGTTGTTGCAGATGAAATCCGTAAACTGGCAGAAGATTCCAATGAACAGTCCAAATCTATTTCTGACCGTCTGGGTACCCTTGGTATTTCAATCGAAAATGTTTCGCAGAACATCAGTGAAGTACAGGAACAGTTCGCAAGAATCTATGATCTTACCCAGAAAGTACAGAATCAGGAAGCTGCAATTATGCAGGCCATGCAGGAACAGAATGCTGGTTCAAGCCAGATTCTGGAAGCAATCCGTCTGATTACGGATTCAACTCAGATTGTTCAGGACAACTCAAACAACATGCTTAATGGTTCTGATCAGGTTCTTTCTGAAATGGAAAAACTTTCACAGATTACTGTTGAAATCAATAATGCCATGAACTCAATTTCAGAAGCGGCAAATACAGTAAACAATTCTCTCGAAGAGGTTCATGCTGCTGTTGAAGAAAACGTAAACTCAACCAACGAACTTTCTTCTCAGGTTGCTTACTTCAAATTGAACTAAGCAACTCAAACCCATTTATTATTTCTGAGGAACAAAAAAGGCAGCGTTTATTCGCTGCCTTTTTTTTATGCCTTCATTTTTTCAAGCTTGTAGATTTCTTCCTGTGCCAGACGGGTTTTTGCTACTATATCACCGGAATTTTTAGGGAAACAGTAATAGAGAACTTTCATATTTCCTATACAAATCATATCTCCCCGTTCATACCAGAAATAATCTGAATAAAGACTGTAAGAAGCCAGAGGTTTCTGGAAATAATCAAGTTTTCCATTACAACCTGTCAAATGGAATCCATCCCGGTTATGAACAAGATGTCCCTCTCCCACTTTGTATATACATTTAGTATCAACCAGCATGCAGATTTCAACATCTACATCCAGATTGTATTTTCCTTCAGTAATTTCTTTTCTGACATTTTCACGTTCCCATTTATACCAGTCAGGAACATGAGGGAATTCTGTTTCTCCATCAACCGCTTTCAGAAAACCAGTTTCAAGAAGTTCATATTTTTTTTCACAGCTCTTACAGGTGATAAAAATCCCCTTTCCTTCCATTGAACCTTCTGTTTTACAGGCGGGACATTTATAAAGTACCCGGTTCAGCAGGTCTGCGCGGAATGGCTCTTTCACAAGAATGGAATTTTCCTGCTGCCATTTCCAGTTATCAAATGTAAATTCCTTTTTCAGTATATCGTTCAGTTCCAAAGTAGTTTTTCTTTTCAAATCCTCAGGGCTTAAAAGATATTTTACTTTTGCACTAACAGGAACTTTTCTTAACTGAAGGTTATTGTAAAGAGGATCTCTTGTAAAAGCACCTTCGGTTTTTACCATTACAACAGGAATCCCAAGAACCTGAATAAACTTGCCAAGTGTTTCAGGCAGGTCAGTTGCAGTTCCATCAAAAGAATAACTTGCTTCAGGGTACATCAGAATTGACTGCTTGAGCACATGTGCACTGAAAATCATGCTTCGCACAAGCTGAACATCGGGAACGAATTTCTGTGTGGGAATGCAGCCAAGCTTTTTCATGAGAAAGTTTTTACCGATGAAACCGTCACTGGTACAAACAATGGAAAAGCGTCGGTCACGGAAAACTCTGAAAGCAATTTTCAGATCGATGAAGCTTGAATGGTTCATAAGAATAAGACAGGGTTCATTCTTTTGCAAAGCATTCATTCCTTCTTCTGAATAAGAAAAATCTGTTTCTTTGAAATCACCCTTTGAAAGTAAAGCAACAAGAACTTTCAATATCCACCACTGTTTGTGGGGACGACTGTTTATTCCTTTTGCTTTTTTAATTACATCAGCATAATCAGCATTTTGAACTTTTATTTTCATTCTTTTATTATAGCATATTTTAATTAGTACACAAAAAAAGCGTCCCGAAGGACGCCTTTCATTAATAACGATTAACAGTTTATTTGCATTTAAGTGCACGAATTGCATTCAGAACTGCCAGAACCATTACACCAACATCTGCAAAAATTGCAATCCACATGTTTGCAATACCCAGAGCACCCAAAACAAGACAGGCAAGTTTTACACCCAGAGCAAATGCAATATTTTCATATACGATTCTGATGCACTTACGGCTGATTTTTATTCCACGCCCGATTTTCACAGGGTTATCATCCATAAGTACAATGTCTGCTGCTTCAATGGCAGCATCACTTCCCATTGCACCCATTGCAATACCGATATCAGCACGACTCAAAACAGGAGCATCGTTTATTCCGTCTCCGACGAAAGCAAGTTTACCTTCAGTCTGTTCAGAAAGAAGACGTTCAACCTGACTTACTTTATCCTGAGGAAGAAGTTCTGAATGAACTTCTGTAAGACCAAGTTCCTGTCCCACTTTTTCTGCCACGGCTTTGGCATCACCTGTAAGCATTACAGACTTCTTTACACCGGCCTTTGACAGTCCCTCAATTGCTTCTTTTGCTTCAGGCTTAATAACATCACTGATCAGAATATGTCCGCAGTATTCACCATTGATTGCAACGTGGATAACAGTTCCTGTATGAGAACAAGGACTGTACTCCAGATTCAGGCTTTCCATCAACTTTCCGTTACCACAGGCAACTTCATTTCCGTCTACAACAGCAGTAAGTCCATGACCAGCAATTTCTTTTATATCTGAAACACGGTTACGGTCAATTTCTTTTCCATAGGCCTCACGGAGACTTACTGCAATCGGATGGCTTGAACTGCATTCTGCAAGAGCAGCATATTCAAGAATTTTTTCTTCTTCGATTTTATTGTGATGAACACCGGCTACTTCAAAAACACCCTTTGTCAGAGTTCCTGTTTTATCGAATACAACAGTACGAACCTTGCTTAAGGTTTCCAGATAATTGGAACCTTTGATCAAAACACCTTCTTTACTTGCAGCTCCAAGACCGGCAAAGAAAGAAAGAGGAATACTTACAACAAGAGCACAAGGACAGCTGATTACAAGGAATGTAAGAGCGCGGTAAATCCACTGGGCCCATAAAGCTTCATTTCCTGAAATGATATTTGCAACAGGAGGAATTACAGCCAGTACAAGAGCTCCCACACAAACGATTGGTGTATAAACCCGGGCAAACTTTGAAATGAAGTTTTCTGATTTCGATTTTCTTGAACTAGATTCTTCAACCAGTGTAAGGATTTTTGAAACAGTTGATTCACCGAAGCCTCTGCTTGTTCTGATTTTAAGAACTCCGGTCATATTGATACAGCCGGAAATAACTTCATCTTCTGCTGCAACTTCGCGAGGAAGACTTTCACCTGTAAGGGCACTTGTATTCAAAGTTGAAGTTCCCTCAATAATCACACCGTCAAGAGGAACTCTTTCTCCAGGCTGAACTGTAATAACTGTTCCTGTCTGAACTTCTTCCGGATCAACCTGAACAAGTTTTCCGTCTTTTTCAATATTGGCATAATCAGGGCGGATATCCATAAGAGCTGTAATACTCTTGCGGCTCTTTCCTACTGCAACACTCTGGAAAAGTTCACCAACCTGATAAAAAAGCATTACAGCAACTGCTTCATTAAAATCATATTCTGTTTCGCCGAGAGCCACTGTATTATAAATGGCAACGCCAATTGCACCCAGTGTTGCAACAGCCATAAGAAAGTTCTCATCAAAAACCTGACCTTTGATAATTCCTTTGAAAGCTTTTTTCAGAATATCATAACCGATTATAAGATAAGCAACTCCATAGAGGGTGATAAACGGAACCTTGTACCAGACTGCCAGTCTGATATCTTCAGTTACCAGAAACTTATTAATTACATTCAGAAGAATGAATAAAACCGAAGTAACAATAATTCGCTTGAAAACTTTTTTCTGTTTTTTGGTCATCTTTACACCCCTTTCAGTAAAGTCCGGATTCTAAAACTTCAGATCCAGACTCACCTGTAATTAAAATCAGATTCTTTAGTATTCGATTTCAAAATCGTCTTCGATTTTTTTAGCTGCTTTTTCAACAGCCTTCATGATTTTCTTTTCATCAGCATCATCTGCCATTTCTACTGTCATTTTCTGAGTCATGAAATTTACTGTAAGAGCCGAAACTCCATCAACTTTTTTTGCAGCATCTTCAACTTTCTGTGCACAGGCAGCGCAGTCGACTTCGATTTTGTATGTTTTCTTCATTTGTATCTCCCTGGACAAGTAATCCCCTTTCTGATTTATCAGTTGTATGGAATAAACTGTCTCTATAATTTATTAATTAAACAATCGTTTAATCGTTATAATTAAATATACATTTAATCGTTTGATTTGTCAACTTTTTTACGATAGAATTACCTTATGGAAAATCACGATCACAAAACAGGAACTGAACACATTCACTTCCATAATCTTCCCCATAATCACGGAGAAGACGAAATAACTCCTTTTCTCAAAGAATCCCTTTCGAAAACAGAGAATTTCCAGACTCTGGCTGATATGTTCAAGCTTCTGGACGATTATTCCAGACTCAGAATCTTCTGGCTTTTATGCCATTGCGAAGAATGCGTTCTGAATATTTCCGCTATAGTTGAAATGTCCAGCCCGGCCGTAAGCCATCATTTGAAAATTCTTAAGGCAGCAGGAATTATCGAAAGCCGCCGTGAGGGAAAAGAAGTCTATTACAAGGCTCCTGATACTCCTATCTGCAGACTTTTGCACCGCGGAATCGAAGAAATTATGGAAATAAAATGCAAAAATGAGGTCTGAAACTCAAAAAAACAATAAAAAATTAAGCATAATTTAATATCTTTAGTATTATTAAAGTAGTCAGATTAATGATAATACTATATAATAGATACATAGTATTAAAATGCTAATTATAAAATCAAAATAATAGAGGTGTAGAAATGGGAAACAACTATTTCAATGCAATTCCTTGGCGCGTAGCTAAGCTTCAGCTTGGACACTGCCGCTCAATGGCTAAAGAAGAATTTGCTGACGGAGTAAACGCTCTTAAAGGCAAAAAAATCGTTATCGTAGGATGTGGTGCTCAGGGTCTGAACCAGGGTATGTGTCTGCGCGCTGCAGGTCTGGATGTATCTTATGCACTCCGTGAATCTGCTATTACAGAAAAACGCCAGTCATGGAAAAACGCTACAGAAAACGGTTTCAAATGCGGAACATATGAAGAAATGATCCCAACTGCTGACCTTGTTGGAAACCTTACTCCGGACAAGCAGCATACTCCTGTTATTACAGAAGTTATGAAACACATGAAACAGAACTCAGCTCTCTGGTACTCACACGGATTCAACATGATTGAAGAAGGAATGCAGATCCGTAAAGACATCACAGTTGTAATGTGTGCTCCTAAAGGACCAGGTACAGAAGTTTGGCACGAATATGAACGCGGATTCGGAGTTCCTGATCTTATCGCCGTTCACCCTGAAAACGACCCTGAAGGAAAAGGATGGGCATATGCTAAAGCGCTGGCTGTAGGTATGGGTGGATCAAAAGCAGGTGTTCTGGAATCTGACTTCGTAGCAGAAGTAAAATCTGACCTTATGGGCGAACAGACAATCCTTTGTGGTATGCTCCAGGCAGGTACAATCGTATGTTACGACAAAA
>DCHR01000028.1 GCA_002315375.1 Treponema sp. UBA1747 | reverse complement strand
CTCCAGAATGTCCGCCATGCCAGTTTATTTCTGGAAATTCTTTTTCCAATTCTTTTGCAGAAAGAGTTTTACTTACTGTCCGGTCTATGAGACACCAGACATTGAGTTTTGAAAAATAAAGTTTAGTTCCGTCTTTTCTCCAGCTGTTGCTTTCATAAGGAAGACCTGCAAATTGACCAAACCCCGCAATTCCATCTTCATCAGTTCCGACTTTCTGAAGAATCCAGAAGTCGCCGCCTTTTACTTCCTGCCAGTTGTAAACACTCCAGTTAAAATCTTTCAATTCACCTTTGAGGATGGCATTAATGTTATTAAGATGAATTTGTTCTGTATAAGAAGAAATATTTGGATTCCAGCGTAAGATATGGCATTTCATAAACACACCTCTAACTTCTATTCTAAACCGGCTTTCTCCGATTTTGTTATTATTATATAACATAGGGTGTGTCAAAGAACGACACAGTGATTTTTCGCGGTCATCAGCATGCAGAAAGATATTTTCCTGTTTCGGGGCTTTTGAATTGTTATTGGAGTCCACCGATTTTAACCGCCGAGAGTTCAACGAGAAAAACCAATTTTAAGTTCATGAGAAATCGCCAAAAACTCAGTCTTAAATAAATGATTATTTTATTGGTGCTGAAAGTTCAGCGTTTGTTGCCTTTCCTCTGATTGTCGTCAGGGAATAAGATTCGCAGTTTCTTCCTCTGTAGCTGTTTCCACGAAGATTAAAAATCAAAGCATCATCAAAGATTCTGTCTAATGCACAGAGCAGTGAATCATCCTCGCAGAAATTTTGTTTCCATTGAGACGGCTGCTTGTTACTGGTGAAAATCATTGTGTAAGGCCCTTCCTTGTTGTAACGTCGGTCGACAAGGTCAAAGAACATCCTTGTATTTTCCTTGTCAAAGACACAATGTCCGACCTCATCAATAATCAGGCAAGATGGCTTTACAAGGCTTGTAATCAACTTTCCGGTTTTTCCGTACTGTCTTGCTTCCGTGAACATATCATTTAATTCTGTCATCTTAACGAAATAAGTCTTGAGCTTGTGCTGGCAGCATTCATAGCCGTAGGCCATTGCAATATGAGTCTTTCCGGTTCCAGCAGGGCCAATCAATGCTATGTTTCTGTGCGAGTAAAGTGTCGACAAAGTCTGTAAACCTTTCAACTGGTCAGTGTTCTTGCCATGAACTTCCGCAAAATTAAAATTTTCAAAAGTCTTTGGAGATTTCAACGGAAGTTTGCTCAATTTCAGCATCATCTGAATCGAAGCTTCATCCTTTCTTTTTGCAAGGAAATCAAAAACTTTTGAAATTGCATCCAGATCCTGCTGTGTCAATTCATTTTCTAATGCAAAATTTGCAAATTCTTCACTAGTCATCTTGATTTTCAAACTGTCAAGATTCTTCATTATCATATCAATCTTTATATTTTCCATTTTCCGCTCACTCAAAATTAAATTTACTGAAACTGTCTTCCGCCGTAATTCCCAATGCCTGGTAAGCAAGAGATTTTACCGGTGCAGTAGGATGTTCTTCTGGCTGCTCAGAGTTAACATACTGATCCTTGCAGAAAGAATCCTTTCTGCTCCATGTAACATTATGCGTAACAAGGCAACGGCTCATGTCTTCCGAATAAATCGAAATGATCCTTTCTGTTCTGTTTACCCGGACAATTTTCTGCCCGTAAGAGTAAGGAACACCAAACCTCCGGCCTTCATAGGTAACAAACCCGTCAAAACTGATTCGTCGTTCTGGAAAAAGATACAGCATTATGGCAGGATCCTTCACAGGCATGGGAAGGCATACTTTTCTGCATTGATCCTGATGAAGCACCGCAGAAAAACCTTCGATTTCTTTTCTGAAAACACAGTTCTTGTCGTTGCACCATTGAAGGGCCTGTTCATTCAGGTCTGAGACATTTACGAACTGCCGACCGGCGATGAAGTTATCCTTTACATATCTGACCAGACGCTCAACCTTGCCTTTCGTGAATGGATGCCTTGGCTTGCAAAGCTTTGTTTCAAAGCCGATTGTCTTCATGAAGATTTCATAGTCATGGTTCCATACAGGACGACCTTCAAAATCTCTTTTCAGGACGACAGATTTCATGTTGTCGGTCAGAATCTTTTGAGGAATTCCCATGTACTGGAATGCGTGAATCATTCCGATGAACAGTTTTTCCTGCTTTGCATTCGGGAAGAACTCAACGTATTTCATTCCGCAGTGGTGGCATATCATTGCAAAACATGCCGCCTGGTATTCGTATCCTGAATAGTCGCGGACTTTTGTAAATCCCCAGTCCATCTGGAATGCTTCTCCTGGAGCAGTAAAGTATCTCAAACCTCGGCTTCCCTGTGGTGCGACTAAATGCCTTGCAGCTGGTACAAGAGATTTATTTGCCATTATGTATCTCTTTACACCACTCAAGCTTCCCTTGTAGCCAACTTCCTTAAGTTTGTCATAGATGTTTACGGAATTCGTTACGCCCTGTCTTAACTGGTCATTAATCACGGATTCATAACCGCTGATTACAGTCCTTGCAGCTTTTTTTCCTGTAAGTCCATGAGGCATTTCCTTAAAATCATTTGCTTTTAGTCTTCGGAGTTTTGCACGTGAAATTCCGGTTCTGCGTTCCAGTTCGGCAAGATTTACATATTCAAGATTAAAACCTTTTCCTTGTTCCTTCTTTATATCCTGCAATGCTTGTGTTAAAGTGACTGTATGGTCATTATCATTTTTCATATTCCTCCTCGACTGAGTTTCTGGCGATTTTCAGTTTAGAAGTTTTATGAACATTTGGTAATGGCTTTTTTACTTGAACTGATTTGTGGCGATTTTAACTGGACTTAGGCAAGGTTGAAATGAGTGAACTCTAACA
>DCHR01000049.1:14395-15774 GCA_002315375.1 Treponema sp. UBA1747 | reverse complement strand
ATATCGTTAGCATTGATATCTGGCATCTTTGTTTTTGCAATTTCTTCCAAATCTGCTTTAGACAGAGTTGCAACTTTGTTCAACAGAGGGTTTCCTGAACCTTTCTGAAGTTTGCATGCTTTCTTAATAAGAACTGCTGCTGGTGGTGTTTTGAGGATAAATGTATAAGATTTGTCCTGGTAAACAGTGATAACTACAGGGATAATGAGCCCTTTTTCCATAGTCTTTGTACGGTCATTGAATTCCTGTACAAATTTTGGAGCACTTACACCGTGAGGTCCAAGAGCTGGTCCGATTGGAGGAGCTGGAGTAGCTGCTCCTGCAGGACACTGCAACTTGATTACGGCTGTGACTTTTTTTGTAGCCATTTTGTTTCTCCTAAAATTGGTGTAGACGGATCATATAGATCTTCGTCTTAACGACATGCCTCTGTCCAACGGACTTGCACATCTCCCAAAAACAGGTATAGGAAGCGAACTTTTGGGAGGTTCGCACCTGATTTTGCAATGTAAAAGAACGGTTTAGATAACCTTTTCAGCCTGTAAGAAGCTGAGTTCAACTGGTGTTGGACGACCGAAAATCTGTACTTCAACTTTAAGCATTTCTTTTTCGATCATTACTTCTTTGATTACACCTGTAAAAGTCTGGAATGGTCCGTCTGTAATCTTAACTTCATCATCCACATTAAATGACTGTTTAACATGTGTCGGCTTACTGCCTTTAATAACACCCATTTTCTGAAGAAGATTTTTTGCTTCATCAGGAGAAATTGGATGTGGTCTTTCGTTTGGATTTGTTCCAACAAAGCCTGTTACACCTTTAATACGGCGGAGAGAAGCACATGTTGCATTCCAGCCGAATTCAGGAAGGTCCATCTCCAGAAGGAGATATCCAGGCATAAAATTAACTTTGCGGGTTTTCTTTGTCTGTTTTCCGTCTTTTCCAACTTTGAATTCTGTTATTTCTTCCATTGGAACACGAACATCAGTAAGGATGTTTGAATCCATCTCTTTCTGATCCAGATACTGTCTGATTGTTTTTTCGATTTTGTTTTCGTAACCTGTGAAGGTATGAAGAATATACCAGGATTTAGACACTTATGTACCCCGCTGTTATTTCATTAAAGCACGGAAAGCTTCTGTGAAACCGAAATCCAGAAGTCCAAGCAATACAGCAACAACAATAGTAGAAATGATTACAACTCTAAGAGATGCACCAACATCTGCTTTTGAAGGCCATACAACCTTTTTAAGTTCTGCTTTACATTCTTTGAAATACTGGAACATCTTTGCCATATTTAATACCTCTAACTAGGGTTAAGAAAATAATTACGAATCCGGGTGGATTCGTAATCAAAAAAAATCACGGGCGGTAGGACT
>DCHR01000049.1:0-14344 GCA_002315375.1 Treponema sp. UBA1747 | reverse complement strand
AACTGAACTACACCCGTATATATTTAAGCCACCCTTTTTACAGGGCAGTAAATACCAAATTGTTTAAGACTATTATTTAGCCTTGCATTCTTTGTGCATAATTGACTTTCTGCAGAATGGACAGTACTTGTTCTTTTCCATTTTGCCAGTAATGTTCTTACGGTTCTTGTAAGTAGTATAGTTCTTGCGTTTGCATTCTGTGCACTGAAGAGCGATGATTTCTACTGAACCCTTTTTCTTGCTTGCCATTTATATACTCCTAAATAGTAATCGCGTAATAAGCTTTCCAGCCCCCGTGCAGAATCGAACTGCAGACCTCAACCTTACCATGGTTGCGCTCTACCGACTGAGCTACAAGGGCAAGCAGTGAATCCCACAAGTATTTGCAGGAAATATGCGTTTTATAAATATAAAGAAGCACGCCTTTTATGTCAATAACAGAACTAAAAATTTGAACAACTTTATAAGAAATATTATACTCATTTTTATGATTAATTCTACTATTTCACATTCAAAAAAAGAAACAGTCCGTCTTTTGAACCGGTTCATCGGTTATGCAGAAACCTGGTCCCAGAGCGATTCTGATGCTGCAGACCGGGGAATTTTCCCTTCTACCCCGCAGCAGAAGGATTTTGCCCTGAAACTGGAAGAAGAACTTAAGTCTCTGGGCATCCAGAAAGTAATCAGAACAAAAGATTTCTATATATATGCATTCATTCCTGCAACCCCGGGAATGGAAAAAGAAAAGCCTGTCTGCCTTATTTCCCACATGGATACAAGTGAAGAAACCAGCGGAAAAAACGTAAAACCCCGGATTATTGAAAAATATGACGGAAAACCTGTCACTTACCCGGCAGGAAGCTTCATTCTGGATCCGGCTGAAGATAAATATCTGGCAAAAGCCGCCGAAAACCGGGAAACCATCATTACTTCAGACGGCAGCACCCTTCTGGGAGCAGATGATAAGGCCGGAATTGCTGAAATTGTTACTGCTACAGAATACCTTTTGAAACACCCCGAAATGAAACACGGGCCTTTTGAGCTGCTTTTCAGTCCCGATGAAGAAACAGGACACGGAATGGATAAAGTTCCGATGGATCTGATTCAATCGGGTTCTGCCTATACAGTAGACGGTGGAGATATAGGTGAACTTGAAAGTGAATGTTTCAATGCTTTCAGCGCCACTGTTACTTTCACGGGAAAAGCCTGTCATACAGGAACAGCAAGAGCCGGAAAAATGGTAAATGCCGTGCAGACCGTATCAAAGTTCATTTCTTCTCTTCCGGCAAACATGAGACCTGAAACAACAGAAGGTTACGAACCGTTTATTGCACCCCTTGAAGTAAAAGGTTCAATTGAAAGTGCTGAAGCATATTTCCTGCTTCGTGCATTTAATATGGAAGAAATTGAACAGGAAAAGAAAATAATCAAAGAATTGGCAAAAGCTGCCGCCCTTTCGGACAATGCTGAGGTAAAAATTAAGTTCCGGCAGCAATACCTGAATATGAAAGAAAAGATTATGGCGGACAAAACAGGTGTTCTGAAACGTCTGGAAGATGCTTACAAAGCTGCCGGAGTGACCATTGTGGATTCGCCTATTCGTGGTGGAACTGACGGTTCCCGCCTGACAGAAATGGGAATTCCAACCCCGAATATCTTTACCGGCGGCCACAATTTTCATTCAAAAACTGAGTGGGCTTCTCTAAACCAGATGGCAAAAGCTGCCGACATTTTAATTAGCCTCCTGTGCCCGGAAAATCAGGGGTTTGGGGGCTGAGCCCCCAGGAGAGGGGGTAGCGGACAACAGCGGTCCCTGAGCCTGTCGAAGGACGCTGGTGGAAGCGAGGGGGAGACTTCCCCCACCCCACAAAATAAAGAAGGTATTACAATGCACGAATACATTATTGAAGGCGGATTTCCAATTTCGGGAACCATAACAGCAAGCGGAAACAAAAATGCCGCCCTGCCATGTCTGACAGCTACTCTCCTGTCGGAAGAACCGGTTGTTCTTCACAATATCCCTGAGATTCGTGATACTCAGGTTATGCTTCAGATTCTGGAATCTCTTGGAGCAAAAGTAAAGAAACTCAAAAAACACAGCTGGCAGATTGATGCATCGAATATTACTTCTTCGACACTTCCTTCGGAACTTACAAAAAAAGTCAGAGGTTCAATTGTTTTTGCAGGACCACTTATCGGAAGAACCGGTAAATGTGAAATGATGCCTCCTGGAGGCGATGTTATTGGCCGCAGACGCCTGGACACTCACTTCCTGGCCCTGGAAATGCTTGGAGCAAATATTGCCGTAAACGGGCACTTCAATATGACTGCAAATAAACTGGTTGGAGCAGACATCTTCCTTGACGAGGCTTCAGTTACAGCAACAGAAAACGCAGTTATGGCAGCCGTTCTTGCAGAAGGCGAAACAATTATCCAGAATGCAGCCAGTGAACCTCACATCCAGGACCTGTGCAATATGCTGGTTTCAATGGGTGCAAAAATCTCAGGAATCGGTTCAAATATTATCCACATTGAGGGAGTAAAGAAACTTCACGGGTGCGAATATGCAATCGGACCTGATTATATCGAAATTGGATCCTACATCGGTATGGCCGCCGCAACAAAAGGAAAGATTACTATCAAAGGAATCAGACCGGCAGAAATGCGCCCGCTGAAAAGTCATTTTTCAAAGCTGGGTATTTCATGGCAGATTGACGGCGACGAGCTGACAGTTCCGAACACACAGGATTTGAAAGTAAACCAGGATCTGGGCGGCATGACTCCAAAAATCGACGACATGCCATGGCCTGGATTCCCTGCCGACTTAACATCGATTATGACTGTTGTGGCTACACAGGTAGACGGTACTGTTCTGATTTTTGAAAAAATGTTCGAAAGCCGCATGTTCTTTGTAGACAAGCTGATTTCTATGGGAGCCAGAATCACTCTGTGTGATCCTCATCGTGCAGTTGTTTCAGGACCAAGCATGCTTCACGGAGACCACCTGGTTAGCCCTGATATCCGCGCAGGAATGGCAATGGTTATTGCTGCACTTTGTGCTCACGGGGAAAGCCGCATTTCAAATGTTTACCAGATTGAACGCGGTTATGAAAACCTGGTTGAACAGCTGCAGGCTCTTGGGGCTCACATCAAGCGGGTTGAAGTAGAATAATTCACAACATACAATGAAAAATAAAAAACCGTCAGGCAGTCTGTCTGACGGTCTCCTCCAGAAATTCTTTTCTTTTAGAGTATCTCTACTCTTCCCAGAAAGTTATATATTCCTGGTCTGATAAAGCCTGATAGAAATTAATCTGAGTCTGGATTTCTTCTGTAATGATTTTTTTTGCGGTTTCAGTTCCGAATTCCTGAGCTTCAAGATTCCATTTATAAAAGCCGATTTTATCCCAGATGTAATTCAGTTTTTCCTGATGTTCCTTCTGAGAAATTGAATCCCGTTCAAAAGCAAGGGCGACTCTGTAAGGACCAAAACGGTCTATATCATCGGCATTTGCAACTGTAAGTGTAAAAGGATTTCTGTCTCCTTCAATATCAGATTTTACATACTGATGAATTGCAATCCCGAAAACCATGTCTTCAAGAAGCTTTCCGGTGTATCCAAGACTTTCCAGAAAAGGACGTACGAACTCTGCACCCACAGGGCCATGTTTTTTCATATTCTTTCCTTCCTGAAGTTCATCGATTGAATATCCTATGTCATGAAGCAGACAGGCTATCTGAATGGCTTCTTTATGTTCTGCATCGAAACCTTCACTTTCTGCTATTCTCAAGCCAGCCTTGCATACCCTGATTGAATGTTCAAGGCGGTATCTTTTTCGTTCGGCATGTTCAGGAAGCTTATAATATTCCGATTTATCAAAACATTCCTGAAGATACTGATAAGCCTTTTGTAATTTTTCTGTCATTTTCTCTCTCCGTTTTTGCAGCTTTTATTCTGTAACCAGCATGCAGGTTCCTTCAACAATTGCCTTGTGCTCTTCAGGAGCAATGCGGGCATAAAGGGTATCCGGTGTATCATCAGGCATAACGGGAACTTTTTTCTGAATGAGAATTTTACCGGAATCACAGCCTGAGTCTACCAGATGGATTGTACAACCGCTTTCCTTTTCGCCGGCAGCAAGAACTGCTTCATGAACATGATGACCCCACATTCCTACCCCGCCGAATTTTGGAAGAAGAGCCGGATGCAGGTTCAGGATTTTCCCTTCGTATTCTTTTACGATATTACCTGCAAGGACAGTAAGCCAGCCTGCCTGGATAATGGCGTAAGCATTTTCGCTGCGGCAGATTTCAAGAACACGGTCTGAAACTGCAGTGCGTTTTTCATCACGGCTGGCAGCTTGTGCTGCTTCTTTTCCCATAACAGCGTATGGAGAAGCAATATAACTTTTGATTCCAGCCTGAGCGGCTCGTTCCAGTGCATAAGCATCTTTGTGATCAGATACTACTGCAGCGATGTGGTAAGGACAGTCTGCAGTTTCTTTTTCATGATCGATGAGAGCCTGGAAATTTGTTCCGCCTCCGCTTACTAAAACAACAATATTCTTTTTCATATATTTCTCCTGATTCAATTTTCCATTATCTTAAACTGGGCTTCGCAAAGGGCTTTGTAAACACCGCCTTTGGAAAGAAGCTCCTCATGGGTTCCGTTTTCTGCAATGCCTTTTTCATCGACTACGGCAATATGATCTGCGTTCTTTATTGTACTCAACCGGTGGGCTATGACAATAGTGGTTCTTCCCTTACTGAGTTCATCAAAAGCCTTCTGGATTTTGATTTCAGTGGCAGTATCCAGAGCTGATGTGGCTTCATCAAGTATCAGTATAGGCGGATTTTTTAGAAAACAACGGGCAATTGAAACGCGCTGTTTCTGACCGCCTGAAAGTTTGATTCCTCTTTCGCCTACTACTGTATCATACCCCTTGGGCATCTTCAAAATATCATCATGGATTTCGGCCCGCTTTGCAGCAAGTTCTATTTCTTCCTGTGAAGCATCTGGTTTTCCGTATGCAATATTTTCTTTTATGGTTCCTGCAAAAAGAAAAACATCCTGCTGGACGATGCCAATCTGTTTGCGCAGAGAATTCATCCTGATCTTTTTGATATCAATTCCGTCCAGAAGAATGCTGCCGCCGGTAATTTCGTAAAACCTCGGAAGCAGATTACAGATTGTAGTCTTTCCGCCGCCTGAACTTCCCACCAGTGCCTGCTTTTCACCGGCCCGAATGTTCAGGTTAATATTCTGGAGAACCGGATAATCTTCTGTATATGAAAAATCAACATTTTCAAAAGCAATGTTTCCGCGGGCACTAAGGATTTCTACTGCGTCAGGATCATCTTTTATAGGATTTTCAAGGCGCATGATTTCCAGAAACCGGTTGAAACCTGCCATCCCCTGGGTATACTGTTCCACAAAAAATGCCAGTTTTCGAACAGGAACACTGAAAGCCGCAACAAAAAGATTTGCTGCCACTAAATCCGCCACATTCATTTTACCTTTCATGATAAAAAATCCGCCTGCTGCAAGAACCAGAAGACTCATCAAGTTTCCTGCAAACTCAACATTGGAAAGGAAATTTGCCATGTACTTGAAGCGGTTCTGTTTTGCCTTTATAAAGCGTTCATTGTTGTAAGCAAAGCGTTTTGTTTCATAATCTTCATTGGTAAAAACCTGGGTAACGCGGATTCCAGAAATACTGGATTCAATGGCTGAGTTGATTTCTGCGGTTGTTTCCTTAACAGCCTTTGAAGTAGACATAAGCTTTTTGCGGCTTTTGAGAACAAGAAAAATATTCAGTGGAAGAAAAACAAGACACAGAACCGCAAGTTCCCAGCGAATGCCGAACATAAGAATACATGACCCCAGAAGAGTAATAACTGAAACCCAGACATCCTCCGGACCGTGATGAGCCAGCTCAGTAATATCAAAAAGATCTGTAGTAACCCGACTCATAAGCTGGCCGGTTCTGTTTTTGTCAAAGTAAGCAAAGTTCATGGTTTCCAGTTTCTGAAAGACATCCATTCGCATCTGAGCTTCAACATAATTACCGAACTGATGTCCCCAGTAAGCAATGAACCAGTTGGAAAGTTTACGGAGAAAGAAACCTGCAAACAGGACTGCAATCAGAATTACAAATACCCGGAGATTGCCTTGCGGAATTATTTCATTTATGGCCCAGCGGGTAAGCATTGGAAAGGCAATATCAATTACTGCAAGAACTGTTGCAAAAACCATATCACCGATAAAAAGCCCCAGGTGAGGTTTATAATAAGAAAGAAAAATTTTCAAAGGAGATTTAGAATAATTCATAATTACAGATTTTAATCATCCCAGCGGCCGGTCTTCAGTTCGTCCCGAATTCTGGCCCAGCTGTCGTAACGTTCGAAACTGATTTCACCGTTTTCAACGGCAGTCTTAATGGCACAGCCTTTTTCCGCAATGTGACTGCAGCTCATACCGAACTGACATTTACCAACATAAGGAAGAAATTCCTTGAAATACAAATGAAGGTCATCGCCGTCCACATCATCCAGGACAAAGCGGCGGATTCCCGGTGTATCAACTACATTGGCCCTTGAACCTTCTTTACCTGTAAGATCTTTATCTATATTCAAACGGAGTAAGGTCCCCTTTGTTGTTGTGTGGCTTCCGCGACAGTATTTTTCGCAGAGTTCTCCCGTACGGAGTTCTGCTGTCGGGTCCAGTGCATTTACAAGACTTGATTTACCGACCCCTGACTGTCCTACAAAGGCAGTACTTTTGTTTTCAAGGAAGGCAGCAAATTCTTCCATACCTTCTCCCGTATCAGCAGAAACTACGAAAACCTTATATCCCAAAGACTGCCAGTTCTGAAGAGTGGCTTCAACCTTATCCAGGTCTTCATCTTCCATATCTTCTATTAAATCACATTTATTGCAGACAATAACCGGCTCGATTTCCTGATGTTCAGCCTGAGCCAGGGCACGGTCAATGAAACGGGGTCTGAATGGCGGATTATCGGGAGTGGTTACAAGAACCAGAAAATCAAGATTTGATGCCAGAAGCTGGGGACAGCGGCCCTTTACGTTCCAGCGGCAGAAAGTATTTTTACGTTCGGAAAGTGTGAGAATCTGGCCTTTTGTAGGGTCCAGGGCATCAGGTTCTACTGTTACCACATCACCCGGAGCAAGAGGATTATAAAATTTCTTGTCCGATTTGATTACCTTGCCCTTTATGGAACAGGAACGAACCTGTCCGTCGGAGCATTCCAGAGTGAAAATATTGTTTGTTCCCGCAATTATGGTTCCGGTTAATTCTGCCATGCTTCAAGTATATAGGATTAAAGATTCTTTTTCAAAAGTTCTATTATAAAACCTGCAATTTTGATAAACTTACCTTTATGGCAAATCCAACAGACTTATCTAAAATGAGAAACATCGGCATTATGGCTCACATTGATGCCGGAAAAACAACTACTACAGAACGCATTCTTTATTACACAGGAAAGATCCACAAAATCGGTGAAATCGATGACGGTCAGGCAACAATGGACTGGATGGCTCAGGAACAGGAACGCGGAATTACTATCTGCTCTGCAGCCACAACCACTTACTGGCGTGACCATCAGATTAATATTATTGACACACCGGGCCACGTAGACTTTACAGCCGAAGTTGAACGTTCACTTCGTGTACTGGACGGTGCAGTTGCAGTTATCTGTGCAGTTGACGGTGTTCAGCCTCAGACAGAAACTGTTTGGAAACAGGCCGACGAATTTGCCGTTCCACGTATGTGTTTCATGAATAAAATGGACCGCATCGGTGCTGACTTCTTTGGCTCAATGACTGACGTTGCAGAAAAATTCGGAATTACACCTCTGGCTCTCCAGATTCCAATCGGAGAAGGTGCAGATTTTGAAGGGGTTATCGATCTTCTTAAAATGAAAGAACTCCGTTTCAGCGAAGAAGACGACGGAGAAACAATCATTGAATCTGACATCGACGCTTCACGTCTGGATCAGGCAAATGAATGGAAAGAAAAACTTGTTGATACAGTTGCCGGTTCAGATGATGCCCTTATGGAAATATACCTTGAAGGCGGAGAAATTACAGTTGACCAGCTGAAAAAAGCAATCAGAGCAGGAACAATAAACAGAACCTTCGTTCCTTTTGTAATGGGTTCTGCCCGTCACAATCAGGGTGTTCAGCCTTTGATCGATGCTGTTGTTGAATACCTGCCTTCCCCACTGGATATTCCTCCTGCAAAAGGACTTAAAATCAAAAAAGACCAGAGTGAGGAAGTTGAAGTTCCATGTGATGTTTCAAAAATGCCTTTGGGACTGGTTTTCAAAATCCAGTACGACCGCGAAATGGGACCTCTGTGCTACGTTCGCATGTATTCCGGAAAATTCCAGAACGGCATTCAGCTTTACAACGTAAGCAAGAAAAAACGTGAACGCGTAAACAGAATTCTCCGTATGCATGCTGATAAAAATGAACCTCTGGATTCAATCGCTGCAGGTGACATCGCCGTATTCGTTGGACTTAAACTTGCACAGACTGGTGACACCATCGGAAGTGAAGGACTTCCTGTTTTACTTGAAGAACCTAAATTCCCTCAGCCGGTTATTTCAGTTTCTCTCGAACCTGACAGCATGAGCGAGAAGGACAAGATGAACGAAACTCTTGAAATCCTTTCACGCGAAGACCCTACTTTCACATATCACGACGATGAAGAAACAGGTCAGCTGATTATTTCGGGAATGGGTGAACTTCACCTGGATGTTCTGGTTACACGCATGCAGGATGACTTTGGAGTAAAATGCCGCGTTGGAGCTCCTCAGGTAACTTACCGCGAATCTGTTTCAGGAACAAATTCTGTTACAGAAGAATTCGACAAAGTCCTGGGTGGAAAAGAAAATACAGCCAAAATCACACTTTCTGTTGAAGCTCAGGAAACAGGTGCCGGATGCTCTTATGTTTGCACTGCAAAACAGGGCGATGCTCCGGATGAAATTATGGATGCTATCAAACACGGAATCGAAGGTTCATTCGCTTCGGGAATCAAATACGGCTATCCATGTGCAGACCTTAAAGTTACAGTTACTGATTTTGTTTACAACGAACTTACATCGACAACCTTTGCTTTTGAAGCATGTGCCGTTGCCGCTTTTGACAACGCATGTAACGGGGCAAATCCTATAATTCTGGAACCTGTTATGAGTGTTGATATTTCCTGTCCAAAAGAATTTGTAGGACCTGCAGGAAGTCAGTTCAGCCAGAGAGGCGGAACGATTATGGGTCAGGATTCAAAACCATCTGCTGAAATCATTCACGGTTCAGCACCAATGGCAAAAATGTTCGGATTCAGTACAAATCTGCGTTCTGCAACTCAGGGCCGCGCAAGCTTCTCTATGGAATTCAGTCACTTCCAGGAAAAAGTTGGCGGCCTGGACATGGGCTACTAGCAGACATTTTTAATTAAACGTACATATAAATCAAACACTTTTATTTCTAAGAAAAAAATATATTCCCACAAAACAAATAACACTCCCGCAATAAACAATGGAGGCCTCCCGCGGGGCCCCGTCGCTCGCTTCGTTCGCTCCTTGCCCACGGTACTCCATTGTTTTTGCTCGCGCATTATTTGTTTTATATTTTCATAAGTTTTTTCACTTACATTAATATTTGATTTATATGTAAGTTTAATTCAAACGTAGGTTAAAATTTATTCTTTTTACAATTCAATTATTACTTCAGCGCCTTGATGGGTACGGCAGTTTCGGGCCTGTAGATTTCCTCCAAGGACTTTCACAATAGTCTTGGAAATTGACAGCCCTAAACCTGCGCCGCCTGCTTCACGATTATGGGCCTTATCTCCCCGGTAAAATCTTTCAAAAATGTGAGAAAGTATTTCTTCACTGAAACCAGGTCCGTTATCAGTTACTTTGATTTCAATTGTTTCTGCAAGGTCAGTTCCTGTAAGTTCCACTTCACTGGCACCATACTTTACGCTGTTTGAAATAATTGCAGTTAAAACCTGATGAAGAAGTTCCATATCCGTTTCAATATTTAAATCGATATTTTCATTGAAAATTATTTTTACAGCCGGAAACAAGGCGGTAAATTCATTTTTTAATCTTGCAAACATGCTCCACAAATTCACACTGGTTAGAAGAGGTTTCACAATTCCATTTTCAAGTTTTGAAATCTGCAGGAGATTATTAATTATACTTTCCATGGAATGAGCTTCTTTTAAAATCAAATCGAGGGATTCTTCCAGTTGTTTTGGATCCTCTTTGCCCCAGCGCTTCAAAAGATTTGCCTGCCCCAAAATTCCTGCAACAGGAGTTTTCAGTTCATGGGAAACATCACTTGTAAAATTCACTTCCCTGTCGAAATCTTTTTTCAGGTTTTCAAAAAGCTGATTAAAAGTCCCGGCCAGTTCATCCAGTTCATCATTATTTTTGCTTACGGGAAGAAGGGTTTCCAGGTTCGTACTGGATATTCCCTGAGCTGTCTTTGTTATTTCTTTTACCGGTTCCAGAGTTCGCTTAGATATAATCAACGAAAGCAAAAAGGAAATCAGCAGTATTGGTAAAAATGAAATAGCCGCGATTAACGGCAGCTGATTTACCATTTCAATAGAAGCATCATTATCAATGTCGATTGAAGTCTGGATTATGTAACCACCAGGCGTTTCATAGGTGCAGTAAAGAAGATTCAAATCTCCATCGGAATAAAAATCCTTCTGAAAATATTTTTTTGTTTTTCCCTGAGTAAAATCAAGTTTAGGTAATAAAGGATCATTTGTTTCCACAGTTTTCAGATTATCTTTTTTATAAATAATATAAGAAATAAAATAATCCAAAGACAGTGGTTCAAGAAATGATTCGCCATTATTTTCAATCTCTTCACAGATTAGTTCCGTGTTTTCAAAAATCATCTGATTCTGTTTATTTCTTATAAAGATGCGGAAAGCAAGAACAAAGAAAGAGGCAATCAAAAGCACAACTACTGCAACAATCGTCATGAAGCGGATTGATAATCTGAATGATAAAGTTTTTTTCATAATCAGTTCACCATCATATAACCGATTCCGCGAATGGTCTTTATGTATTGTTCTTCCAGAGGCTGGTCAATTTTACTTCTAAGATAATTGATGTACACGTCAATTGTTCCCTCTTCGATTATGTAATCTTTTCCCCAGACATTATCTATTATCTGATTTCTGGACAAAGCAACATTCTGATTTTCCAGCAAATATTTCAAAAGGAAGAATTCTATTTTGGAAAGTGAGTAGGTCTGTCCCCGGACTTTCAATATCATACTCTGAATATCAAGTTCAACTTCACGATTTTTCAAAACAGTTTCCGAAGTACCAGAATTATTTGAACGGCGAAGAAGTGCATAGGTTCTGGCGAGCAATTCTTCAATAGCAAATGGCTTAGAAATATAATCATCGGCTCCAGTCATAAGTCCGTTTACTTTATCGTAAACTTCACCCTTTGCAGTTACCATGATTACTGGAACCGAGCTTGATTTTCTGATTCTGCGTAAAACTTCAATTCCGTTTAATTCAGGAAGCATTATATCCAGAAGAACTAAATCCGGATTTTCTTTTTCAAAAAGTTCCAGTGCTGTACGCCCGTCCATTGCAGAAACAACAGAATAACCTTCGTGTTCCAGTTCCTTAATTTCAAAATTGAGCACAGTCTGATCATCTTCAACAATTAAAATCTTTTCCATTGTTAATCCTTAAGTTTTTTCATCAATTTGAAATCTTTTTCAATCTGGAAATTCTTTATTATAACAGGTTCAATTTTATTTCCGCTTATAGATTCAATATCCTTTACAATCAGTTCATTGTTTTCTTCCAGCCAGACTGAATTATCAAAGTCAGCAATGAAATCAATGATTCTGTAGTTCTTGGAAAACATGATTTTTTTCGGATTAATTTTATTTCCATTCAATAAAAAGTTATCATCGTTAATACTTTCCGGATTTACTGGCTGAGAAAAAACGATTTTAAAACTATCACAATCAGGAAACTCTGTTGCTTTTATAAAAAGAACAAAACATTTATCATCTTCTTCCAGCATTCTTTTCCCATGAAAATTTTTATGTCCCTTTTTGTGAAAATCTGGGCCGGGAGCAGCAAACAGCTGAAAAACAGAGAAAATCAATAATGTAAACAAAACAAGTTTTCTTTTCATTCCTATATTCATTCTAATACTAAATCTACAGTCTCTAAAGTTTTTTTTCCTTAAGGTTTTCTAAGAAACACCTAAGATTCAATTAAAGAAGAATTCCTTTGGCACCAGTAAATTGTGTACTGTAAGGTTTCGTTGTAAGCCTTGATTCTGACCGCAAATGCGGAATATTTATGAGGTTTTTATGAAAAAAATCACAAAATTTCTGGTATGTGCAGCCTGTGTTGCTGTAATCGGAACCGGTTCCCTCTTTGCTAAAGGCAAAGGCGGAATGGGAGGTCACGGTGGACATGATGGACTCGGGAAATTTACTGTAACAACCGATGCAGACGGCAAAGCTACTGTTGTTCGGGCCACTGACTTAATGGGACAGGTAAATGCTGTAGATGAAAAAAACGGGACAGTTACAATCCAGGATTTGGACGGGAAGAAAATTGTTGTTTCCGTAAATCCATTTACCCGTATCCGTCTTTATGATTCTACCAGCGACAAAACAATTTCTGACATTAAAAAAGGCGACTGGATTATGTACAGTCTGTTCAATACAGAAACAGAAACAAAAGTTGCCAGCAGAATAATTGTAAAAACTAATTAGTATTAATTCTGGGGCTGTTTATTTTTCCTCCTTACTCCTTCATATAAACAGCCCCTTTTTTTACATTTTTCCGGAGAATTTTTTATGAAATCAAAGAAAATTATTTTTAAGCTGATTTTTGATTTATGTATGTTTATAACACTGATGCTTCTTTATAAGAAAAATATCATTTCCCTGGCTTTTCATGAAATCGCAGGGCTGATTGTTCTTGGAGCAATGCTTATTCATGTTTTAATCAACGGGAACTGGGTTATGGCTGTTACAGGAAAACTTTTCAAGAAAGGTTTTTCAGCAAAACAGAAAGTAAACTGGATTGTTGATTTTCTGGAACTTCTTACTGTAATCGGAATGATTATTACATCGCTTCTTATTAACAAACGAACATTTCCTGCCATTGGAAATCACAGAGCAGTAAATCCATATCATTTTTTTCTGGCTGCAATTCTGCTTGTTCTGGTTGGAATTCACCTGGGCTTGCATTTTTCTTTCATTAAAAACTTTATAAGAAACGCAAAAAAAACTCCGCTGGCTGGGAAAATTATCCTTGTTGTTTCTGGAATAATTACGGGAGTTTTTGGCATTTACAGTATCTTCACGACAAGTTTCCTCAAATGGATAAAAACTCTTTTCGTAAACTCCGCAAACATGCATATGAAAATGCAGCACGGTGCAGGAGGAAGACCTCCTGTTCCCGAATTCAGTTTTCCAAATCTGCTTCTTCTGTTTGCACAGATGACCTGCATTGCCCTTTTATTCGGAATTATTGTTTTTGTAATTCAAGTGATTATAAATAAGAAGAAAAATAAAACTCAAGAACAATAAAAAAAATCCCTTCTGCCCCTTTTCTGGTAATCTAGACACAGTAAAATCGGCAGAAGGGAATGTCTGATTTGCTTAATGAAGAAGTTCTGAAATATCCAGTTCAACAAGACCGGCATCTTCCATGCTTACGACAAAGCTGCTTGAAGCAACCTGACTATGGACTTCCTTTCCGTCGATTATGTTGATTCCATAAACTTTCCAGATGTATTTTCCGTTTTCCAGATTTTCCAGTTCACGATCCTTCAGTGTATAAGCATTACCCTTGAAGGTCTTGTCTACAACAGGTTTATTTTCAGCACCTTCCTTGTAAACAGAGAAATGGTATTTCTTTGCATTGTCTATTTTAGACCAGGCAAACTGGATTGCAGTATCATCTGAATCAAAAGCACTTTCATCCAGGACAAAATCAGAAACAGGTTTTTTCAGCACAACGCTTTTTTTCCGGAATTTATCTGCCGTTGCTTTTTTGGCGGCCTCTAATTTTGCCTTACGATCTGCTTCTGCTTTCTCTGCATTTTCCTTTGCAATTCTTTCAAGTTCCTTTTTCTTTTCTTCTTCCGTTTTTTCGGAAACCTTTTCTTTCTCCGAAGTCTTGGATGCGGTTTCTTTTACAGTTTCTTTTGTTGATTCTTTTACACTCTTATTCTGTGTAACAGTTTTTTCTTCAGAAGTTTTTTTCTGGGTTTTAGATTCAGCTTCGATGCGCTCTGCTTCC
>DCHR01000036.1:3952-132964 GCA_002315375.1 Treponema sp. UBA1747 | reverse complement strand
GTTTCAGATAATATAACAATCACTTAGCCGCTGTAGCTCAGTTGGTAGAGCAATGGACTGAAAATCCATGTGTCGTTGGTTCGATTCCAACCGGTGGCAGAAAGACTTCCTCTTCAGGAAGTCTTTTTTTTTGCCCGAAAAGGATTTTTTAGCCTGCACCGGGTGGTGAGCCTGTCGAAACCTTCCTCTGGTTCTGTTCTTCCATTTAAAACCTCTTTCATTGAAGAAAACTTCCTTCTGTATTAAAATAAATCCTATGATTACAAAGATTGCCTTTACAGGCGGTGGAACAGCAGGTCATATTTATCCTGGTCTTGCTGTAGCAGATGAATTAAAATCACTTGCTGAAAAAAATAATTTCGAAATAGAAATCTCCTGGCTTGGGTGTTCCCGCGGCATGGACAAAAAAATCGTTGAAAGTGCGGTTCGTCCAAACGGAAAACCCAGTGCAGATAAATTTTATGGAATTCCTTCAGGTAAATTGAGAAGATACTTTTCTTTCCGGAATTTTTCCGATCTTTTCAAAATCGCCGGTGGTTTTTTCAAATCTTTTTTTATTCTGGCCAGACTGAAGCCGGCACTTCTTTTTTCAAAGGGTGGATTTGTTTCTGTTCCTCCGTGCATTGCTGCAAAGCTTCTTCATATTCCGGTTTTCACTCATGAATGTGATTTTACTCCGGGCCTTGCAAACAGAATTAATGCCCGCAGTGCCGGAAAAATGCTTTTAAGCTATGAGGAAACAAAAAAGTTTCTGAGTCCTTCGAATGCGGCAAAAGCAGTAGTTACCGGAAATCCTGTAAGACCTGTTTTTTATGAAGCTTCACCTGAGCGGGGACTTTCTTTCCTGGGGATTCCTGAAAATCATGAAAAACCTGTTCTAATGGTTTTGGGCGGTTCAAGCGGGGCCCGACAGATTAATCTTCTGGTTTCTGAAAACCTTTCTTTTCTTTGTGAGCATTTTATCGTTGTTCATCAGACGGGAATAGTAAACACGAATGAAGAAGAAAACAGTAAATTAAAAGAAACCTATGGTGAAAATTATAAGCCGTATCCTTTCATTTATAAGGAAATGGCAGATGTTCTTTCGGCAGCTGATGTAATTCTTTCAAGAGCCGGTGCAAACAGTATCTGGGAATGTGTTGTAATGAAAAAGCCTATGGTTCTTGTTCCTCTTTGCGGAAACGGTACAAGAGGGGACCAGGTAGATAATGCAAAGTTCTTTGAAGAAAAGGGCTGTGCAGAAGTTCTTCTTGGAAATGACGCTACCGGTGAAAATTTAAAAATTAAACTTGGAAAAATGGCAGATTCTGCTTTGAGACTTTCATATTCCGAAAAATTAAAGGAACTTTGCGGTGATGTGAAACCGGCAGAAAAAATTGCTGAATTAATCTTAACTGAGGCAGGGAAATGATGATTGGTATGCTTGATATAATCTTTTTTGTAATTATTCTTATTATTTCGGTTGGAGCCGCTTTCAAAGGACTTATTAAGGAAGTTCTTGGAAAAGCCGCATGGATTCTTGCAATTATTCTTTCTATTTTCTTTTACGCTAATGGAGCAAAATTCCTTGCAGATAAAATCAAAAATCAGACTCTCTGTTATATCTGCTCTTTTGTAATAATTTTCCTTGGAGTTTTCCTTGTTGTAAAAGTAATTGAAGTAATTCTTTCAAAAATCTTTAAGGGGGAAATTATCGGAGGTCTGAACAGAGCTGCCGGTTTCCTTTTTGGTATTGCTGAAGGCTTTGTTCTTGTGTTTGCAATTCTTTTTGTTATACACAGACAGCCATGGATTGATACTTCTTCAATTACAAAAGACAGCAGACTGGACCGGTTTTATACATCAAAGATTGAACCTGCTGTGACTCAGGAACTGATTATTCCTGCTGGCTTTACGGAAGAGGATGCCGAGTAATGTACGAAAACCTTCTTGGACAGCCGGCAAAGCTTGCTCTCACTGCAGATTTGAAGAAAGGAACTTTTCCGGGTTCTGTTTTGTTCTCGGGAAATGAAGCTTCGGGGAAACTGACTGCGGCACTTGAAACAGCCCGTATTCTTTCCTGTCATGAAGCAATTCCACGAAGCTTTGAATGCAACTGTCCTTCGTGTCTGAGACATAAATCTCTTCTCTCTACAAACCTGATTTTATGCGGGCCACGGGACTGTTTCCTTGAAATAAATGCAGCCTGCGATACTTTTCTTACTGCTTACCAGAATAATGCCCGTTATATTGATGCGGCCCGTTATCTTTTTTTAAGGTCTATAAGAAAACTGACACTCCGTTTCAGTGATGTTCTCCTTGAAGGCGATAAAAATCTGAATAAAATCGGGGCTGCGGTCGGAAAAATCAATGAATACCTTGAAGAACTGGATTTTCCTCATGTTCTTCCGTCTTTTACTGAACTTCAGGATAAATGTACAAAACTTAAAGAAGCCGCACTGGAACTGGAAAGTGACTTTTTATATGATACAATTCCTGTTTCTCAGATCCGTAATATGGAAACCTGGGCCCGCATGAAAAGTGATGAAGGAAAAAAGACAATCATCATTGAAAATGCGGACCGTATGAACGAAAGTGTCCGGAATGCGCTTCTGAAGATTCTTGAAGAACCTCCTGCAGATACTGTTTTCATTCTTCTTACATCAAAAAGAAATGCAGTAATGCCGACAATTTTAAGCCGTGTCCGTACATACAATTTTTCAGAAAGAACAGCTTTTTACCAGAGTGAAGTTATTGAAGCTGTTTTCCATAAGCCTGAGTTTACAGGTTCACTTAATGACTATCTGATGAATTATCTTCCAAAACCTCCATCGGTTTTGAATGAAAATGCCAGGGAATTCCTTCATTATGTGATTGAAGCTCATGCGCCGGACCTTTCGGCAATGGTAAAAAATTGCGGCGGATTTAATCCTCGTATAGAACTCAAGCTGTTTCTTCAGTCGCTTTATGATAATCTTCGACCCCTTATGTATACACAGGGCGGTGCTGAAGTATTGAGTGAAGCGGTAAAGAAATGTCTTGAATGCTGGACAAACGTTACTGGCTTTAATCAGAATCCACAGAATGCTCTGGAAAATCTTTTCCGTGAATTCTTGAAGCTTAATCTGACAAACGGAAATATTTTTAAATGCGCAGATTTGTAAACAAGGTTTCTGAAAAAACAGACAAACTTTCAAAGGAACAGCTTCTCAGACTGATTAAAAATCTTTCCCTGGAAAATGAAGAATTAATTTCTGAAAATGAAGAGTTCTGTTCTATTTTTGAAAGTCTTTCCACCGGTCTGATTATCGTAAATGAAGACTGGAATTTACTTCATTCAAACAGTGCCGCTGAAAGGCTTCTCCGTTTGTCGCTTACAGATGAAGAAATATCTGACCAAACGCCGGTCTGGAAAATAATCGGTGAAAGTGAAATTGCTGCATTCCTTGAGAACTGTTCGCAGAAAAAAACGACAAATGCTTCTGAAGAATTTACAGTTACAACAGAAGGCGGTAGTATTCGTTTTTTGAGCCTTAATGTGAGTCCTCTGGTTCAGGAAAATGAATTGTGCGGGACTATCATTTCGGTGAAGGATATAACTGAACGAAGAAATCAGGATGTTCTGCTTCACCGGATGGAAAACCTGGCAAGCCTTACAAATCTGGCCGCAGGTATGGCCCATGAAATTAAAAATCCCCTTGGTGCAATTTCAATTCATATTCAGCTGGTGCAGAGAGCCCTGGAAAAAGCCCGGGAAAATGAAAATACACTTCCTCCAAGAAAATTTGTTGAAGATCATATCGATGTTGTTAACGAAGAAATTGAACATCTTAATTATCTTGTAATGGATTTCCTTTTTGCAGTAAGACCTGTTAATGCAAAGCTTGAATTGAAAAATCCTGTAAGCATAATCAATAACGTGGCGGATTTCTTTAAGCCTGAATTCACCAAAAACGGAATCTCTTTTGAGGTTGAAATTTTTGAAAAGGATGCTCGTATTCTTATTGATGAAAAACTTTTCCGCGAAGTTTTGATTAATCTGGCTCATAATGCACTTTCTGCCATAAAATCCCGGTTTCCTGATGGTGAAAAAAACGGGGATATTCCTTCGGGTGGAAGATTCAGAATCGCCAATGGAATTAAGGACGGAAAATATCTTCTTATTGTTACTGATAACGGGTGCGGTATGAGTCCTGAAACCCTTTCAAAGATATTCGAGCCTTATTACACAACAAAAGCAAATGGCACAGGTCTTGGAATGACTACCTGCTATAAAATAATCAAAGAGTTTTCAGGTGAAATTCACGTTGAGTCTGTTGAAGGCGAGGGATCCAACTTCGTTATTTCTCTTCCTTTACCTCAGGTGGAAACAAAATTACTGGGCTAAGTCCTGTTCCGGAGGATGTCAATGAAACATACAATTCTTACGATTGATGATGAAGAAAATATTCGTTCAGGTCTCTGTGATAACTTTGAACTGGAAGGTTATGAAGTAAAACAGGCAGCTAACGGAAAAGAGGGAATTTCTCTTGTAAAAAAAGGTGGGATTGATCTTGTTATTACAGACCTCAGAATGGACGGAATGTCCGGTGAAGAAGTTGTCCGCTATATTACAACAGAAAACCCCGGAATCCCTGTTATTGTTCTGACCGGGCACGGCAGTATTGATGATGCTACCAAAGCCATTAAAATGGGGGCCTATGACTTCCTTACAAAACCTCTGGATCTGGATCACCTGAATAAAATCGTAAAAAATGCTCTGGAAGGCCGGGAACTTAAGCTTCAGAAAACCGAACTTCAGAATACTCTGGAAAGAGTCCGTGGAACTTCGGAAATAATCGGAAAAAGCCCGGCGTTAAAAAATGTCCTTGAGAAAATAAACCGGGTTGCGGGAAGTAAAGCAACTGTCCTTATTACAGGAGAAAGTGGTGTCGGTAAAGAAGGCGTTGCCGAAGCTATTCACAGACTTTCCCCAAGAAAAGATAAACCGCTTGTTAAAGTACACTGCGCAGCTCTTTCTGAAAGTCTTCTTGAAAGTGAACTGTTTGGTCATGAAGAGGGTGCTTTTACCGGAGCCGACAGGCTTCAGAAAGGTCGTTTTGAACTGGCTCACGGCGGAACAATTTTCCTGGATGAAATAGGCGAAATAAGCCAGTCAGTTCAGGTTAAACTTCTGCGTGTAATTCAGAACCGTCAGTTTGAAAGAGTAGGTGGAGAAAAAACAATCGACGTTGATGTTAGAATCATTGCCGCCACAAACAAGAACCTTGAAGAAGAAGTAAAGGAAGGACGTTTCAGGGAAGATCTTTATTACCGTCTTAATGTTGTTTCGGTAGAAGTTCCGCCTCTCAGAGAACGTAAGGAAGATATTCCTCTCCTTATATCTGCTTTCCTCGGCAGATTTAATGAAGAAAACGGAAAAACTGTCAAAGGTTTCGATGCTAAAGCTAAAAGTGCACTTACCGGATATTCGTGGCCTGGAAACATCCGCCAGCTCCAGAATGTTGTTGAAGGTTGTGTTGCAATGAGTCTTTCAGATACCATCAAGCTTGCAGATTTACCTGATTACCTTCAGAAAAGTTCCGGCGGTCAGAATATCTGTATTCCGGTTGGAACTTCCATGGATGAGGCAGAAATGATTATTATCAATGAAACTCTCGCTGCCTGCGGTGGTAACCGGACAAAATGTGCCGAAGTGCTTAAAATCGGCAGAAAAACTCTTTACCGGAAATTAGGTGAAGAAGAGTAGAAATGGGAAAGTTCTGTTTTTTTAATAAGGATTTTTGCCAGAAATTGTTGAAATGTTGTAAAAACAGATTTTTCTTGATAATTGGTCCATAAAAGTGTAAAATATATATAGTTAAAAATATTTCTTTTCAAAAGTTTTTTTCAAATTAAAGTTTTATTAGTCTCAAAAAAATCGGTTGGTTTTTTTGTTTATGGGGTTGTTTGAAACTCCTGAAACAATGAAATCAGGGCTTTTGTTGTTAACGCGCCTTGATTCGGTGTAATTTTTTTTAAGGAGAAGATTATGAAAAAGATACATAAAATTTTATCCGGGCTTTCTTTAGGTCTCCTTTTACTGGTTAATTTGTTTTCATGCAAAATGGAACCGGAATATATTTATGTGACTAAAGAAGTGGAGAAAACTGTTTATATTTGTCCGACATGTATGAATTCCTATAAGACAGTAGAAGAAGCTTTCAAATGTTGCGGTGCATTGAAAAAATATATATGTCCGAAAGATCAGAAGGAATTTGATACGGCTGAAGCAGCAGCAGAATGCTGTGGAGTTCAGACTGTAGTAAGCGAAGTTGAGGTTCCTGTAAAAAGCTATGTTTGTCCGCAGTGCGATAAGGAATATACGACTGTAGAGGAAGCTTCCGGCTGTTGTGATGTTCCTGTTCAGTATATTACTCAGGAAATCGAAAAAGTCGTAAAAAAATACGTTTGTTCAACCTGTGTTAAAGAATATGATACAGTCGAAGCCGCTGCCGAATGCTGTGGTGTACAGGTTGTAAAAAAATATGTTTGTCCTAAGGATCATCAGGAATTTGACACATCTGAAGAAGCTGCAGAATGCTGCGGAGTTCAGGAAGTTATCAAAGAAGTCGAGAAAACGGTTTTTGTTTACACCTGTCCGAATGACAAAGAGGTATTTGATACAGCCGAAGAAGCTGCAGCCTGCTGTGGCGTCCAGATTGAATACGTAGAGAAAGAAGTTGAAAAGATCGTTACAAAATACGTATGTCCTAAGGATAAAATGGAATACGATTCAGCAGAGGCTGCAGCCGAATGCTGTGGTGTTCAGGTTGTAAAAAAATACGTATGTCCTAAAGACCAGCAGGAATTCGATACAGCAGAAGAAGCTGCAGAATGCTGCGGAGTCCAGGAAGTCATAACAGAAGTCGAAAAACCTGTTTATGTCTATGTTTGTCCGAAAGATAAAAAGGAATTTAATACATCAGAGGCTGCTGCAGCCTGCTGTGGTGTCCAAATTGAATATGTAGAGAAAGAAGTCGAAAAGATCGTTACAAAATACGTATGTCCTAAGGATAAAATGGAATTCAATACACCGGAGGCTGCTGCTGAATGCTGTGGTGTACAGATTGTAAATAAATACGTATGTCCTAAAGATCAAAAGGAATTTGGCACAGCAGAAGAAGCCGCAAACTGCTGCGGAGTTCAGGAAGTAATTAAAGAAGTTGAAAAGCCTGTTTATTACTACATCTGTCCTAAAGATAAAAAGGAATTTGATACAGCTGAAGAAGCCGCAGCCTGCTGTGGCGTTCAGATTGAATACGTAGATAAAGAAGTAGAAAAGATCGTTACAAAATACGTATGTCCTAAAGACAAGAAGGAATTCGAATCAGCTGAAGAAGCAGCCGAATGTTGTGGCGTACAGACTGTAAAAAAATATGTATGCCCTAAAGATCAGAAGGAATTTGATACAGCAGAAGAAGCCGCTGCCTGCTGCGGAGTCCAGGAAGTAATTAAAGAAGTTGAAAAAACTGTTTACAAATACATCTGTCCTAAAGACCAGAAAGAATTTGATACAGCTGAGGCTGCTGCCGCCTGCTGTGGTGTCCAGATTGAATACGTAGAGAAAGAAGTCGAAAAGATTGTTACAAAATACGTATGTCCAAAAGATAAAATGGAATATGCTTCAGCTGAAGAAGCAGCTGAATGCTGTGGTGTACAAACTGTAAAAAAATATGTATGTCCTAAAGACCAGAAGGAATTTGATACAGTTGAAGAAGCCGCAAACTGCTGCGGTGTCCAGGAAGTAATCAAAGAAGTTGAAAAGCCTGTTTACATCTACATTTGTCCTAAAGATAAAAAGGAATTTGATACTGCTGCAGCAGCTGCTGCCTGCTGTGGTGTTCAGATTGAATACGTAGATAAAGAAGTCGAAAAGATTGTTACAAAATACGTATGTCCAAAAGACAAGATGGAATATGCTTCAGCTGAAGAAGCTGCAGAATGCTGTGGTGTTCATACTGTAAAAAAATACGTTTGTCCTAAAGATCAGAAGGAATTTGATACAGCAGAAGAAGCCGCTGCCTGCTGCGGAGTCCAGGAAGTAATCAAAGAAGTCGAAAAGCCTGTTTACATCTATATTTGTCCTAAAGACCAGAAAGAATTTGATACCGCTGCAGCTGCTGCCGCCTGCTGTGGTGTCCAGATTGAATACGTAGATAAAGAAGTCGAAAAGATTGTTACAAAATACGTATGTCCAAAAGATAAAATGGAATATGCTTCAGCTGAAGAAGCTGCAGAATGCTGTGGTGTTCAGACTGTAAAAAAATACGTATGTCCTAAAGACCAGAAGGAATTTGATACAGCTGAAGAGGCCGCAAACTGCTGCGGAGTCCAGGAAGTAATCAAAGAAGTTGAAAAGCCTGTTTACAAATACATCTGTCCTAAAGACCAGAAAGAATTTGATACTGCTGAAGCTGCTGCAGCCTGCTGTGGTGTTCAGATTGAATATGTTGATAAAGAAGTTGAAAAGATTGTAAAGAAATACGTCTGTGCACACTGTGGTGCCGAATATGACACCCGTGCGGAAGCAAAAGAATGTACTCTTCTTCCTCCTGAGGCTTATGTAATTGGTATTGTAGTTGATGTAAAAAATGCAAAGACAATGTTCGATTTAGGCGATTCTTTTGATTCAACAGGTTTAGTTGTGAAGACTGAGTATTCAGACGGTTCTTATGAAGAAGTAACCGGTTTTGCAGTTGCCCCTGGAAATGCTCTGAAGTCTCTTGGAACTGATAAAAAGGTAACTGTAACTTATGAAAGCTTTACCACTGAATATTTAATCGATGTTGTTTACAAGTTCCATGATACTGTAAAGAAAATCAACAGCGTTACAAGATCTGTTTACCACTATAATACCGAAACTAAGAAAAACGAAGAGGGATATACTGCTGCCTATGACAGGGTTACTTTCGGTGACTGGCCTCAGACAGTAATGCCGGAAGATTTTACGGTTACAGAAAAAACAAAAACTCTAGGCGGTAATACCTATTACCTTGGAAACGACGGATACTGGTATATCAGACATCTCGAAAAAGCCTATGATTCAGAGGCATTGTTGAGTAAAGGAGATTTGGTTGCCAGTGATCTGGAGAAAGGAGCTTTATATCCAAAAGCAGAAGAAGATAATAAGTATTCTGATGGAACTGTTGCAAAGACTGCAAAAAATAACTCGTACAGATACTTTAAGGTTGAACCTATTGTTTGGCGCGTTCTGACTGATAATTATAACGGCAACAAGCTTCTCTTTGCAGAAAATCAGCTTATATCCGGAATTGCATTCACTGCTTCAAGCGGAAACAGAGTAATAAACGGAACACAGTATTATTGCAATAACTATAAATACAGTAATATTCGTGCTTACCTGAATGGTTCTTATGAACTGGAAGATGACCAGATTCGCACTTATGAAGACGTTGGCTTCCTTCAGTCAGCCTTTACTTCTGAAGCACAGAATCTCATTGTAACAGCAGTTGTAGATAACTCAATCAGCCAGTGTAAGGATACCTGTGGAACTCTTAACCCAAATCTTAACAGTGTCAATGAAATAAATACCAACGATAAAATCTTCCTTCTCAGCCTTAAAGAAGTTACTACTATGGAATACGGCTTTTGTGACCATCCGAATAGTGATTCCGGTGTAAATGGTTCAAGAAGAATTTGTTATACAGATTATGCTTTGTCTACCGGGGCTATGAATACTGCCAAGGTTACTTATGAAAGCGGCTGGTGGTGGACCCGTTCTTATTCCAATAATTCGGACATGGTTTACAGACCATCATGTTCTGGTTGGGTAAATACCGAGAATGCCTGGCGAATCCGCAGTGGTGGCGGTGTTGTACCGGCTCTCTGTGTTCCGGCTGACGCATACTAATAAAAACTTTTAATTAATCATCCTGTTTTTCAGGAAAAGAAACCTCCGCCCTGATTAGTTTTACGGGAACATCTTCTGTAAACTGGTCAGGCTGGAGTATTTCTCCTACAGGAATTTCATTTTGTGGAAGCAGATCCTTAAGAGATACTCTCTGTTTCTCTGACGATTGCTCCTCCGGCAGATGATTATTTTGAATTGAAATCTCATTTTCTGAGTTTTCTTCCGGCAGGTTATCCTTATGAACAGAAATTGCCTCATTTTCCGTGCTTTTGCTTTCCGAGACTAATTCATCTTCGATTTTTCTGCTCAATAAATTGCCGAGATTTTTGTACCTGTCACTCATAGTTTTGTACTTTTTTCCATAAAAAACTTCCAGCACAAAGAAATTGTACTGGAAGTTTCATAAACAATTAATCTTTTGCAGATTAAATTAAATTACTGTGCCATCCTGGATGATTGCACCCTTACGGATAACGATAATACCATCTGAAACATAGAATGTTCCGTAGTCACCGTCTTCGTAAACTTTTCCAGAAACGTTGATTTTACAGTTGTCACCTATACGTGCATTCTTGTCGATGATTGTTTTTGCAATCTTACAGTTTTTACCGATACCGATAGCAGGAACACCTTTCTTAGATTCCATGTCGTAGTAGTCAGCACCCATCATGATAACGCCTTCAAAATCACAGCCGTCATTGATAACTGAGCGTACACCGATTACAGATTTGTGGAGTTTTGAGTTTGTAATGATACAACCTTCAGATGCAAGACATGAATCCATATCTGCTTTGTTGATTTTTGAAGCAGGCAGGTTTCTCATGTGTGTGTAGATTGGAGATTCCATATCGTACAGGTTGAAACGTGGTTTTGGATCTGTAAGTTCGATGTTTGCGTCGTAGAAACTCTTGATTGTTCCGATGTCTTCCCAGTAATCATCGAAGATGTAAGAATTGATCTTTTTCTTGTCGATTGCCTGTGGAATGATTTCTTTTCCGAAGTCTGTGTATTCGTTGTTCAGAACTTCTTCCATTGTGTCTGCATTGAAGATGTAGATACCCATTGAAGCAAGGTATTCTTTTTCTTTTGGAAGGTCACCGCGTGCAGCTTCAGGAATTTTCCATGTGTCAATATTCAGGTCCTTCTTTGGTTTTTCCATGAATTCCTTGATGCGGTTGTTTTCGTCAATCTTCATGATTCCGAAACCAGAAGCATCATGGCGGTTTACAGCGGTAGTAGCGATTGTAACGTCAGCACCAGATTTAATATGTTCGTTCAGGAACTCTTTCAGATCCATTTTGTAAAGCTGGTCACCTGAAAGGATAATGTAATGAGTTGGATTCTGTGCTTTGAAATGGTTCAGGTGTTTGCGAACTGCATCAGCAGTTCCTTCGTACCATCCTGAATGCTCCAGAGTCTGTTCTGCAGCCATGATTTCTACGAATCCGTTTGAGAAACGGTCAAAGTTATAGCTGTTTGTAATGTGCATATGAAGTGAAACAGAATTAAACTGTGTCAGAAGGTAAATCTTCTTGTAACCTGAGTTGATACAGTTTGAAATTGGAATATCAACGATTCTGTATTTTCCCCCGAATGAAACTGCTGGTTTTGATCTTTCCTTTGTAAGAGGGTAAAGACGGGTTCCTTTTCCGCCGCCAAGAATAATCGATACTACGCGTGGTTCTTCCATTTATATTTGCTCCTTTTTAGCTTGTAAAGCTCATAATTATAGAAAATATTATAAATCCAAAGTCTCCAATCCGCAACTTTTATATATAGTTTTTACTATTTTATAGGCTATATTCAGGAAAAAAGGAAAGGTATTGATATTATTTACGCTTTGTAATATAGTAACTCTGTTATAACAAATTTTAGGTTTTGTGGTTGCGGCTTGATAATTTTCTACACAACCGGGCAAGACCGATAGGGGATCCAAATGAAAAAGGATATTCATCCAGAGTACACACTCACAACAATTACTTGCGTATGCGGTAATGTAATCGAAACACGTTCAACTGTAAAAGATATTCACGTTGAAATTTGTTCAGCTTGCCACCCATTCTATACTGGTAAGCAGAAACTCGTTGACACAGCCGGACGTATCGACCGCTTCAACAAACGTTACGCAAACTTCGGAAAAACACAGGAAAACAAATAGTTTTCTTTCTTCTGAAAAGAAAGCCAAAGGATTCAGGTATTACTGATTATCCTTTGGCTTTTTTTATTTATAGCAAACTTTTTCTTCATTCTTTTTATATTTTCTGTTAATATTTTACTATGTCGACTTTTATAACTGTTTTGTGCATTTTCGGAATGATTCTTCCTCCTTCTGTAATGAACATTATTGCTTATCCGGTTTCTTATCGCTGGAGTCTGGCAATATCCGATTACATTGTGTATGTTTGTGCAAGGCGTCTTTTTGCCGTTATGAACTGCTATCGTAATTTTCACTATTTTGCATACCGTGAAAATGATAAAGATCTGCCTGAACAGTTTATTTTGCTCTCAAATCATCAGAGTCTTCTGGATATTCCGGCTTATATGAATTATTTCCGCAGGGAAAAAGTACTTCGTTTTGTTGCCAAAGATTCCTTGAGTCGTCATGTTCCACTAGTTTCAGAAATGCTGAGAACCCAGGAACATTGTATGATTCCGCGGAAGGCCAAGCCTATGGAAGCAATGAAATATATGGAAAATTTCGGGAAAAGGGTAGCTGAAAGAAATCAGATTCCTGTGCTGTTTCCTGAAGGAACCCGTACACGCGACGGAAATGTAGGAAAATTTTATTCTGCAGGATTCAGAAAACTGGCTGAAAGCTCGGGACTGCCTGTTGTTGTGTGTGCACTTGACGGTGGTTTTGCATTGCGTGATTTAAAGAAGTTTTTTACTATGAAAAATGGTTCTTACCGGGTAAAAGTTCTGAAAGTTTATGATAATCCTAAAACAAAGGAAGAAGAACAGAAAATACTGGAAGAAGCCAGAATAATGATTATGGAACAGGTAGAGGAATGGCGTAAAATCCCTTCCAATGTTCGTTAGTTATTGACACTTATAGTAGAAATCATTAAGATATTATCCTAATATACGTTTTGGAGGCAAAAGATGGCTGGAGCAAGTAAAAACTCTCGTACAACAGTTGCAACACAGAAATTCATGTGCCCGGATTGTAACGGGGAAATCATAATGAAAACTATGTATGAAGGCGGAAGACTTAAGAATATCGCCGAATGTCAGGGTTGCAAACGTACTGAAAGACGTCCAAAAGATTTCAAATAATCTTTTTTAATTTTGCTATTAATTTTTATAAAATAAATCTATTAATTTAGAGTGGGGGTTCCCTTTGGCTACTAAACAAACATCTGCACAGAAAAGACACAAGCAGAGCGAAGTTCGCAGAATTCATAACAAAGCTGTAAAATCAGAATGCAAAACTTATGCAAGACAGTTTGTAGAAGCTTGTCAGGCAAAAGACGAAGCTGCTGCAAAAGCTAAACTTGTAGAACTTCAGTCAGCTCTTGACAGTGCACGTTCTAAGGGCGTTGTAACACGCAATGCTGCTTCACGCAAAAAGTCAAGAATGATGTCTCTTTACAATGTGACATTTGCTTCTAAATAACGAGACTTCCTAGAGAAGAATTGTTGTTTTGTAAAAATCCGGTTGGCAGGTCCAGTCGGATTTTTTTTTTACTGGTAATTTAATCTTGTTCCGGAGGAGATATGAAGGATTCATTAAAAAAAACTGTAAAAGTCACGAAAAAAGAACTGATAGATTCTATTCATGATAACAGCGAAATAAAAAACAGCGATTTGAATCGTCCTGATATTCAGCTTGTTGTTGCAGCATTCCTGGATGAAGTAAAAAAACAGTTGTGCGAAGGTAAAACTATTGAACTTCGTGGTTTCGGAACTTTTGGGCCTAAGCTCAGGAATGGACGAAAAAATGCCAGAAATCCCAAAACCGGTGAAACTCACGATGTAGATCCTCACTATATTTTACAGTTCATTCCCGGCCAGGATTTTAAAGAAGCATTAAATAATCTTCCTGTTTCTTCTGATGAAGAATAAACTTATTTTACCGGCGCTGATTCTTCTTAGTGCCTTTTTATTTTCTTTTTCTTTTCCTAATCTCGTTTTTTCTGAAGGTTTGTGGCCTCTGGCCTGGATATGTTTCCTGCCTTTGTTTTTTGCATCAGAAAGAATTTCTCTGAAAAACAGTTTCTGGTGGGGGCTTTTTTATGGAATTCTTTGTTATGGAGTTCTTGTATTCTGGCTTATTAATTATAGTCCTGCCATTTTTATTATTGCTGTTTTATTCTGCTCTATTCTTACGGCCTTACTTTTTGTTTGTCTTAAAATAACAGTACTTGCTTTTCCAAATAACGGATGGTTTGTTCAATGCCTTTTGATTGTTTCTTTTGAGTTTTTGAAAACCCTCGGTTTTTTTGGTTTCAGTTATGGAGTAACGGGATACACTCAGTATAAAAAACTTGGGTTAATCGGAGTTTCCCGGCTTACTGGTGTCCACGGAGTTTCTGCTTTCCTGATTTTATTTTCAGGTATTTTATACGCATTTGTAAAAGCAGTTTTTGCAAAAAGGGAACAGAGTAAAAGCAATGTCCTTCAGAAACACAGAAATGTCTGGCTTTTTCCTGTGACAGTTTCATCTTTTTATATTATTTGCCTTTTTTCAGTTCTGCTTTATGGAAAATATGGTAAAAATATTCCGGAAGCAGAAAAATACGTACAGGTTCTTTCGGTTCAGCATAATGAAAACTCCAGAGAAAACGGAGTTGATGTTTATGCAAGAGAAATAACGGTTTTAACTCAGCTGACCAATGAAGGCTTGTCTTTATATCCTGAAACAGAAATGGTGGTCTGGCCTGAAACCGCAGTTACTCCTTCAATCATGTACCAGTATTATAACGGTAAGGATTCACGTAGAATTTCCATAGTAAAATCACTTTTGAAATACTTTGAATCCAAAAGCTGTATGTTCGTTACTGGAAATTTTTATGCCAGGGCAAAACCCGGTACAAATGTTACAGACGATTACAACAGTGCACTGGTTTTTGTTCCTGGAGAAAATGTTATTCCCCCTGTTCCTTATGAATATTATAAGCAGCGTCTTGTTCCTCTGTCGGAAGAGTTTCCTTTTGAAAAGCATTTTCTGAATATAAAAAAGTATCTGGAAGGAATGGGGGCAAATTACTGGAAAAAAGGGGATAAAAACGTGATTTTTACCCATAATTCCGGTTTGAAGTTTTCAACTCCCATCTGTTTTGAAGATACTTTTCCTGATATCTGCAGGTCTATGTATCTGGACGGAAGCCGCTGCTTCATCAATCTTACCAATGATTCCTGGGGAAAAAGCGAAGCCTGCCAGAACCAGCATCTTGCTATGGCGGTTTTCAGAAGTGTAGAAAATCATGTTCCGTCTGTAAGAAGTGCTACCAGCGGTCAGACCTGTTATATAAGTCCGGAAGGAAAAGTAGAAAAATGTCTCGAACCTTTTACTGCTTCTTACCTTTTATGCAATGTGCCTGTTTTTAGAGAAAAACTCGATTGTAGTTTCTTTACAAAGCATGGTAACATTTTTGCATGGGCAGCTTTTGCAATTACTTGTATTTTATTGATATTAAGTTGTATTAAGTGTATAATTAAAAAATGGCAGAAATAGAAACTGGTAAAAAGAAAAATATTACGATTTTTGGTGTAGAAACTGAATTTGACGGTGTTCTTAAATTTACAGACAGATTGGTTATTACCGGGAAATTTAATGGAAAAATTGAAGCTCCTGAAGGAGACCTTGAAATAGCAAAATCTGCAGACTGTCATGTTGATTCTATCAAAGCAAGTTCCATTGTTATCAGCGGAAATGTGGAAGGTACTATAGAAGCTGATGAACGGGTGGAAATCTGCTCCGGAAGTAAAGTAAAAAGCGATATTACTACTGCAAGATTCCGTATTGCAAGTAATGTAGATTACTCTGGTCAGGTAAAGATGCTGGAAAAGGAACCTGAAGCTGATCTCTTTAGTGTTGCTTCAAGTGAATTCAAGCAGGCAATGATAATCAAAGCTGATAAAGTTTCTTAAATAAGGGTAATAAAGTGTTAGTTGTGAATCTTGTTTATTTTGCTTCGGCTTTAGTTGTAACTCTGCTGTTTGTCCTGTTTGCAATTAAATTTTCAGCACGTCATAAGCTTTATGATTCTATAGATGAAAGAAAAATCCATACAGGTGAAATCAGCCGTCTTGGCGGATTTGGTATAATGGTACCATTCCTTCTTATCGGTCTTTATTGTTTCTATCGTTTTTACATCAGAGGTTTTTGCAGTATTCATGAACTTTCTGTATGGGGTTTATTTGTATGTACTTTGATTATTTATGTTTCAGGTACAATTGATGATCTTGTCGATTTGAATCCATGGCTTAAGCTTTCCCTTCAGATAGTTGCAATTCTTTTTGCTTATGGTTTCTTTGCCGTAGCTTTTAAGGATGAAGATTTCAGTATTCTCAATTTCTCCTTCAAATCACTTTTTGTATTCGGAATTACTTTTATATTCTTTGTCGGATGCATAAATGCCTATAACCTTATTGATGGTAGTGACATGCTCTGTTCCAGTGTAAGTATTTATTCGATTTTTACACTTGGATATTTCCTCAGAACCTACAATCCGGTTTATTTCACATTAAGCATAATCGTTTGTGCCGGACTTCTTGGCTTTATGTGGTTTAACAAGCCGGATGCAAAAATCTTTATGGGTGACGGTGGAAGTCAGTCTCTTGGTGTAATAATTGCATTTATGAGTCTTCTGGTAATTTCACAAAGCCAGAGCCTTCTTCTTTCTCATTTGATTTGTATGAATCTTGTTGCAGTTCCTTGTATCGATACAATTGCTGCTATCTGGCGCCGCCTTCGTCAGCACGTTGGTATTTTCCATGCAGACAGATTCCACATGCATCATAAACTTTATGCTTTGGGATTCAAGAAATGGGGAATTGTTGGACTGATTACTTTGATTCAGGTATTTGTCTGCGGATCTGCAATTTTATCCTGGCAGCTTCGTATTGAACATTACATTGCTTCAATACTTATTCAGTGTTTTGTATTTGTTTGTATTGTTATTTATTTCGCAATCATTCATTACAAAGCACATTCTGTTGTTGATGTAAAATAAAACTGATTATCTAAGCTGTACTTTCGGAGTACAGCTTTTTTTTTGCATGAATAAGGTGATTTTCCCTTTTGAAATAACTTTCAGTCACTATTGAGGGAAAAATACTGTAGATTGACTAAAATTATCATAAATGTCATAATAAAGCAGTTATTACTATTTTTTATTTGTCTTTTTGGGATTTTTTTGTCCCCTCAAAATAATCTATTATACATTTTAATCCGAGGTTATTAATGGCAACATTAAGAAAGCGTCGCATAAGCGATGAAAAACCTTCTGAACCACAGGATGAAGTACAGACTTCTCTCGATTTTGGTTCCGAATCAACCTCTGCAGAAAGTACTGTGTCTGATACAGTTGAACCTGCAGAAAATCATGAAGCAGAAAAAGACGTTACTTCTGCAAGTGAAAATCAAACCCAGGGCAGCGAGACAGAACCTGCCAAAGTGGTTGTAAAGAAAAAGAGGACTGTTCTGAAAAAAGCAGCTCCTGCCCAGACAACAGCTCCTGTTCAGAATCCAGTTACAGCAAACGAAGCTTCTGAAACTTCGACCGTACAGGAAAATCAGAATCCTGAATCAAATCCACATTTTGAAAACCAGAATCCGGTTCATCAGAACAATCACCATAATGGTAACAACAGACCGAATTTCAAAAGAGATAACCGCAATAACCGTCCTTACGGAACCCGTTTCAATAAGGCTGGAATGCAGGTTAATCCGGAACCGGAATTACCTTTGGAAAGTCCTGAAGAACTGGCTGCAAAACCAAGACTTATCATTAATGAACTGACAAAGAAAAGTATGCCTGAACTTCGTGAAAAGGCTACTGAATTCGGTTTTACTGCAGATGATCTTGCACCTATGAAAAAGCAGGACCTTATTTTTGTTATTCTGAAGGCCCATACCGAGCATGGAGGAATTATTTTTGCAGAAGGTGTTCTGGAAATTCTTCCTGATGGATACGGATTCCTTCGTTCTCCTCAGAACTCTTATCTTCCAGGTCCTGATGACATTTATATCAGCCCAAGCCAGATTCGTCTTTTCAACCTTAAGACTGGTGATACAGTTTACGGTCAGACTCGTTCTCCAAAAGAAGGTGAAAAGTTCTTCGCTCTTCTTCGCATTGAGACTGTAAACTACGATGAACCACGTGTTGCTCAGACTCGTGTTCCATTTGAAAACCTGACACCACTTTATCCAAATGAGAAATTCCTCCTTGAAAATTCTCCTACAGAACTTTCAACCCGAATTGTAGATTTATTCAACCCAATCGGAAAAGGCCAGCGTCTTCTTATCGTTGCTCCTCCAAAAGCCGGTAAAACAACTTTGATGCAGAAAGTTGCCAATGCCATAATCAAAAACTCTCCTGATGTTCATATGATCGTTCTTCTTATTGATGAACGTCCGGAAGAAGTTACAGAAATGGAACGTTCAATTAATGCAGAAGTTATTTCTTCAACTTTTGATGAACAGGCAACCCGTCACGTTCAGGTAGCTGAAATGGTTCTGGAAAAGGCTAAGAGACTTGTTGAACATGGTCGTGACGTTGTTATCATTCTGGACTCTATTACACGTCTTGCACGTGCTTATAACCAGACACAGCCAACTTCAGGAAAAGTTCTTTCCGGTGGTGTTGATTCAAATGCTCTGCATAAACCAAAGCGTTTCTTTGGTGCGGCCCGTAATATTGAAGAAGGCGGTTCTCTTACTATTATCAGTACAGCTCTTATTGAAACAGGAAGCCGTATGGATGAAGTTATCTTTGAAGAATTCAAAGGAACCGGTAACTCTGAAATCAATCTGGACCGTAAGCTTGCAGAACGCCGTATTTTCCCTGCAATCAATATCAAAAAATCCGGAACACGAAAAGAAGAACTTCTTCTCAGTGATATTGAACTTCAGAAACTATGGATTCTCCGCAAGGTTCTTAATCCTATGGAAGATGTTGATATTATGGAACTTCTGCTGGATAAGATGCGGAAAACAAAGGATAATGCAGCCTTCCTTGCAAGTATGAATGCAGGAACCGCAGCACAGGATTAATTTAATCACGTTTTCGTTTTTATTTAATTTTGAGAAAAATAACTCTTTATTGTCGACCTGTATGCGTCGACCGGGAAAAATAATATGAATTTTAATGAAATGAATTTAACCGCAGAACTTATGAAAGGAATTGAATCCTGCGGGTATGTAACTTGTACACCTGTTCAGGAACAGGTTTTCACAGCTGCTCAGGACGGATCTGACCTTTATGTACAGTCACAGACTGGAACCGGAAAAACAGCAGCTTATCTTATTCCTGTAATTCAGGCTCTGGTTGGAAAACCAGAAAATGCAGGAAAAAAACTTCTCGTACTGGTTCCAACACGTGAACTTGCAGTTCAGGTAGAAGAAGAAGCAAAAGCCCTCATCGCAAACACAAATTTGAAAGCTTTCAGTTTCTACGGCGGAGTAGGCTACGAAAAACAGATTGCTGCTATCAAAGCTGGATGTGACATTATGGTTGCAACACCAGGCCGTACAATCGACCTGATTGAAGGAAAGAACCTTACTCTTAAAGATGCTTACTTCACAGTAATTGATGAAGCAGACCGTATGTTCGATATGGGATTCTATCCTGATCTTCGTACAATCCTTAAGGAACTTCCAGAAGCTGAAGAACGCCAGACAATGCTTTTCTCTGCTACTCTGAATACTTATGTAAAAAATCTGGCCTGGGAATACACAAGAGATCCAAAAGAAATCACAATCGAATGTGAAAACATTACAGTTTCAGAAATCGCTCAGGAACTTATTCATGTTTCAAGCGATGAAAAAATGAAGCTTCTCGTTGGTGTTCTTAAAAAGGAAAATCCGGCATCTGTAATGATTTTCTGTAATACAAAACGTTCCTGTGAAGTTGTTGCAAAACGTCTTCAGATGAATGATATTCAGGCAGATTTCCTTATTGGTGATTTACCTCAGTCTAAAAGACTTCAGGTGCTCAATAAGTTCCGTGAAGGAAAAACACCTGTTCTGGTTGCAACAGATGTTGCTGCACGTGGTATTGATGTTGATGATATGGAAATGGTAATCAACTTTGACCTTCCGGTTGAAGCTGAAAACTATGTTCACCGCATCGGTCGTACAGCCCGCGCTGGTAAAACAGGAAAGGCTTATACCTTCTGTTCAGAACAGGACGTTTACAACCTTCCAGCAATTGAACGCTATGTTGAAATGACCATTCCTTCTAAAGTTGCATATCCAGAAGATATGGAAGAAGACAAGTCTGCAGGTGTTTACATTCGTACAGACAATTACGGCCGTGATGATGATGATTTCCATGGACGCCGTGACAACCGTGGTGGCAGAAGAGGAGATTATAAAGGTCATGATAACCGTGGACCTAAAAAAGATGGAGAACACAGAAACGGTAGTCACGACGGATACAAAGGAAAACGTGATAATAATAAGGGTGGAAAGAATGGTTCATACCAGAAGAAGCCTTACAACAAACCATCTGCTGAAGACCTTGAAAAAATGCAGAACATGCCTCTTGAAGAACGCATGAAGCTGTACAAAGAAAAATACAATTCTGGAAACAAACAGGATGGAAACCGCAATAACAGTGGCAAACGTTACGATAACCGCAACAAGAACGGACAGAACCGCAATTACAATAAAAACGGTAAAGGCGGAAATAACCGCAATTACAACGGTAAAAACCAGAATAATAATTACAAGGGAAATAAACCTTACAGCAAGAATACACAGGCTCAGAAGCCGGTTCCACAGAAGAAGGGACTCTTTGCCAAAATCAAAGCCTTCTTTACTGGTAAATAATAAGGTAGCGTAGAAAATGATTAGTGTTAGCGATTTAAGTTTAAGATTCAGCGAAAAACCGCTGTTCAAGGATGTAAACCTTAAATTTACTCCGGGAAACTGTTACGGAATTATTGGTGCCAATGGTGCCGGAAAATCAACTTTCCTGAAAATCCTTTCAGGAGAACAGGATCACGATACAGGTACAATTACAATGACTCCTGGCGAACGTATGGCTGTTTTGAAACAGGACCACTTTGCCTACGATGAATATTCAGTAAAAGAAACTGTAATGATGGGGTATCCAAAACTTTACGAAGTTTCGAAAGCCCGTGATGAAATTTATGCAAAAGCAGACTTCACAGAAGAAGACGGAATTAAATCTGCAGAACTCGAAGGTGAATTTGGAGAACTTGGTGGATACGAAAGTGAAAACCAGATTGAACAGATGCTTTCAGGTCTGGGACTTGAAGAAGAATTTCATGATTCTATGATGGCTGACCTGGACGAAAGCCAGAAGGTTCGCGTTCTTCTTGCTCAGGCTATCTTCGGAAATCCTGATGTTCTGATTCTCGACGAACCTACCAACGGTCTTGATATTGAATCAATTACATGGCTTGAAAACTTCCTTATGGATTTCGAAAACACAGTTATTGTTGTTTCCCATGACCGTCACTTCCTGAATACAATCTGTACATTCATCTGTGACATTGACTACGGAAAAATCACTCAGTTTGCCGGTAACTATGACTTCTGGTATCAGATGAGCCAGATTCTCCAGCGCCAGGCAAAAGACCAGCAGAAAAAGAATGAAGACAAAATGAAGGACCTTCGTGACTTCATCCAGCGCTTCTCTTCAAATGCTGCTCAGGCAAAACAGGCTACAAGCCGTAAACGAATTTACGACAAACTGGCTGCTGAAGTTGAAGATCTCCCTGTTACAAGCCGTAAGTTCCCTTATGTAAACTTCAAGCCTGATCGTGAAATCGGCAATAATGTCCTTAATATTGAAGGTCTGAACCTTGCTGAAGAAGGTATAACTCTTCTGAAAGATTTTAATCTTACAGTAAACAGAACTGATAAAATTGCTTTTGTAGGTATTGAACATAATTCAATTACAGAAATGTTCAATATAATTGCAGGCGATAAAAAAGCTGATTCCGGAACCTTCCAGTGGGGACAGACTACAAGCCAGGCTTATCTGGCCCGTGATAACAACGAATATTTTGCAAACGACTATAATATCACAGACTGGCTCAAACAGTATTCAAAGGAACAGGATGACGCTTATGTCCGCGGATTCCTGGGACGTATGCTTTTTAGCGGTGACGAATCTCTTAAAAAAGTAAAGGTTCTTTCCGGTGGTGAAAAAGTTCGCTGTATGCTTTCTAAGATCATGCTTAGCGGAGCAAACGTTCTTATCATGGATGACCCAACAAACCATCTTGACCTGGAAGCAATTCAGTCCTTAAACGAAGGTCTTATCAACTTCCCAGGGGTTATTCTCTTTACTTCTCATGACCACGAATTCATTCAGTCTATCGCAAACCGCATTATCGAAATTACTCCAAATGGTGTAATTGACCGCATGATGCCATTTGATGATTACATTACTGATGACAGTGTTACTGAACTTCGTAAGAAGATGTACGAAGGAACAGGTAAAAAGATTAAATACCGCGTATAAACTTCATTTGGAGGAATTATGCTTAGAATTGCAATTAGTGGAAAATCAGGTTGTGGAAACACAACTGTAAGTACTCTTCTTTCAGAGAAACTTGGTGTTACACTTATTAATTATACATTCCGTCAGCTGGCAGCTGAAAAAGGACTTACTCTTGCACAGGTAATTGAAAATGCAAAAACTGATGACTCATACGACAAGTACGTAGATACTCATCAGGTTGAACTGGCAATGAAAGAATCCTGTGTTCTTGGAAGCCGCCTTGCAATCTGGATGCTTAAAGAAGCAGACCTTAAAGTTTATCTTTATGCCAGCGATGAAACCCGTGCGGGACGTGTCTTTAATCGGGAAGGCGGGGACCTGGAAGAAATCAAACGCTTTACAGCAATGCGCGATTCTGAAGACAGCCGCCGCTATAAAGAACTCTACAATATCGATAACAACGATTACCAGTTCTGTGACCTCATTATTGATACTGCAGACAAGAATCCGGAACAGATTGTTCAGATTATTCTTGATGAAATTCAGAAGAGAAATTTAAAAGCATAAGCTGAAAATTTTTCAATGTGAATTTTGGTAGTCTCGGCAAGCTCAACCACCATTACTCAGTTAGAAAAAAAGGAAACAGTTTTATCTGTTTCCTTTTTTTATTGAAGTTATAAGAAAAATTAAGAAATCTTAAACTTGCTTACACCATCCTGAAGGGAATGAATAGAATCTGTATTTTTTGCAGCCGATTCATTTACGTTTGTAATAGATTCGAGAATCTGTTCTGATCCTTCCTTCATTTCCAGCATTGAATTCAAAATATCGGCAGAGGAAGTATTCATTGCTTCCATCTGTTCAACCACACTGCGTCCATTTTCCAGCATTTCTTTTGCATCGGAACGGACGGTGATTGTTGTATCATCTATATAGTGCATTGCTTCGAGAATCTGTTTGCTTCCAATAGTCTGTTCCTGCATGGCAGCCATAACAACGCCTTCCTGTTCACTTACGGCTTTTGACATATCGAACATAATTGTTACCTGTTCCTGAACCGCACGTGTTGAGTCTGTAACTTCTTCGATTACTTTTTCCAGCTGTTTAAGACTTTCTGAAATCTTTTTACCCTGAACATTACTCTGTTCTGCAAGTTTTCGGATTTCGTCTGCAACTACACTGAAACCTTTTCCGGATTCCCCTGCATGGGCGGCTTCGATGGCGGCATTCATGGCAAGAAGATTTGTCTGGGATGCAATGTTCTGGATAACTGCACTTGCTTCAATAAGACTTTTGCTTTCTGTTAGAATTGTTTCCGAAAGCCGGCTGGCATTTTGTACTCGGTCCAGACCGATTTGAGAAGCTTTGTCCAGATTTTCAGATTGCTGGCGGTTTTTCGTAAGGATTTCCGAAACACTTTCAATATTGGCAACCATCTGGCGTACAGCGGCAGAACTTTGTTCAACTCCGGAGCTCTGGGTTTCAACAGAGGCGTTGAGCCGCTCAATTTTTTCCATAATCTGATTTGTGGCCGAAATGGTGTTTTCTACAATTTTTGACTGATTTTCGACCTGTCCGTTTACAGAATTAATGTTTTCGATAATTTCATTGATACAAGCAGCAGTTTCGGTCATATTTGAATTCAATTCAAAACCATTTTGAACTGCATTACTTACGCTATAATCAACATCTTTTAAAAGTTTTTTAGTTTCGTTGTAAAAACCGTTCATACTGGAATAAAGAACACCGAACTCATCGCGGCTTTTTCTTATTAGTTCCGGCATTGTGTAATTTCCTTGAGAAAGCCCTTCAGAAAAAGAATTTACTTCTGTAAGCTGATGGGTTAGGGAAGAAAGTACTAAACCGATATTTGTAACTGTAAAAATGAGTGAAGCAATCATGTGAGGAATCCATTTGATTACAAAAGCTCCGGCAAAAGCTGTAGAATTGGTGTAAGGATTAATTTGATGGGCGCTGTAAGTTTTTACAACAGTAACCATTACACCTGCAAAAATTCCCCAGATAATAAAAAATGTTACTATCATAATACGAGTTGCAATACCAAAGCGGATTTTTTTAGCCTGGAACGGGAGAAAAGAAACCCATTTGGAATAACGGTTCATCCATAAAGTGTGGAAGAAAGGCGTAATAAGACAACCTGCAGTAACATTGATGTAAAGAATTGTCCATTTTCCAATATTGTAACCTTTACTTGAAGCTCCTATTTTTGCAAAAGTTGGAAACAGGAAACAAACGATGATAGGGAAAAAAAGATTGAAAAAAATTACTGTCCAGTAAGAGGCGACAGCTTTTTTTAATGTTTTTTCAGAACCGTCATAATAACAGATATTATCAGTACAGATTCTTTCTACTGTAAAAACTGCAACAGAACAAAAAATAAAAAACAAAACTGACGGTAAAGATAAAAAGGCTGCTGCCATGGAGCCTGGTTCTTTGAAAATAGTATTAGTAAAACATAATGCTAGTGCGTATAAAATGGCAAGGCCATACATAAACCAGATAAGTAAAGTTGTAAATGGATCTGGTCCCGGATGAATTTTCTTTTTATCAGCCATTGATAACTCCTTCTATTATTATATCATCTTACGTATTTATAGTAAAAAGACTTAAGTCATTTTTTTGGAGAAATTTGATATTTTTTTTATTTGACAATAACTCTTTATGGCAGACATAATAAATTATGAAATATTTAATCCAAGTTTTTATTCTTTCCATGTTTGCTTATGCTGCTGCCCAGTTTTCTGATAACTTATGGTTTGCTCTTATAAGTAAAACAATTGCAAGCGGTTCTTTCTTTTATGCAGGTTTATTATCAATCAAAAAAATAGAAAATCCTTCTCCGATATTTTCCAGATTTTCGAAAACTATGATATGGGGACTGTTAGTTTCGGTGTGTGCTGATATTCTGCTGGAAATAATCTTTGAAGCGGGATTCGGTTTTTTCTTTGTTGCCCAGATTATTTATTTTTTTGCCCTTGTCAGATTCAGAAAACCCGGAAAAAAGATCTGGTTTATTTTATTTCTCATAGATATTCCCTTGTTTATAACTGAGTATTTCAATCCGTTTCTGGATTTTGGTGTTCTTTTTGTCCCGCTTTTTATTTATATTTCGTTTGTACTTGCAAATACGGTTTTCTCATTTAATCTTTTTAAAAGTAAATGTAAATCTGCAAAACTTCTTCCTGCAGGTTTAATTCTTTTCTTTATTTCTGATTATGTACTTCAGTTCAAGCTGTTTGGTTCATTTCCAGAATGGTTAAACCTTGTTATTCGGGTAGTGAATGTTTTTACGTATTTTTCCGGTCAATTTTTAATTGCACTTAGTCTTCGGGAAGATTTTTCAAAGGAATAAAAAAAAAGCCGGACCTTCAGGTCCGGCTTGAAAACTTCGTTCGACGAACAAGTTTTTTAGAAGGAAAACAATAAATAAAAAAATTACTTTAAGACTCTTTTATCGGCGTTCTTTTCAGAACGCCTTTTTCAGTTCTATTTAGAACTTTTGCGTTTCTTTGAAACAACGTCAAAGATTACTGCCAGAAGGAGTACCAGACCCTTAACAGCACGCTGCCAGTTCATGTCTACACCAAGAATTGACATACCATTGTTCAGGATACCCATGAATACGGCACCGATAACTGCTCCGCCTACTGTACCTGTTCCACCGTAAGCTGAAGCGCCACCGATGAAACATGAAGCGATTGCATCCATTTCGTAGTTCTGTCCTGCTGTAGGTGCAGCAGAGTTCAAACGGGCTGCAACAACCAGAGCTGCAACACCAGAAAGGAAGCCCATGTTTGTGTATGCAAAGAACATTACTTTGTCTGTATTGATACCTGAAAGTTTGGCAGCTTTTGCGTTACCACCAATTGCGTAGAGGTAGCGGCCAGGAACTGTATTCTGTGTGAAGTAAGCATATGCAAGAACTATGATTGCAACGAATACCAGAACGATTGGAATACCTTTATCAAGACCAAGAAGAATACCAACTGCAAGGATAACACCACACAGAATAACCTGTTTGATGATGTAATTTACTACAGAAGGAACTTCGTAACCCTTGCGGCGTTTTGAAGCACGTCCGATGATTCCTGATACAATAATGATGGCACAAACAATAAGAGCAACAAGAAGTGTTACTGTGAATGTAATGCGCTGGTTCTTTTCAAGAATACTGAAGAAAAGCTCATCAGGCATATCGTCTGTAACCTGCTGAAGGAACAGTTCCGGAAGGTAGCTTGAGAAGATGTTCATGTATTTTGAAGGGAACGGAGAAATTGTCATACCGTTCAGAATCAGAAGTGAAACACCACGCCACAGAAGCATACCAGAAAGAGTACAGATGAATGGTGGAATGTGTACAAAGGCAATCCAGAAACCATGCCATGCACCAACAAGAAGACCTACGATAAGACAAAGAAGAATTGTAGGAAGAACAGGCCAGCCCATGTTGATGATGAAAGTACCGGCTACAGCGCCAACAAGACAAACAATAGAACCTACAGAAAGGTCGATGTTACCACCTGTAAGGATACAAAGAAGCATACCTGTTGCAAGAATAACAACGTATGCGTTCTGATTGATAATATTTGTTACGTTAGATGGGGAGAGAAGGGAACCTTTTCCTCCAATCTGAATAAGTGTTTCAAAGAAAATTGCAACAGCAATGAGAATAAAAATCATTGTGTTGTTTTTCAAAGTTTTTTTAATTGAATCTAATCCTTTCATAGTTTTCTCCAAATTATTTTCCGGAATTGATAATGCAGGTCATGATTTTTTCCTGGTCTGCATCTTTTGCATCCATTTCTGCAATCATACGGCCTTCATTCATAACATAAATGCGGTCACTCATTCCAAGAACTTCAGGCATTTCTGAAGAAATCAGAATAACAGATTTACCTTCTGCAACCATTCGGTTGATAATCAGATAAATTTCGTATTTTGCACCAACGTCAATACCGCGGGTTGGTTCATCCAGAATAAGAATGTCCGGATCGGCGAAGAGCCATTTACCAAGGAGTACTTTCTGCATGTTTCCGCCGGAAAGGTTTCCGACATTTTCCATTACAGAAGCACATTTAGTATGCATTTCTTTTGCAGTCTGTTCTGCGTAAACTTTTTCCTGGTCGAAGTTGATGATCCAGTTCTTGGAAATCTTTTCCGGTTTTGCTGCAGTTGTATTCTTTGTGATTGATTCAGAAAGAATAAGTCCGTTTCCTTTACGGTCTTCGGTTACATATGCAATTCCGGCTTTAATTGCTGATTTTACGTTAGGGAAATCAACTTTATTTCCGTTCAGGTAAATCTCACCGGAAATGTTTGAACCGTATGATTTTCCGAAGATACTCATTGCAAGTTCAGTACGTCCAGCTCCCATAAGTCCGGAAATACCCAGAACTTCACCTTTACGAAGATTGAAGTTTACGTTATCACAGACTTTGATTCCGTCAAATACCGGGTGGTCAACATTCCAGTTTTTTACTTCGAAACAAATCTCACCTACTGTATTTTTTTCGCGTTTAGGGAAGCGGTCTGAAATCTCACGGCCAACCATAGCCTGAATAATTGTTTCTTCTGAGAAAGAATCAATTTTTTTATCCAGCGTTTTGATTACAGCACCGTCGCGGATTACTGTGATTTTGTCTGCAACGTATGAGATTTCGTTTAATTTATGTGAAATAATAATTGAGGTCATGCCCTGTTTTTTGAACTCAAGCATGAGATCAAGCAAATGTCTTGATTCAGTTTCATTCAAAGATGCTGTAGGTTCATCAAGAATCAGAAGTCTTACTTTTTTTCCGAGAGCCTTTGCAATTTCTACCAGCTGCTGTTTACCAACACCGATATCTTTGATGAGTGTGTGTGAAGATTCTTTAAGACCAACCTGGGCCAGCAGTTCATCTGCCTTAAAGTAAGTTTCATCCCAGTTGATTTTAGCTTTTTTTCCTCTTTCGTTCCCGAGGAACATGTTTTCTGCAATAGAAAGGAGAGGAACCAGAGCAAGTTCCTGATGAATAATAACAATACCGCGTTCTTCACTGTCGCGGATTTTCTGGAACTTACAAATTTCACCGTCGTAAACGATGTCTCCGGAATAGGTTCCGTAACCGTAAATACCCGAAAGAACGTTCATAAGGGTAGATTTACCGGCACCGTTTTCACCACAGAGAGCGTGGATTTCACCTTCTTCTACAGTAAGGCTTACATCGCTCAGGGCTTTTACACCCGGAAATTCTTTTGTGATGTGTTTCATTTCCAATAATGCTTTTGCCATTGGAATCTCCTGTTTTTTTATGGAAATGACAGGCCCTGGTAAGGGCCCGTCGAAAATCAACTCAAATTATGAATTAGAGCTGGTCTGCTTTGTAGTATCCTGAATCGATGAGCAGTGCTTTGTAGTTGTTGATGTCACCGAATACTGGTTCACAAAGGTAAGATGGAATGATTCCTGTTCCGTTGTCGTATGTTTTTGTATCATTGATTTCAGGTTTTGTTCCTTTCATGATAGCGTCAACCATACCTACAACTTTTGCTGCCAGTGTACGTGTGTCTTTGAATACAGACATAGCCTGTGTTCCAGCGAGCATGTTCTTTACAGATCCGATGTCACAGTCCTGACCAGTGATGATTGGGAAGTTAGCTTTTGAGTAACCAGCAGCTACGAGAGCGTTTGTGATACCCATAGCACATGAGTCGTTTGAAGAGTAAACAGCATCAAGTTTTGTTCCGCGTGGGCCGTATCCGTTAGATGTGATAAGGTTTTCCATACGTTTCTGTGCTTCTTCTGTTGACCAGTTGAGTGTTGCACACTGTGCTTTTTCTGTCTGTCCTGAGCGACATACGAGAACTTTTTTGTCCAGGTATGGTTTAAGAACGTCCATAGCACCACCGAAGAAGAAGTTGATGTTGTTGTCATCTGGAGAACCTGTGAAGAATTCGATGTAAGCTGGATCATCAGCTGTACGTGAGTTCAGTTTCAGGTTTTCAACAAGGTAGTTACCCTGGATTGTACCAACTTTGTAGTTATCAAATGTTGCGTAGTATGTAACAGCATTTGAGTTCATAATAAGGCGGTCGTAAGCGATAACTGGGATCTTCTTTTTGCGTGCACCATCAAGAGCGTTCTTGAGAGCTGAACCGTCGATAGAAGCGATAACCAGTACTTCACATTTACCAGTAATCATGTTTTCAATCTGAGAAACCTGTGTAGCAATGTCATTGTTTGCATACTGAAGGTCAACAACGTATCCGGCTTTTTCGAGCTGAGCTTTCATGTTAGCTCCGTCCTGGTTCCAGCGCTGAAGGTCTTTTGTAGGCATTGAAACACCAACTTTAGTTCCCTTTTTCTTTGCTGCGAATGCTGGCATAATCATGAGAGCTGCCAGTAATACAACTAAAATTTTTTTCATAAGAAATCCTCCTAATTTTGAAATCTTATTCTTTTGATTCTAGTATAGGGGGATTTTCAAGGGAAAATTCGCCGGAATTCTTGAAATTTTTGCGAAATTAGGGAATTTTACAATAAAATGTTAGTATTTCAGGGGATGTATTAGTAATATTTTGTGGTAAAAAAATTACTGATAAACCTCATTCCATGTATGGAAACCTGAATCAATGATAATTTCATCGATATTGTTTTTGTCTACATATACCGGTTCAAGCATGACAGCAGGAACTTTCTTATAATGGTTGTCCATTTCGGTTCCATCTTTTACAAGGGAAGAAACTGAGGTTCCTTTTGCCAGTTCAACTGCATATTCGGCAGCCAGTCGGGCAAGTTCTGTAATAGGTTTATAGATCGTAAAGTCCTGTTTACCGTTTACTATATTCTGGCAGGCAGCAATATCTGCGTCCTGACCGCAAATAGGAATATGTTTTTTCAGATTGGTTTCGAGAACAGAAATAACACTATCAGCAACTGCATCATTTCCGCAGATAATGGCATCCGGAATGATTCCGCTTGTAATAAGGTCGAAGATATGTTGGCGCGAAAGGTCATAATTCCAGTTCAGGGTGTAGAAATGGTCACAGACTGATATTCCAGCGTCTTTCATTCCTTCCCAAAGTCCTTTTCCAATCATTTCCATGTTATAGTCTTCCGGGTCACCCAGAATAAGTGCCCAGGATTTGCCAGGTGTAATGTTTTTCATGGATTTTCCCATGAGATAACCGACTTTTTCGGAGTCGATTGTAAGGTACAGGGAAACATCTGAATCCAGAATCAGACGATCATAGGAAATAACCGGAATATTCATATTTCTTAAACGGTCAATACCTTCTTTAATTGATTTGGATTCACGGGGAAGAATGACCGCACAATCAACTTTCTGTGAGGCAAGGTATAAAAGCTGACGGTTCTGTTCTTCGGAATTATTTCCTGCATTCTGTACAATAACTTCTGCTCCGAGATTTGTTGCAGTACTCATGAAAGTATCCAGGTCTCTCTGCCATCTTTCCAGAGCCAGGGTATCAATTGAAAAACCGATGGTAAGTCCTTTCTGTTCAGAAGAAGAATATTCCCGTTCCGTTGTGGACTGTGATTTTCCTTTGCATGAAATTAATAAAGAAAAAATAAAAAACATCAAAATTGAAGAATAAAAATTTTTTATCAATCTGTTCATTGTATATTCGTCCGCCTGTATTCAGATGGTGTTACTTCATATTTGTTTTTGAAAATCTTGCTGAAATAATTCTGGTCATTGTAACCGGTTGCTGCTGTGATTTCTTTGATGGACATATCCGTTTCGCGAAGCAAATGTTCTGCTTTTTTCATTTTCAGTTCAGTGACATAGTTCACGAAGGTATCATTCATTTCTTCTTTAAAAAGTTTACTCAGATAGAAAGAAGAAACTCCTGCATAATCTGCAGCATCTTCAAGAGAAAAATCTATACTTAAGTTCATGTTTATAAAATTCTGTACTTTTGTAATGACCGGATTTTCAGCTTTTTTGATCTTTTGTGATATGGCAGTAACTGCATCTGATAGTCTCTGCTGTATATAAGGTTTTGTTTCTTCAACTGATGATGCAGATGAAATAATTAAAAACGCGTTGTCGAAAAGGGCAGAATCAAAAGTTTCGCTTTGTGAAATAGTGATTGATTTAGTATTTACCAGAAGTTCCAGAAGGCTGAATTTCCATTTTTCTGAAGGCAACGCCATATCCTGAAGACCTGACAAATAAAGTGAAGATAAAAAAGAAACTCCTTCAATATCTCCGTTTCTGAGTCTTTTATAAAGTCTTTCCTGTGTGTTTTTAATATCTGCAGTTTTATCTGTGCTGGCGGTAATATCCTGAAAGAAAACAAGGGGTTTGTTTTCAGAAGAATTGTTTAACGCTATAAAGCTTTGACTGTAAAAATCGCCGAACTGAATTTCATTGGAACATACATCGGAAACACCGGTTCTGATATTTCTGTTTATTTTTAAGGAAAACAGGGTGTGAATGGAAGTAATGGATTCCCGGGCTTTTTCATAAAAAAAAGTTTCCTTTGTAAAAGAAAAAAGAAGGACTGCACGGTTTTTCATAAAGGATCCCATGATGCATTTCTCGTTCTCACCGGCAATGGCCCTTATTTCGGAAAGGATTTTATGCTTGTTTTCATCATTCTGCTCGGGAAATTCTATGGCACAGAAAATGTATTTTTTATCCCGGATATTAAAATATTCAAGGTATGGAGTAAGATTTTCATTGTCGGAACAGAATGCACAGGAATAAAAGAAATCACTTTCGACCATAGGTGAAACGGCATCCAGCTTTTTTTGAATTTCATCTTTATTAATGGAAGATTCTTTTTTGGAATCCACCTGATTCATTGCACTTCTTGTTGTCTGGATAATGGTATTGCGATTAACTGGTTTTGTAATATATCTGAAGGCACCAAGATTCAAGGCTTCCTGGGCGTATTCAAAGGTATCAAAAGCTGAAAGAACAATGATAACTGTATCCGGTTTCATACTCATAATCAGACTGATTGTTTCAAGTCCGTTCATGCCCGGCATATTAATATCCATAAAAATAATATCAATATTATTCTGTTTGACTATGTTCAAGGCTTCAAAACCAGACAGGGCAGTAAAGAGGTTTACTTCGCTCTGGAAGTTTTTTTCGAAAATAAATTTTATGGAATCAATCGCAATCTGTTCATCATCACAGGCAAGCACATTATACATTTTTTGGTATCCTTACAATAAATCTGGTTCCAGGCCCATTAACATTTTTCATAATATCAAAAACATCATCTCTTTTGAAATAGATTCGGAGACGGGAGTAAACATTTATAAGTCCGATTCCGGTACTTTTGTTTCCATCTGAATTTGAAACAATACTGAAATTGTCAGAGGTCCGGCTTCTCATTATCGAGTACCGGGTTATTTCATCCATTCCCGATCCGTTGTCGCTGATGGTAATGATAATATATGCCGGATTTTCCCCGATGGTTAATGTTACTTTTCCTGTATCAGAATCCTGAAGTCCGTGTTTGATACAGTTTTCAACCAGGGGCTGTAAGGTCATGACCGGAAGCGTTTCAGTAAATATTTTATCAGGAATATTCTTTTCAAACTCAAGTCTCTGACCGAATCGAACCTTCATTATATAAACATAATTATCAACAATACCAAGTTCCTCGCTTATTGTAGCTGTAGTTTTCTGGTGTCTCAGGTTGTAGCGGAAAAAGTCGGAAGTCTGTTCGATAAAACTGCAGGTTTTGTCGGCTCCTTCCATCATGGCAAGCTGGGCCCCTGTGTTTAAGGTATTGAATAGGAAATGAGGATTAATCTGGCTTTGGAAAGCCTGTAACTGGGCTTTTGAATAAAGAGCCTGCATTTCCATTTCTTTTTCGCGGAGTTCGTTTTCAGTTCTGGCTTTTTCCCAGATTGTGTTGATGTACTCCTTGATACTGATAATCATTTTATCAAAAGCGTTACAGATTTTTGCAATTTCATTGTTTCCGGATCTGTTGAAAAGAGGAATGTCAAAATCTCTGTCCGCAACTCTTTCTGCAACGGTGGAAATATCCTTCAGTGGTTTGATGATTTTTGTAATCATGAAATAAAGAAGAATTAAAATCAGAAGAAAATATGCTGAGTAGAATAAGATGCTTAAGTTGCTGAAATAGATTATTCTGTTTCTTTTTTTGTTGTATTGGGAAGCATTGTTTTCCATCAGCTGAGTGTTCAATTCTGTGATTGCGTTTTGAAGAGTCCTGTAACACCGGAGACTTTTTTCAAAACTTTTTGTATTGTCCTTGTAAGCGCGTTTTTCCTGAACTGTTATTACGGAGTAATCTACAAAAGATTTAACCAGGCACTGAACTATGTATTCAAGCTGATTTATTGGATTCTCTGAAGGTTTGGACTGCATGTTTTTTAGGAAATCTTCAACCTTTACGCAGGCAGCATAATAACTGTCGATACTCTCATAAGTACGATAGTTATTATAAACTTCCATATAATATTCGACTTCTGATACATTTTTTTGAAGAATGTTTAATCTTTCATTTGAGGTATATGAGTTTCCCATTGCTTTGATGGACATTCTGTTCATGGAAATAAACACGAAAAGACTTGTCATAATCATTACAGAAATAAGGGAAACACAGAGCATAAGCTGGAATCTTAAGGATTTATTCGAAAGAGAGAACTGCTGCATTTTATCTTTCTCCCTTTTTAAGATTCAGTCCGGCATAAACGTAGGAGTTGGCAAAGTTATTCTTTTTGTAATCGAAGATTTCTTTCATTGCGCGGGTTCCCGTGTTTTCCTGGTCTACGGAAACAATGGCGTTTATAATGCCCTTATTGAAATAAGTGGTTACAGTCTGGTTTTCTCCGAAGCTGATGATTTTAAATTTTCCTGAAAAAATCGGGTCAGATGAAAGCTGGGACATATGAATGGAATCTTCTTCGCTGAGACAGACTAGAATCAGTTCTTTTTCAGAATCAGTTGAGATTTCATTAAGGACTGTTTTTTCAATTTCGGGACCTGAACCTTCAAGAATTTCAAAAGGCATGCTGTAGCCTTTCAGGGAAACCGTTATAGTATTCATCAGGTTGGAATAATTCGGATTTTTTTCAGAACTGTTAATAATGTAAATTTCTGAATTTCCAATACAGTATTCAAAGGCAGTTTTTGCCAAAAGTTTTCCGCTTTCAGAGTAATTGTTTCCGATAAAGGAAATCTGCGGGATTTCCTGACAGAAGTTTCCGATTGTAACCACAGGAATATCAAGATTTTTTACAGGAAAATCCAAAGATGCTGTTTCTTCATCAATGTATGCAATGACACCGTCTGCTTTTACAAATTCAGCATATTCAAAAAGACTTTCCAGTGAACTTTCTTCTGCTTTGGAAGAGGGGACGTGGAGTTCAACAACCGCATTGTACATTGTTGAAACCTGGTCAGCACCTCGGTATACATTATTCAGGAAGTTGTTGTTTTCGGTTTTACCGATTACAAGGATGTGAAAATCTCTGTCAACGGAATCACTTTCTCTGGAAAAATTAGAAAAATTTCTGTAAACAAAAAAAGCAAATAACAGGGGAAGAATAATTGCGATGGCTACAGGTATAAGAATTGTTGTCTCTTTTTGTTTCATAACTTAAAAAAAATCCCGGAAAACTGCAGAGATTTTCCCTCTGCTGATTCCCGGGAAATATTATCAATGCACTTATATTATATATTATGAATTGTGCATTGTGAATTATGAATTACAGATTAGTATTTTGCTTCTGTGTATCCAATCCAGCCTTCGTGTTCAACGAGAGCTTTTTCAAATCCGTCCAGTCTGAATTCGTAAGATTTTGAAAGGCTTCCTGCAATGAGTTTTACTTTAGCAGATCCGTCATCATTCATTACGATTTTGCATTCTGTATCTTTGTCTGCAAAAGTTCTGAACATGTCATCTACATTTTCTGCAGCCATGTCGATTGCCATCATACCGCAGTTGTACATGTTCTGGCGGAAGATACGTGCAAAGTTAGGAGCAATTACTGTGAAGATGTCATTTACTTCAAGAGCCCATGGTGCGTGTTCACGTGAAGAACCACATCCGAAGTTTTCGCGGGTAATGATTACTTTCTTTCCTGCGATGTCAGTTTTTGGGTTGAAGTTATCCATTTTCAGGTCTTCAAGCAGGTAAGGCTTGAGAGCTGTTTTTGTGATTTCTGTAAGATATTTTGCAGGAATGATTTCGTCTGTATTGATATCGCTTCTGTCCAGGAACAGAACTTTTCCACCGAATTCTTTCATATTCTTTTCTCCTTTATTTATTGCCACGCCGATTTGAAATTGCTGACGCAATTTTTGTAAAAAGTGGTGCCGTCAGGCAGCCTGATCCAGCGTGCTTTTTTTTATTTGTATAATTCTGAATTACAGATATATCCCTTAATAGCAGTTGCAGCAGCAGAAGCAGGGCTCATAAGGTGAACCATTCCGCCTTTACCCATACGTCCGTTGAAGTTGCGGTTTGTTGTTGAAGCACAAACTTCGCCTTCTGCCAGAACACCGTTACTCATACCAAGACAGGCACCACAAGTTGGGTTTGTTACACAGAAACCTGCATCCATGAAGATGTCGATGATTCCTTCCTGAACAGCCATTTTGAAGATTTTTGGTGTAGCTGGGGAAACGATTCCTCGAACGCCTTCTGCAAGTTTGTGTCCTTTAAGAACCTGGGCTGCAATGCGCAGGTCAGAGATACGTCCGTTTGTACATGAACCGATGTAAATCTGGTTAACCTTTGTACCTTCCATTTCTTTGATTGTCTTAACCTGGTCAGGTTTGTAACCGTGTGTACAAACAGGTTCCAGATCAGAAAGGTCGTATGTGTAAACTTTTTCAAAGTCTGCATCGTCATCTGAACGCCACTGTGCGTAGTCAGCGATGGCATCTTCTTTTGTTTTGTATTCGTCTTTGATGAATTCCCAAAGGTATTCAACAGTTTTGGCATCAGGGTAACAGATACCAGAAGTACCGCCGGCTTCAACTGCCATGTTACAGAGGGTCATGCGTTCTTCCATTCCGAAGTTGTCAATTACAGGACCTGTGAATTCAACTACACAGTTTGTAGCTCCGTTTACACCGATCTGAGAAATAAGGAAGAGAATTACGTCTTTTGCGTATACACCAGGTTTCAGTGTTCCGTTGAGAACGAATTTGAGAGTTTTTGGTTCACGGAAAGAACAAACTCCCTTAAGAATTCCAACTTCAAGGTCAGTTGTTCCAACACCTGCAGCGAAGGCACCGAAAGCACCGTGAGTACAAGTGTGTGAGTCACCCATGATTACTGTGAATCCAGGGCGAACAAATCCTTTTTCTGGGAAGATAGCGTGACAAACACCGTTGGCACCGATATCAAAGAAATCCTTGATGTTCTGGCGGCAGGCCCAGTCACGGAGTACTTTACTCTGTGTTGCAGTTTTAGAGTCTTTAGATGGAGTTACGTGGTCGATAACAGCCTTGATTTTTGTACAGTCAAAAACTTTATCTTTACCGCGTTCCATAAGGTCGTTGATAGCGATTGGAGTTGTAATTTCATGACAGAAAACACGGTCCAGTTTGAGAACGTATGTGTTTTCGTAAGGAGTGTCTACAAGATGCTTTTCGAAAATCTTCTGAGCAATAGTTTTTCCCATAAATGTATCCTCTTAATAAATACTGATTTTCTTTAGTATAATTAAAGTTCTTAAGTATGTCTACATTTGGAAAGAGAAATTTCGAAATATATTTTGAAAAAAGGGTACATTTAATTCAAATTATTACAGGGTATCAGTTAATCCGGGGGCATTTGCCGATGAAATGGAACGCCTAAAGACGATTCTTGTTAAAGCGTTTCTGACTTTTTTCAGGAAAGGTACTTTGTGGTTTTTTTCAAGTTCTTTTACTGCGTCATTTAATGGGACATCATTACCGTATTTATTTTTGAGTTCATCCCAGTATTTCATAATCCATACATAAAGATCGCTTGTTGTGCGTTTTTTGAAATGCTTCATTACTTTGAAATCTTCCAGGTAATGGATTACAGGAAGGTAAACATTTTTGAACCAGGACAAAACTGCATCATCCCAGCTGATTTCTTCTTCCTGATTCTGGTTTATGTAGTATTTGTGAGTCAGGATGTGGTTGTAAATCTGGTCATATTTTCCTGGAGTAGTGAAGTCCATAACCCAGTAGTCTGTTATGTCTCCGAAAGAGGTTTCCATATAGAAAGTTCTTTTTTCGAAATTGATAATCTGACGTACCAGGTCATTTATGTTTTCAGCATTGTGAATAATAATTTCACTTTTAAGAGAAACAACTTCGGCATCGATGAATTCTGTTCCACGGCTTTTTGCAACAGAAACTCTGTGGTTTCCGTCACGTACAAAGTAAAGCCCGGCAACTTCATAAACTTTTATAGGTGGCAGATCGATTGACCTGATTGCAGCATCATCAATCTTTTCCCATCTTGTTTTCAGGTGAGAACTTTTCGGGAAAAATTTATTGTCGAAATCTTTGTATCTGCCTTCGCTTCCAACGATTTTTGCTACAGGAATAACTTTCATTCCCAGATATGTTTCAGCACTGGGTTTGATGAGGGATTTCACATCATTCAAGGAAATAAGCTTTGCTTCTTCCGGATTGAGAAGGTGCTGTACTTCATTTACAAAAGCCTTGTTGCGGGCTTTAAGAAAATCTTCTTCTGTCTGTTCAGTAACCTGTAAGTTCATTGATTTCCCCGTTCTTTAAGTCCTTTTTCGACTTCAGCTGTTAATGGAAGTTCTATTGTTGTATGGGCATAGGCATTAACAATCATTGTGTCCCAGTATTTTCCGATACGTTCTTCACGCAGGTCGTAAAGATGAATATGTCCATGAACCATATAAGTAGGTTTGTATTTTTCTACAAACCAGTTCATTGATTCAAATCCTTTGTGACAAGGATCTTCTTTATCATGAATGTGTCGTGGTGTTGCATGAGTAAGAAGAATATCCAGGTAGCGGCCGTATTTGAATTTATTGTAAATAAGGCGCGGTACAAGCCGGAGAAGTTTTATTTTCATCTGTCTGTCAGTGTACTGGTTCAGACCATTGTTGTATTTAAGGGAACCAGGTACTCCTGCAATGAGAAGTGGTGTTCTTTCTCCTGTTTCAGGATGAATGAAAGAAAGATTATGATTGACATCGGTCTGGAAACCAAGGTACTGTCCGCCATGTGCGTGGCTTGTAGTATCGTGGGTTCCATGAGTAGACATCATTTCACGCATCTGTGCTTTGTCATAATATTTGAATTCTTTAAGATTATGGTTTCCAAAGACAAAATAAGTAGGCTTATTAAAAACAGAAACGATAAAATCAATATAATCCATTGGCAGGTCACCTGCGCATAAAATCAGATCAATGTCCGGAAAAATTTCACGGGCATTCTGGTTATAAATCAACGGGTCAATCTGATCTGATACGCAGAGAATTTTCATAATCTTATTTTGAAGAAGTTCCGGCTTTAGTTAAAAGCTGTTCGAGTTTTTGTTTTTCAATAAGTTCAATAGGGCGGCCTTCAGCAAAACGTTTTGCCATATTGTTGAAGCCGGAAGAAGAAAACATAAAGCCTTTTACTGCAGTCTGGGTTTTCATTATATCCTGCATTTCGTGAACCGGCTGTTCTTCAACCATGTTTGGTTCACGGAAAAAATGAAGGATGATAATCTGTTTACGGACACCCATCATTCCTTCGTATTTTTTATCAACTGCAGAAAGGTGACAGCCCCATTTTTTCTTTTCGCTGCTAATAACCTGAAGGTTCAGGATTTTTTCACAAAGGTTTTTACAGATTAATATGAATTCATCATCATTTGCTGTAAGGTAATCTTTCATATAATCATTTGACTGAAGGTCTTTATATTCTGAAAGCTTTGAAGCAACATCTCTGAAGTTTTTGTTTCTTTTGTAAATGAAATCCCACTGTTCAATTGCCTTGTCAATCTGACGAAGTTGTTCGTAACATGTGGCCAGAAAATAGCGTGCATAAATTGTTTCGGTCATGGTTCCGTTTTTGTCCAGTTCAATGGCACGCTGGAAATCGGGAATTGCATTGTCCATTCTGTTTACCATCATGAAACAGGAACCGCGCTCGATAATGGCCTTCATTTTGAATTCAGGGTCTCTCTGAGCTTTTTCAAAAGATTTGATGGCACCTGGAATATCTTTGGATTCCTTGAGGATTTTTCCGAGGTAATAGTAAGAAGAATATGTGTCCGGACTAAGCTTAAGTGCTTTGTCGATTTCTTTTTTTGCTTCGCCGAACTGTTTGGTTCTGTACATCATAAGCCCCAGTTCAGCATGAGCTTTGGCATGTTTTGGATCCAGACTTACAGTTTTCTGCATATAACCTAAAGCAAGGTCATAGCGGTTAACGCTTTCGTATAAATGACCGGCTTCATAAAAGTTCTGTGCATTACGGGGATCAAGCTTTGTAAGAAGAAGGAATTCTCTGAGGGCATCGTTTATCTGGTTTGCATTAAGAAGAAGTCTGGAGAATTCTGTGCGGAATGCAATTTCTTCAATTCCAGGTCCGAAAAGTGCATTTTCGTTTACAAGCTTATATTCCATAATTGCAAGTTCCGGTTTATTGTCAGCAATATAAGCTTTTCCCAGGTAAAAATGGGCAAGGTAATTTTTCTGGTCTTTTGCGAGAATCTGTTTGCAGAGTTTTATGGCGTTCTGGGTTTTTCCCTGTTTAATAAGCTTAGGGGCAATTTCAATTCTTTTAGGTTTTATTGTAGTGTTGAGGATAACAATACTCATAACGATTATGAGGGAAACAACAACTACCAGAGCAGCGATATAAACAGGACTCATGAATTCTCCAAAAAAAAGACTATAATTGAAAGATTAATGAATTTGTGAGAAACTGTCTATTAATAGTAAGAATTTGCAATATTTTGCCGATATTTTATCAGGAAATGGATGTTTTAGAGAAAATATTGTTACGGAAATGCAATCTTATTGTTTCAAAAGGTGGGGGCCTCATGAAAAAAATCATTCTCTGTTTTTCATTGTTACTCATGGCTTTTTCTGTTTTTGCTGAATCAGAAGGGGAACAGCTCTTTATGCAGAATAAACCTGCGGAAGCGGCTCTTGTTCTGGAAAGCGAAATTGCAGCAGGAACTGCATCACCCAAAGCCTACAATTTTCTGGGCCTTGCTTATCATCAGCTTCAGGAATATGACCATGCAATTGAAGCCTTTCAGAAAGGTCTTACCGTATCCGGAACAAACAAGAAGATTCTTGCTTTCAATGCAGGTAATGCCTGTTATGCAAAAAAAGACTATCAGAAAGCTATAGATTATTTTTCCCTGGCATATAAAGCAGACAGGAATTATTCGGAAGCAGTATTAAATAAAGCAAATGCTTATCTTATGACTGCTCAATATGAAAAAGCAATTGAAGATTACGAACTTTTTCTGGAACTTGCTCCTGACCACCAGCAGAATCCCAAAATCAGGGAACTTATTGCTCTTTTACGAAAAGAATTACAGAGGATAGAAGAAGAACGGCTCATTGCAGAAGCAGAAGCCGCCAGACTTGCAGAAGAAGAACGGCTTATGAAAGAAGAAATGGCCCGACTGGAAGCAGAAAGACTTGAAAAAGAACGTCTTGAAAGAGAAGAACAGGAACGTCTTGAAGCCGAAAGACGTGCTGAAGAAGAAAGACTTGAAAAGGAACGTCTGGAAAAAGAAAGACTTGAACGACTCGAACAGGAAAGAATTGCTGAAGAAAAACGTCGGGCAGAAGAAGAACGTCGCAAGAAACTTCTGGAAGAAGTGGCCAATTCACTGCAGAATACGGATTCAACAAATCTTTCTTCCGGTGCCGAAGACCTGATTGATTATGATCAGGAATCAGAACTTGATTAAGCTAATTCAAATAATGAGAGAATACTATGAATTATAAAATTGAACTTTTTTTTGATAATATTAAAAACTTTTTTGTTTCAGCAGGTCAGAAAATCAAATACTGTAATAAAAAGAAGCTGTCAGTTATCCTTGGATATGTTTTTCTGATTCTCATAATAATCCTTCTTTCTATTCTTCTGTTCAGGTCTTGTTCTAATGGGGGAGGTTTTGGAAAAAATAATTCCACACTCATTAACTACGAAGAAAATCAGGGAGAAGACAAGGATGCTGTCATGTCAAAAAGAACTCATGACAATGCCCTGAAACTTGCAAAGAAATATGCAGAAAAAGGCGAATATGACCGGGCTCTTGGTCTTCTGGAACAGCTTTTAATTCAGGATCCTGACGATGAAAAAGCAAGGGAGCTTTTTGATAAATATCTGGAACTTAAAAAGAAAAATGATGCAAATGGAAACGGCAGCAATGTAACACTCAATCCGAATATTTCTGTTGATATGGACACTTCCGAATTTACCTCTGCCATGCAGAAAGCATTGGACCGCCAGGCTCTTGAAAATCAGAAGGCTCTGGACCGTCAGGCGCAGGAAAGTCAGAAAGCAATGGAAAAAATGCTGAGTGAAACCCAGCGCCAGAATGCTGAAGCCCAGCGTCAGAATGCAGAAAGTCAGAAGGCTCTGGCTGATTTAATGGAAAAACAGGCAGCCCAGGAAGAAGCCAAGAAACAGGCTGAAGCCGAAAGAAAGGAAGCTGAAAAACTTGCTGAAGCACAGAAAAAACTTGAAGAAGAAAGAAGAAAAGTTGCTGAAGCAGAACTTGCAAAGAAAAATGCAAAATTAAAAGCCGAAATCGATGCTGTAAACGAACAGATTAAACTTGGAAAAACTTCCCTTGCAACAGGAAATCTTGGAGATGCTCTTGCATATTTCCAGGCCGCAAAAAACCTTCTTCCTGTGTCGGACGGGGAACCTGAGTTCAGTGCATCAAAAGAAAGCGAAATGGCTCAGGCACTTTTTGATGCTTCCGAAAAAGAGGGAATCAATCCGGCTGATAAAGCTATGCTTATGAGCCAGGCAGTTACCATGGCAAATACTGCGGTAACATCAAATCCAAAAGATCCTGCCGCCCACAACATTTTGGGAACTGATGCTCTGAACAATAAGGATTACAATAAAGCCCTTGAAGAATTCAAGAAAGCAGTCTTATATGATCCGAACAATTATCTGTATTATTATAACCTTGGAAAAACCCAGTACATTATGAAGAAATACTCTGAAGCAGTTCAGAGCTTTACAACTTCATGCCGTCTGAACGGACAGTTCAGTCCAAGCCGTTACAATCTGGGACTTACCCAGCTTAAACTTAAAAATGATACTCAGGCTCTGGATGCTTTCCGTAAAGCCATCGATATAAATCCAAGATATGAAAAAGCATATCTTGAACAGGCACGTCTTCTTTCAAAACGCAAGGATTATACAGGCGCAGTTACTTCGTATAAAAAGGTTGTTGAAATCAATAATGTTAATACAACTGCATTAATGGAACTGGGCTCAACTTATTATGCTTCCGGAAAGCTTGCTCTTGCAGAAGAAAGTTTTCTCAGGGCACTTTCGCTTATGCAGCCTTCAGCAAATTACACTCTTACATGTTTTAATCTTTCTACAGTTCTTTTTGATGAGTCAAAATATTCAGATGCTGTTTCTTATGCAAAAAAAGCTTATGACGGTGTTAATGACATAAAAGATGATAAGTCAAAGGCAAATATTATCTATAATTACGCCCTTATGCTTGATAAGACAGGAAATCAGGATTCTGCAATAAATATTTATTCACAGGTTTTGAAATATGATCCTGAACATGACAAGACAAAGATTAATCTTGGTGTTATGTATATGGGACTTAATCCTCCTGATGCAAAAAAAGCAAAGGAACTTTTCCAGTCAGTTTATGAAAAAGATCCTTCGAACTTCGAGGCTAACAACAATCTTGGAAGTGCATACCTTGAACTGGAAGAATATAAGCTGGCTGTAAAACATTTCCAGAATGCTTTGAAACTGGATTCAAAAAATAATGACGTACGTTACAATCTCGCAAAGGCTTATACAAAAGACGGAGATTATGCTACTGCAAAAACCGTTTATCTTGATCTTCTGAAAGCTGATAAAGAAAACTGGGAAGCTTATCTGGAACTTTCAAAAATCTGTCTTCAGATCAATGACAATGAAAGCGCTGAAAAATATCTGGTTTACCTTCAGTCAAAACAGCCGGAATACAAGAAAAGCGAAGTTCAGACACTTCTGGACAGTATAGCCCGGTAGAAGATAGAGAGAAAAACAGAGAATTAAGAATTGCTGATTGTATAGCAGTTCTTTCCTTTGTGCTTTGATTCATACATAGCAAAGTCTGCTTTTATCAGAAGTTCGTCGGCGGTTGAGCCGTTGGCAGGGAAGGCTGCAACACCAACGCTGGCTGAGGTTTTGAATTTTTTACCTTCCCCAAGATCGATTATTTCTTCTGCGCGTCTAACACATTCTGCGGCAAAATTTTCAATGGAAAAATTTTCTTCACATGGAATTGCAATCAGATATTCGTCTCCACCGTTGCGGGCAATTATTCCGTCGGGTTTAGGAATTGAAAGCCAGCGGTCTGCCATAATTTTCAGCATTTTGTCTCCGTAACTGTGGCCGAAGGTATCGTTAAGTGTTTTGAAATTATCCAGGTCCAGAAAAAGAAGGTAAAAAGGTTTGTTTTCAGAAACCAGATTTTCGATATAAGTTTGAATTCCGCGGCGATTATATAGTACGGTAATTGAGTCGGTTACTATAAGCTTCTGGGATAAAAGTTTTTCCTGATCCAGCTTTTTGAGGTTTAAAATCGTTACAGTATTGATAAGGTAACCCGAAAGAATAAAAAAGAATCCGGGGAAAGATTCAGGATGGTGGCTGGCAAAAATACTGATAACAACAAAAAACAATGAGATTAAAAAAAGAAAATAGCACAGGATACCGCCATAGTACCAGTGGTTCTGTGTCATCATAAGACCTGTTGCAATACAAAGACTTGAAATAATACCGGAAATTACACTGGTTGGAAGTACTGTCCCCATGATGGAAAATTCGATTCTGTTACGGTTTATAAAGGAAACAAACATAGTCAGGCCCAGGTAAATAATTAAAAGGAGTATCATTCTGCGTTTCTGTTTGGAGTTCATTTGTTTTTTGTAAACAGATATGTCTAAATTATCCATATTTTTAATTATATAATAAGTATTTTTCTTTGAAAATATAGAAAATCTCTATTTTTTATGTAATTTTTAAATATTTTTCAAATTTTTATTACATATTGTTATATTTATTTTTTAGTGACATAATATTTATATGAGGGGTATTTATGTCTGATAAACCAGTTGTACCAGTTTTTTTTGCTTGCGATGATAATTTTGTAAAATTTACAATTGTAGCTATTACATCACTTAAGGCTAACGCAGACCGTAATCATCATTACGACATTCATATTCTTTACACTGAAATGAGTAAAGATATGAAAGAAAAAACTTATGCACTTGCTGATGAAGATTTTTCGATTACATTTGATGATGTTACTCATTTCTTAAAAGCTGTAAATTACCGGCTTCATGTCCGGGATTATTATTCCAAGACTACCTATTACCGTCTTTTTATTCCTGATTTATATCCAAATTATGATAAAGCAATTTACCTGGACTCGGACACAATCATTCTGGGAAATATTTCTGAAATGTATGATTACGACCTGGGAGATAACTATGTAGGGGCCTGTAATGAACAGGCAATGATTCAGGAAGATGTTTTCGGAACTTATGTTGAAAAATGTCTTGGTTGTGACAGAAACAATTATTTCAACGCAGGTGTTCTTTTAATCAACTGTGAACGTTTTCGTACCAAGCGGGTTCTTGATCAGTTTATAAAGCTTCTTCATGAATATACATTTACAGTTACACAGGATGAAGATTACCTGAATGTAATATGTTATAACAAAGTTCTCTGGCTTCCTCAGGGATGGGATATGGAAGTATTTGGTGAACTTCCTTGTAAACCTGAAGATTTCAAAATCATTCACTATATCATGTGGTCAAAGCCATGGCATTTTGATGATTGCCGTTTGAAAGAATATTTCTGGAAGTATGCAGAACAGACAGTTGTCTATAACGAGATTCTTGAAATCCTGAAAAATTATCCGGAAGAAAGAAAGCAGAAGGATTTAAAGGAAGCTGATCATCTGGCAAAACTTGCTATTGAAGAAACAAACCGCCCGGACAATTATCTTAACCGTAAAACTCTTGTGAGATCTGTAATAAAAGTTGTAAAGGCTCTGGTGCATAAAGTGGAAGTAAAACAAAGTGAAGACAGACTTCGTGTTCTGAAAAAGATTGATGAATATGAAATCGCAGGAAAATTTGATCAGGATGTGGAAGATGATCCACCATCAAGACAGCTGGTTCCGGGGGAAGTTGACTTCGAACAGAAGAAACTTAAGACACGGATTATGGCAGCCTATGCGCTGAGCAAGGCCCGCAAGTTCCGTAATAAACTGATTCGTCAGAAAAAGATTTTCTACAATGGAATTGTCGGTACAGAAAATATTGAAGGATTTAAAGGTCCTGCTATTGTAACTTGTAACCACTTCCATGCTTTTGACAGTTTTATTATTCATTTCGCATTTGAAGAATTGAAAAAGACAAACAATAAAAGTAAGTTCTTCAGAATTATTCGCGAAGGAAACTATACTTCTTTCCCGGGTTTCTACGGAATGCTTATGAGAAGCTGTTATACGCTTCCTCTTTCTTCAAACCACATTGTAATAAATGAATTTGTTGAAGCCTGTAAACATCTTTTGGAACAGGGACATTTTATTTTGATTTATCCGGAGCAGGGTATGTGGTGGAATTACCGCAAGCCTCGTCCTATGAAAAAAGGTGCTTTCAATCTGGCTGTAAAAAACAAGGTTCCTGTATTGCCTTGTTTCATTACTCTTGAAGATTCAAGCATAATTGATTCAGACGGATTCCCTGTACAGGAATATACTCTCCATATCGGAAAACCGATTTATCCTAAAGAGAATTTAAGTCGTGCTGAAAATATGGAATATCTGATGAATGAAAACTATGCCCAGTGGAAAGACATCTACGAAGCTACATATAAGATTCCTCTTACATACAAAACTGAATAGGATTTTAGTTCAGACTTTATGAAGAAAATTATCTCTTTTTTTGCAGCGCTTTTATGTGCTGCATTTGTTTTTGCAGAAGCCCGGGTCACAGAAAGTTGTTTAAAACTTCTGGATGATTTTTTCGATCTCCGTATGGAGCTTTCCTGTCTGGATACAGAGAAAGATGTTTCTGTTCCCGTGAACCGGCTGGAAGAATTCAAAACAAAAAGAAGCAGTGAAATCAACAGTCTTTCAAGAGAAGAAAAAGCAGTTGTAAATTCCCTGATTGGAATGGAAAGATACAATTATCTTTTCGGGAAACCTGAAAATAAGGAACTTCTGAAAAAGGAATTGAAGGTTTTTGTTGATGAATACGAAGCTTTTACAAAAGACAAAAAGAATGAAGATTTTGACAGCTGGGTTCTTACAGTAAAAGCGGATCTTCTTTCCTGTTATATAACTGTTTCAACAAAAGATGTAATGAAGTATGGTCTTGTAATCAAAGAATATTACGAGACTGCCTGTAAAATTTCACCTGACTTCTTTTTGTCCCCTATGAATCTTGGACAATGGTATTACTGGGCTCCCGGTATTTCTGGCGGAAGTAAAAAGAAAGCTCTTTCATATTGCGAAACTGCCTATAAGAATTCCAGAAAACCCTATAAAAAATATTATGCCTGCATTCATTATTCACAGATGCTTTTTGAAAATAAAATGACCGATAAGGCTTTTGAAATTCTTTCTGAAGCGGATTCTGTGTGTCCGGGAAGTTACTGGTTAAAAACAATTCGGGAGAATAATGAAAAAGGAAAATCTCTCTACGAATATAATTCAAGGAAAACAGAATAATTTTCTGAAAAGTTATTCAATAAAAAAGTAAAATAATATATATTACTTTTCGTACTGGGGTGCTTGCCTTGTGGCGGGCTGAGATTATACCCATAGAACTTCGCATGAAGTTCCAACCTGATCCGGGTAATGCCGGCGGAGGAAGACATGAAAAAATCATTTGTCTTTTTAACTTCTCTTTTTATTTTATTGTCTCTTTGTTTCATTTCATGCTCAAAGAAAAATTCTGCTTCTTCAACTAACGAAGAAAAAGAAGTAAAACAGGAAACTGAAACTAAAGAAATTACTGTATACACTTATGACTCATTTATAAGTGAATGGGGACCTGGTCCAGAAATCGCACGTCTGTTTACAGAAAAAACAGGAATCTCTGTAAACTGGGTTGATTGTGGTGACGGTGCTCAGATTCTTTCAAAAGCTCTGGCTGAAAAATCTGACCCTCAGAGCGATGTTATTCTTGGACTTGATAACAATCTTTCTTTCAAAGCACGGGAAGCAGATCTTCTGGAAGCCTATAAACCTGCAGGAATCGAAAATCTTATTGAGGGACTTGAAGCTGCTCTTGGCGGAGACTGGATTCTGACTCCTTTTGATTACAGTCATTTTGCAATGATCTGGGATAGTGAATGTTCCCTTGGTAAACCTGAATCTCTTGCTGATCTTGTACGTGATGAATTCAAGGGAAAAGTAATTCTTATGGATCCAAGAACAAGTACACCAGGTCTTGGATTTGCTGCCTGGACTTATGCAGTCTTTGGAGAAAATTATACAAAATACTGGAAGGACCTGAAAAAATCTATTCTTACAATGAGCCCTGGCTGGAGTTCAGGATACGGTCTTTTCACAAAGGGTGAAGCACCTCTTGTTTCTTCTTATACAACAAGTCCTGCCTATCATGTTGAATATGGAGAAGGGGACCGTTTCCAGGCTTTAATGTTTATTGATGGTCATGTAGAACAGGTTGAAGGTGCCGGAATTACAAAGGGTACAAAAAATATGAAAGCTGCAAAAGCTTTTATTGATTTCCTTGTTAGTACACCGGCCCAGAATGCAATTCCTCTTACCCAGTGGATGTTCCCTGCAAACAAAAATGTTGAGCTTCCAGAAAGCTATAAAACAGCAGCTCCTGTTCCGGAAAAAACTTTGTCTTATGATGCAACAAAACTGGATGAAGTTGTTTCTGAAATAATGAAGATTCTGAACGACTAATTTATGGACAGCAGTAACAGAATCCGGTTGAGAAAATCTGCCCGGTACATTTTTACTTTCTCGGCTTTTCTTGTTGCTGCTGTTGTTTTTCTTGCTTTTATAATTCCTCTGGTACTTGTTTATTTTCCCAATCTTGCTGGCACGAGGGTATCAGGATTTAAAAAAATCACTTCAGTTAATTCCAGTTCGGAATTTCTTTCACTTATAAAAGTTACATTGTTCTCTCTGAAAATAGCATTGGGAAGTTCATTTGTCGCCTTTGCGGCGGGGTTCCCTGCGGCTTTTTTTTGTGCCAGAAGAAAGTTTTTGTTCAGAAAAGTTCTGCTTGGATTTTCTGCTGTCCCTTTGTGTATTCCTGTTCTGATTGCTGCCCTCGGTTTTGTTTCTGTGTACGGAATGTCAGGGATTTTGAATAAAATGTTTTCCTTTCTTAGCGGCGGAGAAAAATCCCGTTTCCTTTATTCTCAGTGGGGGATAATGATTGCCCAGGGATTTTATAACTTTCCTTTGATAATGAGTATTGTGTCCCGTTACTGGGAAAGCCTTCCTTCAGAAAAAGAAAATGCAGCCAGACTTCTGGGCGCCGGAGAAGGAAAAGTTTTTATTACTATTACTTTTCCGGAGCTGGTACCTGTCTTGCTTTCAGCCCTTATTCCGGTTTTCCTCTTTTGTTTTTTCAGTTTTATGATGGTACTTCTTTTTTCTGCACCGGGAACTTCAACTCTGGAAGTAGAAATCTATCAGGCTGTAAAAACAAGCCTTGATATTAAACGGGCATCCAGTCTTGCCGTTGCAGAAACTATTTCTGCTTTACTTATTGTGTCGGTTTATATTCTGCTTTCCGGGAAAAAGTATTCCGGTGAAAGCGGACAGGTTTTTGATTGTGTAGAAAAATATCCACTTGGTCAGAAACCTTTTGTTTCAAAATCAGCTTCTTTTATTGAGATTTTATTTTTTATTTTCATAATGGCTGTAATTATTTTATTTTTCATTTTTCCTTTTGCAGGAATTGCCGTTTCCGGATTTACGGCACGAATAAAAGGCAAAGATGTTTTTTCTTTGAATCAGTATAAAATGCTTTTTAAATCTCCGGGGTTTTGGGATTCCCTCTGGAGTACAGTAAAAATATCTTTCTTTACCGGAATGGTTTGTACGATTACTGCTGCTGTGTATTCCCTGACTCTGCATGCCATTAAAAAGTCATGGAAAAAACAGATTCTTGAAATTTTCTCTTTACTGCCAATGGCCGTTTCTTCTGTTGTCCTGGGATTTGGACTTACTATTCTTATTAAAAAAGGAAATGTGTGGAGTCTTATTCTGGTGCAATCAGCATTGTTCTGGCCTCTTGCATACAGACAGATTAATGCAGCCCTTGGGAAAATTCCTTCAGATGTAATTAACGCAGTACGGATTTATTCTGACAGTTATACGGACGGTATTTTCAGAGTTATTCTTCCATGGATAAGAAAAAGTCTTTTTTCATCTTTTGGATTCTGTTTTGCCTTCAGTGCAGGAGATACAACCCTGCCTCTTATTCTTTCGATTCCAAAATTCCAGACTTTAAGTTTATATACATACAGACTTTCAGGCTCTTACAGATTCAATACGGCCTGTGCTTCGGGGACGATTCTTGCATTAATCTGTTTCGTTGTTTTTGTAATATCTGAAAAGGCGGGTGGAAATAAATGAGTTATTTTGAGGTAAAAAATATCCATAAAACTTTTGGCAATAAAGAAATTGTTTTTGATTTTGAATGTGAAAAAGGTGTTCTGGCAAGTCTTGTTGGACCAAGTGGTTCAGGTAAATCTACAGTTCTGAAAATAATCTCCGGACTTGAAAAAAATGATGACGGATATTCAGAAAAAATAATTCTTGATGGAAAGGCTGTTGAAAAAACTGCGCCAGCCCGACGTGAAATCGGGATGATTTTTCAAAGCGGTGCTTTATTTGATAATATGACTGTAGTTCAGAATGTGGCTTATGGTCTGATTACCAAAGGAGAAAAACGAAAAACTGCTCTGGAAAAAGCTTCGGAATTTCTGAAAGAATTTGACCTTAACGGATTTGAAAAAAGAATGCCCGGGACTTTATCTGGCGGAGAAAAACAGAGAGTTGCTCTGGCCCGGACCCTGATTACTGCTCCAAAACTTGTTCTCATGGATGAGCCTTTGAGTGCACTGGATGCGGAATTACGGCTGAGGCTTGGAGACCAGATACGAACCTGGCAGAAAGATATTGGGTTTACTGCAATTATGGTTACTCACGATATGGCTGAGGCCGAAAGAATGAGTGACGGAATTGTAAGAATCGGCAACAGTTATTCCGTTCAGTAAGGAAAAATTTAGTGCAGTATTTTGATTTTCATACGCATCTGGATTTTTATAAAGATGAAGAACTGGATGGGGTTTGTGAACAGATTGTAGAAAACAGAATCAGGACTTTTTCTGCAAGTGTAAATATTGATTCTTACATAAGAAACCTTGAGATTAAAAATCTGATAATTCAAAAAGCTATTGAAAAGGGGTGTTCTGAAGCGGAATCCAAAAAACTTGTAACTATTACATTTGGAGTTCATCCGTCTTATACAAAGAATCTTCCTGAAAAAGAAAATGAAGCTTTGAATCTTCTTTTACCTTATTATGAAAGGACTCCTTTTATTTCAGAGGTTGGACTGGATTTCTTCTGGGAAAAAGATTGCCCCAAAGAAGTTCAGGTAATGCATCTTTTGATAGCGCTTGATGCTGCAAATAAAAAAGGGAAGACGGTCCTTCTTCATACAAAGGGTGCCGAAAAAGAAATCTTTGAAATGCTTCAGGATTTTCCAAGAATCCGTCCTGTTATTCACTGGTATGATGGTCCCGCCGGTATTTATAAAAAGTTTTTGGAAAAAGGATGTCTTCAGACTTTTGGCTGTGAGCTCAGGTATTCCAATATAATTAAAGATTTTCTCCGTATGACGCCATTAGAACTGGTTCTTCCTGAAACTGACAATCCTACAGGGGAACCCTGGCTTGGAGGAAGTGATTCTAGTCCTTTGCTCATAAAACGTATTTACAGTGATATTGCTGATGAAAAAAGTAAATCTGTTGAAGAGATCTCTTTCATTTTGAATGATAATTTAGGAAGGTTTTATAAAGAGAACCTGACTGAAGAATAAAAAGGACGCTGAGCCTGTCGGAATGTGACATACTCAAGCGTCCTTTTATTTGTAGTCAGCTCAATTTATGAGCTTTGAAATCAGGAATTAGTTATCTGAAAGTGAAACTTTCTTTGAAACTGTTACTGTTTCATCGTAACATTCAAAAATTGAATCAACTTTTGCTTTGTCCATTTTCTTTGTAAAGAGACTTACGACTGGTACAATAATAAGTCCGCCGATCATTGCAAATACTCCGGAATGAATACTTGTCTTGAACATAAGGGCAAAGAATGGTGGAAAAGCTGCAACGTTAACATGAGCCATTGAAAGTACGAATTGAAGAATTGCAAGACCTGTTCCCCAGATGAAACAAACTACTGTTGAAGTTTTTGTAACACCTTTCCAGTAAAGACTCAGAAGGTATGGAGCCAGGAATGCACCTGCAAGTCCACCCCAGGAAACACCCATCATCTGTGCAATGAATGTTACACCAGGGTTGGCATCTTTAACTACGGCAATTACTGCGGATACGATAATGAAGAATACGATAAATATTCTCATAATCAGAACCTGTTTCTTTTCTGTCATTTCTTTTTTTGCTGCAGGTTTAATGATATCCAGTGTGAAGGTTGAACTTGATGTAAGAACCAGAGAAGAAAGAGTTGACATTGAAGCAGAGAGAACCAGAACAATAACAACTGCAATAAGAACCGGAGAAAGAGTTGAAAGCATTCTTGGAATGATTGTATCGAAAAGTGGTTTTCCTGCAGCACTTAATTCAGCTCCGTAAAGACGTCCGAAACCGCCAAGGAAATAACATCCGCCGGCTACGATGATTGCAAAGATAGTTGAAATTACTGTTCCTTTGTGAATGTCTTTTTCACTTTTGATTGCATAGAACTTTCCAACCATCTGTGGAAGTCCCCATGTTCCAAGAGATGTAAGGATTACAACGAAAAGAAGGAATACAGGATCTGGTCCGAAGAAAGAAGTATATGCACCTCCTGTCCAGCCGTTAGCAGGAACTGCTGAAAGTTTCTGTGTTGCTGCAAGAAGTCCTCCGTTCTGTGAAAGAACTGCAAGGATAACTGCAACGATACCAACCAGCATAATGAGCCCCTGAATGAAATCGTTAATAGCTGTTGCCATGTAACCACCGAAGATAACATAGAAACTAGTAAGGACAGCCATGATAAGAATTACTACCCAGTATGGAATGTTGAATACAAGTCCGAAAAGGGAAGAAAGTCCGTTGTAAAGGGAAGCGGTATAAGGAATAAGGAATACAAAAACGATGAGGGAAGCTACGATTTTAAGCGGTGTAGATTCAAATCTTTTTCCAAAGAAATCAGGCATTGTTTTTGCATCAATGTGCTGTGTCATAACGCGGGTTCTGCGTCCAAGAATGTTCCATGCAAGGAGGGAACCGATGAAGGCGTTTCCAAGACCTGCCCATGTAGATGCAAGACCGAAGAGCCATCCGAACTGGCCTGCGTATCCAACGAAAATAACTGCAGAGAAGTAAGATGTACCAAAAGCAAATGCTGTAAGCCATGGGCCTACTGAACGTCCGCCAAGGACAAATCCGTTTACGTCTGTAGAATTTTTTCTACAGTAAAGTCCGATACCAATCATTACTGCAAAGTATGCAATCAGAATGGTAATTGTTAATGCTATCATTTCTATTCCTCCAGAATAATAGTTACTGTTTATTAGTCTTCTGCAACAACCTGTTTGTAGAATTCTATGTAGTCTTCACGTTTGTCTTTTGTGAAGGCAATTGCCGAACGGGGATGCTGGTTCAGCTGACCTGTCATCATGTACTGAAGGTCATAGCCCCAGGTGATGCCGTCTTTCTTCATTTTATTAATGTGATTTTCAATGAACTGGATTACAGGGAAAGTTTTGTATTTAGGGTTTTTCAGGAAGCCCAGGAGAAGTTCCATTGAACAGTTTCCGGCACCGCGTCCCATTCCGCCGTAAGTAGCATCAAGGAAATCTACACCGTCACCACAGCATTCAATTGTATTTGCAAATGCCAGCTGAAGATTGTTGTGGGCATGGATGCCTATTGCTTTGTTGTATTTTTTTCCTGCTTCCATATAAACGTCAGCGATACGTGCCATCTGTTCAGGGTATATTGAACCGTAAGAGTCTACGATATAAATGCAGTCAACATTTGATTTTCCAAGAAGGTCCAGAGCAACTTTAATATCAGATTCCTGGTTTGCAGAAATGGCCATGATGTTACAGGTAACTTCGTAGCCTTTTTCTTTTGCATCTTCAATCATTTCGATTGCAGTTGGGATTGTGTTAGCATAGGTTGCTACGCGAATCATATCGATAGGAGAGTCTGCTTTTTTTATGATGTCCTGTTTGTAGTTGCAGCGGCCTACATCAGCCATAACAGCAAGCTTTACAGGGTTGTTTTCTGTGTCTCCCAGAACCTTACGGATATCATCATCGTTACAGAATTTCCATTTACCGAATTTAGAAGGATCAAAAAGTTCTTTGTCTGCTTTGTATCCTAATTCCATATAATCAACGCCGGCTTTTACATTTGTAAGGTAAAGGTCTTTAATGAATTCATCTGTAAAGAAGAAATCGTTTACAAGACCGCCGTCACGGATAGTTGCATCCAGAACTTTAATTGTTGGTCTGAAGTCCATAAGTTTTGATAATTCTTTTGCCATTTATTTTTCCTCTATGGTTTTATCTTAATGGCGGAATTAAGGTATTTCTACATAAAGAACGGTAAAAAAGTCCGTAAAAAGGGGATAAATTGACTTTTTTATTGTTTTTCGTTACCTTATAAATAAATATGGGTAACGAAAAACCGTCTACGAAGCAACAGGTACTCAAAATGCTGCAGAAAATGCAGAAAATTTCCCCTGGTAAAGCCCTTTCTGGTGAAGAAATTGGGGAACAGACAGGCTTTTCGAGGGTTTCTGTATGGAAAGCGGTTCAGGCCCTGGAGAAATCCGGTTATGAAATTGAGTCCGGTCCTACAGGTTACAGGCTTCTTCATGAACGGAAAGATTCCGTTATGCCATTTGAATTCGGTGAAAACGAAGGACAGGTTATTTATATTGAAGAAACTGCGTCCACAATGAATGAAGCCCGGAAAATTTCTATTGAGAGGATGCTTGAAACCGAAGAAAAAAAAGAAGAAAAAACAGAATCTGAAGCCTCGGGAAGATCTGCGGGTTTAGGACGAAAACCTGTAATTGTAATCTGCGACAAGCAGACAGACGGCAAGGACCGTAAGGGCAATAAATGGGAAGGAAAGGAGGGAAGTCTTGCTTTTACTTTATGTACTGAAGTTTCACTTCCATCTTCCAAAAGCAGCCGAATGGTTCTGGCAGCCCAGGTAACTGTTGCAAATACACTAAAAGCCCTGACGGGACAGACTTATCATTTGAAATGGCCCAATGAAATCTGGAACGACGTTGAAAAGGTTGGTGGAGTTCTGGATGAAGTATTTGTTTCGGGAAACAGGACTAAGTGGATAAATCTTGGAATAGGACTGAATATTGTTAATCAGTTTTCCCGAAAAAGTTTTCTTAAAACTTTTTTAACAATGTATAAGGAAATTGAAAACAAAACCCTAAAATATCCGGAAATTCTTGTGGCCGAATGGAACTATTATTGTTCGGATATTAATAAAACTGTTCGGAACAGTTCAGATGGTTTTCAGGGGATATTTATCGGTGCTGATGACGGTGGTTTCGGACTTATCAGAAATTCCGGGGGAGATGTGAAAAGACTTACTCCGGGTGAAAGTTATCTTTTGTAAAAAATCATGTTATGGAAATAATCCTGCGAAGCAGGAAAAAATAAAAAAATGGAGCTTAAAAATGAGCGAAGAAAAATTAATTGAAAATGAAGAAAGAACTTCCGGGGAAAACAATCTTAAAGGAATGATTTTTTCAGCACTGTTTGCAGCACTTATCAGCTGTGCTGCTTTTTTCCATATACCACTTCCAGGCGGTGTTCCGATTGTTCTGCAGGATATGCTGGCACTTCTTTCGGGAATGCTTCTTGGACCTGTATGGGGAACCCTGGCTGTTTTTGTATTTCTGATTCTTGGTGCAATCGGTCTTCCTGTTTATTCAGGGAAAGCTGGAATTCAGGTAATTATTTCAGGACCTACAGGCGGTTTCTTAATCGGTTATATGCTTGGAGCTCTGGCTGCAGGACTTCTTCTGCGTTTTGCTCTTAACCCAAAGAAAGATCACGCAAAAGCAAAAATCTGGATTTTATGTATTTGTTCAGCGGTTCTTGCTGAAGTTGTTCTTTTTGCATGCGGACTTGGCGGCTTTGTACGGGTTACAGGAAAAGGACTTGATGTTGCAGTAAAAGCCTGTGTAATTCCTTTTATTCCGGGCATGATTATCAAAACAACCCTTAACGTTATTCTTACAGGCAGCTTAAGAAAACGGGTTCAGGGAATGATTGCTTAAAATAAAATTTATTCGAACTGTGGATTCCGGCCTATGCTTAAAGTTGAAAAAATAAATAAAATATTTTCTGATGGAAGCGAAGCTTTACGTGACGTAAGCTTTGAAGTTTCCCCCGGAGAATTTGTTCTTGTTGCAGGTTCAAACGGGTCGGGAAAAACAGTTCTCATGAATCTCATTGCAGGTCTTGATAAACCGTCATCCGGAAAAATAAGAGTTTCCGGTGAAGCTGGTCTTGTTTTTCAGGATGCTGACTGCCAGATTCTTGGTGAAACTCCTTTTGAGGATGTTGCTTTCGGTGTAAAAAATCAGGGAGTAAAAAAAACAGAAATCAGCGGAAAAGTTCTGGATGCTCTGGAACAATGCGGTATTCTCCATAAAAAAGATGCTCAGGCCCGAACTTTAAGCGGCGGTGAAAAACGTCGTCTTGCAGTAGCAGGAATAATTGCCATGGACCGTGACCTGATTATTTTTGATGAGCCTTTTGCTAACCTGGATTATCCTGGAGTAAAAAATGTCTGCCAGATTCTGAAGCAGCTGAAAGATAAAAAGAAAACAGTTCTTGTTCTCACTCATGAAACTGAAAAAATTCTTGGACTCTGTGACAGAATGATTGTTCTTGATAAAGGACAAATCCGTTTTGACGGAACACCGGAAGAAGGATTGAAACAGAACCTTGAACAGTGGAGCATAAGGAATCCGCTTTCAAAAAACGAAGGACTTTTATGGCTGTAAAACTTTTTTGTTACAGAAGAGGAAATTCTTTTCTTCATAAAATTCCGGCTCTTGTAAAAATCCTTTTTATGATGATTTTCTGCGTTACTGTTTTTCTGGGCGGTCAGAAGGAAAGCCTGGAAGAAATATTAACGCTAAATGTTTTTATTCAGATTTTTATCAGTGCTTCTGTCTGTATTTTACTGTTTGTTCTTGGTAAAGGAAAAGTTTCAAGTATAGCGCAGATGAAATGGGTAATCTGGTTTGGTCTTTTTGTTACTGTATTCCGCCTTATTCCCGAGGATTATAATGTTTTCAAAGATCTTGAAAAATTAAAACCTTTTCTGCTTACAGGACTTCTTTCGGGAGGTCTTTATACACTTCAATTCTTTTTTGCAAGCTTTGCCTGCCAGATGATTTTTGAAACAACTTCCAGTCTGGAAATCCGGGAAGGTTTTGAGAATGTTCATAGTGCAGTTTGCAAGGTTATGCCTTTTATGAAAAAAATAAATCTTGCTTTTGTCATTTCCCTGGCAGTAACCTTTATTCCCGAAGTTTTTGAAACCTGGAATAAGGTCAGGCTTGCTTCGAACGCCAGGAAAGGAAAAAAGCGGCGTTTCTTTTCAAATCTTCTTACTGAACTTACAGCTCTTTTAAGCGTTCTTCTGGGACTTGCTGATATAAAAAGAAAAGCAATTCTGAACAGAGGATATTGTCAGTAACAGAAATATAGATTCTGATCAGATTTTTGTTTGTCTTTGTGATATAATAAAAATATGACTGAACAGATGATAATGGGAAACCAGGCAATCGCTCTTGGTGCCCTTAAAGCCGGAGTAAACCTGGTGTCAGGTTACCCTGGAACTCCTTCAAGCGAAATTATTGAATTTATTTCTAAATACAGAAAACAGACCGGTACTTATGTTGAATGGTCTATAAATGAAAAAGCAGCAGCTGAAGTTGCTGCCGCCGCAAGTTATGCCGGAAGCCGTACAATGGTTACCATGAAGCAGGTCGGATTGAATGTTGCTTCGGATCCTGTAATGTGTCTTTCCTATGTGGGTGTAAAAGGCGGAATGGTTATTGTTGTTGCCGATGACCCGGGACCGATTTCCAGTCAGACAGAACAGGATACCCGTACTTACGGTGAGTTTTCAAAGCTTCCTGTTTTTGATCCTTCAACACCAAAAGAAGCCTATGAAATGGTTCAGGAAGCTTTTGAACTTTCTGAAAAATACAATACTCCTGTTATTCTCCGTCCTACAACCCGTGTAGATCATGCCTACGAAAGTATGGTGTTTCCGGAACTTTCTCCCTGTAGAAAAAACGGGGAGTTTGAAAAAGATTCTGCACGCTGGGTTATTTTCCCTCGTTCAAGTTTTATGAATCACAAGAGGATTTTTAACCGTAATGAAAAAATCCTTCCGGAAGAATTTTCAAAAGGCTGCTGGAACAAAGTCGAAGGAAAAGAAAACGGACCTGCTTTTGCTGCAGGCGGAATTAGTTACCAGTATCTGAAAGAAGCACTTTCAATTCTCGGAATGAATGATGCTCCAGTTCTGAAAATCGGAACTCCATATCCTTTCCCTGAAACTCTGGCTGTTGAGTTCATGAAGTCTCACAGTGAAATAACAGTTTTCGAAGAACTGGATCCTGTTATTGAAAAACAGCTTCTGTATGTTGCCGGAAAAAACGGAATGAATGTAAAAATACACGGTAAGGTTGATGGAACTGTTCCTGAAGCCGGAGAACTTTCTGTAGAAATTATCCAGAAAGTTCTTGGAGGAACAACAGACGCAAATCTTTCTGATGTTCCGGAACTTCCTGTTCGTCCTCCTGTTTTGTGTGCCGGCTGTCCTCACCGCGGAAGTTTTTATGCAGTAAAGCAGGCAATGAAAGGTGAGAAAACAGCCTACTGTGGAGACATCGGCTGTTACACTCTTGGAAATGCAAAGCCACTGGATATGTGTGATACCTGTCTCTGTATGGGCGCTGATATTACTATGGCTCAGGGGTTCTACCACAATGAACCTGACAGACATGTTTTCAGTTTTATCGGAGATTCAACTTTCTTTGCTTCAGGAATTACAGGCGTAGTCAATGCAGTATACAATCAGGCAAAAATGACTGTCTGTGTTCTTGATAACTCAACAACTGCCATGACAGGACATCAGCCTCATCCAGGAACTGGTGTTACCATGATGGGGCAGGTGGTTGATAAAGTTTCAATCGAAAAAATTCTTGAGGCCGCAGGGGTAAGTCCTGTAATTACGGTAGATCCTTTTGACCAGAAAGCCTCAATGGAAGCCGTCAGAAAATGTGATATGGCTGACGGAGTTTCCGCTGTAATCTTCAAGGCACCTTGTATCGCAATCTGTGGAAAACTTGGACTTCCGAAACCTCAGGCAAAGTTCGTAAATTATGATAAGTGTATCGGCTGCCAGAAATGTATCAGGGAACTAGGATGTCCTGCTTTGAGCCTTATTCCTGGTGAACGTAAAGTAGAAATTGATGAAAGCCTTTGTACCGGCTGCGGTCTTTGTGCCGGTGTATGTCCTGCAGGAGCAATTAACTAATGAGTAAGAATATTTTGATTTGTGGTGTCGGCGGACAGGGAACTGTTCTTGCTGCCAAGGTTTTAAGTCAGGCTGCTCTCTGTAACGGAGAACATGTTCTTTCTGCAGAAACAATCGGAATGGCCCAGCGCGGAGGAAGTGTTGTAAGTCATGTCCGTATAGGAAATGATGTTTATTCGCCTCTCATTCCGAAAGGTCAGGCTGATATCATTATTGCATTTGAAGCAGCAGAGGCTGTCCGCAGTTTTGATTACCTTAAAGAAGGCGGCATGGTAATTGTAAATAAAAATATCGTTCAGCCGGTTACCGCAAGTTTAACCGGAAAAACTTTTTCAAAAGATGAAATGATTTCTTTCCTTGAAAAAAATACTTCTAAAGTTGTAGCCGTTGATACAGAAGAAGCCTGCCGCGAACTTGGATCAAGCAAGGTTGTGAACATGGTTCTTCTGGGCGCTGCAACTCAGACCGGACTTTTCAGCAAGGACGATCTGAAACAGGCAATAAAAATGCTCGTAAAACCTGAGTTTTACGAGCTTAATGTGAAGGCTGTGGATTATATAAAATAATTTTAAATAGAATTTACTTTTATAGAACCTGAAACTGTTTCGAATTGGAGGTCGTAAGTACGGCTTCCATTTGAAATAGTTCCTTCTCTTTTTCCCTTTTTATTAAAATCTGTTTTTACCGAACCTGAAACTGTTTCATATTCAGCTTCGAAATCTGCTTTCCCAGGAAGATTGATTTCAAGGCTTCCGCTTACACTTCCTGCTTCCAGATTGTTTTTCAGTTCATCCAGGGTACATTCAATTGAACCGCTGACTGAATGCAATTTTGTTCTTCCCTGAATATTTTCTGCTTCAACTTTTCCGCTGACATTTTCAATGTTTACTTTTCGTGCAGAAATATTTTTTACGGAAGTTCTTCCACTGACGTTTTCAAGACTGATTGAATTGAAAACGGTTTCCGGAAGCAGAACGATTACTTCAGTAGCATCTGAAAAAATTTTTGTTCCGATTTGAATGTTAATGCCGTTATTTACTTTAGGTTTTCTTTTTACTGAAAGGGTAGTCCCAGTAAGTTTTACATCAAAATATTTTCTTACATCAATGTTGTCAGATATTTTTATTTCGATTTTGCCTGTATCAGAAACTGTATAACATTTTATGTGTGAGCTTACCACTCCGATTTCAATATCATTTACTTTTTCAACGTCATAAGAATAAGTCACATAATCGCCGTCAGAATCTTCCTGAATATAAACACTGTCATCCAGATCCCAGTCACTGGTTGAATTATTGTTCCAGGTCCAGAATTTTATGTTTCTCCAGTTTCTTCCTGATAAACCTCTTATGAGAATTGTCAGAAAAAAGAGGGCAAGTAAAAACCAGAGCAGTGCGTTTATCTTATTTCCTTTCATTTTATTTCTCCATTTGATTGTTAGTCTTCACAGAAGGCTTTTACAGATTTATCGATTGCAGCACCAATTAAAAATATAATCCAGGTAACTCCCCATTCGTGAGTAGTGAAGCTGACTACAAAATAGATAATTGTAACAATTGTCCAGAAGCTTCCTGCAAATGCTTTGAGGAATCTTCCTCTTGTTGTTGAAGTGTCGATATTTTCTTTTTCTTCAATATTGTTTTTTCTGATATAGGGAACTACTTCCTGAGGAATTGTCATCCTTGAAAAAATAATAAGGCCTGTTCCGACAGCTGCAAATACAAGTAAAATTACTGTTCCCAGAATGGACATGACTGCCGGATCTCCGCCGAACAGTGCAGAAAGGGAAGACATACCAACAAGAACCGCAGCTCCGATGATATAAAGGAAAACCGCAACTGAAGTCATGGTTGCTCTAAAGCGCTTGTACCTGTCAATTTTTTCCATTATGTCTTTTTCGGGAATAAGACTTTCTATTACTGATTCAATGTCGCCAAGTGATTCACATGCAGATTTGAAAGCATTCTGTTCGTTTTCGCCTGCAGCAATACGGTCATTGTAATGGGCTTCCAAATCGGCCATGATTTCTTCTTTCATTTCTTCAGCTTTTTTGCTGTAAGGTACATGACTGAACAGGGTTTCAACATGTTTTTTGATTTTAACATTCATAATGATTTCTCTCCTTGTTATTCTGTTTAAGATTTCTGTTCCAGAAGGCCGTCTACAAGAATTTTTATTTTGTTCCAGTCTTCTTTGTTCTCCAGGAAAAAGTCTTTTCCCGATTGAGTAATTGTGTAATACCTTCTTCTGGCACCGGTTTCTTCGCCTCCCCAATAGGAAGAAATGAAACCGCTTTCTTCAAGCCGTCTGAAAGAGGTATACAGGGTTGCTTCCTTGAAGTTGAAGGATCCTCCCGAACTGGCAGTTACAGCTTTGTTGATTTCATAGCCGTATGAATCATGATCGAAAAGGCATGCCAGAATCAGGGTGTCCGTTAAACCTCTAAGAAGGTCTGATGTATTAAGCATAAAACCTCCGTTTGTAAAGTCTTATATAAATCACTTTATGAGTTGTATCATATGTATATATACCTCATCTGTCAAGGTATATTACAAAAAAAATGAAAATTAATAATGAATGTTTGAATATAACTTACGTTTAATTCAAACATTAATTTACATAAAAAATAAAAAACTTATTCCCGGTCACAATCACGGCAGTCTGTAACGCTAGCTAGCGTCGCTGCCTGTGCAGCGCGGATAGGAAACTATCCAGCCGCGCTGCAAATGCCACAGACTGCACGTGTTGTTCCCTCGCATAAGTTTTTTAATTTCTTATTAAACCTACGTTTGAATTAAACGTAGGTTCCATTTAATGCTAATTGTATGTTTTTGTTTTTTGCTTGATAAATTAATATATTGGTGTTACTATTTATAGTAACGATAAAGAAAAATATAGAGGTATATATATGCAGATTACAGAAAAACAGCTGGAATTGGTGAGAGCTCAGATTAAACGTGTAAAGGAATTCGGAAATCCTTTCTATACAGAACGTTTTAAGGATATCAATCCTGAAGATATCAAGACTCAGGCTGATTTTGAAAAACTTCCTTTCTGTACAAAACAGGATCTTCGTGACGCTTATCCTCTGGGACTGGCAACAGTTCCGGAAGAAGAAATCGTTCGCATTCATTCTTCAAGCGGAACAACAGGAACTCCTGTAATTATTCCATATACAGCAAAAGACGTTGATGACTGGGCAATTATGTTTGCCCGCTGCTATGAAATGGCTGGCATTACGAAAAAAGACCGCATTCAGATTACACCGGGTTATGGTCTCTGGACTGCAGGTATCGGTTTCCAGGCCGGATGTGAAAAGCTTGGAGCCATGGCTGTGCCAATGGGACCTGGTAATACAGAAAAACAGCTTCAGATGATGCAGGATATGAAATCAACTGTTATCTGTGCTACATCTTCTTATGCGTTGCTTCTTGCAGAACAGGTTGAAGCCCGCGGACTTAAAGATAAAATCTGCCTTAAAAAAGGTGTAATCGGTTCAGAACGCTGGGGCGAAAAAATGCGTCAGAGAATCCAGAATATCCTGGGCATTGAACTTTATGATATTTACGGACTTACTGAATGTTATGGTCCTGGAATCGGTGTAAACCTGCCAGGTGAAGAAGGCATGCGTATTTTTGATGACTACATCTACACAGAAATTCTTGATCCTGTAACAGGTGAACCTGTTCCTGAAGGAGAAATCGGAGAAATCTGTCTTACAACACTTGTAAAAGAAGGTGCTCCTTTATTCCGTTTCAGAACACATGACCTGGCAAGCTTCCTTCCTCGTGAAGAAGGGGATACTTGTCCTTATCCAAGAATCAGCCAGATTATGGGTCGCAGTGATGACATGGTAAAAGTTAAGGGAAACATTATTTTCCCAAGTTCTATTGAAGAAGTTATCCGCGCCTGTCCTGGTGCTTCAAGTGAATATCGTGCAGAGATTGAACACATTGACGGAAAAGATGAAATGACAATCTTTGTTGAATGCGAAGGCGGTACAGACAGAACTGAACTTGGTCTTGAAATGGCACTTAAGTGCAAGAGCAAATTCAACCTGACTCCAAAAATCAAGGTTGTTGGAATCGGAGACCTGCCACGCTCTGAAAAGAAGACAAAGAGAATCGAAGACAAGCGTTTCTAAAAACGGGTCAGGCGCTGGAGGGACCGCAGGTGTTCAAAAATGAACAAAGTTCATTTTTGAACCGAACGTAGTGGAGCCCGAAAGTGCCGGCCGAACGCAGTGAGGTGACCCCCATGAATGAATTGGACGAAGCAAAGGAATTTTTCATAAAAGACCGGTTTGCCATGGTTACAACCGGAATTGATATTCTGGAAGTGAATCCCGAAAAAAAATATGCAAAATGTATCCTGAATATTGATGACCGGCATCCTAACGTAGCCGGCACTGTAATGGGTGGTGCTATTTTTACTCTTGCTGATTTTTGTTTTGCTGTTGCTTCAAATTTCAAACAGGGACATGCAGTTTCGGTAAACAGTACGATTAATTTTTTCAGACCGGGCGTTGGAAAGTTCCTGACTGCGGAAAGCGAGATCGTAAAAGACGGAAAAACTATCATCAATTACAATATAAACGTAAAAGATGAACAGGAAAGACTTGTAGCCGTTGTTAATATAACGGGCATGCGGGTTTCCTGAAATAATTTTCAATTCAAACGGGGCAGAATAAATGCCCCTTTTTTTTATACTGTTTTATTTTTAAATACTATACAAAATATAGTAATTTTACTTGACTTTTGCCTTGTATGGTTTTATATTACTATACAAATGAATGAGCAACGTCAGTATATTGCTATAGATTTGAAGAGTTTTTTTGCCTCTGTTGAATGCGTGTATCGCGGTCTGGACCCCCTTACAGCAAAACTTGTTGTAGCAGACACCTCCCGAAGTGACAAAACTATCTGTCTTGCAGTTACTCCTGCTCTGAAAGCTCTTGGTGTTCCAGGGCGGCCACGTCTTTTTGAGGTGAAACAGAAAATTCGCGAAATCAACGAAAAGACCTGGCCGCCTGTGGAATACATTGCTGCTACGCCGCGTATGGCAGAATACATAAAGGTAAGCAATCAGGTTTATGAAACTTATCTGAAATATATTTCACCTGATGATATTCATGTTTATTCCATCGATGAAGTCTTTATTGACGCGACGGGATATCTTCATCTCTATAACTGCTCGGCTCATGAGCTTGCTATGCGGATGATAAAAGATGTGCTTTCCCGAACCGGTATTACCGCTACAGCTGGTATAGGTACCAATATGTATCTGGCAAAGGTTGCTATGGATATAGTTGCAAAACATATTCCTGCAGATGAGGATGGTGTCCGTATTGCAGAACTTGATGAACGTTCTTACAGGGAAAAACTGTGGAATCATACCCCGATAACTGATTTCTGGCGTGTGGGCGGTGGGATTGCAAAGCGGCTTGAAAAATATGAGCTTTATACTATGGGGGATATTGCCCGGTGTTCTATGGGGAAAAAGCCTGTTCCAGGTAAAACGCCGGGGGATTATTACAATGAAGACATTCTTTACAAGGAGTTCGGTATAAATGCAGAACTTCTGATTGATCATGCCTGGGGGTGGGAAAACTGCCGCATTTCAGATGTTAAGGCTTACAGACCAAAGAATCATTCTCTTAGTAACGGACAGGTGCTTCCTCACGGCTATTCCTATGAAAATACAAAAATTGTTGTAAAGGAAATGGCAGAGGAACTTGCTTTCAGTCTGGTTGCAAAACACCTGGTTACCAATCAGGTTATTCTGTATCTGGGATACGATATTGCAAACCTTCAGAACATCGGCATGCGTGCGGAATATACAGGCAAGTGTAATTTCATTGTAGATGTTCCTGAAAAAATGAAGACGGAAGTTGATCACTGGGGACGGGAAATTCCGGGTTCAGTTGGCGGCAGAGGTGGATTAGGAATGTGGACCAATTCTATACGCCTCATTTCCTCTATGGCTGAAAATATTCTTGAGCGGATTACACCGGAATCCTCCAGAAGTCTGCTTGTCCGCCGCATCAATATCTGCGCTGCCAATGTTATGACAGACAGCGCTGCCGAAAAACTTGAAAAAGAAAAGATTGTGCAGGGAAATCTTTTTGAGGATGTCGATGAAACCCGGAGATTTCATGAGTTTATGCGCCAGGAGCTTGAAAAGGACAGGGCAGTTCAGGAATCGGTTCTGGAAATGAAACACCGCTACGGAAAGAATGCTGTTTTCAAGGGAATGGATTTGCAGAATGAAGCCACAACCCTTATGCGGAATTCTCAGATTGGAGGTCACAGAGCCTGAGGTGTTATATATGAAAACAGATTATTCAGATTTACTTTATTTACCTCATCATGTTTCAGATACTCATCCAAGACTGACTATGGAACAGAGAGCTGCACAGTTTATGCCTTTTGCAGCCCTTACAGGTTTCGGAGATTCAATTGTGGAAACTGCAGACAGGACAATAACTGCTGTTCTGGAAGATGAAAAATGCAGGTTTAACCCTGAACATGAGTTTGAACCGGATAGTGAAACTGACTTCCGTGATTGTGACCGGGAATAAGTTTTTAATTTTAATAATTTATATGCCTTTTAATTTAATAGTAGATTATTTTTTTATAAAAAAATTGTAAAAACTGCTTAAAATCATTAAAATCGTCTTATAAAAAAAAAGGAAGTACATATGGACTATTCAAAAGAAGAAGTAATTGAATTTATTCGTCAGGAAGACGTAAAATTTATTCGACTGGCCTTTTGTGATTTTTTGGGAAACCTGAAAAATCTTGCAGTTACTCCGGAACAGCTTGATCTGGCATTTGAAGAAGGTATTTCCTTTGACGGGTCTGCCATCAATGGTTTTGCAACACCTGATCATTCTGACCTCTTTCTTGTACCTATTCCTTCAACCCTTACGGTTCTTCCATGGCGCAGTACTACTGGAAAAGTTGTGCGCATGTTCTGTGAGATAAAAAATGCTGACGGTTCGCCTTTTGAACGGGACGGCCGCTTTATTCTGAACCAGGCTGTTGAAAAAGCCAAAGCTTCAGGACTCAATATAAAAATCGGGTCAGAATGTGAATTCTATCTTTTCCATAATGATGAGAAGGGTAACCCGACAAAAATTCCTTTTGACAATGCTGGTTATCTTGATGTTGCTCCGGCTGACAAAGGAGAAAATATCCGTCGTGAAATCGTACTTACACTGAAAGAAATGGATATTCACCCTGAAGCTTCACATCACGAAGAAGGTCCGGGACAGAATCAGATTGATATCCGTCGTGCAAGCCCGATGAAGAGTGCTGATAACATAATCAACCTTATGGCGGTTGTAAGAACCTGTGCAGTTCGTAACGGACTTACAGCAGATTTTTCACCAAAGCCATTAAGCGGAAAAAGCGGGAATGGTTTCCATATCAGTATTTCAGTTAAATCAAAAGATGGAAAAGATGTTCTTCCGCAGTTCCTTGCAGGAATCCTTGAACATATCGAAGAAATGACTGCTTTCCTGAATCCGGTTCATAATTCTTATGAAAGACTTGGAGCAGATAAGGCACCAAAATATGTGGGCTGGGGAAGACAGAATAGAACACAGCTTATCCGCGTTCCTGCAACCCGTGGTTCTGAAGATACAAGAATTGAACTTCGTTCTCCTGATCCTTGTACAAATCCTTATGTTGCCTATGCACTGATAATTCTCGCAGGTCTTGATGGAATCGAAAGAAATCTTTCAACACCTGATCCTGTAGAAATGAATATGTATACTGCTCCAACAGAAGTTACATCCAAACTGAAGAAGCTTCCGGAATCTCTTTCCTCTGCAATAGATAAAGCCAGAAGCAGTGACTTTATAAAAAAATCTTTGCCACAAAGTATGGTTGACTGCCTTACTTCAGCAAACTAAGTTTTTCCGGGAAAAGAAATGGCAAAACTTAAGACACCGCGAAAAGTCATGATTGTCTCAGAAAGCGACAGTTTTTTTCAAATGATTAAAGCTGTCCTGCCTTCTTCTGACTTTTTTCCGGTATTTCATGCTGTCAGTGGAAGCGAAGCCCGTAGAAAACTTCTTGAACTTCCTTGTGATATTCTGATTGTAGACTCTCCTTTAAGTGATGAACATGGCGCAATTTTTTCGCAGAATTATGCTGATACAAACATGGGAATTCTTCTTCTGGTTCAGAGTGATCTTTATGATCAGATTTCGTCACAGGTTGAGGAAGACGGAATTCTTACACTTTCAAAACCCATTAGTCCTGAAATGTTCTATTCGGCAATGAGGATGCTCAGTGCAATGCTGAATAAAATCCAGAAGTTTGAAATTGAGAAGAAATCTCTTCAGGAAAAAATGCAGGATATCCGAATTGTTAACAAAGCAAAATGGCTCCTTATTGAAAATAAAAACATGACTGAAGGTGATGCCCACAAATATATTGAAAAGGCTGCCATGGATAAACGCCGCAGCCGCCGTGAAATCGCTGAAGAAATTATTGATGAATACGAATAGAATCTATTACTTTATTTCATTTTTTCTGTTTCTTTGTAGGGAATATTTACAAATGGGGCGAATTTCTTACTGGGAAAATGTTAAAATTATGCTACAATCAAGAGATTAGTAAATGTAACTATCAGGAGTTATTTATGAAAAATTATTTTGATCTGAATGGTCAGGTTGCTGTTGTAACCGGTTGTTCTACAGGTCTTGGTGTACAGATGGCAAAAGCCCTTGCAAATCAGGGTGCAAAGATTGTTGCAGTTGCCCGCCGTCAGGAAATGATTGAAGCTGTTGCAAAAGAAATCGCTGAAACTTATGGCGTTGAAACTCTGGCTGTTCCTTGTGACATTACAAGCACAGAAAAAGTTGAAGCAATGGTTGATGCTGTTATGGCAAAATTCGGACGTATCGATATTATTATTAATAATGCAGGTACTGGTGCAGTTGCTCCTGCAGAAGATATTACAGATGATCAGTTCCAGCATGAAATGGATATTGACCTTTTCGGAACATTCAAGGTTGCCCGTGCAGTAGCAAAGAAAGCTATGATTCCTGCAAAATATGGACGTATTATCAACATCGCTTCTATGTATGGTCTTGTTGGAAATAAAATCTGCGGTTCTTCACCATATCATGCAGCAAAGGGTGGTGTAGTAAACCTGACTCGTGCTCTGGCAGCTGAATGGGGAAAATACGGAATTACTGTTAACTCAATTTGTCCTGGATACTTCTATACAGACCTTACAAGAGATACTCTTAATTCTGATTTCTTCCAGCAGAATGCAAAAACAATGATTCCGGAAGAACGCTACGGAAATGAAGGTGAACTTGATGCTGCTGCAATCTTCCTTGCAAGTCCAAGTGCAAGTTATGTAACTGGAATTATGGTTCCTGTAGACGGCGGTTATACCTGTATGTAATACAGGGAATTCCCCGCAAAATGTAAATAAAGGGTGGATTCGACAAGTTCAATCACCTTGTTCAGACAAAAAAAGCAGGTCAGTCCGGGAAGTTTTCCGGGTAACCTGCTTTTTTTTATTTATTTATTTTTCAATTCAGTACAAATTCTTTCGTATTCTTTTTCATCTATTTTATATTTTGCGCGAATAATAAAATACGAAATAAACATGACCAGAAGGGGAATCAGAACCATTCCAAGTCTTAAAATGAAAGTTTGTCCCGGTTCAACTTCCGAAATAAAGCGGTCAGCAAGCTTCAGGGCTTCATCTCGTTCTATGGTTCCGGTCGAAATATCGACTTCGAGTTTTGAAATATTCTGACTTACAGCATAGATTCCTGAGACTATGAGAATCAGACTGGCGCATCCCTGGTTCAAGGCTCCTGAAAGTTTTGATGCAAAGGAACGGATTGCACTGATAATGGAATCGTGTCTTTCGCCATAATTCAGTTCATCATATTCGATTGTGTTGTTTACCATGACAATCATTGCAAGATTTATGATTCCCTGGGAAAGGAAGATTACAAAGCCTGTAAAGTCAATGAGAATAATATTTTTAGGGAGGACATATCCTACAGAAAGAAGGATAAGGTATCCGGCCAGAAGAAGAATCATACAGATTGTAATGATTTTAGTTCTTGAAAGCTTTCTGGTAAGAATCGGGAAAAGAAATTGTGCGATTAATGTTCCCAGCCCGTACATAACAGTAAAAATTGTAACCAGATCACCGCTTTTGGAATAACCGAATTCAAAATAAAAGAAGTTCACTGCAAGTAAAAGTAAAAGCTGCTGGCCCAGACAGAAAAGAATATAACTGATTCCTATGTGGCAGAGCTGGTCATTTCGTCCAAGAATTTTTGCCATAGCCTTCAAAGAAACTTCATTACTGTTTTCTGTTCTTTCAGTTTCTGTGACACCTTTGTAGGTAAGTACCTGGCACATTGTAAATGCAAAGGCCACAATCAGAGCAGTAATTCTGAAAGCATTTACTGCATTTCCCGCAATTACAACAGGAACAATTCCTGCTACAAGGAACTGGCCGATGCAGACAAAGATTCCCATGGTTGAAACAAGGTTTTCCCGTTCCTTCTGATCACTGGTAAGGCTTGGAAGGAGTCCCCAGTAGGCTATGTCATTTACGGTATAAGTCATTCCCCAGAGAAGATAGATCAGGGAATAATAGATTACAAATGCCCAGCCGGTTGGGCGTACAAGAAACATAAAAAGAATAACGATTGAATTTAAAACCGCACCCCATAAAATGAAAGGACGGAATTTCCCGCTTTTGAATCTGGAGTTTTCAATTATTGCACTCATTAAAAGGTCGTTTACGGCATCCCATATCATACAGGCAACCATGACTCCTGAAATAACGGCAAACTGGGTTACCGACAGGTTCATGGTGTACTGAATGTAGGTTAGAATAAACATGCTTACAAGAGTGTAAGCAGCATCACGACCCGTTGCTCCGGCACAATAGGACCATTTTGTTTTTGAAGAAATTGTCATGAATAAATTATAACATGGTTTTCGCCGTTATAAATATCTGAATTCCTAAAGACCAGCAAATTTAATAAGGAAAAGTGTTGCCAGTCCGTAATAGGTGACTACCGCTACAAGGTCATTTACAGTTGTAATAAGAGGTCCTGATGCAACAGCCGGGTCAACTTTAATTTTATGGAAAATCATTGGAACAACAGAACCGACAAAACTTGAAATAGTCATGGCCATAAGAAGGGCAGAACCAACACAGGCTGAAACTTTGAAGGCTTCTCCCCATGGACGGATTTTTATATAGTGGGTATAAAGTCCGACAAAACTGAAAGCAACTATTCCCAGAAGGAGTCCGTTGAAGAAACCGATTCTAATTTCTTTCAGGATGAATTTGAATTTCTGGCTTCCTTTGATGTTTTCGTCCATAAGAACACGAACTGTAACGGCCAGTGACTGGGTTCCAACGTTACCTGCCATACCAAGAATAAGGCTCTGGAAGCAGACAATAATGGCAACTTTGGAAACAAGACCTTCGAAAATACCTACTACCGAAGAAACTCCCATTCCAAGGAACAGAAGAAGTACAAGCCATGGAAGTCTTTTTTTCATACTGTCAGAAAGCTTTTCGTTTAAGTCTTCCTCTGCAGAAAGACCGGCCAGCTTGGCGTAGTCATCACCAAGTTCATCATCAACGGTTTCAATAAGCTGTTCAGAGGTGATTACACCGATGACTTCCTTATATTCATTCAGGACAGGGATAGAGTCTTCGGCGTAGTCTTTGAGCTGTTCGATAACGTCACTGATTTTATCCTTGGCATTAATGCTAGGGTAGTTTTTCTGGATGATGTCTTCCAGAGGTTTTGTTTCGCGGGCCCGGATCAGATCCTTTAATTCGATGGCACCGCAATAAGATTCGTCATCATCGTATACGTAAATTGTATTGATGTTGTCATTTTCTTCTGCCTGTGCACAAAGACTGCGCATGGCTTCTTTTACGGAAAAATCCTGTGAAATAATGATGAAGTTAGTGGTCATCTGGGAACCGATTTCATCATCTTCATAGGAATTAATAAGCCGGATGTCCTGTTTGGCTTCAGGTTCCATCAAACTGATAAGCTGTTCGCGTTCTTCATCACTTTCGATGTCTTCAAGAGCTTCTACGGCTTCGTCGGCATCCATGCTTTCAAGAACGTCAGCGGCTTCTTCAGGTGTAATTTCCTGAAGGTATTCGGCAACATCATCGATGTAAGTAAAGATTTCCGAAACCTTGTCAGGACCTAAGATTTTATATATTTTCTTACGGCCTTCTTCATCCAGCTGCTGGATAGCTTCGGCTATGTCGTTTTCATGGTAATCGTTAAGGGCATCACGAATCTCATCGTCCAGGAAATTTCCTGTCATTATCTGGACAAGTGTTTCAATGCGTGATTCTTCGTCTATCTGTGTTTCTGGTTCCATGGATTTTCTCCAATATACAATTCTTTGTTTAAAATGCACATTAATTTCAACCGTCAATTAACAATTGTCAGCTGGAACTGTTGTTCGGGAGAGTCGATGGATCTTTATGTGGAAGTTTAGTTTAAAATATTAAGGACGCAGCCGCATAAAGGAACATCGAGCATACTCGCGTCACCGCCAGGATTACTCATAACAGACTACCTCCTTAAAATTGAATTTTTAATAACTGATTAAAATTAATTTACTCAAAATAGCAGTTTTTGTCTATAAATCAAAAATTTTTAATTAAACCTGAATAAATGTACCTGCAGCTTTTTCTGTAAACATATTTAATCATTTATCAAAATTTGGTATTATATGCAGAGTTCGTGGTTCAGTATTGTGAATTACGGATTATTAATTCTTAATTATACAGAGGCCTTAAAATGGTAAAAGCAATCGTCGGTGCAAACTGGGGTGATGAAGGAAAAGGAAAAATCACAGACATGATGGCTCAGGATGCAGACATCGTTGTTCGCTTCCAGGGTGGTGCAAACGCAGGACACACAATCGTAAACAAATACGGTAAGTTCGCTCTTCACACACTTCCAAGCGGAGTTTTCTACGAACACACAACAAGCATTATCGGAAACGGTGTAGCACTTGATATTCCTCGTCTTTTCAAGGAATACAATGAAGTTGTATCAAAAGGTGTTCCGGCTCCAAAACTTCTGGTTTCAGACCGCGCTCAGATTGTTATGCCTTATCATATTAAATTTGATGAATACGAAGAAGAAAGACTTGGAAAAGCAAGTTACGGTTCAACAAAATCGGGAATCGCTCCTTTCTATTCAGACAAATACTCAAAAATCGGTTTCCAGGTAAGTGAACTTTTCGGAGATGAAGATTCTCTTAAAGCACACATCAAAAAGGTTGCTGAAATCAAAAATGCAACTCTGGTAAACCTTTATCACAAAGATCCAATCAACGAAACAGAACTTTTCGAAACATTGATGACTTACAAGAAAATGGTTGAACCACATGTTTGTGATACAGCAGCATTCCTGTGGGATGCCCTCAAACAGAACAAAACAGTTCTTCTTGAAGGACAGCTTGGAACAATGAAAGATACAGACCATGGTATTTATCCTATGGTTACTTCTTCTTCTACACTGGCAGCTTACGGTGCAATCGGTGCAGGAGTTCCTCCATATGAAATCAAAAAAATCGTTGCTGTTTCAAAAGCTTACTCTTCAGCTGTAGGTGCCGGTGCTTTCGTTTCAGAAATCTTCGGAGACGAAGCTGATGAACTTCGCCGTCGCGGTGGAGATGGTGGTGAATACGGTGCAACAACAGGACGTCCACGCCGCATGGGTTGGTACGACTGTGTTGCTTCAAAATACGGATGCCGCCTGCAGAGCGCAACAGACGTTGCTCTTACAGTTCTTGACGTTCTGGGTTACCTGGATGAAATTCCTGTTTGTGTCGGATACGAACTGGACGGAAAAGTAACAACAGACTTCCCTGTAACTTCAAAACTTGAAAAGTGCAAGCCTGTATTTGAAACACTTCCAGGATGGAAATGTGATATCCGCGGAATCAAGAAGTACGAAGACCTTCCTGAAAACTGCCGCAACTACATTGAATTCATTGAAAAACACATTGGTTTCCCAATTACAATGATTTCAAATGGTCCATCACGCGACGATATCATTTATAGATAATTAAACCACCTCCGTTGGGGGTGTAAAAAAAAAGCACTTTTGGATTTTTTACAATTCAATGCCTTTTTTTTAGGAGAAAACATGGCTTACTTTTTTGAAGAACCATCACACACATTTGACGAATACCTTCTGGTACCTGGTTACACATCTGCAGACTGCATTCCTGCAAATGTTTCTTTGAAGACACCTGTTGTTAGATACAACAAAGCAAAAGGTGAAACTTGTCCTCTTACAATGAACATTCCTATGACAAGTGCTGTTATGCAGGCTGTTTCTGATGATAAGCTTGCCGTAGCTCTTGCTAAAGAAGGCGGAATTTCTTTTATTTACGGTTCACAGACAATCGAAGATCAGGCCGCAATGGTTGCCCGTGTAAAAGCCTACAAGGCCGGATTCGTATCTTCAGATACAAATATCCGTCCTGATGCCACACTTAAAGAGCTTTGTGCAAAAATTGAAACTACAGGACACTCAACTGTTGCTGTTACAGAAAACGGTGAAGCTGATGGTAAACTTGTTGGTATCATTACAGAACGTGACTTCCGCATGGGACATGTTGCTGAAGATGCAAAAGTTTCTGATTACATGACTGCTCTCAATGACCTGATTCTTGCAAAAGAAGGCATTACCCTTGAAGACGCCAACGACATGATTTGGGAACACAAAATCAACCAGCTTCCTGTTGTAGACAATAACGGTTGTCTCGTTGCCTTTGTATTCCGTAAGGATGCAGCTGCTCATACAGCAAACCCAAATGAACTTCTTGATTCTGAAAAACGTTATATTGTAGGTGCCGGTATCAATACCCGTGACTATATGGAACGCGTTCCGGCTCTTCTTGAAGCCGGAGTTGATGTAATGACACTGGACTCTTCAGAAGGTTTCACAGAATGGCAGAGACGTGCACTTCAGGACATTCATGCTAAATGGCCTAATGCTAAAGTAGGTGCCGGTAACGTTGTTGATGCTGACGGCTTCAACTTCCTGGCAGAAGCAGGTGCTGATTTTATTAAAATTGGTATTGGCGGCGGTTCAATCTGTATTACACGTGAACAGAAAGGTATCGGTCGCGGTCAGGCTACAGCTACAATTGAAGTAGCAAAAGCCCGTGATGAATGGTTCAAGAAAACAGGTGTATATATTCCAATCTGTTCAGACGGTGGTATCGTTCACGATTACCATATCACTCTTGCTCTGGCTATGGGTGCAGACTTTGTAATGCTTGGACGTTACTTTGCTCGTTTCGATGAATCTCCAACAAACAAACTGATTGTAAACGGTAACTACGTAAAAGAATACTGGGGTGAAGGTTCTAACCGTGCCCGCAACTGGCAGAGATATGACCTTGGTGGTAAAAAAGGAATGGCTTTCGAAGAAGGTGTTGACTCATACGTTCCTTACGCCGGTTCACTCCATGACAACGTTGCTACAACAACAAGCAAAGTTATCCACACAATGTGTAACTGTGGTGTTGTTACAATTCCTGAACTTCAGGAAAAAGCAAAGATTACTCTCGTAAGTGCTGCAAGTCTTCGTGAAGGCGGCGCTCATGACGTTGTAGTAAAAAACAGCATCAAAGCTAACTAAGTAATATAATACTTAATGAAAAGGCCTGTTCTGACGAGCAGGCCTTTTTTTATGTAAATTGCGGTGATTACAGTGATTGAGACTGCCCCAGTGCCGACTTTTCAGTTCCGGAATAAACAATATATTAAAGAAGTTTGTAGAGATAAGAATATTTCAGTATAATAGTAATAATATGGCAGAATTATCTAACGGCGAAAAAATTGTAATCCGTGGTGCACGGGAACATAATCTTAAAAATATTGATGTAACAATTCCAAGGAATAAACTGGTTGTTATATCGGGACTTTCAGGGTCCGGAAAATCTTCCCTCGCATTTGATACGCTTTTTGCCGAAGGCCAGCGCCGTTACATGGAAAGTCTTTCTTCCTATGCCCGGCAGTTCCTGGGCACTATGGATAAACCTGATGTAGATTTAATTGAAGGCTTAAGTCCTGCCATTTCTATTGAACAGAAATCAACTAACAAGAACCCTCGTTCGACAGTCGGAACCATTACAGAAATCTATGATTATTATCGTCTCCTTTTTGCACGCTGCGGCCATGCACATTGTCCTCAGTGCGGAAGAGAAATTCGTGAACAGAGTGTAGACCAGATTATTGATTCCATTCTTTTATGGCCTGAGGGAACAAAAATCCAGATTCTTTCTCCTGTAATCCGCGGAAAAAAAGGGGAACATCAGAAGATTCTGGATGATGCAAAGAAACAGGGCTTTGTTCGTGCCCGTATTGACGGAGTTATTGCAAGCCTCGATGATCCTATTAAACTTGATAAGCAGAAAAAACATACGATTGAAATCATTATTGACCGTATCGTAAAGAACGAGGATGTAAGGTCCCGTCTCAGCGACTCAGTTGAAACTGCCCTTACTGCAAGCAACGGAATAATTATCGTAACCAAAAGGGAACCTGGTGAAGACAGTGATACTGAGGTTTTCTTCAGCCAGAAAAATGCCTGCCCTGATTGTGGTATTTCTATTCCGGAACTTCAGCCCCGTCTTTTCTCTTTCAATAATCCTTTTGGAGCCTGTCCTGAATGTACAGGTCTCGGGGAAAAGAAGGAATTTTCTGAAAAGCTGATTATCCCTGATGTTTCTTTGAGTATCGCTGAACATGGTCTGGGGCCTTATGCTCCAACCAGCCAGTGGAATATGACTCGTCTTGGAGCCCTGGCTGAAGCATATGACTTTACCCTTGAAACTCCGATCAACCAGCTTACAGATAAACAGTATGACATGCTCATGAACGGAAGTGACCGCCCGCTTCACTGGATTTATTATAAACAGAGCGGAACAGGTATGAGTGAATACAATGAGCCATGGCCCGGCGTATATAATGACCTTCGTCGCCGTTACATAGAAGCCTGGGGCGATGCCATGAAAACAAATCTGGAAAAATACATGAGTCATCAGGCCTGTACATGTTGTCATGGAAAAAGGCTTCGTAACGAAGCTCTTGGAGTAACTATAGGCGGAAAAAACATAATCGAAGTAACTTCGCTTTCGGTTTCAGAATCAATCGAATTCTTTGATAACCTTGAGCTTACTGAAAATGAAATTAAGATTTCAAGCCAGCTCATGAAAGAAATAAAAAGCCGCCTCCGCTTCCTTCAGAACGTCGGACTTGATTATCTTACCCTTGAACGTTCTGCAGAAACACTTTCCGGCGGTGAAGCACAGCGAATCAGACTAGCAACCCAGATCGGTTCTGCACTTTGCGGCGTTATGTATATTCTTGATGAGCCTTCAATCGGTCTTCATCAGAGGGATAATCAGCGCCTTATTGATACTCTTACAACTCTCCGTGATATCGGAAATACAGTCATCGTTGTTGAACATGATGAGCAGACTCTCCGTACAGCTGACTATCTTATTGATATTGGTCCTGCTGCCGGTGTTCATGGTGGTCAGGTTGTTGCCTGCGGTACTCCTGAAGAAGTTTCAAAGATAAAAGAAAGTCTTACAGGACAATACCTGGCAGGAACATTAAGAATGGAAATTCCTTCTGAAAGACGTAAGGGAAACGGTAAAAAGATTTCTGTCCGGGGAGCTTCTGAACATAACCTGAAGAATATCGATGTGGATTTCCCTCTGGGTACCTTTACCTGTATAACAGGGGTTTCGGGATCAGGAAAATCTACTCTTATGAGTGACATTCTTTATCCGGCACTTTCAAACAAAGTAATGAGAACCCGTTATGATGTGGGAGCCTGTAAGGAAGTTACCGGTTTTGAAAATATCGACAAAGTAATTAATATTGACCAGAGTCCTATAGGACGAAGTCCGAGATCAAATCCGGCTACTTACATTGGGGTTTTTGATGCTATCCGTGACCTTTTTGCCAGTCTTCCTGAGTCTAAAAGCCGCGGCTATGCAAAAGGCCGTTTCAGTTTCAATGTAAAAGGCGGACGGTGTGAAGCCTGTTCTGGTGACGGAACCAAAGTAATTGAAATGAACTTCCTTCCTGACGTTTATATTGTCTGTGACGTTTGTCAGGGAAAACGCTTTAACCGTGAAACTCTGGAAGTGTGCTATAAAGGCAAGAATATCAATGATGTACTTAATATGACAATTGATGAAGCCTGTGATTTCTTTGTAAGTATTCCTCATATTTCAAGAAAACTAGAAACACTTAAGAGTGTAGGGCTGGGCTATATTCAGCTGGGACAGTCAGCCCTGACTTTGTCTGGTGGTGAAGCCCAGCGTGTTAAGCTTGCAAATGAACTTGCCCGTGTTTCTACAGGAAAGACTCTTTATATTATGGACGAGCCTACAACGGGACTCCACTTTGCTGATGTAAAACAGCTTATGTCTGTAATCCAGCGTCTTGTTGACCAGGGAAATACAGTTCTGATGATTGAGCATAACCTGGATGTAATAGGACAGTGTGACCATATTATTGATATCGGGCCTGAAGGCGGCTTCCGTGGTGGTAATATTATTGTTACCGGAACGCCTGAAGAAGTGGTTAAATGTAAGGAAAGTCATACAGGCCGCTTCCTGAAAGATATTCTGGAAAAATAGAATTTAAGGGATTTAAAAATCATGAAAAAGTTTTTGATTTTTATCAGTTTGGTTTTCTCTTTTTTGTTCTGCGCTTTTGCAGAGGAACTGACTACCATAAAAATCGAAAATGCCCAAAAAACTGAATACAAAAAAAGCGGTGAAACTGAAAATGAAACGATTTTCCTTGACGGAAATGTTGAGCTTTCCGTTGAAAAGGGCGGTGTAAAAACCGTAATTAAAGCTGATATCGTTTCTTATGACAGAGTAACAAAAATGCTATATGCCAGCGGAAATATTCATCTTGTTTCAACCGGAAGTTCTGCCGGCGATGAAGATATTTATGCTGAAACACTCATTCTTAATACATCTACTCTTGAAGGGGTTTTTGACGGAGGAAGGGTAATACAGACACAGAGTGATGCCATTAATCTTCCTTCAGGTTCAACACTTGTTGTATTCTCAAACATGTTCGGAAAGTCGGAATCAAATATTCTTTCATTTAAGAATGCCAGCATGACTTTCTGCGATGATGATGACCCTCACTGGAAAATCAATGCTTCCCGTATGTGGCTTCTCAGCGGCGGCGAATTTGCCTTTCTGAACGCGCTGCTTTATGTTGGAAAAGTTCCGGTTCTTTATCTTCCGGCTTTTTATTACCCGAAAGATGAACTGCTGTTCAATCCTGTAATCGGTTATCATTACAGGGAAGGTTTTTACGTTCAGACAACCACATATCTGATTGGCCGTAAACCTTTGAATTCTTCGTCAAGTTCTTCATCCTCTTCCTCAAGTTCTGATTCAGATGACGCAGAGGAAACCTTGAAATCTTTATATAACTTTATGAAGCCTTCTTCACTGAAAGTGCAGGAACGGGAAGGTCTTGTTCTTCACAATAAAGATGAAGATTTTAAGGGAGATACTTCCAGGTATTTAAAAATAAAAACAGACTGGTATTCAAACCTTGGATACATGGTAGGTGTTGACGGAAGTCTAACACCAAAAGAATCTCCGATTTCAAAACTTGTATTCGGTCTGGATCTGGGATTAACAAATACTGTTTTCAAAAACGGTGACGTTTACAGTCCATATTCTTCTACGGGAGAAATGGTTTATGACCAATCAAATTTCATGAGTCTTAAGCTTCCGTTCCGATACAAAGGAAACTTTGAATTTGCAATTTCAAAGCCCTTTAATCTTTCTCTTTCAATGCCGATTTATTCGGATCCTTATTTTGGTTCTGACTTCGGGAATCGCAGCGAAAACCTGAACTGGATTACTTCAATAAAAGAATTTATCGATAATTCGGATGACAATAAAACCGTGTCTGAAGTTTCTTCATTTGCATGGAGTCTGAACGGGTCCTGGTCTCCTAAATTACCGGCTTACATGAAGCCTTATGTAAATACAATATCTTTTTCATCAAATTCTTCTGTAAATATTTCTTCGGCCAGTACCAGCAAGAAAAATCTGGATGAGATACATGGTGACAGCTGGTCTTACTATACACCGCAGCGAAGATTTTATTATCCTTCCCAGGTTGTTCCGGGAAAGGTTACTGCAAATCTTTCGGGAACTTTATTCCAGTATCCTAAAAAATCAACTTCGGGAAATACATCCCAGAGTGTTCGTCCATCTCTTGAGCTTAATAAACCGGATGTTCTTTCCGAAACTTCTGTAACTGAGACTTCCGTAAATGAGACTGCGGGCCAGTCTGCTACTGCAGATGAAAAAACAACGAATTCACCTGAAGTTCTTTCAGATGATTCAAAAGGAAAAAAATCTGAAACTGACGGATCTGAGGGAAAATCAGAAACAGTTCCGGAAGATACTTTCTTCAGGGATAATTATACTTTTCCTTCATTTACCTTCAGTCTTCCGTCACAGGCAAATGTACAGGGCTTTTCTTACAATCTTTCCTATACCATGAATTCTACTCTGGATACCCAGCTTTCTTATGCGAGTGAAGGCCTGAGTGCACCGGAAGATTTTGACTGGACCCGGTTAAAGTCTACTATGTATAGCTTTAAGATGCCTGTAACTCTTAATAGTACAATGAGTTACGGCGGTTCGTACTTGAGTATGAATAACAAGCTTTCTTATGATCCTTTGTGGCAGGGACACCCGTATGTTTCGACAGATACACAAAACGGCGGATATACAGAGACTTCAAAAGCTTCCCTTAAAAAAGCTGACTATTCTGCAAAAAAACAGGACATCCTGAATACGAATACAATTTCCTTCAATCCTTTTGTTTATATTCCAGCTTTCAGCGATACAGGTATTTCATGGAATACAAATATCAAACTTTTCAGACAGGAATTCCTGGGGGATACTGATAATCCTGACTGGGACTATCAGCTGGTTGAATGGAATGAAAAATCCATAACCATCAACAATCTTTCCATGACTTTAGGTGCAAAGGAATTTGACAAGACTCATTCACAGAAACTTACCTTTACAGCTTCTCTACCTCCGCTTCAGGACAAGTATTCTGCAACATTGAACTTTACCTTCCCGCATCTTACTACTTCTTTGAGTACCGGATTTTATAAAACTGAAACTACCAATAATGACAGTACTGTTACTGAAAACTGGAAGAAAAATCCTTTGCAGCAGTCGGCAACTTTGTCCTGGTCCTTGCTTGGTTCAAGCCTTTCTCTTTCGGAATCTTACAACTACAACCTGGAAGATATGGAAAATGAAAGTTTTAAAACTTCAATTAGCTGGAAAGGGGCTTCTCTTGCCTATACTATGAGTATGACAAATACTTATGGTTTTGAAGCAGATTATTATGATGATGAGGGTGTTTTTCATTGGGGCCAGGGCTGGGTTCAGAATTCAGACAAAGCCTTTGTTCCATATTCTGTAAGTGCTTCATATTCTGTTCCTTCCAAGACTTTCTATTCCTGGAGAAATCGTATATCAGTTGCTCCTTCACTTTCAACAAGTGTAGTTGCGGACCTGGTAAGGCCTACAAACAGTTATTTTACAATTTCTCCAACCCTGACTTTCAAACTGAACGAGTTCCTGAATCTTTCTTTCTCTGCTACATCAAGAAACTCGGTAATTTACAGGTACTTCCAGGGAATGATGGGAAATCCCGGAAGAATACCTGGCGAAGACAATATGTTCATTGACCTTATGAATTCTTTCAGATTTGATAATACAGATTTACGAAAAGCTTCAGGTTTCAAACTGAAAAGCCTGAACATGTCCATGGATCATGAACTTCATGACTGGAAATTCCAGCTGAAAGCAAAAGTTGAACCACGGCTTATTACTGATACTGACACAAAGAAAAAATATTACGATTTCAGTCCATATCTGACAATTGGTGTTGTCTGGTCTCCTATGGAAGCCATTAAAACACAAATTCTTGACGAATACGGCGAATGGCAGTTAGACTGATTCTGGGTGAGGAATGGAAAACGAATTTACAATTGTAATACCTGACAGCGATGTTCTATCCTGTGTCTGCGGGACAAACGATTCCAATTTAAAATTAATTGAACAGAGCCTTGGTGTTTCTGTTTTTTGCAGGGGAAACGAACTTTCCATCGATACAGAAGATTATTCTCTCAGACAGAAATTTCAGTTTGTAATTGACCGCGTTATCGATGAACTTGATGACGGCGGCAAAAACAGTGATGATATTGTCATGTCCGTGCTCAATACACAGAAAAAACCTGATATGGGAAATGTTTCTGTATTTGTTCCGGGCGCTTTCAGAAAAGTATATCCACGGACTCAGGGACAGGCCGAATATATTCATCTTCTCCAGACCAAAGATATGGTTTTTTGTTCCGGAGCTGCCGGAAGCGGAAAAACTTTCCTTGCTGTAGCCGAAGCTTTAAGACTTATTTTGAATCATCAGAAGGGAAGGCTCATTATTACAAGACCAGTTGTTGAAGCAGGGGAATCCCTTGGTTTCCTTCCGGGTGACTTGACACAGAAAATCGATCCTTATCTGAAGCCCTTGAAAGATGCCATGGAAACCATCGTTCCGCCTGAAACTGTGAGAAAGCTTACTGAAGCGGGAATTATTGAAGTGGCACCTCTTGCCTATATGCGCGGACGAACCCTCAATAATGCAGTAATTATTCTGGATGAAGCCCAGAATACTACAAAAAACCAGATGAAGATGTTTCTGACCCGAATGGGTGAAAATGCCAAGGTTTTTATTACCGGGGATGAAACACAAATTGACCTTCCAAAGAAGGTGCCTTCCGGCCTTATTGACGCAATGAAACTTTTATGTAATATAGAAGATATTGGATTTATGAAACTGACCGCAGATGATGTGGTTCGTAATCCTCTTGTACGTAAAATTGTAAAGGCATACGAGAATGAAATCGAAGAGTGAAAAAAGTCAGAAATCTGTTGCAGGGATGTTTTTTGCCGGGTGCGGTGAATATATCAAAAAGAAATATCCTTACCTCATTATTTTCTTTGTAGGATTTTGTGTAATCTCTTTTGTAAATTTCTGCAAGGTTTCAACAACAGAAAGTGTTGCTTCTTTTGTTCTTGAAGATTTTGAAATCGGACAGATTTCCGACAGAACCATTATTGCAGATAAAGACCTGCCTGCAGACGATTTTAATCCTGTTTATATTCAGAAAGGTGAAAAAGTACTGAAAAAAGGTTTTCCTGTTACAGAAGAAAATTATGAAAAGCTGAAGAAAATGAGTTCGTCTCCGGTTTACCTGGATAAGCGTTCTTATGCAAACTCGGAACTTTTCCTTCTGATCATCGGAATCCTCTGGTATCTTCTTCTTTCCTTTATTTCAAAGGGAAAGAAAATAAAAGTCAGGGAAGTTGTTTTTCAGACAATTCTTTACTGTATTATATTTTCAACTGCAGCTTTATGCGGCAAGTTTTCTTTCTTTAATTCAACATATTCCATCTGTATTATTATTCCGGGAACTCTGGCTGTTGTCCTTATTTCCATTCTTTACGGCCAGCTTCCTGCAATCATATTTTCTTTTACGGTTTCACTTGGAGTTTTAGGCGCCTGCGGATGGGAACTGGTTCCATTCCTTTTTACTCTTTTAACAAGTCTTTCGGCCTGTGCTGTAGTACGTAAAGTTGAAACCCGCATAGACATGATTTTCGTTTCAATCATGCTTGCCATCAGCAATATGGTTTTCTTGATAGTAATGGGAGTTGTATTCAATGAAACTCTTGGCTCCCTGGGAATTATTTATTTCGGTGTTGCAATGAACGGTTTCCTTTCAGGTCTTCTTACTCTTGGTCTCATTACACCTCTGGAAATTGTACTCAATACTTCGTCAATTTTCCGTCTCATGGACTTAAGCGACCTGAACAATACTTTTATGAAAAATATGCTGGTTCAGGCCAGCGGAACATATCAGCATTCCATGATGGTTGCTCAGCTTGCAGAAAACGGCTGCCGTGAAATCGGAGCCAATGCTCTGGTTGCCAGAGTAGGTGCCTATTACCATGACATTGGTAAAATTGACCAGAGCGAATATTTCGTTGAAAATCAGAAGGGAACAAATAAACATGACGAAATAAATCCTTCACTTTCTGCTTCAATTATCAGAAGTCATGTAAAGAAAGGCGTTGAAAAAGCTCATCAGCTTCATCTTCCGCCGGTAGTAATCAATATTATTTCGGAACATCACGGAAACAGCGTAATCCGTTATTTTTATGCAGAAGCCGTAAAAGAAAATCCAAATGCAAATCCTGCAGATTATTCTTATATGGGAACTCCGCCTACAAGCCGTGAATCCGCTGTTGTCATGCTGGCTGACAGTGTTGAGGCTGCATGCCGTACTCTGGAAAATAAATCCATTCATTCTCTTGAAACCAGAATCAATGCAATCTTCCAGGGGAAAATCGATGAAAAACAGCTGGATTACTGTAACCTGACTTTCAGTGACCTTGCAAAAATCAGACAGGCTTTTGTCCAGATTCTGGCCGGTTATTATCATTCAAGAATTGAATATCCTGATGAACCTAAAATTGAAAGCAGACAGGAATCAGGGACAGAAACAAAAGCTGAAAAAAGCGATTCTAAAACTGAAACTAAAACAAAAGAAAAAACTGAAAAGCATACAAGAGTTTCCAAATCGGAAAAAACTGAAAAAAACGAAAATAAACCTGATAAATAATCAGTGGAAATGGGTGGGAAAATGAATAAAAAAACAATCAAATTTTTTTCCGGAATTATATTTCTGATTGCAGTGGCAGTTTCTACTGTTTCCTGCGGGATTCCGAATAAAACCGTGCAGCGCCAGATGAAACTTGAAGAAGGTGTAACTAATCCCCTTACAATTGAAGAACTGCAGGATGCAATCAAAAAGTATTCCAACAGAGTTCAGGAACAGCAGCTTGCCATGAGTCAGATCGGAATGTGGTACAGACTTCTTGGAACCCGTTATGTGGACAACAAAATGTATGGAGAAGCCCTGAAGTGCTTCCAGGAAGCAATCAAATATTATCCGAATAATCAGAACCTTTATTATTACGTGGGGCTTTGCGGCGGCTATATGTCTCATACAGCGCTGGATTACGGTGGAACAGGTTCTCATGAACAGAAATACAATTACCTGAAGCTTTCTGAAGAAGCATATCTTCGTGCCATTCAGATTGATGAACGTTATACAAATGCAATGTACGGGCTGGCAGTCCTTTATGTTTTTGAACTTGATGAAAGTGAAAAGGCCATCCCATATCTTGAAAAATTACTGACAATCGATACCCGCCATATAGATGCAATGTTTGTTCTGGCAAGAGCATATTATCAGAATCTTGAATTTGATAAGGCCGTAGAAATGTACGACAAAATTATTTCTACTACCAAGGCCCAGGATAAAATAGCCGACGCGGAAAACAATAAAAAAACAGTACTGGAAGCAAGCTACGGAAAATAGAACTGACGACAGCATTTTACTGGATTTTTCTCTTGCGCGTATAACTTTTCTGAGTACACCGGAAAAGGAAATGCTGGCCCGAAAGCTTTCTTCTGCTGAAGAACTTTCTTTACTGACCCTTGATGAAATCGGGGCTCTGGTAATGCGTTCTTTTCCAAAGGCTGAATGGAATGGTAAAAATAATTTAAGGGAAGCACGGAGGCAGCTCGAAATCTGTAAAGGATTTAATATCGGCTGGCTGAAGGTTTCGGACAGCGGGTATCCGGTTTTGCTTAAAAGCATTACAAATCCGCCTTACCTTATTTTTGTGCGCGGAAATAAAGAAGCCCTTTGCGGGCAGACAGTTTCTGTTGTAGGAACAAGACAGCTTTCTCCTGAAGGAAAGAAGGCTGCCTTTAATTTTGGATACGAAGCCAGCCGGGCAGGTATTTCTGTTGTTTCAGGACTTGCTCTTGGAGCTGATGGTTATGCCCATAAAGGAGCAGTTGATTCCTTTATGGATTCAGAGGAAAATGGGGAAGATTGTTCTTCTCTGGGTAAAACAATTGCGGTCTTACCCTGCAGTATTGACCAGGTTGCTCCTGTAAGTCATGTAAAGCTGGCTGAAAATATAATAAAAAGCGGAGGGTGTCTTGTAAGTGAGTACGGTCCGTTGATACCTTTTGCTTCCTGGCATTATGTCCAGAGAAACCGGATAATTGCAGCTTTATCACCTGCAACGGTTGTTGTTGAAGCTCCCAATGGAAGCGGATCTTTGATTACTGTTGATTTTGCCCTGGAATTCGGCAGGGATGTTATGTTTCATGAAGCATGTTTCAATGAATATGCAAAAAAAATCAATGAAACAGTTAAACAAAATCTAGAAAAACAGTATAACAACAAAAAGGTGACAAGACATAAACTTGAAGTTTCTGTTCAGGGCTTTGTTGACGAAGGCGCACCTGTAATCAGAAACTTTGAGGATTACTGCAAATGTCTCAGGGAATGTCCCGGGACTCGCAGTTTGAATAAAATACAGCAGTTGGAACTTTTCAACTGAATATATAGGGGAATATATGGCAGAAAAAAAAGCTACTACAAAGAAAACCAAAGAAAAGACTCCACAGACTCTTATTATTGTTGAGTCGCCTCACAAGGCTGAAACCATCGAAAAATACCTTGGTCCCGGCTATGTGGTAAAAGCTTCTATTGGTCACGTTATTGACCTTCCAAAAAGCCGAATGGCAATTGATGTAGACAATAATTTCCAGCCGGAATATATCACTGTTCGCGGAAAAGCCAAGCTTCTTAAAGAACTGCAGAAAGATGCAAAAAAAGCAAATCTTGTTCTGCTGGCATCGGACCCTGACCGCGAAGGGGAAGCTATTGCATGGCATTTGAACAATGCCCTTAAAGATAAAACTGAAGCACCTATCCGTCGTGTCGTTTTCCCTGAAATTACACCAAAGGTTGTAAAGGAAGGAATTGAAAACCAGCGGGATATTATTGAATCAGTTGTAAATGCACAGAAAGCCCGCCGCGTTCTGGACCGTCTTGTAGGTTATAACCTGAGTCCTATTCTCTGGACAAAAGTTAAGAATGGTCTTTCAGCCGGTCGTGTTCAGTCGGTTGCTCTCCGTTTGATTTGTGAACGCGAAGAAGAAGTTGAAAAATTCATTCCTGATGAATACTGGACTCTTGAAGCTGATTTCAAAAAAGGAAAAACTTCTTTTACAGCCCAGCTTGTTAAATACAAGGGTGAAAAACCTGAACTTAAAAACGAAGAAGTTGTAAACAATATTATTGAACAGATTAAAAATTCTGAATGTGTTGTTTCTTCTATTAAAAAAACAGAAAAAACAGTTCGTCCTAAAGCTCCATTTACAACTTCAAAACTTCAGCAGGCCGCTGCCAACAGACTCGGATTTACATCGCGTAAAACAATGCAGATTGCACAGCAGCTTTATGAAGGTATCAATATTGATTCCGGCCGTGTCGGACTTATTACCTACATGCGTACTGACTCTGTCCGCATTTCTGAAACAGCCCTTGAAGATGTACGCGGATGGCTTGGAAAGAATTATCCTTCTGCTTTGCCGGCTGAACCAATCAGTTATGAAACTGATAAAAAGGCTCAGGATGCCCATGAAGGTATCCGTCCGACCTATACAGAATATACACCTGATTCAATCAAAGAATATCTGACACATGACCAGCTCCGCCTTTATTCAATTATCTGGGAACGTTTTGTTTCAAGCCAGATGAATAATGCCAAAACTATGACTACCAGTTATGAAATTACCAGCGGTGATGCAGTATTCCGTGTTGCAGGGTCAAAAATTACAGAAAAAGGTTTCTACGAAGTAATCAAGGTTCTTTCATCAAAGGAAGAAAAAGGAAATTCTATTCCTGCAATGAAGGAAGGCGAAACTCTTGAAAGCGGAACCTTCCATCCGGAACAGCACTTTACTTCGGGACCAGCCCGTTATACTGATGCTTCAATTGTTCAGATGCTGGAAGAAAAGGGAATCGGACGTCCTTCAACTTACGCTCCGATTATTTCTGTTCTTCTGGACCGCTATTATGTTACAAGATCAAACAAACAGCTTTGTCCGACACAGCTTGGGCGCATGATTTCAAAAATCCTGGTTGAATCATTCCCTGATGTTCTGAACGTAAACTTTACTGCAGAAGTTGAAAATACTCTCGATGAAGTTGAAAAAGATACAAAAGTCTGGAACGACATGATCAAGGATTTCTACGGACCTTTCAAAAACCGCTGTGATGAAGTTATGGAAACAACTGAAAGCATCAAAGGCTTCCTTGACGAAGAAACAGACAAGGCCTGTGATTTGTGCGGTAAACCAATGGTTAAAAAACTGGGACGATTCGGGTTCTTCCTGGCCTGTTCAGGTTTCCCTGAGTGTCACAATACAAAATCTGTTCCATTGGCTAAGTGTCCTTGTCCGGACTGTGACGGTGAAATCGTTACAAGAAAATCAAAGGGACGCGGTCGTGAATTCTACGGATGTACAAATTATCCGACCTGTACTTTCATCAGTCATTTCAAACCTTTGACAGATGCTTACTGTCCAAAATGCGGCTGGTTCCTGGTAGAAAAGTACGACAAAAAGAACGGAAGCTACAAATCTTGTATTAATCCGGATTGTGATTACCTGCATACTGCCGGTGAAGAACTGGAAACTCCGGAAATTGAAAGTGAGTAAAAACCGGGTTCTTGTACTTCACCCGGGAGACGAACTGAAACTGATTGAGTTTCAGTCGAAGCTTCAAAAAAAAATAGAAAACAGGGGAGTAAAAGTTCTCAGGACTTTTCCCTTGTTTGCTTTTTTTGAAAATGAAATTTCCTGTGAAGATGAAAAACAGATAGAATCAGTTACCCTTGGTTCACCGGAAAAAGAAGGGAGTTATTTTTATTTTCCGGTTTCAGTTTCTATCGGAAATAATGTAATACAAGGAAAAATCAATTTTCTTTTTGTATGCGGAAAGACAGAAACAGAACCTTTGGATTCTGAATTTACAGAAATTAAATGCAGGATTTTCCGTTTTGCTTCTTTTCATCAGGATGAAAACAGTTACTGGCTTACTGATTCCAGGTGGAAAAAACTTGGGAAGACTAATAAATAAACCGGAATTAAATATGGAAATGAAAAAACAGAAGAATATCTTTTTGGTTCTCATCGTATGTGCAGTAACTGTATTGTTCTGTTTTTTTGTTTACAGAAAATTAACAAGTCATCCGGTTACCGTGTATTCGGAAAAAGGAGCTCAAAACGGGACTCTTGTTCCGTTGAATGCGGAAGGTAAAAGAGCAACTGTTAATAACGGTTCGACTGCCTGTTTCCGTTTTACTGATATTCAGAAACTCCTTGTAAAGAATACTTTTCAGGATAATAAAAACGTATCTGTTGTATTCCGTTTTACTGTAAAGTTTCCTGCAGGCAGTAAACTTGCTTTTTATGAGGAAATGGAAAATATTCCCCTGAAATTCGGTTTTATTGAAAAAAAAGATCTGGATAAAAACGGGAAACTTGATTTTGATATTAAAGACCACACTCTTGTTATCTGTGATTTGAAAAACACACTGGATTATGAGAAAAGAATAAAAACCTATGATATTGCTCTTGCTCTTCCTTTTGATAAATTTACAAATCTTCTGGATGAAAAAGAAGGTGTATTCTTTACTGCTGACGTTAGTACCAGATTGCAGAGTATAAAAATATCTGAAAGCTATGTCGGTTTTGATTTGTCCGGAGATATTCAATATTATGGGTTTTCTTCAAACGGCGGGAACCTGAATTTTACCTCTGAAAGTTTTGACTTCACCGGCTGTTCAAATATTTTCCCGGTTGTTTATTCCAATAATTCGGTTCCGCCGGATATTACCATTAAAATGACTCAGCCGGAAGAAAAAGAACTTGAAAAACTGGATTATTCAATTTCTTTTGGCGGTGAAAAGCTGAATATAAACCGGCTTGAAGCTGTTACTTTTTCTTCTCTTGCACTTAAAAGACCTTTCGCAAATATGGCTGTCAGAAAAAACAGTGAAAATCTCCTTGCAGTTCTTTTTCATTCTAGTTCTGGAGATTTACTCAATACTTCTTCGGATTATGTTGTAACTCCAATTAAAGTTGATCCGGGCTTAATTACCTCCTGGCCAAGAACTAACTGGAGATGCGAAGAATACGAACTTTTTGAATGGGACCGGCTTCCCGGAATCTTGTTTTTTGACACAAAAAATTATGCAGTTCAGACCAGGTTTTTTGCAAGAATGGCTTTTTTCACTGAAAAAGCCGGATATAAGGGAAAAATACTTACTGATGAAGAGCTTAAAGGAAAACATGATTACAATGCTCATGACTATTCAGCCGAAAGTTTTGCAAAGTTTTTTAATAAAGCTTTCCGCCTGAATTTCAGACTGAATCAGGAAGAAGAACTTCTTCTGGAAATTCTTGTTAGAAACGGTTTACTTGAAAGAACAGATGATTCCCTGAATCCTTATGTAGCAAAAGGCGGTGCGGTTCTTTCAATATCCAGGGAAATTCCTTCTTATAACCGGGTTTCTCTGCTCGCCCACGAAGGCTGGCATACTATTTTCTTTACGGATTCTGATTTCAGGGATTATGTTTCTGTTGTTTACAGTATTTTTGATAGTACTTCCAGAAATTTCCTTATAGATTATTTCAAAAGTCAGTCCAGAACCCTTGGTTATGATACTGAAGATGAATATCTTATGCATAATGAATTTATGGCTTATATTCTTCAGAACAGGGAAGGTCATGCGGGCGAATATTTTGTTACCCGTGCAAAATGGCCTTCTGTTCAGAAATATACTCCGAATTTATGTGAAGACATAATAAACAATGCCGGTTCTGGCTTTGATGACTGTCTTCTTATGCTTCAGGATTTTCTTTACGATAAATATAACCTTAAAGCTGGAAGTATAGGACTTTGCAGTTATTAGCTTGTTTTGTTAATAATGAAGGTTATAAACATTGACCAAAAAACAATAATCTATTATGATTATAAAACTAATATTTTAAATAAATGAGGGGTCCCTTTGGGTTTTTCCCTAAATTGGAGATAAAAAATGGGTGCTATTGGTATTGTACTTTTGGTTGCTTTTGTAATCGTATGTGTTCTTCTGGTTCTTCTTGTAGTTGTACAGGATGACGGAGAAAACGGAATGGGTGGACTTCTTGGAGGTCGTGGAACTGCAGCATTCGGTTCACACTCTGCCAGTGTTCTTACAAAAACAACAACTGTTCTTGTTGTTCTTTTCTTTGTTCTTGCTCTGGGACTTGCTCTTGTAAACAAGAAAGCCAAAGTTGAAAAAGACCTCGTTGATGTTTCTACAGAAGCTGTTGAATCTACAGAAAATGGAGAAGCTGCTACAAACTGGTGGTCTGAATCTTCTGACGCTGAATAATCTGAATATTAATTAGATACATAATTAATTGCAAAGAGGCATTAATTTTGGGGTTTTTCTCCGATAATTAATGCCTTTTTTATTTTATCCGCTTAATTGCATAACAATCGTAGAAATAATATAATGAAATAACAAAATTGGGGGGTGGTAGTGGATGATTAGTGATTTTATTAAACCTGAATCGGTAGTCTTTGAGCTTGATGGAACTGACCGTGATGAAATCCTTGCCGAACTTACTGAAAAACTTATCAGCCTTAATTCAAATTTAAAACGCGAAGAAATATTTGATTCCCTTGTAAAACGTGAAGAAAAAATGAGTACACTGGTTTCTGCTGGTTTTGCAGTTCCTCATGCAGTTTCTTCTTCAGTTTCAGAAACTGTAATTGCTCTTGGTGTGTCCCATAAAGGAATCGAATTCAATATGACAGAAACTGATAAAGAAGCTTCTACTGCAAAAATCGTTTTCTGTCTTGTTTTCCCTGAGAATAAACCTGATGAACATCTTGAACTTTTGAAAGATATTCTGCTTATTGCAAAAAACCCTGATTTTATGAACAGCGTTCTTTCTGCGAAAGATGCTGTCGATATTTGTGAAATCCTTAAAAAAGAAGGTTCGTACTAATGGTAACTGGAAATGATAATGAAGAAGTAAGCATTATTGCGCATCTTCTTGAAGTTGAAAAAGAAGCATCTCAGATTATTGCAGCAGCCAATATAAAAGGCGATAAAAAAATCGCTGAAGCAAAAATGGCTGCAGATTCAGAATTCAAAAGCCTTTATGCAGAAAAATCTGAAGAACTCCAGAAAGATTTTGAAAATAAAAAGCAGGCAGTTTTTTCTTCTCATGAGAAAATTATTTCGGAATATAAAGCTTCTGTAGAAAGCAAAAACCAGAATAAAGAAGCTTTCAATAATCTTCTTGAAAAAACACTTTTTGAATAAAATTTAAGACGGAAAATATATGGATAAAGACGGCGCAAGGGCATTTGTTTATGCAAAAGCCTGTGGTGTTCTCGGTAAATCGTTTACCGGAGCACGGGCAGACAAACTTTTTGAAGCAAAATCCCTTTCTGAATTATGGACACTTCTCTTTTCTGAACCTTGCCCAATGGTTCCTGAAGCAATTTTGTCTCAGCAGATTGAAGAAAAAGCATTTTCCCGTTTTATCAGCCAGTATTCAGGTTTCATCGATCAGTTTGACAGACCTGATTCTTATCTCAGAGACCAGTTTTTTATTTTTGAAGTTGAAAATCTGAAGGAAATAGTTGATGCCCTTTGTTCCGGAGAACAGAAATTACCTGTCCTTATGGATCTTGGTAAAAATACAACCCTTCATTATGACCAGTGGCCTCATCTTGATAAGATTACTGCTGGAACAGAATATGCCTGGCTTAAGGAAGTTCCAGATCTTCATAAAAAAATGGATGTTGAATATATGCTTGATATTCAGGCTGTAAAACATCTCTGGAAATCTATTCAGAAGATTTCAGGTGAAGAAGGAAACGCAGTAAAAAATATGTTCGTTGAAGAGCTTGTTCTTCAGAATATCGTCTGGGCTCTCAGATTAAAAATAAACTTTAACATGGATAAGGATGATATAATCAATCATCTGATTTATGTTACAGATAAACCAGGTCCTCAGGATCCTCTCTGCGTTCAGGTATTCAAGGTGCTGGATAAAGACCCTGAGAATATTTCTGAATGGGAAAACTGGACCTATAAAGATTATATCAATCCAAAAACTGATGTTATCTGGAGACTGGAGCCATCCTGGATTGAAAAGAATGCCCGTATTGAAACAAATAAAAAAGCGTCCAGACTGTTTCACTGCTATCCGGTTACAAGCGCTGCTTTAATCGGCTGGTTTAAGATGAAACAGGCTGAACTTGGATATATCAGAATGGCGGTTGAAGGTCTCCGCTTCAACGAAAAATCTTTGCTGGAGTATTAATATGGCAAGAACAGCACAAATGAAATTAATGGAACTTATGGTTCTGAAAGAGGACATTTCCCGTGTTATTGAATTTATCGGGAAAAAAGAAAGCTTCCAGTTTCAGACAAAATTGTCTGATAAAGCTCAGTCTGAATCTGACAGCCTTATTAATCTGGATCAGGAGTTTTACGACAAACTTCAGAATATCAGATCAAATCTGGGACTGGAACCAGTTTCTGCCACATCAGAAGTAAGCATTCCTTCTGATGAAGACCGCAATCAGGCTGCTCACATTTTCCAGGCTTTTGATGACCTTTCGGACAGAATGAAAGATATTCATTCCGAAGCTGAAAGAATCGACAATGCATATAAAGAAGCTCTTTCATTTGCCAACCTTAAAGTACCTTATTCTGAACTGGAACATCTTTCCTTTCTTTCGATGAAAATCGGTAAAATCGATCCTGCCGATTTCGAAAGTCTGAAGGAAGCAGTAGGTTCAAACGGTGTAATTATTGCTTTAGGAGAAGATAAAAGTCATATTCTGGCTGCTTCATCAAAGAAAGGCCGTTTTGCCGTTGATACTGAATTAAAGACATACAACTTTATCAATATGGAAATTCCAAAGGACTTCAACGGAGTTCCTGACGAAGTTCTGGATGGTTTGAGTTCAAAGAAAGCTGCATCAGACCTTAAAGTAAGTGAAATTGAAAAAGAAAAAGAAAATTTTGCTGAAACTCATAAAGATATGATCAACAAGCTTTGTGCTTCCTTTGCAATGGGTACCCAGGTTTCTGATATTATGAATCGCCTTGAATCAACAGAGCTTGTTTACCGTATTACAGGATGGATTCCTGCAAAAGAAGCTTCAGAATACATGACAGCCCTTGATTCTATTACAGAAGGCCGTATTGCAATCAGAGAATATGAACCTTATGAAGTTCCTGCCGTAATGAGCGGAAAGGAACAGGTTCCTGTAAAACTTTCGCACGGAAAGTTTGTCGGTGCTTTTGAAAGAATGATTTTCAGCTATGGTTCACCTGTTTACGGAACTGTAGATCCTACACCTTTCGTAGCTATTTTCTTTACTTTCCTTTTCGGCTTTATGTTCGGAGATTTCGGTCAGGGACTCTTTATTGCTCTGTTCGGTATTCTCATGGCCTGTAAAGTTGTAAAAGTTGGTGGATGGAACAAGTTTGCACCGATTTTTATCGGGGTCGGCTGTACAAGTTCAATAATGGGACTTCTTACCGGTGAATGTTTTTCGGGCGAAACTTTACTTGAACCTTTCTCTGAATGGGTAACAGGTTTATTCGGAAATCCTCATGCTCCGATTATCAAGATGATGCCTTCAAGTGACCCGAATTCAATTAAAAATATGTTTGCTGTTTTCGGCGTAGCAATCGGAGTCGGATTCATAATCAATTCCATTGGTCTTATAATCAACATCGTAAATAATTTCATCAGAAAGCGTTATGGAGATGCAATTTTCGGAAAAACAGGTATTGCCGGTGCTCTCTGGTTCTGGTATGTAATTGCCCTTGTAATTCGCATTGCTGCCTTCAAACATTCAATTCAGGTTTATGACTGGATTGTTATCGGAGTAACAATGTTCTTTGCCGCTTTTGGTGAACCATTCGAAAGACTTGCAAACGGTCACAGACCTGTTCTTGAAAATGGTTTCGGTTCAATGCTGATCGGCGGAGTTGTTGAACTCATCGAAGTTATTTCAACTTATATGTCTAATACAATGAGTTTTATCCGTGTAGGGGCATTTGCTCTTTCACATGCAGTTCTGGGATTCCTGGTTCACACTCTTACAGAAATGGTAGGTGGTGCTGCCAGTCCGGGAGGAATTGCGGTTCTCATTGTCGGAAACGGAATCATTATCGTCCTTGAAGGAATGATTGTTGCCATTCAGTGTATCCGACTTCAGTATTATGAATTCTTCTCTAAATTCTATAAGGAAACAGGACGGGAATTTGTTCCGTTTAAGTTTGAATATTAATTCAAACAAATAAATTGTATTTATCGTTCATTATAAGGAGTTATGATATGAACAAGAAAATTTTTGTAATCCTCGGAATGCTTCTGGCATTCACATCAACAATGCTTTTTGCTTCTGAAGCAGAAGCTGTTCCTGCAGAAGAAACAACAGTTGAAGCTGTAGAAGATGCAGGAATCCCACAGGCAGCAAAATATGTAGCAGCTGCAGTTGCCGTTGCAATGGCTTGTCTCGCTGGTGGTATGGCTGTAGGAAAAATCGGTGCTGCTGCAATGGGTGCTATGGCTGAAAATCCTGAAGTATCTGGTAAAGCCCTTCCTTATGTAGGTCTTGCTGAAGGTATCTGTCTTTGGGGTATGCTTGTAGCAGTTCTTATTCTGATTCTGTAGTTTTCTGAATACTTAAAATGAAGTTTTATGTAATCGGTTCACGGGAAATTGTCCTCGCATTTAATCTGGTTGGTGTAGACGGTGTCTATGCAGAAACCAGGGATGAAGTGTTGGAGGCTTTTAACCGTGCAACCGGAAAACTTGGAGCCAATAATCTGCCTCATGGAGAAGTTCCTCGTGTCCTTATTCTGACCGAGGAGGCTGCTGCTCTTATTGAAGAAGAAGAGTTTGCCTGGCAGAAAACAGGCAAATATCCTCTTATTGTTGAAGTTCCCGGACTTCAAGGACATCTGGAAGGCAAAAAAACTTTGTCAGATGCTATCCGTGAAGCTGTCGGAATTCAAATTTAATTTTTGGACTGGAATCTTATGGAAGAATTAAGATCAACAGAAATACTTGATAAAGAGATAATTTCTGACGCAACTAAAAAAGCAGAACGTATTGCTGTTAAAGCTGAAGAAGAATGCGCAAGAATCAGTTCGTCAGTTTCCTCAAGAGTTTCTGAAGAAATTCAGAAAGCAGAGGAAAATCTTTCAGTAAAATTGAAGAATTATGAAAGAGACCTGAATGCTTCAGTTCCACTCGAAAAGTCACGTTTTTACGTTTCTTTTATTCAGGACTCTATTATTAAGAATATAAATGAATATCTTTCTAAAGTAAGCGATGAAAAAATCCTCGATCTGCTTTGCAGGAACTGCAAGAAAGTGGATTTTGCTGATTACAAAGTTAAAGCTTATGTTTATGGCCTTGATGAAAAATCAACTGAAGCTGCTTTGAAAAATATTCTCGGTGATAAACTTCAGGGTGTTGAAAAAACAGAATTCAATAAATTGGTTTATGAAGATTCTGTTCTGGAAAACAACAAGGGCATCATTCTGGTTTCAGAAAACAATGAAATCAAATGCCGCTTTACACTTTGCCAGATTGTTGACGGCATCCTTGATAAAGACAGAGCTGAGCTTTCTGAAGCTCTGTTTGGTTCTGAAGAGTAGGAGGACTTAAATGATTGAAGGTAAAATAACAAAAATCTCGGGTCCTATTATCTATGCTTCAGGACTTGACGGATGTGGTCTTTACGACGTTGTTGATGTTGGTGAAGCCCGTCTTATTGGTGAAATTATCCGCCAGAATAAGGGAAACGCTACTATTCAGGTTTATGAAGAAGATACTGGTATGTATGTTGGTGAAAAAGTTGTGAGCCAGCAGCGTCCTTTATCACTTCGTCTTGGACCTGGACTTGTGGGAACTATTTACGATGGTATCCAGCGTCCTCTCAAAACAATGTATGAAGCTTCCGGAGCATTCCTTCTTCCAGGCGAAAGAAGTGAACCCCTTGATACTGAAAAGAAGTGGCATTTTGACGCTGTAATGAACGAAGGCGATGCCATTAAAATGGGTATTGTTCTGGGAACTGTAAAAGAAACAGAATCAATCACTCAGAGTATTATGGTACCTCCAACAATCCGCGGACGGGTATTAAAAACTTTCAAAGGTTCCGGTGATTACACTGTTGATGATGTAATCGGTACAACAGAACTTGATGAAGAAATCAAGCTTTCCCAGTACTGGCCGGTTCGCAAACCTCGTCCTTTTGCTGAAAAACTTTCTGTTTCTGAACCTCTTGTTACAGGACAGCGCGTTATCGACGTTTTCTTCCCGCTTTCAAAAGGTGGAACAGCTGCAATTCCTGGTGGTTTCGGAACCGGAAAAACAATGACTCAGCATGCCGTTGCAAAATGGTGTGATGCAGACCTGATTGTTTACATTGGTTGTGGTGAACGCGGAAACGAAATGACCGAAGTTCTTTCTGAATTCCCTGAACTGATTGACCCGAGAACAGGACGTTCTATTATGGAACGTACAATTCTTATTGCCAATACATCAAACATGCCTGTTGCAGCCCGTGAAGTTTCCCTTTACTCAGGTATTACACTTGCTGAATACTTCAGAGATATGGGAATGCACGTTGCTATTATGGCTGACTCTACATCACGCTGGGCAGAAGCTTTGCGTGAACTTTCGGGACGTATGGAAGAAATGCCTGCAGAAGAAGGATTCCCTGCATATCTTCCAACACGCCTTGCTTCCTTCTATGAACGCGCAGGTCGTGTAACCAGCCTGTCACAGCAGGAAGGTTCAGTTTCAATCATTGGAGCAGTTTCGCCTCCAGGTGGTGACTTCTCTGAACCGGTAACTCAGCATACAAAACGCTTTATCCGTTGTTTCTGGGCACTGGACCGTGAACTGGCAAATGCACGTCATTATCCTGCAATCGGATGGATTGATTCTTATTCTGAATACGCAGATGAAGTTCGTGACTGGTGGCAGCTCCATAATCCTCTTTGGGCAAAACTCCGTCAGAAATCTCTGGACCTTCTTAAGAATGAACAGAGACTTCAGCAGATTGTTCGCCTTATCGGACCTGATGCTCTTCCTGATGCTGAACGTCTTGTTCTGATAGTTGCTGATATGATCAAAAACGGATTCCTTCAGCAGAATGCATTCGACGATGTTGATAAATATTGTTCAACTGAAAAGCAGATTGTAATTCTTGAACTGATTATGGAATTCTACGACAAAGCTCTGGATGCTCTTAAAAAGGGATATGCTTTACCAAAGATTATTACGCTTCCTGTTTGTAATGAACTTGTACGTATCAAATATGATTATCCAAACGACAAAGTCGAAGAGATTCAGAATGTGCGTACACACATGGATACACAGTTTGCAGATTTAATGTAACCGCTTATAAAGAAAGGTAAAACTATGAAAGGTGTTGAATATAAAGGTATGACAATGGTCGATGGACCAATTGTTGTAATGAAGAAAACAGAAAATGTATTCTACGGTGAAACAGTTATGCTTCGTGACCGTTTCGGTGAAAAAAGAACCGGACGTGTTATTGATGTAAGCGATGAAGCTGTAGTCGTACAGATTTTCGGTAATACAACCGGTCTGGATATTGATGAAACAACCTGTGAATTCCTTGAAGAACCACTCAAACTGAGAGTAGGGGACGGACTTCTTGGTCGTGTTTTCAACGGACTTGGAAAACCAATTGATGGTTATCCTGAAATCATTTCATCTAAAAAAATGAATGTAAACGGATATCCAATCAATCCTTTCGCCCGTGTTTATCCTAGGGACTTTATCCAGACAGGTATTTCTGCAATCGACGGAATGAACTCTCTTGTTCGCGGACAGAAGCTTCCTATTTTCTCCGGAAACGGTCTTCCTCATAACAAGCTTGCTGCTCAGATTATCCGTCAGGCAAAACTCCGCAATTCGGATGAAGAGTTCGTTATGGTTTTTGCAGGAATGGGTATCAAATACGACGTTTCAAAATTCTTCCAGGATACTTTCGAACAGTCTGGTGTACTTTCAAATGTAGTTATGTTCCTTTCACTTGCAGATGCACCTTCAATCGAACGTACTATTACACCTCGCTGTGCTCTTACTGCTGCTGAATATCTTGCCTACGAAAAAGGAAAACATGTTCTGGTTGTAATGACAGATATGACCAACTATTGTGAAGCTCTCCGTGAAATCTCTACAACTCGTGGTGAAGTTCCTGGCCGTAAAGGATATCCTGGATATCTTTATTCTGACCTTGCTGAACTTTACGAAAGAGCCGGAAAGATTAAAGGTTCCAACGGATCTATTACACAGATTCCAATTCTTTCAATGCCTAACGATGATATTTCTCATCCAATTCCTGACCTTACAGGATACATTACAGAAGGACAGATTGTACTTGACCGCGAACTTTCCCAGAAAGGTCTTTATCCTCCTGTTTCAGGTCTTCCAAGTCTTAGTCGTCTTATGAAAGACGGTATCGGTAAAGAAATGACCCGTGAAGACCACGCTGATGTTTCAAGCCAGCTTTTTGCTTCTTATTCAAAAGTAAAATCTATCCGAAACCTTGCTGCAATTATCGGTGAAGAAGAACTTTCTGACCTTGATAAACAGTATTTGAAATTCGGTACCAGATTTGAAAATGAATTCCTTGGACAGGGCGAATTTGAAGACCGCACAATTGAAGAAACATTGAGCATTGGTTGGGATGTTCTGAAAGAACTGCCTCAGACTGAATGGTTCCGTATCAGAGACGAATATATCGAAAAATATGGCAAAGCTTAATATTGCACCAACAAAATCAAATCTTCTCACTATGAAGGAACAGCTTGCTGTTTCTTCCAACGGTTATGAACTTCTGGAAGAAAAGCGTGAAATTCTTGTAAGGGAATTGATGCACATGGTTCAGAAAGTTCAGCTTCTGGAAACTGAAATTGATAAGGCAGTCCAGAAAGCATACCCGGCATTGAAGAAGATGCTTATCCGCGATGGTGCTGACCAGGTAGAAAGAATCTCTCATTCCGTTCATTATGAATTCGGAATGACTGAAAAAACTGTAACACTTGGCGGACAGACTTTCGAAACTCTGGATGTTGAACTTCCCAAGAAGGAACTTTTCTATTCATTCCTGGGAACGGATTCGAATACAGACGAAGTAATCAATAATTTCTTTGATCTTCTGGGACTTCTTACACAGATGGCTTCAATCCGAACCATCGTCTGGCGTCTTGCAGAAGAAGTAAGAAAAACCCAGAGACGCGTTAATGCTCTGGATAAAATGATTATTCCTCAGACAATTGAAACCGAAAAATATATTGAAAGTGTTCTTGAAGAACGTGAACGTGAAAATGTTTTTGTCCTCAAGGCTTTGAAAAAAAGGGGAAATAAGTAACGGGGGTAAATCATGGCAAAAGATTTTTTTAAAAAGATTATCGTTGCAGTAAATGGTTCAGAAGCATCAATTCATGCTGCTATGTATGGAATTATGATGGCTCGTTGTTACAACCTGAAAATGAAAGTTGTTTATGTAGTTGATACAGCAACTCTGAAATTTCTTTCCCTCAATAAATTCCTCATCGATGAAGAAAAATCTGATTACGAGGATCAGTTTACAAAAGACGGAACAAACTATCTGAAGTATGTTGAAAGACTGGCCCTCACCAAAGGAGTTCGTGTAGAAACTGAACTCCTTCAAGGCGGAGTTTTTTCAGAAATCGTAAAGGCTGCTGATAAGTACGAAGCAGATCTGCTTCTTGTTGGCGGAAATGAAAATGATTCCGGTAAAGCTCACAGAAGTTCTTCATCGGATAATGAAAAGAATATTCTCCTTTCATCAAAAGTTCCCGTTCTTTTTGTTCAGAAACCTGAAATTGACAGATTGTTTAAAAATCTGTAGTTTATTTTATCCATGAAAAATTGTTACAAGATTCTTGGAGTATCTCCCAATGCCTCTTTAAGTGAAATTAAACATGCTTACCGCGAAAAGGCCAAACTTTATCATCCGGACAGTCTGGGAGATTCTTCTCAGAAAGAAGCCTTCAATGAACTGAATCAGGCTTATAGAGTTCTTTCTGATACAAGACAGAGGCAGATTTTCAATGAATCTTTTTTTCATCAGTTCAGGTCAAAAAAATCTTCAGAGGAAAATTTTGATTATCGCAAATGGCTTATGGACAGAAATGATGATGAATCCTGGGCCAAGCTTATTGTTCTGGATTTAATGCGGGGAAGGGAAGATGATGCCGTCCGTGAGTTTATCCATATTCAGAAAACAAGAAGTTCCTTCAGTTTAAAAAGATGGTACACCCGTGAAGATTTTATGGATTATGGATACATCCTTTCCGAAGAGCTTGTAATCCGCGGTGAATACTATGACGCTTTTCTTCTCCTTGAACAGGTAATCCTTATGGAATATTCCTACGAATATTTCAGGCTCTTCTTTCCTGAAGTAATTTCTTTTACTCTGGCAATTCTTCATCACAATATTGACGGCGTCATTTCTGATGAACTGGCACTGGACGTTTATGAAAGAGCCCTGGAATTAAAATTTTCCAAAAGTGAAGATGCATTTTTCTTAAGTAAAATGGCAGAAATTTACCGCCGTTTTGGAGATGAAGAAACTGCAAATTTAATTGAAAGAATGTCTCTTTAAATTACAGCTTTTATTTATAAATCAAAAAGTTCAACCATTTTTGCGTGAAGACTTTTCATGTTGACTGGTTTACTCATGTGGAAATTAATTCCGGCCTGGAGACTTTTGTCTTTGTCTTCCTGGAAGGCATTTGCTGAAATAGCAATAATAGGTAAAGAAGCATCTGATCTTCCCGAAGCACGGATTTTTGCAGCACATTCGTTGCCATTCATTACAGGCATCTGAATATCCATAAGTATCATATCGAAATGTTTTTCATCTGATTCAAGATACATATTCAAAGCCTCCTGGCCGTCGAAAGCATTTACGAAAGAGGCTCCGGTTTTTTTGAGCATAAGGTTGATGATTTCAACATTCAGTTTGTTGTCGTCGACAACAAGTACATTTTTACTTGAAAAATCAGGGAAAGAAGAATTAGCGGCTGTATTTGGAGCCGGTTTGCTCTCTGGCTTGATGTCAGTTTTATTTCCTTTTTCGATTTCTTTTTCAGAAGAGCTTATATATCCGGTTTGAAGAATGTTTTCGCAATAGAGATACATCTGCTTTGCTGTTACAGGTTTTAATATGTAACCGTTAATTCCAAGACTTTCTATGGTTGATTTTTCAGAATCCAGTCCGCTTCCTGTTAATGTTACAATTGGAATAGTATTTGCGTATTTTGAACTGTGATTTTTCAAAGTTTTAACAGCTTCAACACCATTCATAACCGGCATCTGCATATCCATAAATACCAGGTCAAATTTTGCATCGTTTTTTTCAGAGTTTAGAATTTTTTCAACTGCTTCCAGTCCGTTTTCAGCAGTTTCAACAGTTGCTCCTGTTTTTTTCATGAAGGCTACTTCAACCATAAGATTGATGTTGTTGTCTTCAACAAGGAGAATCTTTTTTCCCTTTAAATCAGGAATTGATGTTTCTTCTCTTTCAAGGGTGGAATCCCTGAGTTTTTCAGAAATTGAATGAATCTCTTCAGCCAGATTCCTTATGGTAATTTCATTTGAATTTGAACCCGACAAAAGACTTTCAATTTCATTTGTTTTTTCTTTCAGAGAGGAAATATAATCAGAAACCTTTTTAGTATTCATATTAATTCTCCAGAGCAGCAATTTTTTCCATTGTATCACGGGCTTTTGTTCTTACTGTAGAACTATTTGAAGGATACATCAAATCTTTAAGAATGTCTTTTCCGTTTTTATTGAAAGCAGGACGTCCCATAAACCGGCAGATAGAATAAACTGCATCACAAATATTCCGTTGTAATACTGTATTTCTTGCCGGGGTTTTTGCACTTAAAAGGCGCAGGGCTTCAAGTATTTCTCCGTCAGGATCATAACCATCTTTTTTTATTCCCGTAACAATGCAGTTTAAAATGGAATTGTTGGTTTCCTGTCCCAGGAGTTTTGCCGTCAGATTTGTTGTATAACGGGTTCCGTACAGAGGAAGCTGGTTCAATAAGGATTCCATGTCAGAAGTATTTGCCATAAAAACAGAAGGACCTTCTCTGGAACCGAAACTGCTTTCTTTATTGGTTTTCATGTAGGCCTGGCAGGCACTGAGAATGTCTGAAGTATATACGATTTCTTTTTTTCCGTAAAAACCGGCTTCAAGCTTTTTATAGCGTTCTTTGCCTGTTATTTCTTTATCCATCCGGTCCTGATAAATCGTGGAATAAACAGAAGAATCAATGGTCAGATAATCAAGGTAATAATCATATTTTATATCTGATGTTTTGATTCCTGTATGCTGTTCAACTTTATATCCTTCAATGCTCCAGTTGTCCTTGCAGATTACAAGAGTATTGTTTTCTGTAAAGAGAGCATAATTCCATTTATTCCGGTTCTGGTTTTCGGGAAGGAGACAGTTCCACTGTAAAGTTCCCGAAAGATTAATGAAGAAGCCCTGCCGATTATCACAGATGAAAAATCCTTCATCTGAAAGTTTTGTTTCAACTATTTTCTTAATATCGAAATCAGGAATTAATAAATCCCAGATAATTGATCCGTTTTCTGTATTGAGGTAAAAAAGTCTGACATCTTTTTTATTTGAAGTAACAAAAACTCCGGAGGGATTTCTGTTGTCCGAAACAAAAAAACTAGAGGTGTTTTTTCCGAAAACATCCGGATCCAGAACATATTTGTTATCTGCTTTTGATTTTCCTTTTTCTCTGGATAAACCGAAAAGTCCGGAAGATCCGTCAGAAAAAGTCAGGAAGATTCCTTTTTCGCTTGTGGTTGCAGAAAGAATTTCACCTGCAAAAATAATGTCTTCAATTATTTCACCGAAGGGAGTAATTCTAAGGGCCCTTGTTTTTCCGTTTACCAGTTCCTTCAAAAAAAGGATGAGGCTTCCGTCTTCAAGTTCCTGAAGAGGTAAATCAGACTGGTTTTCGGTATCAAGTTTCCACTTGCAGATTCCGTTTATGCTGAAACAGGAAATTACATTTTTTCCTCTTACAAAGAAACGTCCGTCGCGACCTTCATAAGCCTGAAAACAGATCTCATAATCCAGAAGCTTGTTCCAGAGAGGAACTCCTGAAGGATTGAAAAGGGTAATCCGTTTTCCTCCGTTTGAAACACAGAGAAGAAAATCCTTTGAAATAACATTCAGAATGGTCTGGGAATTCACACTGAAATTCTGTTCCCATATTATTTTGCCTGAATTAGAAATGGATTCAATTGAACGTCCGTCTGTAATGCCTATAAATCCATAAGGGGTCAGAACAGGCTTTGTAAGGAATTTTCCTCCTAAAACCTGAGTCCAGGACGTATTAAGGTTTGACAGCTGGGTCTGGGCTGTCAGGGGAATACTGGTTAAAAAGAGAATAAAAAAAAGTATTTTGATTTTTGTTTTTATTCCGGACATGACTTAATCTATGTTTTTCCTTAATTCAATCAGGCTTTCTATATGCGAAGTATTCGGGTAGAAATCCAGAAGATAAACACTTTTTATTTCGTATCCGTTACGGATCAATCTGGAAATATCTCTGGCATGGGTTGCTGGATCACAGCTCATGGAAATGATCTGATAAGCTCCCGAATTAATCAGATAATTAAGAACAGGTCTTTCCATACCGCTTCTTGGCGGGTCAATAATTATTGATTCAAAGTGAGGGCAGGCAGCCGAACAGTTTTTAACCCAGTTTTCTCCGCTCATTCCGTAACTGATGTGGTTTTTGCCTGCCATGTTTCTTTCCGCAAAAACCAGGGCATCTCTGTTGTGTTCAACAAGTGTAACTTTCTTTGCTTTGTCGGCAGCAAAAACAGAAAGACTTCCGCATCCGGAATACATATCCAGAATGTTTTCAGATTCAAAAAGCAGGTCTCTTATAAGGTTACAGGTCTTTTCAAAAACAAACATGTTTGACTGGAAAAAACCACGTACGTCAAAAGTAAGTTTTTTGTCGGATACTCTGACTGTCACTTCGTTTTCAGGTGAAGCAGCTGTTCCAGAAAAATATTTATTTTCCTTGAATTTATACTTTTTTGTACTTTTCTTAGATTGTATTATTTTTTGTACAGTTTTTTCCACTTGTTTTTCAATTACAGGCAGTTCAAGGGCATTTCCTTCATTATCCAGGGCTCTTTCACTTCCAAAAAAGTGAATCCTGCCTTTTATTCTCTGTTCCGGAAGATTTTCCTGAAGGTATTTATTGATGGGAGCTTCGGCACAAAGACATTTTTCAACTGGAATAATAGTATTTTTTCTTTTTTCAGAAAGGCCGCCGTCGGTAAGCTGGAAACGGGAACGGTAACCTTTATCTGGACCTGTTACTGCCTGTATTTTTTCCAATGGAAAATCAACTCCGTTATTCGAAAGCATTTCCCAAAGCATTTCCTTTCGGTATTCTGTCTGCCTGTCGGGACTGATGTGCATCATATTGCACCCGCCGCATATTCCGTAATAAGGACATTCAGGTTTTACACGGTTTTCGGAAGGTTCAAGAATATTCACGATTTCAGCAATATCATAGTCATTTTTTTGTTCAGTAATTCTTACTTCAAGTTTTTCACCGGGTGCAGCATAGGGGACAAAAACGTTTTTCCCGTTTATTTTCCCAATACAATTTCCCCCAAAAACTATTTTATCGGTTATAATATTCTTTAGTTCCATATTAAGAATTATAAAGGAAATCAAGATTTTATTGAATGAGGCATAAATATGATGGTTAAAAACTTCTTTATTACTATGAGTGATGGATTTGAAATTGCAGTTAATCGCTGGATTCCTGATGAAGAAACAGGAATAAAAGGAGTTGTCCAGTTACATCATGGTTTATGTGAACATTCCCTTCGTTATGACCGGATCGGTTCAATTCTTGCTGAAAACGGATATGTCCTGAATGCATACGATATGCGCGGTCACGGACGTACTGCTGAAAATGCAGAGAAAAAAGGAACCGGTATGTTCGGAAAACTTGCCGATAAAGACGGTTTTTTCCGGGTTGTTGAAGACCTGCATGAAATGGTTGATTCTGTAAAAAAAGATTTTCCTGACAAAAAAATAATTCTTCTGGGACATTCCTTCGGTTCTTTTGTAAGCCAGGGCTTCCTTGAAATGTATGGAAATGATGTTGATTTGTGTATTTTAAGCGGTACAGCTGGTCCTATGCCTGTTTCAGGTCCCGGAAAGGTTATTGCAGGCCTTATTCAGAAAATCAAGGGAAGTGATGTGCCAAGTCCTTTCCTTAAAAAGCTTTCTTTCGGAAGCTATAACAAACGCATAAAGGAACCAAAAAGTCCTAATGCCTGGACAAGTTCTGATGAACTTTCAGTTATGCTTTACGATTCTGATGCCTGGTGCCAGTTTCCTCTGACAACTTCTTTTTATCATGACATGACAACAGGCCTTTGTTATATACACAAAAAAGAAAATATGAAAAAAGTTCCCCAGAATCTTCCTTTGCTGTTTATGTACGGTTCTGAAGATCCTGTTGGAAATTACGGGAAAACCATCAAAAACCTCATAAAGATTTATATAGATAACGGAGTTCAGGATATTGAAGAAATCTGCTATGAAGGTGACCGCCATGAACCATTAAATGAAGTAAATCATGAAGAAGTTGAGCATGATATACTTGAGTGGATTGGCAAAAAATTATAATATCGTGAATTGTGTTAATTAGATACGGAACCAATAAATTCGGTAAACCGGTTCAGAAAGCCGTAATTTATACTAAAGACGAACATAATATTTCTCTTGAAAAAATAGACCGCGATGCTGTTTTTATTATCAACAGACTCCATGACGCAGGTTTTTCTGCATATATTGTTGGCGGAGCTGTACGCGATCTCATAGTAGGCAATACTCCCAAAGATTTTGACATCGTAACCGATGCAACTCCGGGTAAAATCAAGCGTCTTTTCAGAAATTCCCGTATCATCGGCAGAAGATTCCGCCTCGTTCATGTAGTTTTTGGTTCAAAGATTTTTGAAGTTAGTACATTCCGTTCCAATGAAGAAGGCTCTGTAGGAAATGAATTCGGTTCAATGGATGAAGACGTAATGAGAAGGGATTTTACAATCAATGCTCTTTATTATGATCCTATTCTTGAACAGGTAATTGATTACGTAAACGGAGTAAAGGACATTAAGCGCCATGTTTTGAAGCCTGTAATTCCTCTGGACCGTATTTTTGTTGAAGATCCTGTCCGGATGATTCGTGCCATCAAGTATTCTGTTACAACAGATGCCAAAATGTCTCATGCACTCCGTTCCAAAATCCGTCACAGTTCAAGTCTTTTGAGTACTATTTCTCCGTCACGTCTTACTGAAGAACTTTTGAAGATTATAAACGGCGGTCACAGCGCAGAAATTATTCATGATGCTCTGGAAGCCGAAGTTTTCATGTATCTTCAGCCGGCTGCAAGCCATATAATCTATTCCAATAAGCGCTTCGAAGAAGATTATATGAAAAGCCTTACAGCTCTTGATGAACTGGTAAAAACTGACAGGGACGCCCGCCAGGGTAAAAAACTTTATTATCTCATTTACGATTTTACAAAGGGACTTACTGACTGGGAAAAAGAAATAAAAAACAAAACCAGCAGCTCGGAACTTTATGCCAGAACCTGGCGCGAATGCAGAAATTTTGTTCTCCCTATGAATCCTCAGCGGAAAGAACTGGAATATGCTGTAAGAATGGTTCTGAAAGATCTGGGAGTAAATGTTTCCAGTCCTAAAAAGGCCAGAAAAAAGGCTGAAACTGATCCTAAAGAAACAAAAAAATCTGAAAAATAAACCGATTTTGCTTTTTAACGCTTGGTGATTTTATCAATAATTATACTTACTTCTTCAATCAGAATTCCGGTAAAACTTTCAATATGGTCAATGATATAATCCTGAAGTTTATGGACTTTTCCGGTTAATTGAGTTCCGAAAGGAACATCAATGGTAATGATGATTTTATATCCGTGAGCATTTGTTTTAATACTGATTTTTTTGATTACAATATCCGGTTCAGTTTCGTTTACACAATGCATTACCATCTGGGTAAGGGCAGCTTCAGAAATTTCAATGCGGCCTTTCTTGGAGAATTCAGGTTTAACAACTGATTTTTCAATCATCACGTCTCCCTGTTTAATCACTTTTTTAGGGCCTTTCTTTTTGCTGAAAAGTTCATGAATGCTGTTTGAGAAAATCTGCGGATATGTTTTTTTTACCTCGATTGAAGGAACCGGAATGACATGTTTTCCTTCTACCTGGCGGCTTTTAATGGCCTGCTGGATTTCTTCTTCTGTTGCAATTTCCTTGATGTTGATTATTTTGGAAGGCTGTGGGAGCTGAAGTCTCATGGCAATTTTCATTACCATTTTTTCGGAGGTTCCCAGAAGGAGAATCTTTTTTATTTTGGCCTGTTTCATTGCCTTGGCCACTTCATCTCTCTGGGCTTTATCGTCAAAAAGTGCCGCTCTGACTGCTCCCATATAAGTTTTTTCTTTTTTTGCCGTATGTCCGGCAATTATTTTGTCATCGATTATAAGAAGTCCGTCGTCAATTATGGCGTGTATACCGTTTTCTTCTGCAATGATTTTTGAACGAAAAGATTTACCCGTTCCGCTTTCTCCAACCAGTGCGTACACGACCATGGGACTGAATTTCTCTTTTAGTAAATCGATTAACTTCATATTTTCAGTATAAATCAAATGAATATATTAGACAAATAAAAAATCTTTTGAAGGAGGACAGATTAGGGTTTCGGGAAGATTTAAGGGATTGTCCCGAGGAAATGTCAGCTTCCAGGCGTGAAGATAAAAATCTCTGGATTGATTCTTCAGAGGCTTTCCTTCATATGCGGTATCTCCCAGAAGCGGGAAGCCATGAAGACTGCTCTGTGCGCGGATCTGATGTGTTCTTCCGGTTTCGATATCATACTGGGTCAGTGTAATGTCTTTTTCCTGAAACTTCTGGTGTTTCAAAGGAATTGCCCTTGTAAGGGCGGTTTTGCCGTTTAGTTCATCCTTTTCAACAGTAACGAATCCCTGTGCCTCTTTTTTACAGATTTTATCTTCCCAGTATTCTTCTTCCGTGAATTTTCCCTGCATAATGCCCATATAAGATTTTCGAATTACATGGTTTTCAATGTTTTCAGTGAACCATCTGGCCCCGGAATTGCTAAGGGAAAATACAAGAAGTCCCGTGGTTTTCCGGTCCAGTCTGTGAAGGGGACCTGGTCTGAATGACAGGGAATTATTCTGAATATTAGCTTCAAACCAGTTTTTCACCTGAACATCCAGGGACGTTTCATCTCCATGAACAGTAATGTCATAGGGCTTGTTGATTACAAGAAGATGTTCGTTTCTGAATACAATGAGATTCTCAAGTTCCAGACCCTTTTTGCCTGGAACAGAAGGTGCAGGCGTTTTTTCAATCTTTTTTTCCAGCAGAAACCCGGCTACGTTCAGAATATCTCCGTTACAGATGTGGTAGTTTTCTTTCGTCTTCTTTCCGTTTATTCTGATGAGTCCTTTTCGGATAAGACTGTAAATCTCAGAAAGGGGAGAATCAGGTAAAAATCGTCTGATAATTCTGTCCAGACGCCGGTCCACGTCGTCCTGGCCAAAAGAAAACTCTTTGAATTCCATAATTATCCATAATAAACAATTCTCTAGTAAAAATACAGTAAAGATGGTAAAATTATTGTTATGTGGGAGCAAGTTAAACTTTTCTTTACACACCCTGTTTTTCTTGCAGGCGTAACCAGCTGGCTTTTAGCGCAGTTTATCAAAACCATAATTAACCTCATTTACGGAAAAGTGCACAGCATCGGTGAGTTGATTTCACTTCTTCTCTGGAAAACCGGTGGACTTCCATCGAGCCATTCGGCTCTGGTTGCCAGTGTCTGTACAACAGTTGGTTTTAGAAACGGCGTTACGTCAGATCTTTTTATGCTTTGTGCATGTTTTATGATGGTTACATGCCGTGATGCAATGGGAGTACGTCGTTCTTCCGGAATTCAGGCACAGAAACTTAATGAACTGGGTAAAGATTTGGAAAAGAAAGGTTTAATCGATAAATACGAACCTGTTAAGGAAGTTAATGGTCATACACCTCTGGAGGTTATGGTCGGTTTCACTTTAGGATTGTTTATTGGCCTTGCTTTTTCCGCACTTTAAAATTTGTACCAAAAATACGGATTAAAAATCTGCGTTATGAAAAAGTTTTACGGCATTTTTTCTTCAATTTTACTTCTATCCTGTTTTCTTTGTCTTTTCTTTTTCAGACAAATGCCGGGCGGGGAATTGTGGAAAGGTTTTTCAGTTTTATACGTACCTGAATCAGTTTCCGATTCTGATGTTCAGAATTCCTTTGGTCAGGCCGGAATCAATGAGGTTACCTGTTTTTCAAATCAATATCTGCCTATAGATTTAAAAGCTGATTCCTGTGAAATTGCTCTTATGAGCCTGAATCAGAAATCAATGGATTATCTTCTTAAAAGAAACAATTATTTCTTTGATAAAACTCACAGCTACAGACTTTATTATGTTCCTGTCTATTATAAAAACAAGCTTAATCAGGTTTGTTCTGTATTGAACAGACTTCCTGAAGCCAGAAACGGGCAGGGAAAATGCGGAGTAGACAGTAAATCAGAATATCCGTTCATTATTCCGATTCTGGCAGCAATATTTGCAGGTCTTCTGATTTTTTTCAGCAAAAAGAAGTTTTTCTATGCAGGTCTTACAGTACTTCCTGTTCTGTTTACCTTCAGTTTTCCGTTTTTATCTTCTGAAATTGCAGTTTTCATTCTTCTTGTTCTGCTTTTCCTTATTTCAAATATTTTTGGAAGGCGGGATTTCATAAAAATCCTTCTGAAAAAATATGTTTACATGGTTCTTCTGGGATTTTCCCTTTTGTCAGTTTTTTCATCCGGTTTTGTATCAGGATTGATTTTTATTCTTCTCCTCTTGTCTGAATATTCATATTTTTATCTTTTCAGAAAAGTTAAGATTCTTCAGTATAAGAAAAATCATTTCAATCCGGTTATGATCAGAAGTTCATTTTCGGTTCCTTTATACGGTGGAAAAGAAAAAATCATTTTTGGTACTTTGCTTGGATTAACTGTTCTTTCTTTCGGATTTTCGGTTCTTTCTTCAGGGGGAACTGATAACAGTGCTTCCGGCGGTAGTATTTCCCTTCCATCCGTAAGTGCAGCCCGAAAGAGTGCTGACCTTCCTGATTTGGAGGAATATTATCTCTGGGATTACGAAATCCGATCATTTCCCTATAAATCAGTGAACTATGTTTACGAAAATGCTTCCGGTACAGAGTTCTCCCGTTTTGAAAAGAACGGAGATTCAGTTGTATATTCAAAAGATGTACTGGAATATTCGCCTTCTTATGCTGAAAATGTTTACAATGGAATTGATCTTCTTCAGTTCAATGCATTTGAAAAAATCATGAAAAAACAGGGAGAAAGTTTTTCTGCAGGCTATGCTTCCAACGGGTCGCACCGATTAAGTTTATTCTGTATAATTATTTCGTTTATACAGTTTGCTATTATTTTGATTTCTTTTGCTTTTTTATTGATAAAAAGTACAGGAAAAGCAAAAAGAGGGCGTAAATGACAACATTTTCATATGTTAAATCATCTATAAAGAAATATTCAGTTTCCCGAAATGCTTTTTTGCCGCGTTTTGTTACAGTTCCTTTAGTTCAGGAAAAGGATGTTCAATGCAAACCTGTTGTAAAGATTGGAAATTTTGTTTCTGAAGGGCAGGTAATTGCTGTTCCTCAGGGAGTAACTGACTGCAAGATTCATTCTCCGGTTCCAGGTGAAGTAACAGATATTTTTACCGATGTAAGTGCTTCGGGTCGTCCGGAACTGATGATTAAGATTAAGCTGGCCGGAAGCTTTTCCTTTACAGGAAAAAAACAGGAAGAAATTGACTGGAAAAATCTTTCGCCACAGACTGTATGCGGCAAAATGGCCGAAAACGGTGTCGTAAATACCTTCAGGGTTTCAGATCCTGTATCTCTTGCAACCCAGATTTCTGATTCCAGGGCTCAGGCTCTTGTTGTCAGGATGTTTGATGAAGATCCTGTCAGACTTACAGATACTTTTGTTTCCACAAAGTTTTTTAATGAAGTCAGAAAAGGCGCTGAAATAACAGCTTATGCCGCAAAGATTTCAAACATTCTTTTTATTGTAGACAGTGCCTTTGAAAACAAGTCCCAGGATGTTACACCTTCAGAAAAACTTTTCTACGTTAATTCAAAGAAATATCCTTCGGGTTTCAGGAAAGAAATCTGTTCTGCTTATAATAAAGCCAATAAAAAAGCAGACATCCAGCTTTCAGAAGAAGATCTTTTTGTGGATTCTTCAACCATGTATGAAGTTTACAAAGCTGTTGGTTTGGGTATTCCTCCTGTAGAACGCCTTGTTCAGTTCACAGGTAACTGTATTCCTGTAAACTGTGTTCTTAATGTGAGACTTGGAACTACAATGGATGATCTTGTAAAGCAGATAGGCGGTTTTACAAGAAAACCTAACATCATAATTGTTAACGGACATGTTACGGGAAATTCCAGTTCCTGCAGAAATATTCCGGTAACAAAATATGTTAAATCAATTTCTTTTGTTTCTGAAGGAAGAACTCCTGAACAGTTAAGTTATCCTTGCATTGACTGCGGTAATTGTCGGGATATATGCCCTAGAAACCTTGCTCCTGACCTTTTATACAGATACAAGATTGAAAGTCTTCCTCTTCCGGAAAAATATATTTCATCTGCTGCCGGCTGTGCTGAATGCGGACTTTGTAATTCAGTTTGTCCGTCCAGACTTCCTTTGAGTCAGGTTATTACAGTGTTGAAAAAGCAAATGGGGGCTGAATAATGAAAACTTCTCTTTTGTTTAGAAAAAAATATGCTATAGTCAGACCCTTTATCTATAAAAAGGCCTCTTTAACAAGTATAAATTTACGAATACTTATTCTTCTTCTTTTACAGATTATCTGTCTTTTTATATATAAAAGTTACAGCGCATTAACAGTAATCGGTTCCTGTGCTCTGGCTTCTTTTTTAGTATTCCTTATTCGTTTTCTTACAAAAAAAGAACCGGTTTACTATGTTTTCGGGTCCCTTCTACAGGGAATTTTTACGGGAATGCTTCTTCCGGAAACCTTTCCTCCTGTAATTGCAGCTTTCATCGTTTTCTTTGTAATGCTTGGTGTAAAAATTATTTCCAGCAACCCTGGAAACGTGTGGGTTAATACTGTTGCTTTTTCGGTTCTTATTGCCTGGTTTATCGGACAGTCTTTCTTTCCCGGATTTCTTGTTACATCAGAAATCCTTGAATTCAAAAATCCATCCCTGAGCCTTATTCAAAGTGGAATATTTACTGTTTTCAAAACAGACTCTTTTATAACCGGCCTTTTCAATAAATATGTTTTTAAATTTCTTAAGGTTTATGTTCCTGACGGATATATTTCTTTCCTCTGGGATTCAAAAAGTCTGATTCCGGCTTTCCGATTCAATATTCTTACTTTGTTTTCTTCAATTGTTCTTTTTTCTGACGATTCTATTGACTGGAAAATTCCTTCCGTATTCCTTGTAGTTTACCTGGTTCTTGTAAGACTTTTCGCTCCAATGTTTTTCGGAGGAACCTTCAATTCTGGCGACATTATTCTTGCACTTTTTTCAAGCGGAACACTGTTTTTCTCTCTGTTTATGCTCCAGTGGTTTGGAACGGTTCCGTCAACAAAATTCGGAAAATTCCTTTATGCTTTCTTATGCGGAATTACAGCCTTCCTCCTCGTAGGTGCCGGTACTTCACCTGTTGGAATGGTTTATACAATTTTAATCGGAAACATTCTGTCTGTAATAATTAAAGTAATTGAGACAAGTTCAGAAATTTCTTCAACCTTGAGAGGTGTATCAGAATGAGTGAAGATGTAACTCCAAAAAAAGAAAAGCCACGCAAAAAAACTGAAAAATCTGAAGAATCTCTTGCAACAAAGAAATTTTTTATCAATTACGGCATATTCGTAGGCGTTCTTTTAGTTTTTTTCGGTATTCTGGTTTATACAATTCTTGTTTCCCATGTAGCCTGGAATAATAACCTGAAATATTCCGTTGAAAAGGTTCTTGAAGAAAATGAACCTGGTGTATGGTCTGTCGGTTCACCAATCGAAATCAATAATCCTCTGACTCTGCGCTCCGGCTGTTTCGGTGCAAGAAACCGTCAGACAGGAGATATGTATTATATCTTTATTACCCGTGTTCCTACCTTTTACGGACCAATGGGTGCTGTTTTTACCTGTTCCCTAAACGGAGAAGTAAAATTTGCAGGTTATTCTTCTCTTCACGGAAGGATTCTGACTCAGATAAATCAGTCAAAAAATGATTTGCGCCTTTCTTTTGTTGAAAAGCGCATTCCTCAGATAATCGGTTTCAAACCGGGAGATGAAAATGACTAAAAAAGAAACCTTTACCTATATTGCTGCTTCACTTGCTTTTCTGGTTCCGTTCCCGGGAAGATTCGTTTATGGTGTTGTTCTGGTTTTGGAATTATTTTTCCTTATGCTGATCGGGACCTGTGTTTCTTCGGCAGCAGAAAAAATCCGTCTTGGCGAAATAAAGAATATTCTTAGCCTCATTGCAATTACATCCTTTACAATTCTTTACAAGCACATTTTTATCATTACACAGACAGAAATCGCCATGACTCTTGGTTTCCTGTTCTATATTCCTACAGCTTCTTCTTTTATTATCGGGTACATCTTCAATAACCAGGATGCAGCACTTACTGACCGGTTGAAAAAAAATATTATAGATACTGCCAGGTTTGTTCTGTTTGCGCTTTTCTTTTTCCTTATAAGAGACATTTTCGGGTATGGAACTTTTACCTTTTTCGGCAAAAACCACATTATTTTCGAAAAAGTTCTCTTTGATCCCGACAAAATCAGTGTTTTATCTTATATTGCATCAATGCCCGGTGCCATGTGTTTAAGCTGTTTTATGCTTTTTCTGGACAGTTCAATTTCTCAGAAAATGGAAATCCTTCGCCGCGCTGAAAAGGATGGTGAATAGAAATGAGTTATGTTCGTCTTTTCCTTTACTATACAATAATCTGCTCGGGAATTTTGTTTTTTGGAATCGGAATCAACAGAACCATTCAGATTACCTCAGATTCTCTCAGGGTGAATTTTAAAGTTGTTCTGAAATCTTTTATCAGCATTTTCCTTACCACAATTCTTTCATATCTGATTATTCAGTATATTCTGGTTCCAATCCGGCTTGCAGAACTCTTTCCTCTGATTTCAATGATGATTTTCCTTTGTATCAACACCTTCATTGAAGCTCTTGTAAGAATTACAGCAAAGGTTTCTACAGCAGAATTCAGTATTTCCTGGCTGGTTATCATTCTTTCTCTTTACGAATGTACAAATCTGCCCGAAGCAATGCTTATCTGTACTTCCTGCATGCTTTCATTTTTGATTATGCTTCCACTGGTTTATTGTTTTCAGAAGCTTCTTACTCTTAAACCTTATGATAAATCAGAAAAAAAACAGGTTTTCCTTATTCTTTCGATAAGCATTATTATGCTTGTTCTTTCTGTAAGTGATATAACCTGGTTTAACCTTCTGGGAGGTAAATAATGACTTTTCTTTCCTGGACTCTTGTTGTTCTTATAATATTATGTCTGGCTCTTCTGCTTTATTTTTTGTTCTTTACTTTGCTTCCGTCCATTAAAAGTGAAGAAACAGAAGGAATGGACCCGGTTTTTTCTGATGTTGAAGTAAATTACGTTATCCCAAAGGATGATGAATATGAAGGATCTGATAAAAGGGCTTTCGTAATGTGTTCGTCAGAAAAGGATTTTTCTGAATTCTTTAAGTTTAATCCTGGGGAATCCTGCCTTGTTGCCAATGAAGTATTTCATTCGGGAACAAGATGTGTTTTTTCATGTCTTGGACTTGGTGATTGTGTAAAAACCTGTCCGCAGGAAGCCATTTTCATAAAAAATCATACTGCTGTGGTTTCGGATCTTTGTATCGGGTGCGGTATTTGTGTAAAATCCTGTCCAAAAAACATAATAAAAATGGTAGATAAAGATTCAAATAAAGAACTTGTATGTTCTAATACAGACAGTGAATTAGCCGGTTGTTCCCATAATAAAAAAGAAGAAAATATCCAGCGAGATGAAAAAAAAGACTTTAAAATATGGAAACAATGTTATAAACTTAAAAAGCATATAAAGTTTTAAAAAAAAGTTCAAAAGGGAGTTTTTATCGGCAAAGGGTGGGGCGCCGTATAAATCTTAAATGGATTTAATTTACGTCAGCTTCAGTCTATCTTCTTTCTCATGCCGGGACTCAGACTCCTCTGAACTTTATTACTCTGAAATTTTAAAACCCCTCATTAAATTCCTTAATAAAAATCCTGATTTTCATTTTTCCTTTTCCTTTTCAGGTTCTGAAATTTCTTTTTTCAAGAAGAAAAAAAATGAGTTTCTGAAGGTTCTTTCCGAACTGGTAAAGAGAAATCAGGTCGAAATTTATGGCGGCGCATATTATAAGCCTGTACTTCCGCTTTTACTGCCTTCAGACAGAAACGGGCAGATTGATCTCCTTACTTCTGAAATCCGTCAGGCTACAGGAAAAGCACCGAGAGGCTTATGTCTTTATAATGATGTCTGGGAGTCGTCTCTTCTTCAGACTTTAAATTCCTGCGGAATGGATTATGTTATCTTAAATGAAACCATTATCCCTGAAAACAAACAGAAGTATATTCCGGTTCAGATGAGCGAGCTCGGAAAGACCAGGTTGATTTATTCTTACAATGATTCCCTAAAAGCAGAATTCCTTAAGAATGAAACTACAGAATTTGTAAACAAACTCAGAAAGGTTATTTCAAAAGCAAACATTAATGATTCAGGCTTAATCGCAAATCATAAAAATATCGTAAATATTTCCCTTTCAAGAAATGAACTTAAGGAAGTACTTCAGAAAAACCTTCTTTCAGGAATTCTGGAAGCCGTAAAGCAGGAAAATTCCGGACTGGTTCTTTCAACCGTTTCTGAATATGGTAAAATTAATACAGATAAAATTCCGGCTTTCATTCCTGCCGGAATCTGTCCGGTTTTGAAATCAATTACTTACAAGCCTTTTACACAGGTTTCTTCTGGCCGCGAATTAACAACGATTTTTGATTTTATGGAAACTTACAGCAGGAGCCGTGCCTTATACAACCGCATGCTTTATGTTTCTCAGATTGTTAATCAGCCGAATAAAAACAAAGCCTTGCAGAAGCTGGCCCGTGAAAAACTTTGGGAAGGCCAGTCAGGTGAAGGTCTTGTCTGCGTTTACAAAAATACCCAGGAAAGACAGAAATCCTACAAAAAACTTATGGAATCTGAAAACATCATTCGTGAAACAAATGAATTTCAGGATTCAGTTCTTTCCTTCGATTACAATTCTGACGGTTATAATGAATATATCTGCCGCATGAAGGATTACTTTGCATACATAAGTCCCAAAGGCGGTTCTGTCTGCGAACTTGAAAGTGTCAAAATAACCGGTAACTATGCAGACAATTATTCCCGTCTGCTGGAATTTGACGGTATTACAGATGGTTATGAAAGGGGACTTTTTGTTGATCATCTTTTTAATGAAAACCAGTTCCAGAATTATCTGAATAAAAGGAATGCTGACAGTGGAATTTTCTCGAAGATTTTTTATTCAGAAGTGAAATTCAATGCAAAACATCATGAAGTAATATTAAAGGCAAGTGCTCTTTACGGAAAACAGCCGGTTTCTATTACAAAGAAATATACAATAAACTCTTCAGGTATGAATATCCAGTATATTCTTACCAATGAAAGTGATTCTGAACTGAAAACCAAATTTTGTGTTGAATCAAATTTCGCACATATAGACTTTTCTCCTGAAAATTCAGGTGCTTACAAGGTTCTCCTGGCAACAGATACAGAAGCCCGTGAAGTAAATTCTGAAAAATCTTCGGTAGAATGTTTTGACAGTGGTTATGTTTCAAACATTAATGTTGCCCAGATTACAGATGAAACAAACGGTATTTCATTTTCTTTTGAACCGAATGAAAACTGCAGCTACTGTTTTTATCCTCTGACTTTTGCCCGTCCTGATTTCATTACTCATGAACAGGTTCCTCTCGGAATGACTTATGTTTCAACTTTATTCTGGGATATTCAGATTGAACCTGGTAAAGAAATAGAAAAAAACTTTAATTTTACAATTTTCAGCTCTCATAAAACACGAAAAAAGAATATTTCAAAATGACATTTTTTGTAAAAGTGTTTGACAAAATCTCATAAAATAGTGTAGAATATTGACACTCTGATTGGAATTGTTGTATTATAAACAAGTTATATCAGAACAAATATAGTGAGGTTATATATATGGCAGTACCTAGATCGAAAACATCAAAGGCCGTAACAAAAAGACGTCAGACAATCAACATGAAACTTAAGGCTCCACAGCTCGTAGAATGTTCAAACTGCGGAAACCTGGTTCAGTCTCATCGTGTTTGTCCAAAATGTGGTTTCTACCGCGGACGTCAGATTATTACACCAGAAGTTAATGGCTAATCCAGACTTTTTATAAAGGGGAAAAAAAATGGACGAATTATTCGAAAAAATCCAGAAGCTTATCGCTGATAAGCTCGAAATCGATGAAAGCAAAATCACTTTGGATTCTTCATTCCGTGGTGATCTCGGAGCTGACAGTCTCGATACTTACGAACTGGTTTACGCTATCGAAGGTGAACTTGGAGTAAGCATTCCAGATGAAAAAGCAAACGAATTCGAAACAGTTCGTGATGCTTATGACTTCATCAAAGCTGAACAGAGCAAATAATCAGGCATTAGCTTGACAAAGGGACTTCCTGTTTTTTTCGGGAAGTCTTTTTTTTTGATTTTTATGAAACAAATGAACGACAAAAACCGTAAATCCCAACTTCTTCAATTCTGTAAAAATGCAGGAATTTCTATGTCTGACCTGGATTTACTTGACCAGGCTTTTTATCATAGAAGTGTCAACAATGAAAAAAAGGGCAGAAACGGAAATGCGGTTAACAATGAACGGCTTGAATTTCTTGGAGACAGTGTTCTTGGTCTTGTAACTGCTTCATGGCTTTTCCAGAATCTTCCTGATTACAAGGAAGGGGAACTTGCCAAAATAAAAAGTGTCGTTGTTTCTGAAAAAATCCTGGCTCCCAATGCCATAAAACTGGGAATTGACAAGCTTCTTGTATTGGGCCATGGCGAAGAAAAAACCGGTGGAAGAGAAAAACCGGCAATTCTTGCCGACTGTATGGAAGCTGTAATCGGAGCTTATTTTTTAAGCTCCGGATTTGAAAAGGCTCAGGAATATGTCCTTTCTTTTATTATCCCTGAAATTGAAAAAGTACTTCATAACGGAACAAAAGATTATAAAACTCTGCTTCAGGAAATGACTCAGAAAGAACTGAAAGTAATCCCTGTATATCAGCTTCTGGATACGAAAGGGCCTGAACATGAAAAAATTTTCACCGTTGAAGTAAAGGTAGGCGACCGTATTTTTGCTCCGGTAACCGGTTCTTCAAAGAAAATCGCAGAACAAAAAGCCGCTGAAATCGCATATAAAGCCTTAAAATAAATCAAAACTCCTCATTTTTGCAACTTTCTTCAATATATGGTAAAATTGAGTATGGCAACAATCTCAATTAAAAAAGAAAAGAGAGATTTCCTTTTAATCTCTGCTGCAATAATAGTTCTGTTTTTGATAACCGGATTTACCGGACTGTTTTTAAAACTTGACCTCCGTCTATATGATTTTCTTCTGACTCACAAACAGGAAATTCCTCAGAATGATAAAGTTGTAATGATTCAGATTGACAACGACTCTCTTTCCGATGTTGGACAATGGCCATGGACCCGAAATATCCTTGGGGATACTCTGATCCGAATGAAGGAACTTGGAGCCAAATCTGCATCTTTCGATATTGAATACCTTTCACCATCTGCACTTGGTGTTGCTTCTGACGTCCGTGAAAAAATCGGGGAAAGTGTTCAGAATAATGAAGGAACCGTTGTTTCTCTCCTGGACCAGCTTTCAGATGCAGTTGTTGCAGGTTTCTATTCACCGGAAGAAATAAAAGGCCTCATTTCCGAAATGAAGGAAGGCTACATATATCCTTCTTATGATGGTATGGAAGAAGAAGTTCTTAATGACATTTATTTTGATTATGATGAATATTTTGCCAGGGCTCTTCAGTTTTTTGGAAATTCTTATCTAACCATTAATTTTCGTACAGTCGGTATCGAATATTCCCAGGAATATCTTGATTACATAAAGAAGCGCTTTCTCCGTTATGATATTGAAGATTCGGATTCCTGGATAAAAAAGGGTAATAATTATGAAATCAGCCGTCTTGAATATGATATCCCTGATTTCTGTCCTGCTATAGAAACCTTAATGACCCGTGCAAAAGGGGCTGCCTTTACCAACTCTGTAGTTGATGATGACGGTATCCGCCGGCGCATTGAAATATTTAATGAATATCAGGGAGGATTTGTTGGTCAGCTTTCTGTTGCTCCTGTCCTTGATAATCTTGAAGTTGAAAAAATAATCAGAAATAAAAGAAGCATTAAGCTTGTTAATGCCAGATTCCCTGATCTTGATAAACCGGTTACCATTAAAATTCCTCTTGATGAAAAAGGATATTTTCTTATCAATTTCCGACACGGAGAAATAAACCAGTCCTTTAAATATCAGCCTGTTCTTGCCTTAAGAAATCTGGATGTCAGGGAAAGTAAAATCGTTGAATGTCTTTCGAACCTTTCATCTGTTGAACTTATTGACGAGTCAGGACAGAAACCTGAGTTCTTCACTTTTGCAAGCCAGCTTGACCAGGATTACCGTGATATTCAGGAATACAAGTCATATCTTCTTTCATTATGTACAGGATATGATGTTTCTGGAAAACCTTATGATGGAATTACTCCTGAAATGTATGAGGAATATTTCGGTTTAAGAAAAACTTTCTTCGAAAATATCCAGACCTTTATCAGTTCTGATCTTGAAACTCCTGTTTACGATTTTTTAAACAAACTTGCTGAAACTTATTCCGACAATGCAGATGGCTTCCTTGAGGCACTTGAATTTATTTCAGGCGAATTTGATTTCCTTAAATCTGAGTTTGTCGATTATGTTCAGGAAGAAAAGAACATTCATAATGATCTGGATGGTGCTTATTGTATCATCGGAAATACTGCTACAAGTACAACAGATATTGGTGCCATTCCTTTCATTAAAAAATATGCAAACGTTGGTATTCATGGAAATATTATGAATACAATTCTTGAACGTAAGTTCATTTATTCTTTTGACTGGTACTGGCTTTTCCTTGCTGCAGTAGTAATCAGTCTGATTCCTGTCTTGGTTAAAACTGAAAAAGATTCAATTATTAATACATTCGGCGGAATACTTTATTTAATTTTCATTGTAATTGTTCTGGTTCTATTCATATTCTTCAGTATTTATTTCCCGATGGTTAATACTTTCCTTTATCTGATTATTACATATCTTACCGGTGTTTTATTCAGATTTATTAATTCCGATAAAGAAAAGAAATTTATTACCAATGCCTTCAGCCAGTGTCTTTCAAAAGATGTAGTTCAGGACATTATCAGGGATTCTTCAAGCTTTAAGCTTGGAGGAGACAGCCGTGATATGACAGCTATCTTCACAGATATTCAGAAATTTTCCGCTTTCAGCGAACTTCTGAATGCTGCACAGCTTGTTGAACTTTTGAATTATTACCTTACAAAAATGTCAGAAATTATTATCGAGGAAAAGGGAACCATCGACAAATACGAAGGTGATGCTATCATCGCTCTTGTAGGTGCTCCTGCAACTCTTCCTGACCATGCCTTCAAAGCCTGTTCTGCCGCAATTAAAATGAAACAGGCTGAAGAAAAAATGAATGCTGAAATCCTGGAAGTTGTAAAGAAAGATAAGCCTGAAAACATGAACCAGGATCTTTACAATGCTTTCCAGATTATGGTTTCCAATAAGAAAACCTTATTTACCCGAATCGGTATCAATTCCGGCGAAATGGTTGCCGGATTTATGGGTTCTGAAAACAAAAAGAACTATACAATGATGGGAAACAATGTAAACCTTGCCAGCCGTCTTGAAGGTGTTAATAAAGTTTATGCCTCTTCTATTCTTTGTTCTCAGAAAACCTGGGAATGGGCCGACCAGGGCGAAAATAAAGATAAAATCATTTTCCGACGTCTGGACCGTGTACGGGTAATTAATATTAAGACACCTGTTCAGTTGTACAACCTTATAGGGTTTACTGGTCAGGTCAGCGCAGAACAGAAAAAAGAAATTGATATGTTCCATGCTGCTCTTGATATGTATCTGGAACGTAACTTTATTGAAGCCGGTAAGTTATTCTTACAGGCAGATAAGGTTTTCCATGACGAAACCGCCCTTATTTTTGCTGAGCGCTGCAAAAAATATCTTGAAGAAGGAATCCCGGAAAACTGGGACGGCGTTCTTAATATGACTACTAAATAACCCGTGGGAGCAAAGAATGAAAAAAATTATTAGAAATATTCTGTGTGCAGGTCTTTTTATCCTGAGTTTCTCATTTACAAGTTGTGAGCTTATATTTGATCTTATTTTTAGTGGTTTTAATACTTCTTATTCTGCTGATATTGACCTGAAAGGGATTCTTACCAAAGATTCAGAAGTTTACCTTGTTCAGACAAACACTTCCAGTACTTCAGTTAATGCCGGAGTTTATATGACCGGACGTAATTACCGTTCTGCAGAAGGTTCTGATTCCAAAGAACCGGTACTTCCGGAAAATAAACCTGTAAACAACATTCCTAAATTTGTCCAGGATGCCTATACCATGGAAATTAATGTTCCAGAAACCAATTCTGCCAGAAGTGCTATCTTTACTGATACTTATGAACCTGTTGACTGGGTTTATAACACAGTCAGACTCGGGGATGAAATAAGTTTCTGGGTAATCGGCAAAAATCCGAATTATCAGGGCGGTCTTTGGGGTAATAATGAACCGGAAGAAATAAGCATACTTGAGCCTTTCATATTTAAAGCATCCGGTACTTACTGCCGTATCTTTACTCCAGCGGAGGGGGACGTCTATCTATCAACATCTGTCTTGCAAAGTCTGGCAAATAAATTTGACAGTATTTATGCTGCAGAAACAAATATTCTTGGAAAAACCGTCAGAAATGAACGTTATAATAAATTTTCATATATTGACTCTGAATCTGGTGAAACGGAATATGATTCCCTTTTTGTTCCGTTATATGAAAATGATAAGATTAACATTCTGGTTTATGATATTTATGATTCTGAATCTGTCGGAGGACATACACTCGGTTATTTCTATTCTGTCGATTTAATTAATCCGAAATATTTATCATCAGGTTCTTATTCAAATGAAACTGAAGTTTTCTATGTAGATTCAGAACAGTTGATAGATTTTCCGGATAGTATTTATTCGACACTTGCTCATGAATTTTGCCATATGCTGAACTACATAACAAAAGTTGTTAATGTTCAACAATCGGTTTACCAAAATAAAGTAAATTTGCAATGGGATTCAATGCTTACAGAAATGCTTGCCATGAATACAGAAGACCTGCTTTCGGATTATTTTAATCCTGATGCAGATGTCCGGACTGTATATAAGGAACGTATCCCGGGTTTTAACACCGGATATATGAATGGTATGGTATGGGGAAATCCTATAACTACTTCCGATTATTCCAATACATTTGCTTTCGGTGCTTATCTTATAAGAAACTTCGGTGGTGTTGAGCTTTTCAAAGCAATTGCAAATAACTCTTATATTGGAACGGACTCAATTGATCAGGCATTAAAAGACTGTAATCAGAAAAGATACGATGCTACCAGTAACAGATACCAGTATGTTACTTTTGAATCTGCTCTTGAAAACTTTTTCCAGGTATTCCTTAATACAGGAATTCCAGAAAATAGTGATGTTATTACTCTGAACAGGGCTGGCGGATCGACGATTAATGGTAAAAAATACACTTATGATGCTATTAAAATCAATTCTGAATCCTATCGTTGGGATACATATATTAGTTCCAGTGATATGTCCAACTGGGAAAAACTTAAGGAAGAAGACAAATTAGGAAACCATGAGGGTAAAGGTATGGACCTTTATGGAGCAAACTATAAAATCAGTCCTATAGGTCCATACGGCTTTGTTCTTCAAAAAGTTCAGGATGGAAACGATTACAACACCTTTAGTTTTACTAAAACAGGCTATGGCAATTCCAATCCTTATATTCTGGTAAAAAATCCAGCCCGCAGTAATTATGGAGATTATTATGTTACATCCCTTGATTTCCAGAAAATTGAACAGACTGAATAAAATAATTCTTGTTTTTCTGATTCTTTCCTGCACAGCAATGCTTTCTGCCAGCGGAAAAAAGGATAGGATAAATCAGACCGGAGTCCTGGTTTCCTATGGGAATGTTCCTTTTACATATGCAGTTTTTCAGACTGAAGAAGGCCTTATTTACAATATTGTCTGTGAAGGGAAACTGAAGCACATTCTTAATGATTCTTGGGGTAACCGTGTAAGAATTAAAGGTTACCTTATTGACAGAAGTGAAGCTGCATTTGAACCTTATATTATGCCTGCACCAGACGGCTATCTTAAAGTTCAGAAGATTGAAATTATAGAAAACTAAAAACTTTTACTCAAAAACATTTTCAATTGCTGTTCAATGCCGGTAATGTTTTTTTCAAAAGAAAACCCATTTCAGATTATTCTGAAATGGGTTTTTAGTTACAAAGGTGATTGAACTGGTCAATCATCCTTGGTAGTAATTTCTTAAAAGTAGTCCTACAGGAACATTACGATAATCTTTGAAGCAAGAACGATTGAAACCAGAGCCAGTGGGTAAGTAGCTGCATATGCTGCTGAAACTTCGTCTGTTCCGGCTGTAGCGATCAGAGTACCAAGAGCTGGAGTAGAAGTCATACCACCTGTGATAGAACCCAGGTTGTTGAAAATGCTCAGCTTGAATACGTATTTTGCAATTACGAAACCAACAATCATTGGTACAGTTGTCATGATTGCACCGTAGATGAAGTATGAAACACGTACGTTCTTAACGAAGTTTACACCACCTGGAACACCGGCTCCGATAAGGAAGAGTACCAGACCAAGTTCGCGCATGAAGTTCAGTGTCTGTTTTGAAATACGGCAGTCAAGTTTACCGATGTGCTGGAAGTGACCGATGATGAGACCACCAATCAAAGTACCACCTGAGTTACCAAGTGAGAAGTAAGCTCCGTTTCCGATAGGGATTTTAATAGCACCGATGAGACAACCAAATGCAACTGCAAGGAAGAATGGGAAGAATCCAAATTCTTCTACATGAACCAGTTCTCCTTTTGGTTCAGGAATTGTAACAGAACCTGCAGCAACGAAGCTTTCACGTTCAGCAGCAATGTCAACTTTCATGATTTTTGGAACAATCTGTACGAAAAGAACAACACCAAGAACACCGTAAAGATAGGCAATACCGTAACCGGCACTGATTTCATCCTGTGCAAAGCCTTCTACAGCTTCTTTTGCAGCAGAGAATCCAGGTGTTGATGTAAGACCACCGGTAAGAAGACCAGCAGCCATGTTTGGACTCAGGTTAGGGTCAAGTTTTACACAGATAACAGCTGTAAGTGTACCAAGTGCAATAACGATTACACCAAGAGCCAGGTAAGCAATAGAACTTTTATTAAAAGTTCTGAAGAACTTAGGACCAGCGATAAGTCCTACTGCTGTTACGAAAAGAGCAGTACCGATGTTGGAAACAACACCAAAGTTTCCTTTGATTTTATCGCTCCACAGGGTGATTGTGTTTGCTCCGATCTGAAAAGAAGGAACATACTGACAAAGAACACCATAGCAGAGGGCAATAACAAGAACTCCTGCTGTTCCAAGAGAAATGCCTTTAATGGAAATGCGTCCCAAAAGGTATCCGATTACTCCGATGGCAAAAACCACGAAGATAAATGAAAGTGCACTAGAACATACACTTGCCAGATAGTTAGACATAATAGAAGCCTCTATTAATAATAGAAATTAGTTAATTTCTTCTATTTTAATACTTTGTAAAAAAAAAAGGAATATAGTATGATAAGAATATGAATCACACTTCTTATTTGTTTTTTGACTGTGAATGTGCAAATTGCTTTGATGGTGAAGGAAAAATCTGTTCATTAGGTTATGTTCTGACCGATGATGAATTTAATATCATCGAAAAGCAGGATGTCGTAATGAATCCTAAATGTGAATTTGACTGGTATATACTTTCTCCTAAAAATAAATGTCAGCTTGCCTATAGTAAGGATTATTTCAGAATCCAGCCTGATTTTTGCGCTTATTACAAGGACATTAAAAAGCTGTTTACAACAGGGAACAGGAAAACCTTTGGTTTCGCCGTAGATGGAGATGTTTCTTTCGTAAATACTGCCTGTGAGAGAGCCGGAGTTGACTACATTCAGTTTGCAGCACTGGATATAAAACCTGCTTTGGAAAATGAATATAAAGAACATATGAAACTTGCAGAATGGTGTGATTTCCTTAAAATTGATGTTTCAAGCTTCAAGGCTCATAGAAGCGTTGATGATGCAGAAATGACCATGCTTTGCTGTAAAACTCTTTGTCAGAAACTTGGTATTACAGGTGATGAACTTTATCAGAAAATGCACCAGAATGTTTATTCCTGGGAATACATGCTTGATGTTATGGAAGAACGTCGCATCAAAAAAGAATTCAAAACTAAAATCGAAAAAATCTGGAATAAAAAGAATCCGTTCCCGACAAAATGCGGTTTGAATGGAAAACAGGTTGAAATTGACCGAAATATTATGCATGATCCGGAATCTGCCTATGATATTTGTAAGGCTGTTTATGATCACGGAGGAATGCTTGTTAATAAACTGAACAATAACGGGATTTACATTTGCAACGGTTCTATTCCTTCAAATGTGAAACAAAAGTATGCTGCCCGAAATAACCAGGTAGTTTATCTGGATGATATAGAAGTTCTTTTCAAATAACCAGGAGAAAACTATGGGAGAAAATACACTTACAGTAAATACAATTGATCTTGTAAAATCGGCATCTAAAGAACTTGATAAAGCTTACGAAAAAATTACGCTTTTACAGGCTGTAGTTTCGGACAAGAAAAAGGCGAAGAAAATAAAAAAAAGTGCTCAGCTTCTTGAAGCTGCAAATATTGCAATTAAAAGTCTTGAAACATCGCTGGTATAAAAAAGAAAAATAATCCATGTGATAATCGTTTTATATTGCTATAAAATAGTCAAAATTTGAGGCACACATGAAAACTAAAGAAGAACTTAACTTCCAGCTGGAAATGGCAAAACTTCAGGTTGAAAAAAAGATTGCAGATACAAAATGTGATATTAACCAGAAGATTATTGATACGCCTTTGAATGACTACCATAATCTGGCAGCTTATGCAAATCAGATCCGTCTTCCGTTTTTGAAGAGTCTGATTCCATATTTGTTTCAGGTCAGTCACAATTTCTTTTTCCTTCAGTTGAAGAGAGTTCTGCATCTTTCAAGAACTCCGATTATTTATGTTGATACTCCGCTGGATAGTAAAATTCCTTTTGTACCTGAAAAAATCAAAATTTACATGGACTTTATTCCTTTCTTTCTTAGGCCGATTTTAATGTTGTCTTTAAGAATAGATACTAAAAAGTCTGCTAAATTAGACGAAAATTTTATGAAACTGATTTCCCAAATGTATCGAAATACAGCTTCGATTTATAATTTTTGCATGACCACTACTCATCGTCCAAAGTATTTCAAAGGAAAGTTCAAAACTATTCATGCTTTTGATCCTCATCTTCTGTGCGTTCCAAGCCTTCATGTTACTTTGTGTACCGTTACTTATGCTTATTATAAATCTTTGCTTGGAAAAGATGTTTTACCGGAAGAGGAATTGAAAGAAAGAATTTCAGAAATCAGAAGTTATGCCATTCAGATTATTGAAAGCGTGCTTTTTGTTAAGCAGCACAGTGTAAACTGTATTCCCGCCGCTATTTATATGGTATCGGTAACCACTCCCGAAAACTTTTTTACAGAAGAAGATGCCTATGAATTAATCGACAGTATTTTCCTTCACAGTCCCGAAATGTCAGCAGGTTTGAGGGAAGAAGTTGTTACTTATTTTAAGGCTTTCTTTAAACGCTGCTACGAAGAAAATAAAACATCTGAGCACTGGCAGGATCCTCTAAAAAACTGGCTTGTGGAATTTGCAAAGAATACAAATCAAAAGATTAAAGGGTATTGTTAGTAAGTTTATTTTTTTTCCAGTTTTCTTATTACAGATTTGTTTTTTTAATTAATCGTAAACAAAAAAGCCTTCCGTTATGGAAGGCTTTTTGTTCAAGTATTTACTTGTATATCAGCAATTATTTACTTGTACCAGGGAATGCCGCAGCCTTTCGGCTGCTTGGTAAGTTTGCAAAAGCAAACTTACGACATTCTATTTTGAAGCTCCAGGAAAAGTCGCAGCCTTACGGCTGCTAACGAGTTTCCTGTCGGAAACTCGCGGACTTAATCCAGTTCTATTTACTTGCTCCAGGGAAAGGAGTTTTTTCAAACTCTTTGTTTCCGTGTGTGTAAGTTGGTAATACTTTAGGAGATACTAAGTCGCCAGTAATACCGGCTGCAGCACGTTCTTTTTCGAATGCTGTAACATGATCAAGGTTCATTTTTCCAGTATCAGCAAGTGTAATGTTTGCAAACATTTTACCAGCTTCGATACCGGCTTCGCGTCCGAATACTACAACGTCCAGCAGTGAGTTACCCATAAGGCGGTTTGTTCCGTGAACACCACCAGAAGCTTCACCGGCTACAAGCAGGTTTCCTACGTTTGTATGACATGTTTTGTCAATTTCAACTCCACCGTTCTGGTAGTGAAGTGTAGGGTAAACAAGAATTGGTTCCTTGCGGATATCAATTCCGTATTTAATGAACATTTTGTACATAGCTGGAATTGATTTAA
>DCHR01000036.1:0-3908 GCA_002315375.1 Treponema sp. UBA1747 | reverse complement strand
ATCATTGGAGTATCAAGCCATACTGCATCCTGAACATCATTCTTAACACCGCGTCCGTTGCGAACTTCTTTGATAATACCAGAAGCATTTACGTCGCGTGTTTCGAGTGGGTGAATGTAAACTTCACCGTCTTTGTTGATAAGTTTAGCACCAAGTGAGCGAACTTTTTCTGTTACCAGTTTACCGAGGATCTGTGAAGGGTAAGCAGCACCTGTTGGGTGATACTGGAGAGAATCCTGGTACAGGAGTTTTGCACCTGCACGGTAAGCCATAACAAGACCGTCAGCTGTTGCACCATAGTGGTTAGATGTTGGGAATCCCTGGTAATGCATACGTCCGGCACCACCAGTTGCAATGATTACAACTTTTGCTTTTGCGATGCGAACTTCGTCTGTTTCCAGGTTCTGAAGAACTGCACCACATGCATTTCCTTTTTCATCTTTAATGATTTCGATTGCAGCTGTGAAGTCTACAACTGTGATTTTATCATTGCGGTTGAAAACTTCATCACGGAGTGTACGCATGATTTCAGCACCAGAGTAGTCTTTACAAGCGTGCATACGTTTGCGGCTTGTTCCACCACCATGAGTTGTTACCATTGTACCGTCAGATTCTTTATCAAATTCAACACCAAGGTCGTTGAGCCATTTGATACATTTAGGAGCGTTGTTTGTAAGTGTGTAAACCAGTTCTGGTTTTCCGTCAAAGTGTCCGCCACCGTAGCAGTCCAGGTAGTGCTGTGCTGGTGAGTCATTTGGTTTGTCAGCAGCCTGAATACCACCTTCAGCCATCATTGTGTTAGCATCACCTACACGGAGTTTTGTAACCAGGAGAACGTTTGCACCAGCTTCAGAAGCCATGATTGCAGCAGAAGTACCGGCTCCACCACCACCAATTACAAGAACGTCTGTTTCGTAATCAACGTGGTTCAGATCGATGTGTTCTGGTTCGATACGTGGTTTTGCTTCGAGCATATCAGCCAGCTGCAGAGGAGCTTTTTCTCCTTTGTTTGGTCCGATCTTCAGTTCACGGAACTGTTCAGCGATGCGGTCCGGGTGATATTCTTTGAGGATTTCGTCTTTTTCATCAGCTGTAAGACGAACATGTTCAAACTTAAGGTTTTCTTCGCGTTTTTCTGCAACGATTTTTGCAGCATCATCAAGATAATTTCCGTACATTGTTCGTCTCCTTATTTTTCGATTTCGCGTGTATTATACAGATTTTTTATCTGTTCTTTGTCGCCTGTTGAAAGTTCAACCATCTTCTTGATTGCTTCTTCACATGAACCTGCATCGATTTCAGCTACACGGTCCAGAAGGTGCTGTGTTTCAGGCTGAAGGTATTTACCGTTGAGACGGCGTGCAAGTTCAGCAACCTGTGGGTGGCTGATTCCTGCTGGACAGCGTGATGAACAACATCCACACATGATACAGTCAAATGAAAGTTCAGCACATTTTGCAAAGTCGCCGCGCTGAGCGTAAGCGATATACTGCATTGTGTTCAGTTCCTGAGTACATGCTCTTGTACAGGCGTTACAACCGATACATGAGTAGATTTCAGGATATAGCTGCATCATAACAGCCTGTTCCGGTTTGATTTTTTCCATGTCATAAACCTGTTTTACCAGTGGATAGAATGGAAGAGTAGCAACAACCATGCCTTCTTCAACTTTTGTTGAACATGCCAGACAAGTCTGGAGCTGGTTTTTACCCTGAATTCTGTAAATTGTAGCACAAGCACCACAGAAACCGTTACGACATCCGCATCCGCGTTTCAGCTGGTATCCGGCATATTCCATAGCGTTCATGATTGTCAGTTCAGAAGGAACGCTGTATTTTTTTCCGAAAAAGTAAACATTTACCATTTTTTCGTCAGACATTTAAATCTCCTTATCGTTGTTGAACAACTGCAAGGCAGTTGTTCATTGCTTTTTAGTATTCCGGTGGAAGTTCACCAAGCTGGTCAAAGCTGAATACAGGACCGTCTTTACAAACGAACTTGTCACCGATATTACAGCGTCCACATTTACCAATACCACATTTCATGCGCATTTCCATAGTTGTGAAAATCTGTTCGTCCTTGAAACCAAGGTCTTTAAGGATTTTCAGAGACATATGGATAAGAATTGGAGGTCCACACATGATAACTGTCATTCCAGGATCTGGATTACATTCTGTTACGTATGGAGGAACAAATCCAACGTGTCCATCCCATCCTTCTTCTGGACGGTCAATTGTAAGGTTGATTGAGCAGTTAGGCTGCTTCATCCATACATTCTGCATTTCTTCAAGGCGAACAAGGTCAGCCTTTGATCTACCACCGTAGATAACCTGGATTTTACCATAGTCTTCACGATGATCCATCATGTAATTAACTACAGAATGAACTGGAGCAATACCAATACCACCGGCAATTACAAGAATATCTTTTCCTTTAAGCTTTGTGTCTACAGGGAATCCGTTTCCAACAGGTCCACGTAAACAGATTTCCTGACCAACTTCAGCGTTGTGAAGCCATTCTGTTACGTGTCCACATCTCTTGATAGAGAATTCCATGTGAGTTTCAAGAGTAGGTGATGATGTGATAGAAATCATAGATTCACCAACACCAGGAACAATAAGCATTGCACACTGACCTGGAATATGGTTAAAGAGTTTCTTTCCATCAAGACCAACTACGCTAAAAGTTTTAACATCAGGAGTTTCCTGTCTAATGTCTATAATTTTTCCTACATAAGGAATAAATGATTCTTTGTTTTCCATTATCTTACTCCTTATTACTGGATGTCACCGTCTGCATTTACTGCATTGATAACTTTAACAACGTTCATGTTAATAGGGCAGCTTTCAAGACAGCGTCCACATCCTACACACTGGAACTTATCTTCGTGTGCCATTGGATAGTAAACTAACTTGTGCATAAAACGCTGACGGCTTCTTTCTTTTTGTGTGTGGCGAGGATTTTCTGCTGCCATCTGAGTAAAGTCAGAGAACATACAGCTATCCCAGCAGCGTACTTGTTTAATGTCTTTTCCTGTTTCAAAGTCACGTACGTCAAAACACATACATGTTGGACAAACATATGTACAAGTACCACATCCAAGACATGTTTCAGATACTTCAGACCAAATCTTTGAGTTGAAGATCTTCATCATGTTTGCACCCTTGAACTTAGAAAGATCAAGATGAGCAAATGGAAGTGCTTCTACCTTAGCTTTGATTTCGTCTTTTGCTTTTGCTACTGCGCTATCATCAGCATCAGTAAGAACAGTTTTTGCGTTTTCTACAAAAGTCTTACCTTTATCTGTGTTAGCCTGGAAGTAATATTTACCATCAGCAAGCCAAGCACTTACGTCACCTGCAGGATTAGCTGCATCAATACCGTAAGTAGAGCAGAAACATGTTTTTACAGGAGCGTTACAAGCTAATGTAACGATTGTTCCATGGTCGCGGCGATTCTTATAATAAGAATCAACTGGGTCCATGTGAAGATATACAGCGTCTACAACGCCTACTGCAGCAGCATCACAAGCACGTACACCAAAAACTACAAAGTCTTCAACATCTTTACGAGGATCAACTACTGTAACTTCTTTTCCATTCATCTGGTAAGAAACCATGTGTTNNGGATCTTCTACAGTAACAGACTTACCAGTTCTCTTATATGATACAAGAGATTCTGCTTTTGGGAAGAAGAAGTCTTTAACAGATCTAACTGTCTTGAGGTTGTCACTAAGCTTTACGCCTGTTGACCACTGTGTAAAGTCTGCAGCTCCTGTTCCGTTGTCTGAAGGAATATATAATGGCTGTTTAGAACCAATTGCTTCAAATAATGTGTCTATTTTTTCAGCTGATATACAAAGCATTACTGTTCACCTCCGTTATCAGACTTGTCGCGCTGATATACAA
>DCHR01000043.1 GCA_002315375.1 Treponema sp. UBA1747 | reverse complement strand
AGAAAATCGAAAAGATGGAAGTTGACGGCACATTCGAAAACCTTACAAAGAAAGAAGTTGGTGCTCTCCAGAAGGAAAAAGCAAAACTGGAAAAGAACCTTGGTGGTATCAAAGAAATGAAAGAACTCCCAGGAGCAATCTTCATTATCGATACACACAAAGAACAGATTGCTGTTGCTGAAGCACGCCGCATGGGTATCCCAATCATCGCTGTTGTTGATACAAACTGTGACCCAACAGGTATCGACTTCCCTATTCCAGGTAACGATGACGCTATCCGCGCTATTTCTCTCTTCACTTCTATCATTGCTAACGCCGTAATCGAAGCTGACAATGAAACAGGTCTTAAGATCCTCGAAAACCTCGGCGACGAAGACGAAGTTGTAACAGATGCAGCTGTTAAATCAAATGACGAAGAAATCACAGATTATTCAAACTATCAGCCAACAGAAGAAGCTAAAGAAGAAGCTCCAGCTGAAGATGAATCTCTCGTTGATGAAGACAAATTCGACAAATAAATTAATTGCCGGTTGAAATCAGCCGGCTAAACTTACTTATTTAAGGAAACCAATATGGCAATCAATATGGCTGATATCAAAGCCCTGAACAAATCAACAGGTGCTGGTATGATGGACTGTAAAAAAGCCCTCATGGATGCAAATGGTGATCTGGCAGGTGCTGAAAAAATCCTGAAAGAAAAAGGTCTGGCTGCTATGGCCAGCCGTACTGACCGTGCTACAGCTGAAGGTGTTGTTTTCATCAAACAGGAAGGCAACAAAGTTGTAATGCTTGGTCTTACATGTGAAACAGACTTCGTTTCAAAGAACGAAGACTTCGTCGCTATGGGTAACCGTCTCGTTGACCTTACACTGGCTAACGGTTACACAAAAGTTGAAGAAGCACACACAAAAGCTCTCGAAGAACTGACAATCAAAGTTCGCGAAAACATGAACATTTCTAAACTTGATGTAATCGAAGTTCCAGCAGGTGCTTCTGTTGCAACATACGTTCACTCAGACAAAAAAACAGGTGCTGTTGTAGTAGTTAAAGGTTCTGAAGCAGATGCAGTAAAAGTATTTGCAAAAGACTGCTGTCTCCACCTGGCTGCTTTCACACCAGAATATCTTACAGCTGCAGAAGTTCCAGCTGCATACGTTGCAGAACAGGAAGAAATCTTCAAAGCTCAGATGGCTGCTGATGAAAAAATGGCTGGAAAACCAGCTAACGTTATTGAAGGAATCCTCAAAGGAAAAATCAATAAACACGTTGCAGGTATCTGTTTCGAAAGCCAGATGTTCGTAAAAGACGACAAAAAAACAGTTTCACAGAAAATCGAAGAAGTTGGAAAAGAAGTTGGTGCTTCTCTTTCATTCGGCGATGTAAAACTCTGCGTACTGGGAAAATAATTCGGGCTGAAACCTGAATAAAATCTGAACCGGTTGATTTTCAGCCGGTTCAGGTTATTTTCAGATTTATTATATGAGCAATTTTTGAGATTACTGATATAATTAATTTGATTTAATAACAGGAGAATTAAAATGGCAGAAAACAATGAAGAAAGAATGCAGAAAACAGTTGCATCTTTGAATGATCAGTTTAACACACTCAGAACAGGACGTGCTAATGCAGCTATTTTCAACAGAGTCTTTGTTGATTATTACGGAACAAAAACACCGCTCAATCAGGTTGCTACAATTGCAATTCCTGAAGCACGCAGTGTAATCATTACTCCTTTTGACAAATCAATCATCACAGAAATTGAAAAAGCAATTTCTATGGCTGATCTTGGATTCAACCCGTCAAATGATGGTAAAGTAATCCGCATTCAGATTCCTGCCCTTACAGCAGAACGCCGCAAGGAACTGGAAAAACAGGCTAAAACAATGGCCGAAAATGCACGTACTTCAATCCGCAACATTCGTCGTGACGGAAACGATGAACTGAAGAAAGCACAGAAAGGCGGAGAAATTACAGAAGATGATCTGAAAGTTGAAACAGACAAACTGCAGAAACTTACAGACAAATACATTGATGAAATCAACAAAGCTTTCGATGCAAAAGACAAAGACATCATGCAGAACTAATTAGATGGCAGATATTGAAAAGAAAATCCCCCTTCACGTTGCTGTCACAATGGACGGTAACGGAAGATGGGCCACAAAACAAAATCTGCCTCGAACAAAAGGACATCAGGAAGGCCTTTCAGTTGCTAAAAAAATTGTAAAGGCTGCTTCTGATGCAGGTGTAAAATACCTTACCTTATACACCTTTTCTACTGAGAACTGGAAACGCGCTCAGGAAGAAGTAGGATTTCTGATGAACCTTATACATGTTCATCTGATCGGCGAACTTCAGTTTTATAAGGACAACGGAATTCGCATACGCCACGCAGGCGATATTTCAGCGCTTCCACAAAACATCCAGAACGATCTGAATGACGCTATGGATAAAACAAAAGACTTTACAGGTCTTACCTTGAACCTGGCAATCAATTACGGTGGACGGGATGAAATACTTCGCGGCGTAAAAAAAATAATTGATAAAGGTTATAAAAGCGGCGACATTACTGAAGAAGTAATACGCCAGAACCTGGACTTCCCTGACTGTCCTGATGTTGATTTGTTAATCAGAACAGGTGGTGAATACCGTTTAAGCAATTTCCTTTTGTGGCATGTTGCTTATTCAGAACAGGTTTACACAGATACTCTCTGGCCTGATTATACGGAAGAAGAGTTTTTGAAAAATCTGGGTGAATTCAGCACCCGAAACAGACGGTTTGGAAAAGAAAAATAACCTGAGATATAGTTGAATAGAGATTTTTTATGAGTAATACAGTAAAAAGATTATTAACTTTTTTTATAGGTTTTCCCCTTGTTGCAGTTATTTCGCTTGCAAAGCCTTTTAATCATATTGGTCTTCAAATATTAATTTTTGCTGTTTCAACAATATCAATTTTCGAATATCACAATCTTATTTCATCTAAAATTGAGAACTTTTACCCTAAATGGTTATTCTGTAGCCTTGGAATGCTTGAACCGGTTCTGGCATCTTTATTCCTTTATCTGGGACTTTCACATGAAATTCTTTTGTGGTTTTATACATTTACAGTAATTATTCTTATGGCAATAGAATGTCTGTCTGCCCAGGACTTTACAAAATCTGCAGAAAAAATCGCTCTCGGAGCTTTTGGTATTTTTTATATCGATTTCCTTATTTCTTTTGTAAACCGACTCCCGGTTTTTGGAAACCAGACACACGTAATCGTTCTTTTCATGACCTATGTATTTATGTGTGATTCTTCTGCCTGGTTCTTTGGAATTCTCTTTGGAAAAAACAATCGTGGCATTTTCAAAGCAAGCCCGAATAAAAGTATTGCAGGATTTATCGGCGGTATTTTCTCTGACGTCGCAATCGCCGCAATAGTCAAACTGATTTTCCCTAATATTCTTACAGCTGACATCTGGCGTTACATGGTTATTGCATTCTTCACAGCTCTTGCAGCAATTATCGGTGATCTTATTGAATCTGTAATCAAACGTTCCTGTGGTGCAAAAGATTCAGGAAAGGTTATTCCGGGACGCGGAGGAATGCTTGACTGCATAGACTCTATTGTTGTTGCTGCTCCTGTATTCTATATCCTGTATTCTTATCTCATCGCTATTCCTGCATAAACTATGAAAAAAGTTTTGGTTTTAGGATGTACAGGTTCAATCGGATCCAGTACCCTTGACATTATCAGAAACGAAAAGGAACTTTTTCAATGTTCAGGACTTACAGCCCACAATAAAATTGATGAACTGAAAAAACTTTCTTCGGAATTCAACTGCCCTTCACTCCTTACAAAAAACATTTCGGAACAGGAATACAAAAATTTCATCGAACAGTGTAAACCAGATATTGTTGTAAACGGCATTGCAGGAAGTGCAGGCTTACTTCCTTCTAAAATAACTCTTGAACTGGGAATCGATTTGGCCCTTGCAAACAAGGAAACTGTTGTAATGGCTTACCCTCTGGTAAAAAACCTTTCTGAAAAAACTGGTGCCAAAATTATTCCTGTTGACTCAGAACATTCTGCAATTTTCAGCCTTATTAATCAGGCCGGGAAAGAAAATGTTGACCGCATTCTTATTACTGCAAGCGGTGGTCCTTTCAGACAGTTTACAAAAGAACAGCTCCAGAACGTAACCGTTGAGATGGCTTTGAATCATCCAACCTGGAACATGGGGCCTAAAATCACTATCGATTCTTCAACTCTTGCAAACAAAGGACTTGAAGTAATCGAAGCTTCTTACCTGTTCAATAAACCTGCAGAAAAAATTGATGTAATTGTTCATCCACAGAGCATAATTCATTCCATGGTAAGAACAAATGACGGCATGATTTATGCACAGTTATCAGATCCAGATATGAAGCATCCAATTATCGGAGCCCTGACTTACCCTGAAAACCTTAAAAATTACATGAAACCCTTTGATCTTTTTGACAGGGAACTTACTTTCTTCCGTCCGCGAATGGACGATTTCCCGCTCCTTCAGATGGCTTTTGACTGCGTGGAAAAGAAAGGCTGTTATCCACTGGTGTTTAATGCAGCAAATGAAATTGCAGTTCACGCATTCCTAAAAGGTCAGATAAAATATACAGACATTCCCAAAATCACAGAAAAAACTCTTGAATTCAACTGGTCAGAAACACCGTCATCCTTTGACCGTGTTTTTGAACTGGATAAAGCCGCTCACCTTCTTGCAGCCGAATTCTGTGAAAAGTTCATTGCAGGAGACCTTTAATTAATGAAATGGCTTTATGGTCTTATCTGCCTTTTCTTTCTGGTATTAATTCACGAATTAGGACATTTTTTCGCAGCAAAACTTTTCGGTGTAAAGGTTGAATCATTTTCCATCGGATACGGACCTGTACTTCTCCACAAAACGATCAGGGGAACTGACTGGAGACTTTCTCTTTTTCCTTTAGGCGGCTACTGCGGAATGAAAGGCGAAAAGGAGCTCCAGAATGCCCTGGAAACAGGTACTGCACTTCAGGCCGATTCGGATTCACTTTTTGGCGTTCACCCCTTCAAAAGAGCCCTTGTAGGCTTTGCCGGACCTTTTTTTAACTTCATTTTTGCCATTATATCTTTCAGCATAATTGGAATGGTTGGGTATTCTTATTACACCTTCTCAAACAGAATTCTCCTGGCAGATGAAAAAAATCCAGAAATCCACAGTGCTGCCCGTGAAGCAGGTCTTTTAAGCGGAGATGAAATCCTTTTCATCAACAATAAAGAAATCAAAAATTTTTCAGATATTATTTCTGAAATCTCTGTAAATCCTGATAAAACAATACAGGTTGAAGTTTCTAGAAATGGAGAGAAAAAAATATTTTCAGTTCATACAGACCTGGATAAAGAAACCGGAACCGGAAAAATCGGAGTTATGGCCGACAGTGACAGCCTTATCAAAAAAGAAGCTGAAACTTATTCTTTTTTCCCCTCTTTACTATATGGAACAAAAGAAGTTTTCAATATGATTGAAATGACTTTTAAAAGTATTGGAATTCTTTTCAAAGGTGTAAAACTGACAAATGCTGTTTCGGGACCAGCAAGAATAACAGACATGCTTGGAACCACTGTAAAAGAAGGTTTTTCAGAAGGCTTCAAAACAGGTCTTGTTAGTGTTCTGGAGCTTCTTGCTCTGATTTCAGTTTCTCTTTTTATCATGAATCTTCTGCCTTTTCCTGTTCTGGACGGAGGATTGATTCTGTTTGCCCTGATTGAAACTGTATTCAGAAAAAGACTGCCACCAAAGGTTCAGTATTATACTCAGTTCATTGGAATAGCCTTTATCGCGCTGCTATTTATTTTAGGTTTAAGCAGTGATATTATATACTTCCTTAGGAAATAAAAATGAAAAAATTATTGTTTTTGACTATAACTCTTGCTCTACAGTTTTCTTTTGCATTTGCCCAGTCGAATTATTCAAGCGAAGCACATCAGCAGAGCGTTACCAGAATTGCATGTTTACAGACCAGAAATTCTGCTGATTATAATTTTATAAGCAGCGGTGACGACGGCTTCCTTATCAACTGGACAGAAACTGAAGGTGAACATTATCAGGTTTCGGATGTCGGAATAAAAATCATTACTACTTCACCTAATGGACATGATATCGCTGTTTATGAAACAGACGGCGGTTCTGTAAATAAAGTTACAGTATGGGACTGGAATAAACTTACCCGTAAATACCAGAAAAAACTTAAGGATTCAGTAACTTCTCTTTCCTTTTCAGAAAAAGGAAATTATCTTATTATCGGGACAGCAACAATTGACGGTGCTATTTTCGTAAAAACTTCAGACTGGACAACTGTAAATAAAGTCCGCGAAAACACAGGTATCGTAAATTATATTAAATCAAGTGCAACCGAAAAAACCGCAGTTATGTATTCCCCTTCCGGATCTGTTACTTATTACAATATTCAGACCGGCAAAACAACCGCAAAATTCTCCTGCGTTCAGGGACTTACTGATATTACAATGTTCTGCAATGACCTGTTTCTGGCTGGTGTAAAAGACGACTATATTTATATTATCCAGGCAACCACAGGTAAAACCCTTTCGACAATCCCTGGAAAACAGCCGATTATTCTTTCTGATTCAAATGATGATCAGCTTTATTATCTGGAATATGACGGAAAAAACCTTTACGAACTTAAAATGGTTGAAAAAATCAATAACAGTACATTAAGTAACCAGAGAATAGTAAAAGGCCTGCGTGGTCCCCGTGGAGAAGGTCAGATTTCCTGCGGTAAAAAACATGGTGTAGAGATTCTTTTTGGAAGCAGAAACGGAAATATTTACAAGGCAACGGCAACTGCATCAAGCGAAATCGATAATATGGAAATCATTACCGAAAGTATTTACGACCCGATTTATGACATTGATGAAAACAAGGAAGAATTCTATTTCCTGACAAAAGACTCTGTTTTAAAAGTAGATAACGCTGATAAACCGGCTTATACTGTGGTGGCTTCTACCAATGGAGAAAACAGTTTTATATCAGCAGAAGACGGATTTATCCTGTATTCAAAAGATACCAGAAATCCTGTCCGCTATGTCCACTTTGACAACACGACGGAAACTCTCTTTACACCTAAATCTTCTCTCCAGACACTCCACTTTTATCAGAATAAACTGATTGAAATTGAATCAAATGCAAAAGTTAACATATATGATTTTGATAAAAAAACTTTCAAAGAAGTTTTCTCCGGAATGGGTGTTCAGGATGCAGTAATCTGCGAGGACGGAAAAGTTTACATCGCAAAATCTGCCAGCACAAGTCCTAACAGCCCGCTTATTTCTGTAGACCCGGAAACTCTTGAAACCATTCCTTTGAAAATGGAAGGCCAGGTAATGTACGGTTTGAGTACTAACGGAAAAATCATTTATGGAATGAATCTCCGTTCAACTGACACTGCAAGTACTACCTTTGTTACTTCTTACAATACTGCAGCAAATACAAAAACTGACATTCTGAAATTTGCCGAAGAAGATCCTGATGCTTTTACTTACCTGAACGGAAACTTCCTTTATACAAATATCGGAAAAAACAAGATTTATTCCTACAATCTTCCCCAGAAAAAGCGTTTCGCTTATGAAAGAACCGCTTCTATGCCTGAATCAATCTGCAAAAACTCTAAGCAGGTTTTAATTCTAAACAGAGATGGAAGTATTTCCTGGGGAACTGAAAGTGCTCAAAAACTTCTTGTAGACTGGTACCTTTCAAAAGACGGCCAGTTGAATGAATTCTAGATAATAAAAAAAAAGGCTGATACTCAAGTATCAGCCTTTGCTTTTTTAAAGCTTATTTATTTCCAGTCTGCAGTGTTAATTCCGCATCCACGGAACAAAGCTTCAGAATAAATATTCATGTAACCGTCAACTGAAAGTTCCCAACTGAAGTTTTTATTCATGCCTTTTTTCTGCATTTTTGCTATATGGTCTTTTTTGTTGTAGTAAGCCCATACTGCCCAGCCGACAGTATCGTAAATGACTCCAGGAGTCAGATTATCAAAGAGGAATCCTGTTCCATCACCTGTATCCTGATTGTACTGTTCAACTGTATCTGCAAGTCCACCTGTACGGCGAACAATCGGGAGTGTTCCATAAAGCATGGAATACATCTGGTTCAGACCGCATGGTTCATAGCAGGAAGGCATAAGGAAGAAGTCTGAACCGGCTTCAATCAAATGACTTAAGGATTCATCATAACCGATATAAGCCTTGAAATTCGGAAGCTTGTTGTCCAGAACACTGATTTCATCTTCACACCACTTTTCACCGCTTCCAAGAACAGCAAACTGAATATCCATGTTTGAACACATTGCAAACATGCTTCCATAGTTTGCTGCAAACATTTCAGAAATACCTTTCTGACTTGCAAGGCGGGTTACAATTCCGATTACAGGAACATCAGGATTTACAGGAAGCCCCATTCGTTTCTGAAGTTCTTCCTTACATTTTGCTTTTCCCTTCATATCTGTGTCGCTGAAGTTTGCCGGTAAAAGTTTATCGATTTTTGGATTCCAGGTTTCAAGGTCACAGCCGTTAACGATTCCACGTACAACATCGGTTCTTACACGAAGCAGTCCGTCAAGTCCGAACCCGCCTTCCACACTCTGCATTTCACCTGCGTAAGTTGGAGAAACAGTAGTAATCATATCTGCACAGGCAATTCCGGCCTGCAGAAGATTGATTGCTCCGTTATGTTCAAGTCCACCGCCATAGTAGAGATTCCAGTCCAGTCCTAAAGCAGGAAACTGGTCTTTTCCATAAACGCCCTGATATCCCAGATTATGAATAGTCAGAACGCTTGAAGTATGAGCAAAATAGCCGTTACGGCAAACACATTTAAGAAGTACAGGAACCAGGGCTGCAAACCAGTCATGAGCATGCATAACATCCGGATACCAGCCCAGCTTACGGCAAAGCTGGAATGCACCATGACATAAAAGTGCTGAACGGTATGGATTATCATGGAAGTCAGTTTCAGTTTTTGTTCCGTAGATTCCGTCTCTTCCGTATGCTTCTTCGTGATCAATGAAATATACAGGAACTTCAGTTCCAGGAAGAACAGATTCATAAACAGCTACCCAGGTTTCTGTCTGTCCTGCAGCAACTCCCATTGGTCCGTCCAGCTTTTTCAGCTTTGAACGGTCAATTTTGTAATATCTTGGAAGTACAATACGAACATCATGTCCCTGCTTTTTCATGGAAATGGCAAGAGCAGAAACTGCATCGGCAAGACCACCTGTTTTTGCAAAAGGTACAGTCTCAGAAGTAACCATTAAAATTTTCATAAATCCACCTCGTTGAATCAATAACTAAGTTTTCCCGCAGTAATCTGGAAAGGTTCTTTTACTGTTTTGCAGGAAATTTTAAGCTTGTCGCCTTCTAAATCCACGTAAATTTTACCACAGTCTTTTGAATTTTGCGACAAAATTTCAATTGCAAGAGGATCTTCTATTTCTTTCTGAATAATTCTTCTTAACGGGCGGGCACCCATACTTGGTTCATATCCGTTTTCAACAAGGTATTCACGGGCTGGTTCAGATAATTCAATTGATATGTTTTTTTCCGAAAGTCTTTTTTCCAGTTCATGAATTTTGATATCAAGAATTGAAGAAACCTGTTCTTTTGAAAGAGGACTGAATACAATTATATCATCTATACGGTTGATCAGTTCCGGAGACAGGAACTTTTTAAGCTCATTCTGTGCTGAACCTTTTATTTCTGAATATGGAAGGACTCCTTCGTCCAGAGTAAAGCCGGCTCTTCCTTCTGTTGTAATCTGACGGGCCCCAGCATTACTTGTCATAATGATAATTGTGTTTTTGAAACTTACTGTATGGCCCAGATTATCTGTTAATTCACCTTCTTCAAGAACCTGGAGAAGTAGATTGAAAATGTCCTGATGTGCCTTTTCAATTTCATCAAGGAGGACAACCGAATATGGATTTCTTCTGACTTTTTCTGTAAGTACACCGCCTTCTTCATATCCTACGTATCCCGGAGGTGCCCCGACAAGTCGGCTTACGCTGTGCCGTTCCATATAATCAGACATATCAATTCTGATAAGGGATTCTTCACTTCCAAAAAGGAATTTTGCAAGGGTTTTGGCCATTTTTGTTTTACCAACGCCTGTAGGTCCCAGGAAAACAAAACTTCCCAAAGGATGTTTTCCGGAACTGAAACCTGCACGACTGCGTCTGACAGCACCAGAAATAATGCTGACAGCTTCATCCTGGCCGATTATAGTTTTATGAAGTTCTGATTCCATATGAACCAGTTTTGCACTTTCACCGGCATCTAATTCTTCCAGTGGAATCCCTGTCATTTCTGAAACTATTTCGGCAACATCATTCTTTGTTATTTCTTTTGGCCCATTTCCCTTATAGCGCAGATTGTTGCAGATAAGGTCAAAATGCTTTTTCAGTTCAATTACCTTGTCACGGATTACAACAGCATTGTCATAATCATGGTGCATGATCAAAAGATCTTTTTCATTTATAAGACTGTTTATGCTGTTTTCAATATCCTGGATTTCGGAAGGTTTGTTTTCTTCACGGATTTTTTTTGCAACCCCTGCTTCGTCCATTACATCAATGGCTTTGTCAGGGAGAACTCTGTCAGAAATATAACGTTTTGAAAGTTTTACGATGTGTGCAATAACTTCGTCTGAATAGGATACATTATGAAACTTTTCATATTTCGTTCTGATTCCCTTAAGAATAATATTGGCTTCTTCTTCCGTTGCTTCATCAACTTTTATTACCTGAAAGCGGCGTTCAAGAGCCATGTCTTTTTCGATATATTTTGTGTATTCTTTGGTTGTTGTGGCACCGACAATCTGGATTTCTCCGCGACTTAATGCCGGCTTCAGGATATTAGAAGCATCCATTGGGGTGTCATTTCCGCCAGCTCCAACAATCGAATGAAGTTCATCAATGAAAAGAATTACATCACGGTGTTCAGCAATTTCGTTCATTAACTTTTTCATGCGGTCTTCAAATTCACCGCGGTATTTTGTACCTGCAACAAGAGCTGCCAGATCAAGGGAAAGGATTCGTTTTCCTAGTAAACCTGAAGGAACATTTCCTTCCACAATTGCCTGGGCAAGACCTTCTACCACTGCTGTTTTACCAACTCCTGGTTCACCAATCAAAACAGGATTATTTTTTGTCCTGCGGAGAAGAACCTGAACAAGACGTGCTATTTCTTTTTCGCGGCCTACAACAGGATCTGTCAGTTTTTCCTGTGCAATTCTTGTAAGGTCCCGACTGAACTGGTCCAGAATTGATTTTCTTTTCTGTTCTCCAAAGTCCTTTTTTACTTTTTCGAGAATCTGTTTTTCTTTTTCTTTTTTTGAATCAGATGATGATTTTTCAATTTCCATTGTCGATTCATACATTTCATTCAAAATAGAATCAGAATCATCAACAGGATTCTGAGTTGATGACAAGCCCTGTTTCTGGATATCAGAAACTTTTTTACGGACATCTGAAATCATTATGCCGTTACGGTTGAAAAACTGATTTACAACACTGCCTTCTTCCCTGATACAGGCCAGAAGAAAATGTTCCGTTCCTATGTAGTCATTATGAAGTGCATCAGATTCAATTTCTGCGATTTCTTTCATACTCTGAATACGGCGGCCTTCAGGAAGGTCATCATTCAAGTCGATTGAATCATTCCATCCCATAAAATCTTCGAGGCTGCTGATAAGCGATTCAATATTTATTTTATTAAAATCTGCTGCTGTAAGAAATCCGACACCATTGCGGTGTTTTAGAAGTGCAAGGATAACGTGTTCAGGAAGAAGCTGGTTAAAACTTGTTTTTCTTCCTTCATTCTGTGCCATAGCCCCTAATAATTTTTGTGCCATTGGGGACAGTTTTTTCATATTGTACTCCATAAAAAAAGACAGTTTATACCTTTATTATCGGCACAAACTGTCTTTTTGAGCACTTCTGAAATGCTTATATAGAAAAAAACTATTTTTTGGAAATCGAAGAGATGGAAATTTCCTTTGTATAATCCAGCGGAATATTTGATAAAAAGTCACTGACTTCAGGAAAATTAAGGACACTATCGATAGTTACAACAGGATTTTTTGCAGTTTTATTCAGAAGCTCAACGATATATTTTCCTGACTGCAAAGTATTCAGATTACATGAAACCGGAATTGTTCCGCTTTTTGAAGAAACGATATTTCCCTCTGAAGGAGAAACAGAAACCAGGCGGTTTTCGCCGGAGCTGATTTTACAATTATCCAGAATATAGTTCCATGAACAGGAACCTTCGTTTTTTACATTCAGATTGAAATTGAATTTCATATCCAGATCAATTCCATCCAAAGCATCAGAAGCAATTTTCTTCCCTGCGATAATGGATGAGGCCAGAGCCGCAGCTTTTACAGCAGATAATCCGCCACTGACAAGGGAATCCTTCAAATCAGCCAGGGTCGGCATTTGAAGAGTTGGTGCAGAAATCGAAAAAGATGGTTTGAAAACCGGAACATTAAAGGATTTTGAAAATGGAAGAGTTAAAGTTTCACCTTCAAAAAAAGAAACTGAACTTAAATCAAGTTTTGCATTTCCCTTAAAACTCAAAGGAACAGATTCTTTCAGTTCATCAGATTTACCGGAAGCAATACTCAGAATTGTTTTGTAAGGAATTTTGAAGGAAAAAGTGTTTTTTGCAGTGTCCATTCCCAGGACAGTTACACCTTCTGAACCTGATAAGGAAGTAAGTTTTGTATCGTTGTCATAAATAACGTCTGCATTTACTCCTGCAACAGAAAAGGAAACAGGATAAGGATTTGATATTGAATAGCCTGCATTAAAGGTAAATCCTTCCATGTCCAGACTTTCCAAAGATACTGAAGTTAGTTTTACAGTCGGTTTACCGAGTAAATCTGCTACATCTGAAAGGCAGGATGTAAATAAAATACCAAAGAAAAGACAAAGAACAAATAATTTAAATCTAGATTTCATAAAATCAGTATATCTTCAAATCTCCATTTTCTCAAGTTTACCTTATCTTGAAAAAAAAACGTGTTTAATATAAGATTATATTACCAGCCGAGATGGTGGAATTGGTAGACACCAGGGACTTAAAATCCCTTGCTGAGCAATCGGCGTGCCGGTTCAAGTCCGGTTCTCGGCAAAGCCTTCCGTTCTCGGAAGGCTTTTTTTTTGATTGCATAAATTTAACAAGGAGAATCAAATGGCTCACTCATACAACAAAGGCTGTTATTTCAAATCCCTTTCCGACATTCAGGGAAAAAATGTTACAGTTATGGGACTGGGATTAAACGGCGGAGGTGAAGCCTGTGTAAGATTCTTTTTAAAATATGGCGCCAACGTTCTTGTAACAGACATGAAAAAACAGGAAGACCTTCAGACTACTGTTGATTCACTTATGAATGACAAGGACCTGGATACAAGCCGCCTGACATTCCGTCTTGGAGAACATCGAATTGAAGATTTTGAAAATGCTGACTGTGTAATTAAAAATCCCGGTGTAAAATATGACGGTAATAAATTCCTTGCTGCAAGCAAAAACATTGAAACAGACCTTTCAATTTTTCTTGCTTTCTCAAAGGCACCAATCATAGCCGTTACAGGAAGCAAAGGAAAAAGTTCAACTGTAAGTGCTCTTTACTACGGCCTCAAGACAGCAGGATTCCAGGCATTCCTTGGAGGAAATATTACTGTAAGTCCTCTCACCTTTCTTGAAAAAACAAATCAGGACACTCCAGTAGTAATTGAATTTTCTTCATGGCAGCTTGCAGATCTGCGTGGACGCGGTCTTTTAAAACCTCATATTTCCATCATCACAAAAATCGTTCCCGATCACCAGAACTGGTACGGCGCTATGGAACCATACGTTGCAGACAAAAAGCTTATCTATGCTGACCAGGATAAAGGCTGTTACTCAATTTTTGATTTCGGCGATGATGAACTCGGAACAGGACCTGCAGGTTCCAGAACCTGGGGTGAAGAATTTGCTAAGGAAAGCAAAGGTACAATTCTCCGTTACTGGAATCAAAAGCTTCCTGAAGGAACTTACGGTGTCTGGCAGGAAAAAGATGAGAACGGAAATTTCCGTGGACGGGTCATACTTCCCGGCATGAAAGAACCTGAAACAATACTCGGTGAACTTTCAGTTCCTGGGGACCATATGAAAACTAATGTTCTGAACGCTGCCCTTGGAATGTATCTCATGGGATTACCAGGAAGCCTCATCAAAAAAATCATGAAAGACTTCCCGGGCGTAGACCACCGGCTCCAGTATTTCCACGACAAAACTTATGGGAATACAGCATACAAGTTCTACAACGATACCTGCGCCACTGTTCCGGACAGTGTTGTGGCAGCCTGTAAAAGCTTTGAGACACCTGTAATTCTTCTTACAGGCGGTACAGACAAAGGACTGGAATTTACAAAACTTACCGAATACCTTACACAGAATAAAAACGCAGTAAAAGACCTTTATTTCCTTTCAGGAACAGCAACAGACAAAGTTCTGCCAGCTTTGGACAAAGCCGGAATAAAATATCAGGGACCTTTCCAGTCACTGGACGAAATGTTACACAAAGTTGCCGAAAACCTGGAAAAATCAGCGGATTGTAATACAAAAACACAGCCTGTAGTTTTCAGTCCTGGAGCAACTTCTTTCGGCATGTTCAAAAATGAATTTGACCGTGGAAACCAGTTTATGACAAAAGCAAAGGAAATCTTCTAGAATACACCTTAGTTTTTTACAAGTTTATAGTCACCGTTCTGAATCAGAACGGTACACCGGTAAGGCCTGGCATTTTTTACAAAGAATACAGGGTCCAGTGAATATTCAGAAAGAAGATCATCGGGATGATATTTCAGCTGGACTTTCTGACTTCTTCCCGTTGAAGAATTAACAGAAAAAGCTCCGTTCAAAATCACTATATCTTCAATAACCTTATAAACATTATCAAAATGTTTTTCATGGCAAAGGTCTTTTAAGAAAGCAAGCTGCATCTTCTGAACATCAAAATAGTCATCATCAGAGCAAAATTTGCAGGTTAAAATGCTCTTTTTGTATACTTTTTCATACCATTTTTCAAACTTTTGAAGGAATTTATGAGGCTGTTCATTAAAAGTCCTGACAAAACTGATGAACCATGGCACAGCTCTTCCTATGTTATAAAAAAGTGTACAGCTCTTGGAAAGCTCGGAACTCGATTTTAAATCTTCCTTTGAATATTTATCTGTATATAAAACATGATAAGGTGCTTCTTTTTCATAATAAAGATTCAGCTTTTCAGCTTCATCATAAAGGACAGTTCCCGGCAGCACGGAAAGACAAAAGGTTTCCAGATTATTTGGATACAGGTTCAAGGCAAAATCCATACTCTGCTTGAAGCCTTTAAAGGTATCTCCCGGTAAGCCGTATATTAAATCGAAACCAAAAACCGCCCCTTCCTGATTTAATACTCCTATATTTTTTACAAAAACTTTTTTATTGAATCCGCGGTGAACAAGACGAAGAACATTTTCATCAGCTGACTGTAAACCAAACTGAAGCGCACACGGAATCTTTGTAAAGGCTCTGGCAAGTTCACGGTCAATAAATTCTGCCCTGGCTTCAAAATAATAAAAGGTATCCGGGGTTTTCTTTGAAATTAAATTGAGGATTTCCAGGGCCCTTTTTTTATCTGCATTGTAAGTCGGGTCCAGAACAAAAACCTGAGGAATTTTCTTCCGTGCAAAAAGTTCAAGTTCTGCCTGAATCCGCTCCATTGAAAAATAGGAGATTTTACTTTCCCCTTTAGATTCAAAACAATAAGAACATTTGAAGGGACAACCTCTGGCAAGTTCCCAGAGAGCTCCTCCGTATCTGGAAGGATCCAGGGTACCGTCAAGATATGGAGAAACCAGATTCAGAACTTCTTTTTTTTGCGGGGCTGCATGCAGAATTTTTTGAAGTTCACTTCTCTGCCCATTCAGTAATTTACAGATTAAATCCGGGACAACCTCTTCGCCAGGGCCTGTTGTAATGTAATCGAATGTGTCTTCAAATGAAAAAGGATTAGCCGTTACTTCAGGACCCCCGCAAAGAGTAATGCAGGAAGGATATTTCTTTTTTATTTCCAGAGCAATTTCTGAAAGAAGATTTCTATTCCATACGTAAACAGAAGCAAGGAAGAAATCAGGAACATAATCCTGAAATAAAACATCGATTAATTCTGTTACTGAAGATTTTTCTTCAAGGGATGCATCAGTCAAATGAACTTCAACATTGTCTTTAAGTTCAGGGTAATTTTTAATCGCAGCAGCAATGCAGGCCGCCCCGAGTGGAAGACTCTGCGGGGAGGTTTCGATAAGTAAAGTTGAACAAATAATTAGGGGTTTTTTCATCGGTAGAAAAAAAGCTTATTTCTCTGTTACCAGACTCCTGCAGAATCTGAAGCCCAGATAATTGTATGCTTCGTTTGGATCAAAGGAATATCTGTCTCCACAATAGTTGAATAAAGTATATTCTGAAAAACTACCGCCTCGGCAGACACGCTGTTCTCCAAAGACAGGTCCATAAGCTGAATCAGATTTGTCATATTCATTGAACCAGTCCCAGCAGTATTCAAGAACATTACCGCTCATATCATAAAGTCCGGCACCATTTGCATTTCCGCTTCCGCTTTCAGGAATTACATCAGGAGAGAAAATAGTTCCTGCAATACCTACCGGTTTAGCCTGTTCAGAATTAAAGGAATTCCAGCATAAAGAGTCAGAATCTTTTTCAGGATTACTTTTTCCGTCTTCATCAATCTGCCCGCTTACCAGGTTTCCGCTCTGAAGGCCATATTTTGTGCGGCGGCTTGAGTACTCCCATTCGGCTTCGGAAGGAAGTCTGTAGCCGTCTGCCTTCCAGTTACAAACAGCAAGATCACAACGAGCATCACCTGAGTCCCGCAGGACTTCACCTTTGTAAGTGTAGCAAGGGGTATAGCCTTTGATTTCACTTAAAGCATTGCACCAGACAATTGCATCATACCAGTTAATCATAGTAACCGGCATTGTTGAATTAAACTCTGTTGGTTCTGAACCGGTTTTTCCGTCAGACCCCGGCATGCCTTTATTTGAAAAAACATATCCCATTTTTTCAGCTTTTCTTCTTGTCTGATACCATAAACTGTAGGTAGTCTCATAACGGTTAATTGTAAATGGTTCAACCGTTCTTTCCCCTGTAAAGGTCTGGACATCCTGACCGATTGTATAGGTAGAAGCATTCTTAAAAGAGACCATACTTATATGTTTGAAGTCAGGAACTTCAGAAAACAAGGAAAGAGAAACTCCCAAAAGAAAAACAAAAGAAACAAGTTTTTTCATAGTACCACCGAATTAAATCTGTTTGAGTTCTGTATTTGAAACAACCCATTTATCATTTTGTTTCAAAAGTTCCATAACTCCGTAGGTTCCGTCCAAACCAAGACTTCCGGGATTTACTACTACAGTATCCCCTATTTTATCAATTGCCTTTCCTTCGTGGATGTGTCCTGTAACAACAGCAAGAGGTTTCAGTTCAGAAATCAGATCTTTGAACATCTGACTTCCGGCATGAAGACTTTCATTAACAGCATCACACAAAGTATCTTTTGGAGGATTGTGGGAAATCAGAATAAGGTTATCCATGGCTTCTGCTTTACAGATTTCAAAGTCAGAAACCAGGTCTTCTTCTTCGCGTTCATTTGGTGTTTTTCCAGTAAACACAGAACCACCACCAGAACCGCAGACAGCAAGCCCTTCGTGATAAACAATTGTTCTTTCACAATTAATGTCAGCATTATCAAGTTCATCAACAAACTCAGGATCATCACAGTTTCCAAGAACTGCAAAGATATTTTCATGTTTGCGTACAAGTTTATCGAGGACTGGTTTTGAAGTTTCTGTCTTGAAGCATTCTGCAAAATCCCCTGCAAACAAAACTCCGTCACAGGATTTAAATTCTTCATCAAGTTTATCTAAAACTTCAGTATTACCATGAATATCTGAAAGAAGTAAAAATTTCATAAAAACCTCCGGGATTCAGTATTTAAGTTTCATACTGAAATCCGATTCTATTTAAATTAAAGTTTATTAATTGCCTCTTTAAGTTTTGCCATCTGTTCGGGAGTACCAACTGTAATACGTACGAAATCATCAATGCCAGGTGTCTTAAAGTGGCGGATAAGAATTCCTTCTTCCTTAATTTTTCTGTAAATCTGTTCTCCGGCAAACCCTTCTTTTTTTGCAAAAATAAAATTTGTCTGACTTGGAATTGCATAGAATCCTTTCTGAACAAGGAAGTTGTAGAAGTCATCACGGGTTTCAGCAACTTTCTTTGCACAGTCGCAGTAATATGCTGCATCGCGACAGGCTTCTTTTCCTGCAACCTGAGAAACAGCATCCAGCGGAAAGTGATTTACAGAATTCTTTACAGTTGTAACTGTGTTGATAAGTTCAGGATTTGAAACAATGAATCCGAGACGCATTCCGGCGCCGCACAAACTTTTACTGAAGGTGCGGACGATAACCAGGTTTGAAAATTCTGCCAGAAGAGGAATACAAGATTCACCACCAAAGTCACAGTATGCTTCATCAACAATGAAAATTTCATCTTTACTTGCTTTCTGAAGCATTTCACGAACCTGATTTCTAGTAAGACCCAGACCTGTAGGAGCATTTGGATTTGCAAAAATAATGCCGCCGGCATTTTCTGAAGCGTGTGAAAGCATAGATTCTGTATCCAGAGTCCAGTCCTTCTTCAGAGGAATACGATCCATAGGAATATTATAGAATCCTGCATAAACCGGATAGAAACTGTAAGTATGTTCCGGCATTACAAATTTTTTATTGCTTGAAAAAAATGCATAGAAAACAAAAGAAAGAACTTCGTCACTTCCGTTTCCTGTATAAATCATGTCCTTTGTTACAGTAAAAGGAATTTTATCCTCAGCTGCAGGTTCAATGCTTTTTCCCGACACTTTTGCACGACAGAGACATCCGCCTGTTTTATTAAGCATGTCAGCAATTTCTTCGTGAAGCTCAATAGAATCAGGATCCGGGTAAAGTCCAAGCTTTTCAGGATTCTTTTTGATAAATTTATTAACGGCCTTAATCACCTTTTTACTTGGCGGATAAGGATTTTCATTTGCATTAAGTTTTATATAGGGACGATCCTTTGGCTGTTCTCCGGGAACATAAGGATTAAGTCCATTCATTCTTTCACTAATTAACATATTTTTTTTCCTAAACAATAATCCCAATCAACTCACATAAAGTTTTCATAAACAAAATATTGTGAATTACGAATTATTAATTATTTAAAGTTTTTTACTCCATCCAGATCAAGAGTTGCAAACAAATCATCGATTGTTTCACGGCGGCGGATTTCTTTGAAGGTTCCGTCAGGACGCATAAGGATTTCACCACAACGAAGCTTTGAGTTGTAGTTGAATCCCATAGCGCGACCATGAGCACCGGCATCATGAAGAATTACAAAGTCACCTTTATTAATTTCAGGAAGTTCACGCTGTACTGCAAACTTGTCTGAATTTTCACAAAGGCTTCCTACAATATCATAAACATGATCCTTTGGTGCATTTTCTTTTCCGGCTACTGTAATTTCATGATAGCTGCCATAAACACCAGGACGCATAAAGTCAGCCATACAGGAATCCAGTCCGATATATTCACGATAAATATGCTTTTCATGGACAGCAGTTGAAACCAGCCATCCGTATGGACCTGTAATCGGACGTCCGCATTCCCAGTAAATTGCCATTGGATCCAGTCCTGCAGGAACAATAACACGGTCATATTCCTTGCGGATTCCCTGTGCTACATAATCATAATCAACAGCTTTGTCGCCAGGCTTATATGGAATACCGATTCCTCCACCAAGGTCAACAAATTCAATATTTACCCCAACCTTTTCCTTTACTTCAGCTGCAAGTTCAAATACCAGTTTTGCAGTATCTACAAAGAAATTAGGATTAAGTTCATTTGAAGCAACCATTGTGTGAAGACCATAATGTTCAACACCAAGTTCCTTACATTTTGCATAGGCTTCAAAAATCTGTGCACGGGTAAGTCCGTACTTTGCTTCTTCTGGTTTTCCGATAATGCCGTTACAGCCCTGCTTGTCAGCACCCGGATTATAGCGGAAACAGATTGTCTTTGGAAATTCTCCGCCAAGAGCATTCTTCAAAAAATCAATATGTGTAATATCATCAAGATTGATAATATTTCCCTGTTCATAAGCTACGCGGAATTCATTTGCAGGAGTTTCATTTGAAGTAAAAATTACATGGTCTCCAAGAATCCCGCTCATTTCTGAAAGCATAAGTTCAGGAAGACTTGAACAGTCTGCACCGCAGCCTTCTTCTGCAAGAATTTTCAGGAGGTATGGATTAGGACTTGCTTTAACAGCATAATGTTCGCGGAATTTCGGAAAGATAGAAAAAGCTTTGGTGAATTTTTTCAGGTTGTCACGGATAGCTTTTTCATCATAGATGATGAAAGGGGTTGGGAAATCGCGAACCAGATTTGAAAGCTGGTCTTTTGTTAAAGGGAATGTCTTTTCCATAGTTGTACTCCTTAAAGTAAAAAGGCTGTCATAAAGACAGCCCGTTTTTTATTTGCAGGCTGTGCCATGCAAGAAGAATTAAAAATTATAATTTTGAAAGTTTTTCGCTAAGAAGTTTTGTAGCTTCCTTAGGATTTGCTTTTCCACCGGAAACTTTCATTACCTGTCCCATAAGCCAGCCAACAACATTGGTTTTTCCGCCTTTGTAGTCTTCTACGGCTTTTGGATTTGCTGAAATAACCTGATCAACAAATGCTTCAATAGCACCTGCATCACTAACAGATTCCATTCCTTTTTCTTTAATGATTTCAGAAGGCTTTTTATTAGAAGCAAGCATTTCAGCAAAAACTTCTTTACCCTGTTTTGAAGTAATTTTCTGTGCTTCAAGGGCATCAGCCAGTTCTGTCATATGAGAAGGTGTAATCTGAACATCATTGATTGTTTCATTTTTTTCATTCAGAACAGCAAGAAGTTCAGAAAGCATCAGGTTTGCAACACGTTTAGGTGATTTAGCTTTAGAAGCAGCTTCTTCAAACCACAGAACCAGGTCACGGCTTGCAGTAAGGGTTTCAACGTCGAAATCAGAAAGACCAAATTCTCTCTTGAATCTCTGGCGTTTTGCTTCAGGAAGTTCTCCAACCTTTGCTGCAGCTTCTTTAATCAGTTCCTCAGAAACAGTGAAAGGTTTGATATCAGGTTCAACAACGAAACGATAATCAACAAAAGAATTCTTTGTACGCTGAACTACAGTCTGTTTTTTGTCATCATCCCAACCCATTGTTACTTTGAAACCGGCGTTGAATTCCTGACGGTCTTCCTGGAATTCTTTAAGCTGGCGTTTTGCTTCGTAAGCACAGGCATCTTTGATTTTACTGAAAGAGTTCAGGTTCTTGATTTCAGAAATCGGTGTGTGATAAAGCTTTCCATCTTCCCAGACATTCAGGTTGATGTTGGCATCACAACGCATGTTTCCTTCTTCCAGGTTACCGTTTGTAACTTTTACATAACGAAGAATTTCGCGTACGTTCTGGAAGAACAGAGCAGCTTCTTCTCCTGAAGTCATATCAGGTTTTGTTACAATTTCGATAAGAGGTGTACCACAACGGTTATAGTCAATATAAGAGTGGTTTCCTGCCAGGTGAAGAGATTTACCTACGTCCTCTTCCAGGTGAATGCGTTCAATGCGGACACGGCGGTATTTTGCACCTTCATTTTCGATAATACAGTCATCACCTTTGAAGTTTTTGTCACGGCATTTTTCACCGCCAGGCTGTTCTTCTTTCGGATAATGAATAAAAGGAAGATCAACATAACCGTCTGTACAAAGAGGAATATCATACTGAGTAATCTGGTATCCTTTTGCAAGGTCAGGATAAAAATAATGTTTACGGTCAAATTTTGTGAATCTTGAAATATTACAGTTCAAAGCCTGTCCGGCAACTGCACCAAGTTCAACATAACCCTTTGAAACACGTGGCATAGCACCAGGAAGTCCGAGACATACAGGACAAACACGTGTATCAGGCATACCGCCATAGCGGTTTTCACAGGCACAGAAGGCCTTTGTTTTAGTTAAAAGCTGAGTGTGGATTTCACATCCAATAACAATTTCCCACTTATCAATCATAATATTCCTATTATATGACAAAAAAGGTCTTTATGCTATAATGCCAATATGGTTGTTACAGTTATTTTTGCAGTTCTTTTTCTGACTGCCCTTTCATTATATATAACAGGTTCTGTTAAAAAAATTATTCCCCTGGAAAAAACCGCTTTACTTTCCACGATACCATTTCTCGCAGGAATAGGAGTTCCCCTTATTTATTCAAAACTTCCTGATTCCCTGCTTTCCCTTTACATATCTACCGCTGCAATTTCCGTAACATTTCTTTTTGTTATAATGAAATCTTTCAAAGTTTTGAAAATCCGTTTCATCGAAAAACTTTTATGCCTTGCTTCATTCGGAACCTGGATATTCCTTTTTTACAGTGTATTCTATGTTTATCAGGTTCATAAAATTTCGCAGATTATTTTCCTTATCCTAACCCTGGCTTTGCTGCTTTTTACCCTGATAAAACTAAAAATCAAATCTTTTACCCAGATTGTTAAGAGCTTTCTGCTGGTAACAATACCTTCAATTCTTCTGTTCATAAATCTGTTTACCCTGATCTGCGCAAAAAATCTGTATTCGATTATCTGTTTTTCCGGAAGTTTAATACTTTCTGTTTTTGCTGAATATTATATTTTCCGGGAAAAATCAGACAAACAGCTTCCTGAGCTCTGGGAAAACCTCTTTCTCCTGGCGGGATCAGGACTCCTGTATGCAGGAGTAATTCTCATGCATTTTTAAGTAAAATTAAGTAATTTCTAACAATATTTTAGTTAATTTTTTCTTGCAATTAACCAACTCAATGATATACTTTTAGTATAATAAACTATAGAGGTAAATTATGAAAAAAATATCTAAATTATTGGGATTATTTTCTATCGGATTACTGTTTTTCAGCTGTGGTTCAACACCTGAAAAGGAACCTGAAAAAGAAGTAACAGAACCTGAAACTGTTGTTGAAGAAGCTGCTGCTTCCGTTGAAATTCCTGAATACTTCCTGTGTACAGCAGAAGGAGTAACATCGCTTCCTGATACAGCCTGCTTCCCTCTGGATGACTTTGAAGAAGGAAATTACTGGTATGGAGTTGGAGATTCATGGGACCAGTGGGGTTCACACAATCTTTCCATTGCCGCCGGTGTTGTAAAAGACTGGGCTTCAAGCGGTACTCACTCTCTCAAAGCAATAATGGAACCTGCAGGTCCGGAAACTTCAAAACAGGCCACCTGGTGCTGCAATTCCCTTGTAGAAAACGACCTTACAGGATTTAACTGGGTTGAAGTGACAGTTTATAACCCTCAGGATTTTGATTTTGAACTGAACATTGCGATTCAGGATGGAAAAGCTTACCAGTGGATGCAGTCCCCAAATCTTATTGCAAAACCAGGAATCACAACCTGTCTTTTTGAAATTTCATCAATGCCTGATGAGTTCAAAGAAAATGTATACTGCTTTATGATTCAGTCATTAAATGAAAACCCTGGCGGATACCTTTATTTCGATAATTTCAGACTTTACGAATAGAAAGAATTGAAAAAACAGTCTTGCATAAAAAAAAAAGTCGTTTGGGAAAACCAAACGACTTTTTTTTTATGCAAGACTGTGAATAATCGTGTTTTAATAAGTCCGCCCAACAAATTCAGGTTAAATGAAAAAAGACTTCCAAATGGAAGTCTTTTTTTATGGGCAGTGAGAGGATCGAACTCCCGACATTCTGGGTGTAAACCAGACGCTCGTACCAGCTGAGCTAACTGCCCGAAAAGTAAATATATACTATATAAAATTACTTAATGTGTCAACACTCAAAGTCTATTTTACTTCAAATCTTTTATTTTTCATGAATTTTTCAAGGCTTTTCTGCCAGGATGGAATCTTCACTTTAAGAATTTCCACTATTTTTGTTTTATTCAGTACAGAATATGAAGGTCTCTGGACTTTTGAAGGATATTCGCTTGAATCACAGGGAATCAACTTACATTCATTTGTAATTCTTCCGGTTTTCTTTCCGATTCTGTAAATCTCTCTGGCAAATTCATACCAGGTAGCTTCATCTCCGTTAGTGTAATGATAAATACCAAAAGCCGGAGTACTACCTGAGCCGATAAAGCCCTTTGCATTTTCAGTTTTTTCAATAAATCTGATGATTACAGCAGCTAAATCTACGGCACAGGTTGGACTTCCCTTCTGGTCATTGATTACTTTCAATTCAGAATTCTCGTTCATCAAACGGGTCATTGTATAAACAAAATTCTTACCGTCAAAACCATAAAGCCAGGAAGTCCGGATAATAAAATACTGGGTCATTTCCTTACAAATAAGGAATTCTCCTTCAGCTTTTGTTTTTCCATAAACTCCCAGAGGATTTTTTTCGCCGTCTTCAAGGAAAGGCGTATTACTGTTTCCATCAAAGACATAATCAGTTGAGATGTGAATGAGTTTGGCACCGATTTTTCTGGCAATTCTGGCAATATTACATGGGCCTTCACAATTCAGGCGTGCTGCTGCTTCAGGGTTTTCTTCGGCCCCTTCTACATCTGTATAAGCCGCACAGTTGATAATCCATTTGATTTTTCTCAGACTGCGTGGAAGCGAAGAAGGAAAATAAGATGACGTATCAATTGAGGTTACGAAGCTTTCCATAGCCTCAATATTTGTAATATCTACTTCAGAGCCGGTAGCCACAAAATGAAGCTTATTTTCTTCAAGCTGCTTCTGTACTTCTGCTCCCAGCATTCCCTTATTGCCGATTAACCAGATCATATTCCCCTCAATATGTTTGCAAAATTAAATATGTTCAAAAATATAATTACAGAAGGTTTTAATTCTGTTTATAAAAGAAGTATCAATTCTTTCTGTAAAAAATGGAATTCTTGGAGCATTTACTCCCCCAATACCGTAAAGAACCCACTTATCGCCGTCTCTGAAAAGAAGAATAGACATTTTCATCTTCTCAGGATAAACACAATCAAATCTGTCGTAATATGAAAGTTTATTCAGATTTGTTGAATCATAAAGAAGGACATTACTCTTCTTTTCTATATTGATTTTCTGATTGATAATTCCGAATGGCGACATATCAATATCGGCCATTATTTCCTTATTATTTTCTGTTCCCGATTCAGATACAATTTCTGCAGAAGAATAAAGATCATACCATTCTTCATGGCGTTCTGAATAATAAGGTATGTGGGCATAATCAGAAATATTTGTAAGAAGTTCCTGAAGCTGCTCAGGAAGGTTTTCGTTTCCTTCGTAAGGTTTCAGTTGAATTACTTCTGCAAGATATTTCGGGTTCAATTTTTTGTATCGGGCGATTAATTCATCGCTTAATTCAGAAATTCCATTTTCAAGACAGGCATATTTTGTATAATTGATTTTCTTTATCAGAATGTTCCCGGATTCAAGAACAGCTTTATCATCATCATTCAAATTCTGATTAAAAACCTGACAATATCCCAAAGCGGTAAAAGCGAATAAAAAGATTAAGGATGCAATTCTCTTTGTAAATATTTTCATAACAACCTCTAAATTATAGACAAAAAAAATCTTATATTCAATAAAGGCGGTTTTGAATATGAGGTTACAACTCCAACAGGAACTTTTACAGGTCGCCTAACGTTTGTAATAAAAAAAAGCTGTCTGATTGCTCAGACAGCCTGTTAATTATTTATCAGATTCTGTTTTTTCAGCTTCAATCCGCTTGCTTTCAGCTTCAAGTTCATTTAATTTCTGAACCATTTCAAAGCCTTCCTTCATTCCTTTGTCTACAATAAACTGGAATTTAGGAAACTTACGGATCTGGATTTTCTTTGCAATCTGCGACTGTAAAAAACCCGCCGCAGAATTCAATCCGTCAACACCTTTTGCCAGCTGCTTGTCCGGCAAAAAGGTTGAAACATAAATCTTGGCATAAGCCAGATCTGATGTTACTTCAACACGGTTGATGCTGAGAAAAGAATTCACACGGGGATCTTTTACTTCCCCGCGGAGAATCAGCTGTGAGATTTCATCTCTAAGCTGATCGTTCAGTCGCTGCATTCTGTACTGTCCCATAATTCAGCCGTCCTTTACTCTTTTCCTGCAGCAGCAGCTTTACGTGCTTTTCCTTCAGCCTTTTCCTTAGCTTTTTCTTCAGCTTCCTGGGCTGCAATTGCATCCTGTTCGGCTTTAGCTTTAGCGGCAGCTTCGGCTGCTTTCTTTTCATTTTCAGCACGGTCATCAACCAGGTCATCACCAAGCTTACGTTTGATTTCGATGTATTCGAAGGCTTCAATCTGGTCACCAACCATGATATCCTGCCAGTTTTCAAGGCCGACACCACATTCATAACCTGTTGAAACTTCTTTTGCATCATCCTTGAAACGTTTGAGGGATGCAAGTTTACCTGTGTATTTAACAACTCCGTCGCGGATAAGGTTTACATAGCTTGTGCGGCGAACCACACCTTCTGTAACGTAACAACCTGCAATTGTTCCAACCTTTGGAACTTTGAATGTGTTGCGTACTTCCAGCATACCTGTAACCTGTTCTTTTGTATCAGGACGAAGCATACCTTCCATAGCCTGCTGGATTTCTTCAACAGCTTTGTAGATGATGCTGTATTTACGGATTTCAACGCCTTCTTTATCAGCAAGAGCTTTTGCATTTGGAGTTGGACGAACATTGAAACCGATGATGATTGCATTTGATTCAGCATTGTCAGCTGCAGCAAGTGTAACGTCGCTTTCGTTGATTGCACCGGCACTTGAATGGATTACATTCAGGCGGATTTCTTTTGTTGTAAGTTTTTCAAGAGAAATCTTAAGTGCTTCGGCAGAACCCTGAAGGTCAGCTTTGATGATAACCTTAAGTTCCTGAACTTTGCTTTCATCAATTGTGCTGAACATATTTTCAAGAGTAACTTTCTTAACAGCCTTTGCAGCTTCGAAGCGTTTCAATTCCTGACGTTTTGTAGAAATTGCACGGGCTTCTTTTTCGTCTTCTGTTACCTGGAAAGGATCACCTGCCATTGGCATTTCATCCATACCCAGAACTTCAACAGGAGTAGAAGGACCGGCTTCCTGAATACGTTTTCCGTGATCATCGAACATGGCACGAACACGACCACTGAAGATACCTGCAACAAAAGGATCACCCTGGTGAAGAGTACCGCGTTCAACAACAACAGATGCAACAACACCGCGTCCCTGGTCAACACGTGATTCAAGGATTTTACCTTCAGCACGGCAACCGAAGTTTGCTGTAAGTTCAAGCATTTCAGCCTGAAGAAGAATTGCATCCAGAAGGTCATCGATACCTTCACGTTTAAGAGCAGAGATTCTAACGAACTGAGTATCTCCACCCCATTCTTCAGGAACAAGACCGCGTTCAGAAAGCTGAGTCATAACACGGTCAACATTTGCTTCCGGTTTATCGATTTTGTTTACTGCAACGATAATAGGTACTTTTGCAGCTTTTGCATGGTCAATAGCTTCAAGTGTCTGAGGCATGATACCGTCATCGGCTGCAACAACCAGAACTACGATATCTGTAACCTGGGCACCGCGTGAACGCATGAGAGTAAAGGCTTCGTGACCCGGAGTATCCAGGAAAGTAATCTTTCCTTTTTCTGTTGATACAGAGTAAGCACCGATTTTCTGTGTAATACCACCGGCTTCGCCTGCGGCAACGTTCGCATTACGGATAGCATCCAGAGTTTTTGTTTTACCATGGTCAACGTGTCCCATTACTGTAACAATTGGAGCACGTGGAAGAAGTTCTGCGCCTTCATCCGATTCAGATTCGATAACTGTTTCATCGTAAAGAGAAACGCGATGTACTTCACAGTTGTATTCACCACAAAGAAGTTCTGCTGTATCAGCATCGATACTCTGGTTGATAGAAACCATCATACCCATAGAGAAAAGTTTTCCGATGATTTCAGAAGCTTTCAGGTTCATTTTCTTAGCGAGATCTGAAACTGAAATTGTTTCCATCATATCAATTGATTTTGGTACAACTGATGCAGGAGTTTCAGCCTTTTTCTTCTGTCCGAAAAGATTATCATCATACTGTTCTTCGTCTTTACGGTTATAAACCTGTTTCTTTCCTTTGAAAGCAGCTTTTTTAGCAGACTGCTGGCGAGACTGATCCACAGGCATTGGAGCAGGAGCACCGCCACCACCCATACGTGGTCTGAATCCGCCCTGTCCACCGTTATTATTGAATGGACGCTGGAAGTTTCCACCCTGTCCGTTATTGCGGTTAAATCCGCCCTGTCCGCCCTGACGGTTCTGGAAGTTTCCTCCCTGTCCGTTATTGCGGTTATATCCGCCCTGACGGTTCTGGTTATTTCCATCACGATTAAAGTTTTCGCGGTTCTGGTAACCCTGGCGAGCCTGAGCTCCTGTAAATCCGACGCCCTGACGGTTATTGTTGTAACCACCCTGACCATTATTGCGGTTGAATCCACCGTTATTATTGTAACCACCATTGTTGTAGCCGCGGTTGTTGTCACCGTAACGGTTACGTGGTTTTTCGGAAAGGTTTCCGGCCTTAACATTTGGACGTGAAGGATTCAGTTCGAAATTAGGATTTCTATTAACAATTCTTCCGTTGTTATTTCCTGTATTCTGAGAAACTGGAGCTGGCTTTGGTGTTGAAGCAGCCTGAACAGATTCTTTCTTTTCAACAGGAGCAGAAGGTTCTGCTGCTACAGCATCAACCGGAGCAGATGCTGCTGGTTTAGAGTCAGCCTTCTTAACTACTATTTTCTTTGATGAATCTACAGGTTTAGCTGCAGGCTGTTCATTCCCGGCAGGTGAAGAAGCAGGCTTTTTCTTGATAACGATAACCTTCTTCTTTTCTGTCTGGTTATTCACTGCAACTGGAGCTTCCTTTGCCTTTTTGTGAACAACGACTGTAGGCTTTTTTTCTGATTTTTCGTCTAATTCTTCAGACATATTTCTCCTTATTCCTCACCTTCTTCAAATTCAAACTCACATCCACAGTTTGGACACTGTGTCATATCAAGAGTGATTTTTGCGCCACATTCAGGACAGAAATATTCTTCTTCTGCAGCTTCTTCTTCCTGAGGTTCTGCTGGTTCTTCATGCTGTTCTTCTTCAACAAACTGAACGTTCTTTTCAACCAGTTCATTTACCAGTTCAAGATCATCACCTGAAATACCATCGATATGGATTTCATCATTATCAAAGGCTTCAACAAAGCGCTGGATATCTTCAATTCCATTTTCTTTAAGCAATGCTGCAACTCTTTCATCAACACCAGGAAGATCCTGAATTGTAGCGATTTCATCGTAAGAAGAATCAAAGAGGTTTTCAGCATTCTGAACAGTTGCGATTTCTGAAAGATCCATTTCAGCAGCCTGTTCGATTGTTTTAACATCAATATTCCAGTCACAAAGTTTATTTGCAAGGCGAACGTTCTGTCCCTGACGACCAATTGCCAGAGAGAACTGTGTTTCTTCAACGATTGCAAGAGCCTGACGTTTTTCTGCATCAAGGATTACAACGCGGTCAACCTGAGCAGGACTCAAGGCATTCTTAATGAAAAGAACTGGGTCTGATTCATAACGAAGAACGTCGATTTTTTCATTTTCCAGTTCACGGATTACAGTCTGAATACGCTGTCCTTTTGCACCAACACAGGCTCCAACAGGATCAACATCTTCACGTGTAGAAGAAACTGCAACCTTTGTGCGGTATCCTGCATCACGAACGATTTTACGGATTTCTATTGTTCCGTCAGCGATTTCAGGAACTTCCTGTTCAAGAATGTTAGAAACAAGGCGCTGGTCGCTGCGTGAAAGAACAAGCTGTACACCATTTGCTGAAGTTTTTACTTCTGCGATGATACATTTGATACGATCTTTCATATCATAGTGTTCAAGTTTTGACTGATATTTTACAGGAAGAACACCTTCAACTTTTGAACCAAGGTCAACATAAATTGTTCCGTTGCGTTCACGCTGACAGTAACCGATAATTGTTTCACCAACTTTATCTTTGTATTCATTCATAAGGGATGTTTTCAAAGATTCTGTAAGTCCCTGGTGTGCTGTCTGTTTACCAGTTGAAACTGCTGAACGTTCGAAATTCTTTTTTGGATCAAGTTCGATATCCAGTTCATCACCTTCTTCAACATCATCTGAAAGTTCTTTTGCTTCTTCCAGTTCGATTTCAACTACAGGGTCATATACACCGTCTACAACAGTTTTTCTTGAGAAAATATGTACTTCAGAAAGATCATCTTCGAAGGTAACAATAGCATTTTCATCTGTTCCGTAAGTTCGTTTGTAAGCGGCTTTAAGTGCCTTTTCAATTGTCTGTTTTACTGAGTCTTCCGAGCATCCTTTTTCATCCATCAATGCACGGATAGCTTCTGCCATCTCTGACATGTTTTACCCCTTTTACCTGCTATTTCTGCAGGAACTTTGCTTTTGCTATATTTTCATAAAGAACGGAGATTGAACTGCCGTCTTCTTTTTCCAATGTAACCTGTTTTTCATCAGCAGAAGTGATTTTTCCTTCTACCCAATCTGTAACAGTTTTGTCGTAAACACGAACTTCGCGACCGGTGAAAATTTCAAATTCGGCCGCATTCTTGATGTTGTGTTCGATTCCAGGACTGGTAAGTTCCATTGTAGTATTTTCGTTTCCGATCAATGCTTCGATTCTTGGAAGAAGAACCATATGAACTTTTGCACAGTCATTAACACTGATATTTGCGGCTGGATCAGCTGACGCGATAACCGCACCAATTTTTGTGACTTCCTTACCAGGAATAATTTTAAGTTCAACAAGACGGAACCCAAGACCTTCCACTACAGGAGCACATTCAGAATAGTATTTAATTGATTTGAATGATGTGTATTCCACAATTTTCCCTGTACAAAAACTAAAAATACAACAAAAAAGACCCGGGCAGATGCACGAGTCTTTAGTATTAAAAACTAGTAATGTACAATTAAATATTATAGAAAAGTACAATAAATGTCAATAAACCGTAAAAAAAAGGGTTCTGGAAACACGAATTCGTGATCAGATAACTCTTTCCTACTTGAAGAAAATATCAATGTATCCGCAGATAAACACAACCAGAATAATCAACGGTGCAATGAATCTTAAATAGAATTTTACTGCTTTATTATTTGGGAACTTGATTCCTTTTCCTGAGTCGGCTTCTTTAATAAAGTTGTCCCAGCCCCAGCCCGATTTCCATGTACAGAACAAAAGGAAAATCAATGAACCTAATGGAAGAAGATTCTGGCTTACGAGGAAGTCTTCAAGGGCATCGATTGAAGCAATTTTACCAAAATGAACTCCAGACCATACGTTCATCCCCAATGCGGCAGGTGCAGAAAGAACCAGAACAAGTCCAAGATTGATTAAAACCGATTTTGTTCTGCTCCAGCCAAATTTATCCATTCCAAAGGCTACAATATTTTCGAATACTGCAATTACAGTTGAAAAAGCTGCAAAAGAAAGAAACAGGAAAAAGAAGGATCCTACAATTCTTCCGGCAATAGGCCCCATGGCATTGAATACGTTTGGAAGGGAAACAAAAACAAGTCCGGCACCTGCACCTGCATCAACATTAAATGCTGCACAAGCCGGGAAGATGATTAAACCTGAACAGATTGCAACAAAGGTATCAAGGCCGATAACACGCAAAGTTTCACCGGTAAGTGAATAGTCCTTATCAATATAGGAACCGAAGATTTCCATGGACCCGATTCCAATACTTAATGTAAAGAAAGCCTGTCCCATTGCAGCATAAATTGTATCCCAAAGTCCGTGTTCATTTGAAATCATTTCTCTGAAATCCGGCTTAAGGTAGAACTTATAACCTGCCCCGCTTCCCGGAATAAAAGCTACGTAAATTGCAAGACCAATCATAATTACAAAAAGTGCAGACATCATGAATTTTGTGATATTTTCTACACCGCGCTGTAAACCAAGGCCGCAAACAAGGAAGCCAAGAAGAATGACAACAGCCATCCAGATAATCAGAGTTACAGGATTTCCAACAGTTTGTCCGAATGCAGCCCCAATTTCCTTGGCATCCATGGAACTGAATTTCCCGCAAACCATTTCAAAGAAATACTTCAAGAACCAGCCGGATACTACCGTGTAGAACATCATCAGGAGGTAATTACCAAGGGCTGCAAATCCCCCGTATACGTGCCATTTTTTTCCTTCCGGTTCCAGTTCTTTGAATGCAACAGCCATACTTTTTCTGGAAGAACGGCCTACTGCAAATTCACATACCATTACGGGCAGTCCTAAAACTAAGAGGAAAAATAAATACAGGATTACAAAGGCTGCACCACCGTATTTTCCTGTTACATAAGGAAATCGCCATACATTACCAAGGCCAATAGCACAGCCGGCTGACAGCAGTAAAAATCCAAGTCTACTGCTAAGACTTTCTCTAGGTTGATCAGACATTTTTCAAACTCCACTCTTTTTCAAATCTTTCAATTCATATTTTAAAATGAAATCTGATAAATCTCAAATAAAACTAACAATCTGGTGTTAAATTATCTCCCTGCTTCTATGGATTCTCCCGAATCATAAATCAATTGTAAAATGAACAATCCAATTTCTTACCAATCTGACTCATTAATAGGAATTGAGTTTATAGAATTAACTAAACTGCGCTATTTAGTCAA
>DCHR01000007.1 GCA_002315375.1 Treponema sp. UBA1747 | reverse complement strand
GGTTAAATTCGCCGGACGCTAACACTATAAAATAGAGGTTGTTGTATTTCAGGAACTGAACAAATGAGGTTCGTATTAAAAAAAGATTTTGGCATCGGTTATTCTGATTATCGTGAATATATGTATAAAACACGGTTATTATGGTATAAATAAAATATATGAAAAATGTTTCCAGAAAAATTCTTTGTTTCCTTTTTGCTCTTTTTTTTATTTTACAGTCGGTTAATGCCCAGACAAAAAACCTGCAGAAAATCTGGGACGTAAACTGTCCTGAATATAAAAACATCTGCATTTTATTTCTCCTTGAAGGAAAGGCTCTTCCAAATTCTGCAGGTCCATGGTCCACTGCTGAACTTTTGAATATGATGTCTCTTCTTGAAGGGGAATATGAAAATGAAGAAATTCAGTCTCTTTTTGATATAACAGAAGAAAGCCTTTCTGGAGAACATCGTATTCAAATCGAAGATGGATTTGCAGCTGATTTTGACTGCGTTCTGGCTCCGGAGTTTTATGTCCATTCAAACTCTGAGAATTTTACAACAAGCGATGACTGGAATTACGACTGTCTTAAGAGAACTGATTTGTTCGATTTTAATGCTGAAGTTTTTGCTTCCAGTAATTTCTATGGATTTACAAAAGCTTCCATCGGATATATCTGTTTTCCTGATGACGGTTCTTTGTACGGAAATAATTTTGTTTCAAATATTCCGGTGGTTTTCGGAACCGGTTTCGATAAAGTCAGTGTGAATTTTCCTTCAAGGGCTCTGTTCGCTTTCGGAGGAGATCACTGGAGTCTCAGCGCCGGACGTGATGTTTACAGATGGGGAAACGGTGAAACGGGAAATCTGTTCCTTGGCGGAAATTCCCCTTATGACAATGGATTAAGATTCAGCGCCTTCTCAAATAAATTCAAATATTCTTTTGTGACCAATTTTTATCCTCATGCAAGCGAAGTGTTGGCTGCTGAAAACAATACAGAACATAAAAATCAACTTGGTATGGACTTTTCTGTAATGAACGGATTCAATGCCTTCATTGCTCACAGACTTGATTTTTCAATCCTTCAGAACCGCCTGAATTTCAGCATCAATGAAGGAATTATGTATCAGACTTCCACAGGAACAATTGACCTTCGTGTATTTAATCCTTTCCTTATTTATCACAGCCTTTTTATCAGGGCCAATGCCAATTCTATTCTTGGTCTTGATATAGATTACACGGTACTTCCCGGTCTGAACGTTTATGGTCAGATGGTTCTGGATGAAGCTTCTTTTATTAACGAAGGAAACGGAGATGATGATGAACCATGGCACCCTTCAAAAATGGGATATCTGGCCGGTGTAAAATATACGCTTCCTGCTTTCGACGGAATTTTCAAATTCAATCTGGAAGGAGTTTACGCAGATCCTTGTCTTTATCTCCGTGAAAAATATGACAGCGGCAATGACCGGTATGGTGTAAGTTTTTATGGAGCTTTCCGGGAATTTGGCGGCGGTTATAATGTCCGGTATATCAGACGCTGCCTCGGATACAAATACGGTGGAGATTTAATTACCGGAGATTTGAAGGCATCGTATATGGTCCCAAAAAAATGGCATGCCGATGCTGAAATTTTTTATATGGCTCACGGAATTATGAATAATGATCTGGCAAACGACTGGGTAGTGGGAAAGGGAATATCAGCTCCTTCAACAACTGAAAACCCGACAGATAGCGATGGAAATCCCGTTGCTGCCACAAACGAACCCGGAGAGGTTGAACATACTTTGAGTTTTTCTCTTTCGGGCTCTTACAGCTTCCTGGAAAACCTTTCAGTAAATGCAGGATTCGATAATATTTTTGTATGGAACAAGAATAATGAATCGAATGGTATGACTTACGATTTCCAGTTCCATACAGGACTTAAGTTTACTTTCTGACAGAATTGGCTTCGTGGTTTTTAATTGCTTTCTCATAACATTCAACCAGGTTAAGTGTCAGGGAATCAATATTCCACTTTTTGCTCCATTCCAGGGCTTCGGCTTTTTTCTGTTCATAAAGCTTTTTGTCTTTAAGAAGCAGACAGACTTTTTCTGAAAATTCGTGAATGTCATTTTTTACCATGAAGCCCCCGTTATCTCCCTGCATAACATCAAGAGTTCCCATTTCTCCGATTGCAACAACAGGAAGTCCGCACATCATTGCTTCAACAGTAACAAGCCCCTGTGTATCAGTGAGGCTGGGGAAAACAAAAACATCAGCGAAGTTATAGAGATAAGAAAGTTCATCTCGCTTTCTGTAACCTGCAAAACAGATGTTCCAGGAATATGGCTTTGATTTCGCATATTTTTTTAATTCTTCTTCATATGGGCCGCCGCCTACAAAAAGAAGAACTGCATCATTTACGGTTTTTCTGACTTCTCCAAGCATATCGATAAGAAAGTCCAGGTTCTTTTCTTTTACAATGCGGCCTGTGTAAAGGAGAATATGTTTTTTCTGAACATATGGAAGAAGTTTATGCATGCGGTTAAAAAATACCGATACATATTTTTTGTCAAACTTTGCAATATCATCAGGAATACCTGTCGGAAGAATGTCATAGTCTTTTTCGATGCAGTAGCGGTCAACGACTTTTCCGATTCTGTAAGTGGGAACAATTATTTCATCAACTTTTTTCAGGTAAAATTTTACTATATCTTTTCCAAGTTTTTTCAGGGCAAAGTCAGGAACTGCATGAGAATAACATTTGAAATATTCTTCCCATAAAGTATGGAAAGTGTAAACAGATGGAATGCCTCTGTGCCGTGCATAGGTCAGACCGAGCCAGGCAACTGTATATTCATTGTTCAGATGAATGATATCAGGCTTAAAACCATCAAGGTATTTCTTTACTTTGTGCCATTGGTCGATTCTTGCAAGCCGGTCTTCCTTAGACCAGTGGTTGGAAATAGAAGACAAGCGGAATACTTCAATATTCGGATTATCTTTTACGCTTTTATCGATGTATGACAGATGAGTCGGATCTTCACTGTTTGATGAATAGGCAGGGCAGACAATACAGACTTTGTGTCCCAGTTTTGAAAGGGCATCGCTATAAGATTTAACAGAAACTACAACACCGTTTACGCGCGGGTAGTAGCAGTCAACAAACATGGCAATATTCATAAATAAATTTTATTCCTCTTTGTATTCGAAGGTTGATTTTCCTTCGCTGTTGATTTTTCGTATGAAAGAAACATATCTTCCGCCCGGCAGGTAAGAGTCTGCCGCATCCAGGTATTTTAAAGAAAGCTGTTTTTTGCCTTCTGTAAAGTAAAACTGTGATAGAAAAATATTTGAATAATACTTTTCGGTATCAGTTTTTGAAATTTCAAGTGATTTCAGGAAAAGACTTTCAGCTTTCTTTTTCCCGCCGCCATAAATTGAAGGAGCGAAAAAAAGCCACTGTGCGTAATGGGATACTGCATACCAGAAATCAGGATTTTGTTCATAGGCTTCTTTATAAAAATCCTTTTGTCTCTGACCGTATTTCAAGGCTGCCGGAACTGGATGAAAGGACATGTAACAGCCTATGACATTTGCCGATGTAACCAGAGTCCACTTGTTAAAATCTGCCGTTTTCCCTTTGTCCATATATGCTGTGACATTTTCCAGCTGATTTAAAAGTTCCTTTTCTGCCTGTTCGGAACCACCGTTTTTATCGTATTGAAGGTAATTGTATCTTTCTGTTGTGTAAAGGTTGTTTATTACAATAAGTTCTTCTTCAGAAAAATTGTCTTTGAAAGGAAGATAAAACTGATTCATAAAATCATCAATTTCCTTCAAAGCGGATTGATCATCCTGAGTAAGGGACAATATGCGTCTGAAATCCATGAAGGAGTTGAATAAATTTTCTGCCTCAGAAGAGATGATTTTTTCTGCAAAAAGAGATGAGTGAACACTAAAGAATAAAACAATGCAGCATACTTTCATGCATCTCGAAAACTTATTCATATATATAGAAAATAACAGAAATCTAATAGGGATACAATAATTATGGGAAATTTGTTGTAAAAACCGATTACTTACTAAATTTTTAATAATATGGTATATTTGAGACATGAAAAAATGGTTGGCTTTTTGTTTAATTTCAATTTTTTGTGTGAATCTTTTTGCACAGGTTAGTGTAAATCCGAACGATAAATTTTATGAAAAAGCAATGATTTGGGAGATAAAAGGCCTTGTAAGTGACCTTCCGCAAATCAGACCTTATTCGCTTCCTGTAATCAAGAAAATTCTTCAGGAAGTAATTGAATCTGAAAGTGAAGCAGATTCTGAAGAAGCAAAAAGTGAATATGAAAGAATAACAGGAAAAAGCTGGCATGTTCAGGTTTCCGCAGATGGAGTTTTTGTAAAATCTTCAGCAGATTCTGAAAAAATTGCTGATGCTGATTTCCACCTTCAGGGAGATTCCCAGATTTTCAAATATGCAGGTTTAAGCTATAACCTGGGACTCCTTGCAATAAAGGGAAATGAATTCAACAAGAAACCTTTGTGGAATAATATTGAACATGATTCAGTTCAGGATGCAGTTGGTTTCGGACCACTTGATGGTTATGTAGACGGCAACTGTAATCTGTTCTTCGGAAATGAAACAATTTCCGGAACTGCGGGTGTAAACCGTTTCGGATTCGGTCCTTTCTGGCAGGAAGGTCTTGCCATGAATGATACCGGTTATCATTCATCAGGATTAAGCTACACAATCAATCTGCCTGCCGGATTAATGTTCAGCCAGCTTTTCACATCAATTGGAGCCACAAATAATGTGGGCTATGAACTTTTCGGTTCCAAATTTCTTTCTCTTCATTCTTTGAAGTGGAGTTTAAACAAAAAGATTTCTTTTACATATTACGAAAATGTTGTATTTGGAAGACGAACCGAACTGTCATATCTTTTCCCGGTTCCTTATATGATCAATCAGGGAATCAACGGTTGTAACGACAATCTTCAGATGGGAGCTCTCTTTGAAGCACGGCCTGTTGACGGTTTGAAAATTTCGGGTGACTTATTTGTCGATGATTTTTCCCTCAGGTTCAGGGGACTTGATGACAAATATCGTGTAGCCGGAAGTCTTGGCCTTCAGTATGCACCGGAGCTTTTTTGGCTGGATCTGGTTGATTTGAATTACACCGCAATAATGCCTTTCGTTTATGCACACTGGGATTATGACGATTACAAAGATTTTAATCTCCATGGAAAAACAATCAACTACCAGAATTATACAAATAACGGTTTCTGTATGGGCTCAGTGCTTGGAGGGGATTCAGACCGTCTTCAGCTGAAAGTTAAGGCAACGCCTGTAGAAAATCTGGAACTGCATTTCAAGGCTTCTTTCGTACGCCACCAGAATGTCTGCGAATCCTTCACCGAAGAAGAAGCCCTTTATTATCTCGACAGTGAACCGGGACACTACAGAACTGACGGAACAGTATTTTCCCATCAGATGCTTGATAATGACGAAGTTACTCAGAAACATTTCCCGAATCACAGTTCAGCAGGCTTCTATACAGATTCGGCATGGGACCATCTGCTTTTTATGACAGGGGATCATACAATGACAGACCTGACCTTCGGTCTGGATGCGGAATACACTCTGAATAAATCCAAAGCGGGAACCTTCAAGTTCGGACTTGGTTACGATTTTGAATACATAAAGAATGCGGGAATCGATACTGATCTTTATCCGGGACAGGGTGACAAGCTTGATAAAAATAATGACGGAACCTACACCTGGAACGGAACTATTTATACTGATGGTTCAGAAATCGTGAAATATTATAAAGACTTATGGGCAAGCCAGCTTTACAATATTTCAAAACATTTCATCAGCGTACATTTTACTTATACCTGGTAACCGGTAAAACGGATTAGAATATATATTCAGCTGAAAAATTCAGGTGGAAATTGTGGTCAGTTGTATTGATTCGGTTTCTGCCTGATGAATCTTTTTCCGGGTTGTATTTGTTGTTTATTATCAGGTCGTAAAGGAAGCCTCCGCTTAAAACCAGATCTTTTCTTACAAAGTAAGAAGTTTCAATTCCTGTGTAGAAATTTGCCTTGAAGGCTGCAAGCCATTTGTCTGCAGTTCCAGTTGTGTTGGCAGTTGAATAAGCAGATTTTGCAAAGATGTAGGAGTTGTCAGGATTGTTTCTCCCGATTATAAAAGTAGAAGAGCCTTGCGGGTAATAAAGTCTGTATTCCAGCTGCTGGCTGTTTCCGCCGTAACCGTAGCCGCTTCCAAGCCACTGGCCCCGGTTAGTATATCCCTGAAGCAACTGACCGTGGAAACCAAAGTTATAGCTTCCCCACATCTGGTAGTCCTGGCTTGGTTCCGAATTATTCCATTCAAAAATCAGGATACCTTTCATTTCAGAGTTTTTGAAATCGAAAACTTTCTTTGCTCCCACAGTATAGCTTGCAGTATGGAAAGGCCACCTGAGATACCCCAGAAGAAGGCTGTTTCCAGACGGAAGAAAGTCATCGATTCCGATTTCACCATAAATTTCAAAGCCAGTTTCAGGGAAAGTCCAGTCCGCTGTAATCGACATTTTCTGGTCTTCTCCTGAAAGATCTTTTTTCCCGATAAAGGTGTTGTCGTAAACCGGAATAATGTATCCCATGTTAGCCCAGGATGCATGAACGATGCATATGCGGTTTGCATTGATTGTAAAGCCTTTCATGAAGGAAGGCGCATAGCTCATTGAAAGTCCGTGGATAAGTCTGTGATCATTTTCAGAATCATTATCGAAGTAATCACTTTCAGTAAGGTATCCGGACCAGATTCTTCCTTCTATAAATCCTATATTCCAGTCAAGCTTTGGAATAATGATTTCCTGCTTCCTTAAACCCAGATCGATTTTCGGGTAGGATGCAGCATTGTTCGAGGAAAGAAGTGGATGAACATAATTTGGTCCAAGCCACACAGCCTGCCAGCCAAAGCCTGCAGTCAGGTTTTTCCAGGTGTAACGTAATTCAGTGTCTCCCCAGTCAAATGTCCAGAAAGCATCCTCCCCGAATCTCTGGACTGAATCACAGGAAGAACCATAGATGTAACCGTATTTCTTTGCTTTACCGGCATATTTTTTTTCGGTAAAGCCTTCAGGCGTCTTGTAATCAAAAGCAAGATTCTGTGAAAAACTGATTTGAGGTTTTATCGTTAATTCAAGACCGTAACCTTCAATGCGGCCGCCGGCTTCCAAACTTGTATTATATCCGCGTCCCTGCCAGAGTGCACCGTCATAAGAACCCCATGGCGAAAGGGTATTTACAGAATTATACCATTCAGGTCCATAAAGCTGGAAAGAAAAATCCTTCCATAAAGGAATTGTCTTTCTGAAGCGGTTGTTTGCCCAGGGATGTTGTGCATCTATTTCAAAATAATTCCAGGTATTATCGCTTAGTGTTCTGTAAGAAAGAAAATTCCGTTCAGTAATGCTTGATAAAGTCAGAAGATCAAAATATTTTTCTTCACGGGAGGTTAGGCTTTCCTGAGAAAAAAGGGAAGCGTTGAAAAACAGGGCTAATGAAAAGACTGCTGCTGCAGATTTTAGTAGTTTTCGAATTACCATTTGAAATATTTTACCATAAAATATGTTCATTTAAAACCTAAAGGTCAGTATAATAATGGTATGTTTAATTCTATTAACGGCCTGATTACAGGAAAATTTCCCAAGCAGCTTTTTATTGAAACTAATGGCATCGAATGGGATATTTGCATGCCTGATTCCAATCTGGATTTGATTGGTCATGTGGGAGATGAAGCCCGGGTTTACACCTGGCTCAATCATACAGATAAAGTCATGGATTTATACGGTTTTGCCTCAGCTGAAGAAAGAAGTCTGTTTTTTGATCTTTTAAAGGTTGACGGAGTTGGTCCAAAAGGTGCTGTTAAAATAATGAGTTCTGTAAGTTCTGGTCGTCTGAGTGATGTTCTGGACCGTGGTGACCTGGAAATGCTTGAAAAAATCCCGGGTGTCGGTAAAAAGACTGCGGGTAAAATGATGCTTGCGTTGAAAGGTAAGCTTACAATGAATCAGAATGAAACAGTTGTTAGAGTTTCATCTCCGGCTCCATACAGCGATGTAATTTCTTCTCTTGTTGAAATGGGTTATGATAAGAGATCTGTTGAACAGAAAGTTGCCCTGATTGTTGAAGAGTTTTCTAAAGATCCGGCATTTGATTCAAAATCTCAGACAGAAAAAGAAGATCTTCTCTTCAAAAAAGTAATTGTAGGATTGGCATAATGGAAAGTGAACTGAATATTATCAGAGCAGATGCTTCAAATTTTTCAGAAGACAATGATGTAAATCTCCGTCCTAAAGGATTGAATGAATTTCTCGGGCAGAAAGAAATAAAAGAAAATCTTTCAGTTTTCATCAAGGCCGCCCGTGACCGTGAAGAAGCCCTGGATCATCTTCTGCTTATTGGTCCCCCGGGACTTGGTAAAACTACTCTTGCCCAAATTACTGCAAACGAACTGGGCGTTGATTTTAAGGTTACATCAGCTCCTGCTTTGGACAAGCCTAAAGATCTGGCAGGTATTCTTTCGACCATTACACCCCGTACAGTTTTCTTTATAGATGAAATCCACCGCTTAAAGCCGGCTCTTGAAGAAATGCTTTATATAGCAATGGAAGACTATGAACTGGACTGGATTATCGGGCAGGGCGCTGCAGCTAGAACCGTTCGTATTCCAATTCCGAAGTTTACACTTGTCGGAGCCACAACAAAAGCAGGTTCAGTTTCTTCACCTTTGATTTCGCGATTCGGAATAATTCCCCGTTTCAATTTTTATACTCAGGAAGAACTTGCTTCAATCATTAAGCGAAGTGCAGGAATTCTTGAAATCAAAATTGATGATGACGCTGCCATGCTTATGGCTTTGTGTTCACGCGGAACTCCTCGTGTTGCAAACCGCGTTTTAAGACGCATGCGTGACTTTGCTGAAGTTTCGGGCAGGGATACTATTACCATTGAAATTACACGTGCTGGTTTGAAGCGCCTTGGAATTGATGAACTTGGCCTTGAAAAATATGACAGGGAAATCCTTCTTTCAATTATCAATAATTTTGGGGGAGGTCCTGTAGGGGCTGAAACTCTGGCTATTTCAATCGGCGAAAGTCTTGATACTCTGGAAGATTATTACGAACCATATCTTATTCAGTGCGGTCTAATTCAGAGAACTCCCCGCGGACGTATTGTAACTCCCAAAGCCTATGAGCATCTGGGGTTGCCTTACGGCGGAACAAATTCCAGCGGACAGAATACACTTTTTTAATTAGGGAACAATATGCTTACTTCTGATTTTTATTTTGATCTTCCTGAAGAACTTATAGCTCAGCATCCTAGCGGAGTGCGTGGTCAGGATAAACTTATGCTTCTGGGCAGGACTTCGGGTCTTGTTGAGCATCACATGATGGATGACCTTCCTGATCTGATTGATGACGGAACTCTTATGATTTTCAATAATTCAAAAGTCCGCCGTGCCCGTTGTTACGGAATCAAAGAAACAACCGGACGTGAAGTAGAGTTTATGTTCCTTAATTCAATCGACAAAGAATGCCGTACCTGGAATACAATGGTTTTCAATGCAAAGAAACAGAAGCCCGGTATGCGTTATAAATTTCCTGACGGAACAATCGGGACAATCGTTGATGTTCCCGGAAATGCCGGTACAGAATTCCGCGCCGTGAACTTTGATTTTGTAATTACAGAAGAATGGTTTGAACACAACGGTCATATTCCGCTTCCTCCATACATCAAGCGCGAAGATACCGATTCCGACTCCGAACGCTATCAGAATGTATATGCCAAAGAAACCGGCAGCGCAGCATGTCCAACAGCAGGCCTTCACTTTACAGATGAAATGCTTGGCCGTTTAAGCGCAAAAGGAATCGAAAGAGATTTCGTAACTCTTCATGTTGGTCTTGGAACATTCCTTCCTGTTCGTGAAGATAAAATTGAAAATCATAAAATGCATGAAGAAGCTTATACAGTTCCTCAGTCAGTTGCAGATAAAATCAATCAGGCTAAAAAAGACGGCAGAAAGATTCTTGCTGTCGGAACCACTTCGGTACGTACCCTGGAATCAGCTTCTAATGAAGACGGAACAGTAAATGCCGGAACTTCAAGTACACATATTTTTATGTATCCCGGTTACCGTTTCAAAACAGTAGACCAGATGTTTACCAACTTCCATACTCCGGAAAGCACTCTGATTATGCTGGTTTCTGCATTTGCGGGAAAAGACAATATTCTGAATGCTTACAAAAAAGCCGTCGAAGAGCGTTACAGGTTTTTCAGTTACGGCGACTGCATGCTTATAAAATAACAAAAAAGAGCGGTTTCAAACCGCTCTTTTTTTATGTTCTTTTTACAAGCATGAAAAGCTTTTCTCGGGAAAGTTCTGTGTAAACTGGACGGCCGTGAGGGCAGTGAGGGTCCTTGAGCTTTAATGCTTCTTCTGCAAGTTTTGCTGCAGTTATATCATCCAGAATGTGTCCGTCCATAACTGCAGCTCTGCAGGCAGTCATTGCAGCAATACTTCTGATGATTTCTACCGGTTCGACTTTTTTTGAAAGAATGGCTTCTTTCAGATCTTTTTCTGTTCCTTTCCAGCGGTCAGGAGTTGTACAGACATCCCAGGTGTTTTTGCCGTTCTTTTGAATTTCAAAACCGCATTCACTCAGCTGTTCTTTTATGGTTTCCAGATACTTGTTTTCTTCTTCGTTTTCTGTTTCCAGTATATAGGGAATTATGAGAGAAATTTTTGTAGGTTTTTCGGACATTATTCTGTTGAAAAGAATCCGTTCATGAGCTGCATGCTGGTCAACAATATAAAGGCTTCCGTTCTTTTCGCATACAAGGAAGGTTCCCAGAGTACAGCCAAGAAATTTAAAATCTGAAGGAGCTTCCTGTTCCTGCGGTTCTTCAAGTGCTGCGTCAGCAAGAGAATTAATCTGTTCTGCTGGATTAGTATTCTGAGTAATAGTTTGAGGGGCCCGTGATATTGAAGCAGGTGAAGAAAATTTCTGCTCGCCTGTCTGGGATTCTCCAGTTGTTTTTCCGAGGCTTCCGGTAGATATCTTTGTAGTAAAAAGATTCAGTTTGCTTTTTGTGTCTGAGGACTTTGGTGCAGAAAAGCTGTCGCTGAAAGATGTTTTTTCTGTTTCATGGGACGGAATTTTATAAGCGCCTCTGTAAACTCCTGAACTTTTGTTTTCTTTTGCATCAGAATAAGTGTTTGTGTTTGAAACGGCAGGTTCTACTTTTGAAGCAGACGTTTCAAAGAGTTTTTCAAAAAGTTCTTTCTGTCTTGCAGTAGCATCACTTTCGTGACTTTCAGTTTTAGAACCTGAAAGAGCATTTGACGCAAGACCCTGCAAAGTATGGTTTTTGTAAAAATTACGGACTGTTGAACTGATTCCGTGGTGGAGACTTGAAATATCACTGAACCTTGCTTCTTTCTTTGCAGGGTGAATATTGAAATCTACAAGCTGCGGATCGATTTCTACAAATACTGCTGCAACAGGATAAGTTCCGTTAGGAAAAAATCCCTGTCCGCCGTACTCAACGGCCTGAACCAGAGAGTATTCCTGTATTCTGCGTCCGTTTACAAAAATAAAAATATCTTTTTTGTTTGATCTGTTTACGCCTGGTTCTCCAAGAATGATTCTGACTTTCCATTTACCTTCGGCGCTGTGTGATTCAATTTCGTAAAAAAGTTTGTCGCTTTCCCTGTAGCCCATAGCCCGGACAAATCTCTGTGTAAAGGAAACATCACGTGGCAAATCCAGCTTTGTGACTCCGTCCATAATAAGGCGGAAAGAAATGTCAGGACGTGGAAGACATTTTTCGATAAATGTGTTTTTACAGAGAAGACCTTCGCTTGCAGGCCGTTTCAGAAACTGGCGGCGGGCAGGGAAGTTTTCAAACAGTCCTTCACTCTGAACAATGGTTCCATTTGTTTCGGCAAAAGATTCGATTATATGGTCTTCTGTAATTGAAGCCCGCATTTTCCAGCCGGCACTGATTATGGAAAGTCTGGAAACTGCTGCAATGGAAGCCAGGGCTTCGCCGCGGAACCCCAAAGTAGTAAGGTTCAGAAGGTCCACATCTTTTTCGATTTTGCTTGTACAGTGAGGGTGAGCGCATGTCTGCAGGTCTTCTTTTGTCATTCCGCAGCCGTTATCTACAATTCTGATTTTATCAATTCCGCCGCCATTGATCTCAACGGTGATAGAGGTTGCCCCGGAATCCACGGAGTTGTCCAGCAATTCCCTGACAATAGCATTTGGCCGGTCAATTACTTCACCGGCAGCAATTTTACGGGCAGTTTCAGCATTGAGTTTTCTGACTGGTCTGGTTGCGCTCATTTCTTCGAATCCTTAAAAAAACTAAAACAGGGAATCCTGTCTTAATCCTGCCTGTGGTGCACCTGCAGTTCCTGTCTGTGTATTTGTCGGTGCAAAATCATCCAGCTGAGGTTTGTTTTCAGCAGTCATAGGATTTGGTTCATTCATGAGAATCTGAATTTTCCCTTCGATGGCATTAAGTTCCTGTTCAAGTCCTTTAGCCAGTTTGATTCCTTCTTCGAAATCACGAAGTGCATCTTCCAGAGAAATGTCTGAACGTTTAATGTCCGAAGAAAGTTCTTCAAGTTTTCTTAAGTTTTCTTCAAAGTTTTTCATTTTATATCCTGTTTATTTATTTTAAGTTTTATTTGCTTATTGCAGTAAAGCTTCCTTTTGAAGGAGTGATTTCTATTTCCATTCCGGGAAGTACAACAGATGCATCACGGATTACGGCTCCTGTCAGCTTGTCCCTTACCATTGAATATCCCCTGTCCAGAATAGTCGATGGACTTGCACCTTCAAGAACCGTAATGTTCTGTGCGATTCTTTGTTTCAAATCTTTGATTTTCTCTTCAAGGTTTTCCTGTAGTTCACGTTTTGCATTGTCAAAGCGCATTAAATAAGGCTGTTCTATCGAACGGAACTGCATTTCAAGATTTTCAGGTTTGAAACTCCGGACCATAAGTATTTTATTATGGACATTCTGGGAAATTGAATTGTAAAGGTCGTTTTTATACCACTGGATTCTCTGCATTGTTTCTGCATATACAGGAACCGCAATTTCAGCAGCCTGAGTTGGTGTTGCCGCCCTCAGGTCAGAAGCATAATCTGCAAGGCTCCAGTCAATTTCGTGTCCAACTGCACTGATTACGGGAATGTCAGAGTTATAAACTGCTCTGACTACATTTTCTTCACTGAAAGGAAGAAGATCTTCCTGGCTTCCGCCGCCGCGGCCTACAATAAGAACATCGCACATCCGGTAAAAATTTGCGATTTCAATCATTTTGCAGATGCTGTCAGCGGCACCGTCTCCCTGAACCAGACAGGGAAAAAGAATAATACGCAGATGAGGATTTCTTCCCATGGCTGTCTGACATATGTCTCTGAAGGCAGCACCAGTCGGGCTGGTTACTACGCCGATGGTTTTAGGATTATATGGGAGTCTTCGTTTATGGTCCTGGTTGAAAAGACCTTCGGCTGCCAGCTTCTTTTTGCGCATTTCAAGCATGACCAGAACATCACCGATTCCGGCCATTTCCATTTTATTGATGATTAACTGGTAGTTTCCCCGCTGAGGATAAGCAGAAATGTAGCCGAAACATCTGACTTTGTCGCCGGTTTTTGGTCTGAAAGAAAGGGTTCCTGTTGAACTGCGCCACATACAGGCTGAAATCTGACAATTTTCATCTTTCAGGGTCAGATAAATGTGTCCTGAACTTTGAAAAGTAATTCCTGAAATTTCGCCTTCAACACAAATTGAGTGGAAAGCCTGCTGCAGTAAGTCTTTTATCTGGGAATTGATTTCCGTTACAGATAAAACCGGGAGTTCATTTGCCATATAATTGATTTTAGTCTATTTCGTGGTAAAATAGAATATCTCCTATGTCCGGAAAAAAGAATTTCTTATACAAATATTTTACTAAAACCCCTATAAAAAAGAGTCTCCAGCGCTTATATTTGTTAATATTTTTGTTTCCGGCCATTATTCTTTCGTCAATTTTTGGCGGAGTAATGTATTCAACTCTTAAGGTCTGGGAGATTCAGAGAGTTCGGAATTCCCTTGTAAATGCTGAAAATTCCCTGAATGAAATGCTTTCTACTATTAAAGTCTTTTCTGACAGACTTTATGTTAATAAACCGATTCAGGATATTATTTCCACCCGGTATGAGTCTGCACTGGATGCTTATTATGACTTTACAAATCTTTCTTTTCTTGATGATTATCTTCAGTCCTACCGGGAAGTAATCAGCTTCAGAATTTATACGGAAAATCAGACCATTATTGAAAACTCTTACATTGTTAAGGTTACCCCGGTTATTTCCAATGAATTCTGGTACGAAAAAGCGGTCCGGACTCACGGTCAGATTTTCTGGATGTACAAAACCGATTCCATAACAAAAAAACAGTATCTGAGTCTTATAAGGTCAGTCTGGAGTCTGAAAGACAACAGTTATATTGGCGTAATGGTAATAAATGTAAATCCGGAGCATATTGTACGGACTCTGAAAAATCAGTTTTTTGAAAGCGCCATTGCCTATGAAAATCAGATTATTTTCTCTTCCGAAGACAATCTTTCCTATGCCGACAGCCAGGCTTTAAGAAATGAGCTGGTTTACCAGAAAAACCGGAAATCGGATGATATTTCCACAGTTTTCTGGAAAGGTTCCCGTGCAGGAATCATGACCCGCGAGTTTGCACCTGCCACAAATTCCATATCGGATTTTACTCTTTTGTATATTGTTCCGATGAAGGAATTAAACAGGACAACAATTCAGTTTCTTTTACCAACCGGGATGATTATTCTTCTTATTATTCTTCTCTCTTACATTGCCATTAAGTTGTTCAGCAGTTATGTTAATTCCCGCGTTCGTACAGTCCGGGATGGTATTCAGAGCGTTGTAGAAAACAATTTCTCTATTCCCAAAACAATCGGGGGAACTGACGAATTTGAACAGATTTATCACAGCCTTTATCTTATGAGCGAAAAAGTAAGCAATCTTATCAATCAGGTTTATAAACAGAAGCTTGAAAGGGAACAGATCAGCTCCCGGCAGAACGAAATCAGGTATAAAATGCTTGCAACCCAAATTAATCCTCATTTCCTTTTCAATACACTAGAAACAATCCGTATGAAAAGCCTTGCCATGGGAGATAAAGATTCATCTACCATGCTTAAACTTCTGGCCTCACTTCTTCGCTACAACCTGAATGTAAGCGGGAAGAATGTTCCTCTTATTAAGGAGCTGGAAGCCGTGCAGAATTATCTGAATATTCAACGCTTCCGTTTTGGTTCCCGTATTTCTTATGATATAATTACCATGTGTGATGTTCAAAAGCTGACGATTCTGCCTCTTTTGATACAGCCTCTGGTAGAAAACAGTTTCAGTCATGGACTGGAAACTACAGTATCCGGCGGATTTATTTATATTTTTATTTCCGAAGAAAAACCTGAATACGGTCCAAGGCTTCTTCATGTTTCTGTTAAGGACAATGGCTGCGGAATACCTGAAGAAAAACTGGCTGATATCAACAAGGCTTTGAAAGATGAACTTGTTGATTCATATGAAGGTTCTATTGGATTGATGAATGTAAATTCCCGTATCAAGCTTTTTTACGGAACATCCTATGGAATGAAAATAAACAGTAAGGAAGGGGAAGGTACTGAAGTAACTCTTACATTCCCTTTAATTGAAATCGAACAGATGAGGAATTCCAGAATATGATGAAGTTATTAATTGCAGATGATGAAGAAAGTATCAGAACCGGTCTTAAATATATTGTTGACTGGGAAGAACTGGGATTTACAATTTGCACCGAAGCTTCCAACGGAAATGAAGCGGTTCAGGCCATAAAAGATTATTCTCCTGATGTTGTTTTACTGGACATCAAAATGCCGGGATTAACCGGAATCGAAGTTATGGAACAGGTGAATGAATACTGCAAAACCCATGGCACACAGGTTCCTTCATTTCTTATCCTTTCAGGTTTTTCTCAGTTCGAATATGCCCAGAAAGCTCTCAATCTGGGGGCCAAAGGATATCTTCTTAAACCGGTTGATGAAGATGAACTTACTGAAAAAATTAACGTCATAAAAGCAGATATCCTGAATTCGAGAAATGTTCAGGAAGAATCAAAAACTGCCAGAAAATATGAATCCAACGTCTTTTACAGAAATCTTCTTTTAAAAGGTGAATATGATTCATCCCTTGAAAATAACGATGAATATACAGTTTTAATCTGTTCCCAGGAATTCTTCCCTGATGAAAACAAAGCTCTGATTGAAAAATGTGTTGAAAACTATTTTTCTTTCTTCGCTATGGAAACCCTGAACATAAACGGTGATATTGCCGTAGTTTTGAAAAATGCCAATGAAGAAGCGGTTTCAAACTGCATTGAACGTTTTGTAAAACATTATCCGGAGGGAGTTTTTATTTGCCGCGGAAAAAAATTAAAGGGTTTTGCGGGCTGTCTGGATTCTTTTAGGGAAGCTTCATCCTACATGAATTTCCTCTTTTACATTTCAGGTGTGCCTTGCGTAAGTGAAGAAACTGTAGAAGGCTTTGATACCACAAAAGAACTTACCGATCTGGATGCAAATATGGAAAATTACTGCAGCAGAGCGGTTTTTTGTATTGAAACTTATGATAAAGCGGGACTTGAGACTTTATTTGAGGATATAAAAAAGGATGTTATGGTTGTAACTGCAAAAAGCAGCGACGTAAAACAGAAACTCATTTCATCTCTCATGGAAATTTATAACAAAATCAATGCAAAGTATCCTGAAAGGGAACTTGAAAAAATTCAAAAGCTTGAAATTGTTCCTAAAATCCTGGAAAAGAAAACTTTTGATTCCGCATTTACTTTTTTCCGCAACACTTTGAACAGCATAATCGAAACTTTCCATACAAATACTGCTGATTCCGTAATAGTAAAGGTAATCGCATATGTAAAAACAAATTATGCCAGTGACCTTAAGCTGGAAACTTTGGGCGATCTTTTCAACTGTAATTCAGCTTATCTGGGAAAGAAATTCCGAAAGTATACAGGAGTTCAATTCAACACATATCTTGATAACTTGAGAATCGAAGAAGCCAAAAACAAACTCCTTAATACCGATTTGAAAATTTATCAGATTTCAAAACTCGTTGGTTATGCTAATACAGATTATTTCTTTATGAAGTTCAAGAAAGCCACCGGTATGACTCCAAAAGAGTTTAAGGAACAGACAAATTCGTAAATAAATCCGTGAAGAGGGAGACAAATTGATGAAAAAAAATAATTTTTTTCATTTCAGACCACTGAATTTTCTGTCAGCTGCTGTTCTTTTTGCATCATTTTTTCTCTGTCCTTCCTGCCAAAAGAATAAAGGTCCTTCTGAAATCAAGAATTTTACTTTTTATTCTTCGGATTTAACCCAGTATACTCCCTTTACTGACCTTACTGCCCGGGAAATAACAAAAAAAAGCGGGGTTTTTCTGGAAACTATTTATTCCCAGAATTCGGATGAAGTTTCCGTAATGCTTGCAAATGATCAGTTTCCCGATTTAATCTATGTAAAAAATGATCTTGCCCGGTTTATTGAAGCCGGAGCTGTTATTCCCCTGGATGACTATATAGAAAAGTATGGTCAGAATATGAAAAAACTTTACGGGGACCAGCTTGTAAAACTTAAATATTCACTTGAGAATCCTCATATTTACAGTATGGGGACTTTCGAGATTAAAAAGAAAGTCCTTGAAGTGGCAGGAAACATCCAGCTTCAGCATGCAGTATTGAAAGAACTTGGATATCCTCAGATCAAGACCCTGGATGATCTGGAAAATGCACTTCTGGCCTATAAAGCAAAAAATCCTTACATAAACGGTCACGAAACAATAGGTTTTTCATTGCTCTGTGATGACTGGTTCTGGTATCTGGGACTTTCAAATCCGGGTAGTTATCTTACAGGTCATCCCGATGACGGACAGTGGATTATTGACCAGAATACTTTGAAGGCAACTTATAAATTCTTAGCCCCGGAAATGCCTGTTTTTTACAAATGGTTGAACCGTATCTATCATGAAGGACTTCTTGATATAGAAAGCTTTACTCAGAAAGAAGATTTATTCCAGTCTAAATTAAAGGAAGGAATTGTTCTTGCCACCAGTTATACCCACTGGGGACTTATGGATGCACGTTCTGAACTGGCTGCAAATAATATGGAAAACAGGACTTTTGCATATCTTCCGGTTACTGCAGGTCCTGAATACAAAGACCAGTCCCTGAAGGATTACGGTTTTTCCGGTGGCTGGGGAATTGCCATTACAAAAAGCTGCAAAGATCCTGAAGCAGCCTTTAAATTTCTTGATTATATGTGTTCTGAGGAAGCCCAGATAATCTTGAACTGGGGTGTTGAAGGGGTTACCTATGAAGTTACCTCTGATGGAAAACGTGTTTCTCTTCCGAATATTCCTGAAAATGCAGGTATAGGCGTATGGATTTATCCTTTCCCACAGGCAGGAAACGGTGCCCTGGATTCCCTTGGAAATATTCTGGTACAGAATTCCGTTGATTCCATAAAAAAAAGTTATCTTCGGCCGGAAAGGGAAACTCTCAGAGCTTATGGCGCCGAAATCTGGCCTGATATTTTTCCTTCAAGTCAGGAACTGGGTGTTAGTCGTCACGGCCAGGTCTGGCAGTACAGCCTTTCTTCAGAAAATACCAGTCGTTTGAATCAAATCGATAACTATGTTAAGCAGGAACTTATAAAAATGATTCTGGGACCGGAAAAAGATTTCGATAAATCCTGGGAAAAAATGAAAAGTGGCATTATTTCCATGGATATTGAAACTGTTACCAGTGAACTGGACCGTCTGATTTCCCAGAAAATCGAACTTTGGAATAAGTAAACTTCTCCTTTATTGTTAAAAAATCCTTGTTTCGTTATTATTTCAGTTATGGAAAATCTCATTCAACCTAGAATTTTGAAAGGATTCCGCGATTTTCTTCCGGAATCAGAAATTGCAAGAAGCGGCCTGATTGAAAAAATCACAAAAGTTTACCGTTCTTACGGTTATGTTCCAATCGACACTCCGGTTCTGGAATATACCGACATTCTTTTACGCAAAAGTAACGGGGAAACTGAAAAGCAGGTATTCCGCTTTGAAGATAACGGTGGCCGCGATGTTGCCATGCGTTTCGACCTTACAGTTCCTTTTGCACGTTTTACAGCAGAACATTTTTCTGAACTTTACATGCCTTTCAAACGCTACCATATTGCAAAAGTATGGCGCGGTGAAAAACCACAGGCTGGACGTTACCGTGAATTCGTTCAGTGTGATATCGATACAGTAGGAAGCGATTCAGCAACCTGTGATTTTGAAATCCTTTCTGTTCTGAAAGCAGCATTGGATGAAATTGTCGGAAAATCAGACAGTGGAAACAAAAAGTTCATAATGAAGATTAATCACCGCGGACTCATTAATCTTTTCTTTAAAAACTTAGGTGCAGAAGCAAAGCTTGATGAAATTCTTCCAGTTCTGGATGCAATAAAAAAAGTTCCTGAAGAAGTTACAAAGGGGAAACTTACAGAACTTTTCCAGGCATGTACTTCAGATGCTGAAACTTGTGTAAACAAGACTTATGAATTTATCGGAAATTCCGGAAACGAAGGATTCCTTGCGCTCGTAGACCGTAACGAAAAACTTGCCGGAGAAGGGGCTTCTGCTTACTGTGACCGCCTCCGTGAAATCTACAAGATGATGCAGGTTTCTGGTATTGAAACTTCATTTGAATTCGATCCTCTTATTATGCGCGGTCTGGACTATTACACAGGAATCGTATTCGAAACAACATTGTTCGATGACGATGGAAACGAAGTAAAAATCGGTTCAGTTTGTTCCGGCGGACGTTACGACAATCTGACTGGTCTTTACATGAAGGAAAAGGTTTCAGGCGTTGGTGGATCAATCGGTCTGGACCGTCTTATTGCAGGACTTGAAATGCTTGGCCGTCTTGAAAAGAAAGGTTCTTATCTGGACGCCGAAGTTTTCAATCAGAATGGAAATGATGTAATTGCTTACCATAAAGTAGCTGCTGAACTCCGTGCTCTTGGTATTTCTGTTGAAGTTTTCCCGGAACCAAAGAAAATGAACCAGCAGTACAAAGTAACTGAAGCAAAAGCTGTAAAATGGGGAATCCTTATGAATGCTGAAGAAATTGCAAAGGAAACTTTCACTCTGAAAAACCTTCAGACCCGCGAACAGTTCACAGACATGACAGCAGAAAAAGCAGCAGAAGTAATTAAGAATGCATAATTTTTAATTTACGATGAAGAAATCCAGTTGAATTAGTTTCAACTGGATTTTTTTTTGTTTCCAAAAAGTGTGCTATAATTGAGGAAGGAGAAAGTTAAATTATGAAAAGTAAAATTAAAATTGATAAAAATGAAGTTGTTTTTGATATTGTTATGGGGTTAATTCCTTTAACATGCCTTATTATAGCTTTTAGAACGATTACTTGGTCTTTAATCGGGATATATTCTCTGTTTGCTTTCTGTTTGTACTATTTCCCTAAAATATTATCCTATGTATGTCCTGTAATAGAATTTGATAATAATGTCATTCATTTTCATTTTTTATGGTGGAACAAGGAAATAGAAATGGAAAATATTTCAGGGTATTCCAGCAATGAAGATTATAAAAAATCAATATTCTGTAAATCAAAGCAAAATTTAACTTTGCGTATGAAAGATACTGATAAAACAATGAGTTTTTCTATAAAACTTCAAAGTGAATTAATGGAAATATTTACAGAAAAAAATATTCCATTATTAAAGAGTATCAAAAATAATTAACGATAAAGAAGAATTATTCAAATCAACAGGAATTTAGCTGGATAAGAATTTTATTCGTATACGCATAATATGTGTTATGA
>DCHR01000031.1:35492-61078 GCA_002315375.1 Treponema sp. UBA1747 | reverse complement strand
ATTAAATCCATAAAGAAAAAGAGGACTGTCCCCCCTATCCGGCTTTCCACATCTAATCCGCAAAGAATAAGGAGTTTTGATAAAACTGCTGTAAGCCACTTCATTCCAAGCAGCTGATTTTGTATAAAATTCCAGACCATCAGTCAGCCTCCTTATTCAACGCAATCACAGCAGGCTTCGGAGCCAGAACCTTTGCCTTTAGCAAGTCTGTCTTTATAGCAGGTGATATTTTCAAAATAAGATTTGAATTCCTTGAATGTACAGCAGATGATTGAATAATAAGTTTTCTTACCATCCTTCCTGCTGGAAACAAGACCGCAGTCTGTAAGAATTTTCATGTGATGAGAAAGGGTTGGCTGTGTGATTTGAAATTCTTCCAGCAGTTTACAGGCGCACATTTCGCCGTTTGTAAGAAGTTTGATTATTTGAAGACGGTTTGGATCTCCAAGTGCCTTGCAAATTTCACTGATTTTGTCTGCTTCCATAGAAACCTCTTTCATATAGATAAGTATCTATGTATAATTTAACAAACATATAGATAAACGTCAATGTATTTTTAAGGATTCTGAAAAAGAAAATTAAAAACAGGTTCTGTTTCTGCCAGAGTTTTTGGCCTCATATAACTTATCGTCTACAGTCTTAATGACTGATTCAAATCTGTTTCCATTGGCGAATGAGCATACACCGCATGATACAGTAAATTTTGGAGTCCAGTCACAGTTTTCTACCTGAATTCTTATCCGTTCTGCAATTGACACCGCATCCTGTAATGGAAGTTCCCTTAAGACAATCAGAAATTCTTCCCCGCCAAAACGGACAATAAAATCATCTTTTCTCACATTATCAGTCAGAACAGCAGAAAGTCGGCAAAGAAGGGCATCTCCTGCCTGATGTCCATAAGTATCATTTACATTCTTGAAGTGATCGATATCCAGAAGAAGCATACTTCCATCATAAGTACAACGTTCTGTGTACTTGTCGTATACTTTTCCTTTCAAAATGTTTCTGTTATACAGCCCTGTTAAACTGTCTTCAAGAGACATGTTTTTGATTTTGCCGATATACTGATACATTTTTCTGAAATTCTGATCCATTGAAAAAACGAAGATAATCATTCCTATGCCAAAAGGAACAAGGCTGGTAACAGTATCTTTTACTAAATAATAAGTTCCCGGAATAAATTTTCCCATAAGGAGAATTGTTATCAGACAAATCAAAAAATTAAAAATTGAAACTACGGAAGGCATAAAAATCGTAGCCATAATAGCGATGATACTGTCTATTAGAATTGATCCCATAGGGTTATTTGGTTTGGGAACAAAATACTTTGAAATTCCTGTCGCAATAACAACAAAAAGCAGCACAAAATTATTTATATAAGTAAATGTGTAAACAGAAATCAATTTACGCTTAAACAGGAGAAAATTTACGCCAAGAGTAATAATAGGTATCAACCTGAGAAGAAGAACAACAACGAAAATAGAAAAATCAGGAGAAACTTCACGGTTCAAAAGGTTTTTTAATTCAGAAACAACAAAAACCCCGTGCATTACAGAAAGCATAAAGACAAAAAGTGTAGCCGTCTTAGACAGCTGTCTAAGTTTCCATTCCAGAAAATCATTTTTCAGATTCAGACTATTCTTAATTAAGTCATTATTCATTTTTTCCCTCGCGTAATTCTACAACATTATCTCTAAAATCTCAAACATCTGTTATTTTATTCCATAATATTTCATTGAAAAACCCTAATTATAGGGTTAAAATAAGAAGATATGACTATTTCTTACAATGAATTCCACATTAGCCGCGAAATCCGCGACCTCTGTAACTTCGATAAAGGGCTTTTTGCCTCAAGCGGAAACGTAGTTTTTGCAAATCTCAAGAATGTCCGCATTTTCCAGGATAAACTGAACACTCTTTTTGACCAGCGCGGTCAGAATGACAAGCGTGTATCAGCCGGAAGCCTGAATGCCATGGGACTGATTGATGAAATCTTCCATCACGTGTGCATGCTTTACCGCAAAGACAAATCACCTTCTTTCATGAAAGATCTGGTTTCCGAAATTGAAACTGCCATCGGAAAAGAGGCTTACACTGATCTTCTTATGGAATTCATGGAAGAATTCCCTCCTGTAGAAGTTTACCAGGGAAAACGCAGTGCTCAGGAATACCTTGAAGATATTGCACTGGACCCTGCCACAGAAACAGAACGTTCCAACCGGGAACAGGTCACAGAAGAAATGATTATGCTTCTTCTGGCAAACGAAAACCCTGCTTTCAACCCGTTCAAAATCCTTTTTGACGATACAAAACTTGCAGCTAATTCTGCATACGGAAAAGCATGGGCTGTAATAAAAGCCTTTGCAAAATCACAGCCTTCTTACGGACCTTTTGATCACGACCTGATAACCCTTCTTAAGGAACCTGTTGCTTTTGCTCCGGAAGACCTGAAAGGCCAGATGGATTACATCCAGAAGCACTGGAAATCTTTCATGAGCGAATGGCTCAAAAGAATTCTTACAGGAATGGACACAATCAGCGAAGAACAGAAAGCTTCATGGCAGCCTATTGGCGGCGGCGCCCCCTGGGACGGACCTGATATGGCTCCTCCAAGCTATGAAGATCTTATGCACGAATATGAACGCTACAGTCCTGACAAGGAATGGATGCCTAAAGTTGTCCTTATGGCAAAAACCGTTCTGGTATGGCTTGATCAGTTAACAAAAAAATACGGCTACCCTATCGACACTCTGGATAAAATTCCTGACTGCGAACTGGATACACTCCGTGACGAAGGTTTCACAGGACTCTGGCTCATCGGACTTTGGGAAAGAAGTAAGGCTTCAAAGCGCATCAAACAGATTTGCGGAAACCCTGAAGCTGCCGCTTCTGCCTATTCCCTTTTTGACTACAACATTGCACAGAATATCGGCGGCTGGGGTGCAGTAGAAAACCTGCGCGCCCGTCTCTGGGCCCGCGGCATCCGCCTTGCTTCAGACATGGTTCCGAACCACACTGGTATGGACGGCGACTGGGTTATGAACAAGCCTGATCTTTTTGTTCAGAGAAAAGACTGTCCCTTCCCTCACTATACTTTCAACGGCGAAAATCTTTCACAGGATCCCAGAACTTCTGTTTTCCTGGAAGACCATTACTATTCAAAAAATGACTGTTCTGTTGTCTTCAAACGCGTAGACAACCAGACAGGAGATGTTCGTTATATTTACCACGGAAACGACGGAACAGGGCTCCCATGGAATGACACTGCCCAGATTGACTTTCTGAATCCTGCCGCCCGTGAAGAGGTTATGCAGGAAATTCTTCACGTTGCAAGAAACTTCCCTATTATCCGCTTTGACGCAGCCATGGTTCTGGCAAAAAAACATATCCGCCGCCTTTGGTATCCGGAGCCGGGACACGGAGGAGACATTGCAACAAGGTCTGAAACAGGTCTTTCTACAGAACAGTTCAACAATGCAATCCCGAATGAATTCTGGCGCGAAGTTGTAGACCGTGTTGCTCAGGAAGTTCCTGACACACTTCTTCTGGCAGAAGCTTTCTGGATGATGGAAGGTTACTTTGTACGCACTCTCGGTATGCACCGTGTTTACAACAGTGCTTTCATGAACATGCTTAAAAAAGAAGAAAACCAGAAATACCGTGACACTGTTAAAAATACAATCGCCTTTGACCCTCAGGTTCTGAAGCGTTATGTAAACTTCATGAACAATCCTGATGAAGAAACTGCCGTAGCTCAGTTCGGTAAAGGCGACAAATACTTCGGCGTTTGTACACTCATGATTACCATGCCTGGTCTTCCTATGTTCGGTCACGGACAGATTGAAGGCTTTGAAGAAAAATACGGCATGGAATATACAAAGGCTTACAAAAACGAAACTCCTGACCAGTGGCTCATTGACCGTCACTGGCACGACATCTTCCCTCTCATGAAAAAGCGTTACCTTTTCGCAAATGTAGAAAACTTCCTTTTCTATTCATTATGGAACAACAACACAGTAAACGAAAACGTATTTGCTTACTCAAACAAGGCAGGAAACGAACAGGCCATCGTATTCTATAACAACAAATATGAGCGCGCTGCCGGATGGATCAAACAGTCTGAACCATACGCTGTAAAAACCGGATCGGGTGAAAATGATATTATGCAGATGACCCGTTCCATTTCTGAAGGACTTGGATTAACTGCAGAAGACGACAAATTCGTTATCTTCCGCGAACACCACTCAGGGCTCTGGTTCATCAGAAGTTCAAAAGACATCTGCGAACACGGAATGTATGTTGAACTCAACGGATTTGAAACTCAGGTTTATCTGGATGTTCAGCAGGTTACTGACGAAGCCGACGGCCGATACAAAACTCTTTGTGACTTCCTTAACGGAAAAGGATGTGAAGACATTGAAACCGCATGGCAGGAACTTATGTACAAAGACCTGTACGAAAAGTTCGCCGCCTTTGCAGGAAGTGTTCTTCCAAAACTCAATGCTCAGTTTACTGTACGCAACGCAAAATACGGATGCAAAGCAGAACTTCCTCCTGTTGCCGAAACTGTGGCCGCTGAAAACAGTGCCGAAGATTTTGTTCTCACTCCTTTTGAAACAAAGAAAGCTGTGAAAGCTAAAGAAAAAGCAGAAAAGAAACCTGAGCCTAAAGGCATCGATAAAAAAGCAGTTGAACAGATTGTCCAGGATTCCCTTGAATCAGCAAAAGCTTTCTATAATTTTGCAAACTACTACATTGGAAAAGAAAAACCTTTCAATGCAGACAAATGTGCAAAAGAATACGAAAACAGAATAAAGAAACTTACCAAACTTCTTCTTGAAGAAGAAAAAAATGAAAAGTCTGCTGCAAAAACAAATGCAAAGAAACCTGTTAAAGCAAAAGCCGTCGAAGAAGTCTTTGACCTTCAGAAAGCCCTGCTTAAAGAAAAAACTTTTGCCGGTTTTGCAAAGCTTGTAAAAGACCAGTCCCAGGAAGATCTTTATATTCTCCTCCTCTGCTATGCATTTGCTTCATCAATTGCAGACTCAGACTTCGGAACCTTATGGGCACTCCCACGCAAGTTCAATGACATTCTCAAGTCGGTTCAGAACCAACAGATAGAAGCTCTGAAAGCAGAAAACCCTGAGAAAGAAGTGCGCATTTCAGTAAAGGATTACCGCCAGAATCTGACAAAACTTTTCGCCCTTACTGCTAAGGCAGATCTTAAAGCCTATGCAAAAGACGAAAAGAAAGGTCTCTACCCTCTGGTAAATGAAATGGTAAACAGCAGAAATGCATGGCTTCTTTCAGGTGCCAACGATTTTGACAACATCCGCTGGTTCAACAAAGAATCAAGTGATGATGCCTTGAATATGGTAACCAGTGCTCTTCTTATTGGAGCAAGCACCGCAAAAGAAGAAATTGTTCTGTCTATGTACAAAACTCTGTGCGCTGCAAAAGCAAAGGCAGAATACAAAGCAGAAAACTTCCTGAAACCTTTTGTTCCTGCTAAAAAAACTTCAAAGCCGGCAGCTTCAAAAAGAACAGAAAAACCTGCAAAGAAAAAAACTGAAAAAACTGTTGGACCAAAGAGCAAAAACAAATGAGCTTCCTGAAAAATTTCTTCAACCAGAACATCAACCGTGATTTGGATTCACTTCGAAAGAGGTGGACCAAATCAATTACAATTATCTCCTCAATCGTATATTTCATTATTACTCTTTCTGAATTAATTGTTTTCTTTCTTTTCAATGCTTCAGGAAGAGATAATTTTCATCCGGATATTTATTTCAAGAAATTCTTTTTCTTTCCTCTGGTGGTAAACGGAATCATTATCGGACTTATGCATCTGACAAACAAAACCACAATGAAAGACGGAACCAAAAGCTACGTTGTTTCATTTCTTTTTGTAATGATGATTTTCACAATGAATATTGTTCATTCAGTATTCCCCGTTATCCTGGTTGCTTTTTCAGTACCTGGTCTTCTTTCCGTTGTTTACAGTGACAAGAGACTTACAAACACCACTACAGTATTTGCACTCATAATGGAAATAATCGCTGAGTTTTTTATTACCTGGGATAAATCCAGACCTCTTCCCTTTGCAAGCATAGATAATTTTGCCACAGTACTTGTTACTTTCATGACTCAAATCGGACTCTATATAATAAGTCTTCAGATTTTAAAATTTGAAATCATCAAATTAAAGCTTACAAAAGATTTTGAAATTGAACGTTATCATCTTATGCAAGAGGCTATGAAAGACGGTCTTACAGGCATGAACAACAGAAATGCCTTTGATAAACATATAGAAGATATTTCAAACAATCATCTTCCTGAAGATTCCTTCATTTTTGTTATGATGGACCTGGATAACTTCAAGCAGATCAACGACAACATCGGTCACAGTGAAGGTGATCGTGCCCTTGAAACTGTTTCCGGAATAATTCTGAAAGAGGCTTCAAAACTTCATGGAAATGTTTTCCGTTATGGCGGTGACGAATTCGTTCTTATTTTCAGAAATGAAAAAGCAAATGACGTTTATAAAATCTGCAAAGACATAAAAGAAACTTTCAGAAACAGCACAACAAAAGAAATGGATGAACTGAATGTATCTTTAAGTTTTGGAATGGCTGAACATTCAGAAAAAAACAGTTTCCTTCAAACTTTAAAAATTGCAGACGATCAGATGTATATTTACAAGAACCGTCATAAACAAAAAAACTGACCCCGAACTATTACATTCAAAAGGTCAGTCTTCAGAAATAAAAACTAAATCTTTTATTAGCGGCTTCTGATCAGCTGATTTTTGCTTTCAAACTTTGCAAGAGCTTCATCTATCAGAAGTTTTGTAAGATCTGCAAATTCCAGTCCTGCAGCTCCACACATCTTAGGGAACATACTGATTGGTGTAAAGCCTGGAAGTGTATTGATTTCATTGAGGAAAACCTGTCCGTCTTCTTTACTGATAAAGAAATCTACACGTGAAAGTCCTGAACAGTCCAGAACCTTGTAAGCGGCAACTGCAACCTTCCGGATTTTTTCCAGTCCTTCTTCTGAAAGATTTGCAGGAATCTGAAGAGCGGCACCGTTTTCATCATTGTATTTTGCATCATAGTCATAGAAGTCATGACTTGGAAGAATTTCACCAGGAATGTAGGCAACTACATCTTCAATGTCATTGTTTGGATCTCCTGAAACAGCATTTCCTGTTACGGAACATTCAATTTCGCGGGCATTGTCTATGGATTTTTCAATGAGAACTTTATCATCCCACTGGAAAGCTTCCATAAGAGCAAAGGCCAGTTCTTTACGGCTCTTGGCTTTTGCAGCTCCGTTTGAAGAACCTGCAGAACTTGGTTTTACGAACATAGGGTAACCAAGTTCTTTTTCAGCTTCATCAAGGAATGCATCGTAAACAACAGAATCCATCATTACGGAACGAGGCATGCAGACATAAGGAACTACAGGAAGTCCTGCTGCCTGCCAGACCTGTTTTGTTTTTTCCTTATCCATTGTAAGGGCGCTGGACATTGTGGTACATCCAACATATGGAATCTCAGCCATTTCAAAAAGGCCCTGAATATTTCCGTCTTCACCGAAGGAACCGTGAAGAGCCGGGAAAACACAGCCGGTTTCCAGAGCCTTTCCGTCTGCCACAAAGGCATTTTTTCCGGCAGCAGGAATTACACTCACTGCTTTTGTCTCATCTTCAATTATTTCAAAATGTGCTTTTGAATCTGCAAGGATGCGTTCCAGTTCTGATGCAGGCTGAAGATACCATTTTCCTTTTTTAGTGATGGCAATCAGATTCAGGCTGTAATTTTTTGAAAGTCCTCTTGCTATTGCTGCTGCGCTTACCAGTGAAACTTCATGTTCACCGCTTTTTCCACCATATATCAAAGTTACTGTCATTTAATTTCTCCCAGTGCTTTTTTTGCCTCTGAAATCTCATCATAAGGCATTACATAATCTTTATAAATTATTGAATTTTCATGGCTCTTTCCAAGAAGCAGAACAATATCTCCTTCTCTTGCCATGCGGAATACTTCACGTATTGCTTTCTGGCGTTCATGAATAATAAACAGATCTTTATTCATTACTTTGCCTGCTTTTTCAGCGCCTGCTGCAATCATTTTCAGAAGTTCAACAGGATCTTCGCCACGAGGATCTTCATCTGCCAGAACCACTACATCACAATATTTTGCAGCCAGCTCTCCCTGAAGAGGTCTCTTTGTAAGGTCCCGTTCACCGCCGCTTCCAAAAAGGCAGAACATTTTTCCTTTACAGCGTTTCCTGATTGGAGGGAAAATTGTTTCAAAACTTGAAGGGGTATGAGCATAATCAATTATTACTTCAAAAGGCTGTCCTTCATCAATTACTGTCATACGTCCTTTTATAGGTGTAAGCTCAGGGATTTTTGCAGCAACTTCTTCATAACTTAATCCAGTTACGTTTGAAACAGCCATTACAGATGCCATCAGGTTATAGGCATTGAAAGCTCCTGGAAGCTGTGCTTTTACCTTCATCACCTTTTCCGGTTCTTTGCTGAAGGACATGTCAAAAGTAATTCCGTCTTTATGAGCTTCGATATTTGAAGCTGACATATAATCCATTCCCGCAGGAATTGCCGGAAGTTCAACCGATTTTTCTCCTTCAGCAGCAGCCTTCCCTGCTTTTCCAAAACTTGTATATCCCAGAACAGAATGTCTTGTATTCTGCGAAAAGAATTCTGCAGACGGATCTTCAAGATTTACAATTCCGATTGAAGGGACATTCACCTCAGTTCCTGCAATTTTTTTACAATGGTCATTTTTATCAAGAGCACGGAAAAGATTTGCTTTGTCATTTCTGTAAGTTTCAAAGTTCTTGTGGAACTCCAGATGTTCCAGGGTAACATTCATGAACACACCACAATCAAACAAAACATTTCCCAGTCTGTTCAGTTTATTTGAAAGTCCATGACTTGAAGCTTCAACAACTGCATACTGACATCCGTTATCAAGCATCTCATTCAGATGATGCTGAATAATCGGAGCTTCCGGAGTTGTCTGATGCTGAGGATTTGGGACTGCTTCCCCACCAAACGAATATTCAACAGTCGAAATAAAACCTGCCTTTTTTCCGCAGGCACGAAGCAGCTGCCAGATAAAAGAAACAGTAGAAGATTTTCCTTCAGTTCCTGTAACACCAATTACTATAAGTCTTTTTGACGGAGAATTATAAAAACAATCCGAAAGAGGTGCCATTGAAAAACGTGCATCAGGAACCTTTATAAGGACAGGCGAAAATTTCGTTACTTCACTTGAAAGTTCATTTTCAATTGAACGGGCAACCATTGCCTTTGCTGTTTTTAATTTCAGTTCCTCGGTCAGCTCACCCTGAAAAACAACAGCGTTTGCACCCTTCTCAATTGCCTGAGGAATATATATATTTCCGTCAACGTGTGTTCCTGGAAGTGCAAAATATAAAGAATCTTTTGTTACCTGTCTTGAATCAAAAACAAGGTTTGAAACAGGAATATTCTGAATGTCTGAAAGATCAGAAATAATTGATCCGTCTGCCGCAACAATTTTATGTTCAAAAGACGGAAGGATTTGCGATAATACTTTTACCATTTTCCCTACCCTGAAAATATTATATCACAAAACTGATTAACGTGTTAAATCTTTTACCCACTTGTACTTTCTGAAATGAATCACAACCCACGGTATTTTTCCGACTTCATCAAGACAGGTACAGGCGTAAACGACAACAACCGGCCAGTGAAAAACAAAAGTTCCCAGTGCTGCAAGAGGAACTGCAAATCCCCACATTACAACAGCCAGACTGTATAAATCAAAAAGGGTATCTCCGCCTGCCGCAAAAATACCATTGATGATAATTGTATTTACTGCGCGGCCAATCATGTAAACAGTCATTACCAGCATCATCTGATACAGCAGAACTGTTGCACCTTCTGAAAGCCTGATGAAATTAAGCGCAATAGGTGTGAGGACAAACATAAGCAAAGCCGATAAAAATCCGCATACGAAAGCAAGTATTATCAGCTTGTTTCCATAGTCCTTTCCCTTATCAAGCTTTCCGGCTCCAAGCTCATGGCCGACAATGATGCCTCCACCATTTGCAAGACCATTACACAGACAGCAGATTACATCACGAACAATAGCACAAATTGAATTTGCAGCGGCCGCATCTGTTCCCAGGTGTCCCATAAATGCAGTGTATGAAGTGAATCCCACTCCCCACAAAAGGAAGGCTCCCAGCAGAGGCAGCCAGCACTTCAAAAAATCATTGAACAGGTCTTTATGGCGTTTCAGAATATCCTTGAAAAAAATGTGAACATAATCTTTTCTATATGACATTCCAACGGAAAGGAAAAGTTCAACTATTCGGGAAATAAGGGTTGCTATTGCGGCGCCTTTTACTCCATAAGCAGGAAGCCCGAAAAGTCCGAAAATAAAAACTGCATTCAGCAGAATATTCAGGACAACTGCAAAGGAACTGATTTTTGCCGTTGTATCCGGATGTCCTGTGACTTTCATTATTGCCAGATAACACTGACTGAAACCAGTCAGAAGGTAAGACCAGCCTGCTATCCGAAGATATTCAATACCAATTTGAATCAGCACTTCCTCATTTGTAAATACCAGCATGAGTTGTCGCGGAGCAAAAACACAGCCAGCAAATGCAATGAGTCCGATAGCCGCACAGATCTTAAAAGTCGTACAGAAAATGCTGTTTAAGGATTCACGGTCTCCCTTCCCCCAATACTGGGCTCCAAGAATTGCACTGGCTTCTACTGTTGAACTCATAAACATGTTCTGAACAAACTGAATCTGAGTTGCAAGAGTAACGGCAGCCATAAAGTTCTGTTCCAGATTTCCAAGCATAAGGGAATCTGAAACAGCTACCAGAGCCAGCATTAAATTCTGCAGGGTAATCGGAATCGCAGTCCGAATTAACTTGGAGAGAAATTCTTTGTCTTTTAATGAAGTCTTCATAAAATCCGTTTATTTATTCAGCTTAATTGCCAGACGGCGTATTCTTGTTGCATTGATTTCGAGCTGATGACGGCTTACCTTTCCGTTTTTGAAACCTTCAATCATCTGATCATAATCTGCCTGACTTCCCGGCATGAATACATCGCCACCGGCTTTTGTTACTCCCCATACTGTCGGGCTTTTGTGTTTTGCACCTTCAGGAATCATTCCGCCGTTAATAACCCAGTCAGTCATGAGAAGATTTTCAAATCCCCATTCGCAGCGAAGAATATCAGAAAGCAGACCTTCATGTTCACTTGTATGAATACCGTTTATAAGGTTATAGCTGGACATTACAGAAAGAGGATCTGATTCTTTTATACAGATTTCAAATCCGCGGAGATACAATTCGCGCATTACTCTTTCGCTGACGCAGCTGTTGCTTGAAGTTCTGTTAAGTTCCTGGTTATTGGCAGCAAAGTGTTTGATTGTAACACCGCAGCCTTCATGCTTCTGAACGCCCTTAGTAATTGCAGCCGCAATTTTTCCGCTTACAAGAGGGTCCTCCGAATAGTATTCGAAGTTTCTTCCGCACAGAACATTTCTGTGAATATTCAGTGCAGGTGCAAGCCACAGATGAACTCCAAAGCGTACACTTTCATCCCCTGCAATGTCACCGCACAGTTCTGCAAGTTTTTCATTAAAGCTCTGGGCAATAGCGGTTCCGATTGGAATTGCAGTTGCATACTGATATTCAACTTTTTTTGTTTCTTCCAGTTTCTTCTGTTCATCCAGAATCTTCTGTGCTGCTTCATCAGTAAGAAAATCCATAAAGGATGCAGGAAGTGAATCTGAAATCGGCAGACATCGTCCATCCTCACGATAGAACTTTTTACAGATACGAACTCCGGCAGGTCCGTCAGCCAGTACCATTGAAGGAATATCTCCTACAGAAATTGTTTCACCTGCAGCACCGGCAACACGGTTTCCGGAATTTCCTACAACCTGAGCTTCTTTTCCCTGAGGCCAGAAATAACCGATACTCAAAAGACAAAGTTCTTCATCTGTAAGTTTTTTTACTTCTTCATCAACAGGATATTCTTTTTCGTAGGAAACAGTTTTAGTCACAAAATCAGAAGCCTTTAATTCAAGAACAGGAACAGCAGCTTCAGCCCCGGATTTTCCCTGCGGATTTTCAGGCTTCCAGTCTTCAAAACCAGATTTTCCAAAAATATTCTTAACTTTTGTAAGAATAACAGTTTCTGAAAGATTTACTTTTCCGCAGACAGCAGTTGAACGGCTTGAATTTCCAAGACGCAGGATATAATCTCCTTCTTCCAGAATATAAGCCGCAAGTTCTTCGCTGTATGAAGAAATATTTTCCATAGAAAATGAAACATTCAGAGTACAGGATTCACCGGCCTTTAAGAGAGGTGTTTTTTCAAAGGCTGCCAGCATCTGATACGGCTGGTCAAGTTTTCCTTCAGGAACTGAAACATAAAGCTGAACAACTTCTTTTCCGTCACAGTTTCCGGTATTGGTTACTTTTGCACATACAGAAATTTCTGTTCCGCTTTTGTTTATTCCGCAGTTTTCAATTTCAAAGGCTGTGTATGAAAGACCGAATCCAAAAGGGAAAGTAGGAGCTTTATTGATTGAATCGAAATAACGGTAACCGACATAAAGTCCTTCATGATAACAGGTATCTTCAGGACATTCAAAATCTTCTGAGAAAGGATATTCATTGTAAGAAGCCCACGAGGTTGTAAGTTTTCCTGATGGATTTTCTTTTCCAAGAACAATATCTGCAAGAGCAGATCCTGTTTCCACACCAAGCTGGGAAAGAACCAGAATATCCTGAACTTTATCCAGAACAGGACTTAAATCTACAGGGCCGCCTGCATTGAGCACCAGCATAAACTTAGAATATTTTTCTGACAGAAGAAGAATGTCCCTCTTTTCACTTTCTGAAATAAGATAATCTCCCGGTTCAACTTTACGGTCACTTCCTTCACCGCAAATACGGGAAAGCACATAAACGGCACAGTCCCCTTCCGCATCCAGAGGAATATCATATTCAGGTTCCGCCATTACGCGTCCCATGGCATACCAGATAATATCACGACCGGCAGCCTTTGCTTCTTTATCAAGCTGCTCCCGGAAGTCATGTTTTGCTTTTGCGAAAACCCGGTCATATTCATCAAGCCAGGCCTTTGAAGTAATTTCAAATCCGGCTTTTTCAAAACCTTCCTCAACAGTTGTAAAAAACCGTGAGTTTACTTCTCCAGATCCAGTACCACCTTTCATGGTTCTGCGAACACCACTTCCAAACAATGCAATTTTTCCCGCATTTTTCAATGGGAAATTACCGCTCTTTTTCAAAAGAACAGTACATTCAGCAAGATAAGGCCTCAGTGAGGCAAGATGATCTAATTCGTATTTTTCCATATCTTTATTTTACAACACAATTTCAAATCTGTATAAAACATCCTTATTTTTAATCATAACAATAATAGAAAACAAATAGGGGTCATACATAATTCACAATGAACAATAAAAAAAGCGCTCCACAGCAGATTTTCTCCACCGCAGAGCGCTTTTCCAGTCACTTATTGTAAATTATCTTAGATTTTTTCTACAACCAGTTTACCCATTTCTTTAGTACCAACCAGTTTACCTGCAGCCTTAACAGCTTCAATGTCACCGGCGATATCACCTGTTCTCCAGCCTTCATCAAGAACAGCCTGAACAGCGTTTTCAATTGCTTTTGCTTCAGTTTCAAGCTTGAAGTCATAACGCAGAAGCATTGCAGCAGAAAGGATAGTTGCCAGTGGGTTTGCCAGGTTCTTTCCTGCAATGTCAGGAGCAGAACCGTGGATTGGTTCGTAAAGACCAGGGCCTGTTCCATCACCAAGTGAAGAAGAAGCCAGCATACCGATAGAACCTGTAATCTGAGAAGCTTCGTCAGAGAGGATGTCACCGAACATGTTTGAAGTTGCAATAACGTCGAACTGACGTGGGTTGCGAACCAGCTGCATAGCAGCATTGTCGATGTAAAGGTAGCTCAGTTCAACATCAGGATATTCTGATTTAACTGTTTCAGCTACTTTGCGCCAGAGGCGGCTTGAGTTCAGGATGTTTGCTTTATCAACAACACAGAGCTTCTTTTTGCGTCCCTGAGCTGACTGGAATCCAAGACGAACGATGCGTTCGATTTCTTCCCATGTGTATTTTTCTGTATCGTATGCAGAACGTCCGTCAGAAGCTGTTCCGCGATCTCCGAAGTAGATACCACCTGTAAGTTCACGAACGATAAGGATATCAAGTCCGTCACCTACGATTTCATCCTTAAGAGGACAAGCTGCTTTAAGCTGTGGGAACATAACTGCAGGACGAAGGTTTGCGTAAACTTTCATTCCACCGCGAAGTCCGAGAAGTGCTTTTTCAGGACGGATTGAAGGATCAACATCATCCCATTTTGGTCCACCAACAGCACCAAGAAGAACAGAGTCAGCTTTCAGACAGATATCCAGCTGATCCTTTGGAAGTGGATTTCCGAACTTGTCGATAGCAACACCACCGGCAATAACATCTCTATAAGTCCATTCATGTCCGAATTTGTTTCCAACAGCATTCAGAACGTTTACTGCTTCTGCTACAACATCAGGTCCGATTCCGTCTCCAGGAATCAATGCAATTGTCTTTTTCATATATACTCCTAAAAAGTTTAATACAATTTAATTTCTTTAATAATACTAAAGTTTTAAAGTGAATTCAACAGATTTATCGAAAATAACTGCTAAATTCTCCTTTTAAGGACCGAAATTCCTCAATTTTTTTTCTCAATTTCGATTATTTTCTCCATTTTTTTCTAGAAAATTTTAGACATTTTGGTTATAATGGAGATTAGTGAGAATACTATTTCAGGGGTTATTATGCCAAAAAAGGAACAAAACAAAGAAAACAAACCTGTTGTTTACTCTGCACTTGAAGTTGCAAATATTTGTGGAGTTGTAAATCAGACTGCTATCAACTGGATTAATACAGGGCATCTGAAAGCATTTAAAACACCGGGCGGTCAGTACCGCGTTTATCCGGATGATCTTCTTTCATTTATGAAAGACCGCAAAATGTATATTCCTCAGGCACTGCTTGATTCCTGCAGTTCCGCTACTACTGAAAAAACTCTTCTCGTAATCGATGATGACGTTGGATTCAATGCAGTTGTAGTAAAATTTATTTCAGAAAGAATCAGCGACATTAAAATCAATTCTGCTCATGACGGTTTTGAAGCCGGAGTTCAGATGTCTTCGCTTAAACCCCGCTGCATTGTCCTCGACATTGATCTCCCTGGCGTAAACGGAATTGAACTTTGTAAGAAAATCCACGATACAGAAATATATGGAAAACCAAAGATTATCGTTGTTACTGGTCTTCAGGATTCCGATGTTGAAAAGAAAGTCAAAGATCTGGGTGCAGATTTCTTCTTCAGAAAACCACTCCAGCTGGCTGACCTTAACAAGGCCGTTGAAGAAGCTCTTTTTTAATTTTCTTTGATTGATTGAAAAGCTGTCCATCAGGGGCAGCTTTTTTTTTATTCAAAATCGATTCTTTTTAATATATAATAGACTCACTTACTCGAGGTAATTATGACATTCACAAGAAAAAGCGGAGTTCTTCTCCACCCTACTTCATTTTACGGAAAAGAAGGCATCGGTACTTTAGGCGACCAGGCCTTTGAATTTATAGACTGGCTTACTGCCGCTGACCAGGGACTCTGGCAGATTCTTCCACTAGGTCCTACAGGCTACGGAGATTCTCCTTATGCTTCGTTCTCAACTTTCGCAGGAAACCCTCTTATCATCGATCTTGAAAAACTGGCTGCAAAAGGCTGGGCAGATAAAAAAGAAATCAAACCTGCAGACTTCATCAAAGCAGACGGCAACGTGGATTTCGGTGCCGTGGTATGGTGGAAGATGCCTGTTCTCGCAAAATGTTCTGAATACTTTCTTAAGAATGCAAGTGCAGAAGACAAAGCAGCCTACAAAGCTTTCTGCAAAGATAAAGCTTCCTGGCTTGATAACTTTGCTCTCTTTATGAGCATCAAATCTTTTTATGACAAAAAAGCCGCAGAAGAAAAACCTGCAGATTCCCGCTGGAACTTCTACTGGCCTAAAGGATTAAAAAACCACGAAACAGAGGCCATCAAAGAATGGCAGAAAGAACATAAGACTGAAATTGAAAGCTTCAAAGTAATCCAGTTCTTCTTCGATGTTCAGTGGTCAGAAGTAAAAGCTTATGCAAATGAAAACGGAATCCAGATTATCGGAGATATTCCTATTTTCGTTGCTCCTGACAGCGCCGATGTCTGGGCAAACCAGACACTTTTCCAGCTGGACGAAGAAGCACATCCAAAAGCAGTTGCAGGTGTTCCGCCTGATTATTTCTGTGCTACCGGTCAGCTCTGGGGTAATCCGCTTTACGATTGGGATGCCATGAAAAAAACAAATTACGCCTGGTGGGTTGCACGAATCAAGCGGGTTCTTGAACTCACAGACTGTATCCGCATCGACCATTTCCGTGGATTTGAAGCTTACTGGTCAGTTCCTGCAAAGGACGAAACCGCAATGTACGGAAAATGGATAAAAGGACCTGGCATTGATCTTTTCAAGGCAATCAAAAAGAAACTGGGAGACATTCCTATCATTGCAGAAGACCTTGGCGTTATTACAGATGAAGTTGCCGAGCTCCGTGACACTGCAGGACTTCCGGGTATGAAGGTTCTTCAGTTTGCATTCAGCAAGGACGAAGTAAAAGAACACGGCATGACAAACTACTTTATGCCTCATAACTTTACGACAGACCAGTGCACTGTTTACACAGGAACCCATGACAACGATACTGCACAGGGCTGGCTCCAGTTGATTGATGACGAAACTCTGGTTATCGTTGCAGAATATCTTACAGGCTCTGAAATAACTGTTGAAAAGGCAAAAGCAATGGTAAAATCCGGAGCACTCAGAAACCTTATGATTAAATCGGTAATGAGTTCAAGTGCCGCTTACGCTGTTATTCCGTTCCAGGACATTGCAGGCTATGACAACGAAGCCCGCATGAACAGACCTGCAACTACAGGCGCCAACTGGTGCTGGAGAATGAAAAAGACAGACTTAAAAGAAAAGACTGCCAAGAATCTTTCCTTCTTAAGCAGTCTCTACGGAAGAAACTAAAAAAAAGCGGGCTTACAGCCCGCCTTTTTTATGCCTCGTATTTGCCGCTTAAAGCAAGCAGTGCAAACATATAAAGACAATTGTCATAATAACGGCGTTCACCGGTACGCGGCTTAGTATTCCAGAAGCGGTCAATTATTTTTTTGGCCGCTTTTTTATTTGAAGGTGAACAAGCCATAGTTCCCTGAGCAAGAGTTGCAAGCATTCCAATTGGATGAAGAGCCTTATATTCTGTCGGGGTTCCGTCGATTTCATATTTCATGTAATCTTCCGGCTCAATGTCTGCAAAGAACTTAATCAGATTATCTGCAATTTTTGAAAGCTTAGCTTTCTTCCCGTTCCAGAGGGCATCAAGACCGATGTTGGCAATAGTTCTGTAAGCATCACTGAAGTAACAGCCATGGTCATCAAACATAGGATTTCCGCTATGAAAGTGAACTTCATGGTCAGGAGTTCCGTCAAACTGGGCATATTCAGGATGCATACCGGTTTTTGAATCGGCAGAGATTACAAGATAATCACGGCTGGCTTTTTCAGCGGCTTTCCAGAAAGGACGGTCACTTTCTTTTGCCCACTTTGCAAAGTATTTATAAAAATGAGGAAGGTGATAAGAAGGGTCACTGAAAGGAGAACCGGGAACAAATTTTATCAGATAGTTATCCGAAGTCCACATTGGAACAGGATGATGAATTACCGTACTCAAAATATCCTGTGCCCATTTTTTATAATTGTAAATGCCTTCCCCGCTGCCCCATTTTTTGTCTGCCAGGAAAAGTGCCATGGCATAGAATTCCTCTCCGTCAGGAGCAGGTCCAAAAGCATTCTTCTTTCCGTCCGGACCAACACTCCATGCAAAATAGCCCTTCATGTATCCTTCTGTCATATACATGAAATCATGGGAAAATTTCCACATACGATCAAAGTATTCTTTTTTATCCATCAGGACGCACATCATCATGCCGTAAGACATTCCTTCTGTACGTGCATCACAGTTTCCTGTATCCATAAAATATGATGTATCATTCAATCCATCAAAAAAGAAACGGTTCGGACCTTCAAAAATATCATAGAAGGTTTCATTTACTTTGTTTTCTATTTCTTCAGGCTTATAGCCGTATTCCAAAAATGAATTTTTCATAAGGACAATTGTAGAACATAAATGAAGTAAAATATATAAGGAAAACTCTTAAAACAGAAAACTATTTTGCCAGTTTTCTGTACAGAACTGAAGGATGCCCCCCGGTTTCATAATTGATTGTTTCTTCAAGAACTTTTTCCTGTACCAGGTAATTCAAATAATGACGGATTGTTACAATCGAAATACCAAGCTTTTTGGAAATCATATCAACTGACTGCCAGTAAGTTGCAGTATCAAAAAACTCAAGTATTTTATCCAGAGTTTTTTTCTGAATACCTTTTGGAAGTTCTTCTGCTTTTACAATGGCAGGAGCACTTGAAGTAGTAATTAGGCTGTCGATTTTAGACTGGTCCAGAACTGTGTTCTGACTGATGAATTTATGTTTTGCAACAAACTTTTCCAGAGCAACCTGAAGACGTTCCAGAGAAAATGGTTTTACCAGGTAATCCATAACTCCCAGATGCATTGTCTGTTCAAGAGTTGCAGTGTCGTTTGCGGCAGTTACCATGATAACTTCCACATTGTCCTTTCTGTTGCGGATATTTTTCAGGGTTTCAATTCCATCCATTACAGGCATAAAAACATCAAGAACAATCAGATCCACAGAATCCTTTTCAAGAAAAGCCAGTGCTTCTTCACCGTTCCTTGCAATTCCTTTTACAGAGAAGGAATCATTTTTCTCAACATAATGTCTGTTGATATCTGCAACCATTGGATCATCATCAACAATCAAAACTTTGTAAGTCATATTATTTCCTACTTCCTGAGTATAACTGAAAAACAGGCTCCATTTCCAACCTGAGACTCAACAAAGATGTCACCACCCAGACTTTCAATAAGTTGCTTTGTATGATAAAGGCCGACTCCCCTTCCATCCCCTTTTGTAGAGAAACCGTTATCAAAAATTTTTCCTTTGAAGTTTTCAGGGATTCCGAATCCTGTATCCTGAACAGTAAGAAGAAGTTCTCCAGGCTTTGTAAAAACACCAACTGTCAGCATCTTGTTTTCACTTGAACTGCTGTTCATGGAATCAAGGGCATTATCGATCAGGTTTCCGGTAATTGTTACCAGTGCCTCTGAAGGAATAAGAATATCTTCTTCAGAATATTTTGAATTTTCTCTGAACTTGAACTTAACATTACATTCACTTGCTCTCGCAATTTTTCCGATAAGAAGAGCTGCCAGTGAAGAATTCTCAATATTGTGCATTACGTAAGAAACAGTTTCGCGCTGAATGATTGAAATGTTCTGGATGTAGTTCTGTGCTTTTTCATATTCCCCGATCTGAATCAATCCAAGAATTACATGAAGTTTATTTGTGAAGTCATGGTTGTTTGCGCGCATTGAATCAACCAGGAATTTTGTTCCTTCGAAATCTTCAGTAAAGCTTATGAACTCTTTCTTAATCTTTTTCGAAATTGTTGCACAGGTCAGAAGTTCAATGACAATTGCAAGTATTGTTACAAAGACGAAGAAAAAAATCGTCTGTCTTGTAACGTTTCTCATGGAAGTCTTCAAGGCAATGGTCATAATGAATCCGAGATAATTTTCGTCTTCATCATAAATTGCAGAATAAGTTCTGCGCTGGGGACCTGAAGGACCATTGGAATCTTCAATGAAATAATTCAATGACAGATTGGAAAAATCAGGGTGACTTCCATCGTACTGCGTATTTATCAGACTGTGGTTTGTGTGATAAATACGTTTGTTGTTCTTATCAACAATAGAAAAAATATCAACATTTGTAATAGAAGATGTTGCCCCGTCCATATAAACAATCAGTTCTTCCTGAGGCATCTTTCTGGTAAAGCTGTAAAGCCGGGTAATTAATTCTGATGTATTCTGTAAAGTCTGATTAAAGTCCTTATTGATTGTTTTTAGGTTTATCATCAGACCGCCGACACTTACCAGAATTGTAATTGAAATAACAAGCACTATCTGGGTTCGCGTAATATCTTTTCTTAATTGACCAAGATTTCCTTTCTTTTCTTTCATGTTTCTACTATATCATTTAAACCAAATTCATTTGGACTTAAGAAAGTAAAAAAAGTGGCATTTCAAAAAATAAGTTTTTTTATCTTTCTTAAAATTGTTTATATTTTTTTTCACGCTATTATATGAACCGTCAAGCGAAAAGCAGACAACAAATAAACAACGAGGTAAAAAAATGAATTTAGCACATCTTTTTGAAGCAGGCATGCTGGTATGTTTTGGTTTCTCATGGCCAATTAATGTTGTAAAGGCTTACAAAGCAGGAACAGCAAAAAGCACAAGTCTGGCTTTCATCTTCCTGATTATCACAGGATATATCTTAGGAATCAGTGCAAAAGTTATTAATCACCAGTTCAACTATGTTCTGGCAGTATATATTCTGAATCTTGTAATTGTATTTTCCAACGTTCTGGTTTACTTCAGAAACCGTTCACTGGATAGAAAAAGAGAAGCATCTGAAGAAAACGGAGTTATTGAAATGAAAGAAACACCAAAAGTAGTTTACGCACACGAAGAACAGATCATGTTTGCAGAAGACAAAAAATCTTCTTCAAAAGCTTACAATGTTACACTCATGGGTGGAACATACGCAAAAGACATTCCGGTTAAGAAACTGGCTGAAGAGTTCGACTTCGACTTCGACCTGTTCAACAAAAGTTCTTTCGCCCTTTCACTCAGAAATGCTAAAGAATACTTCGAAAAGTATGTAGCAAAACTCGGATCTGACGGAATGATTCTCCAGCTTGGAAGAGAAGACAAAGACATCTTCACAGCAAATCCAGCAGAGTTCGATACAATGTACCTTGACCTGTTGAACAGCATCAAAGCAAACAACAAAAACTGCCGCCTTGCTCTGGTTTCAATCAGCAATGCAACAAACAACCCAACAATCACACAAATGAACAACCACATCAAAGCAATCGCACAGTCAGAACAGGCAACTTTCGTAAACCTCGAAAATGCTAAACTCTGGAACCCAAAAGCAACTCAGTCTTCACTGGACTTCGCTGCCGGCATGGGTCTGAAATACAAAAAACCAATCTTCGATGTTGCTGAAATCCTTTACAGCTACGCTGCACAGAACATCACAGAAAATCACATCGAAATGAACGTTGCTGTATAAAATAAGAAATTAGATAGTTAAATAGAAGACCAAACCTAGTTGGGACATCCGGGAAACATCCTGGATGTCCCTTTTTTATTTAACTAGTAAACATTTCCCTTTTCTGTCAAAATGTTTTTATGAATCGCATTGTGACAATTCAGGACATATCTTCTTTAGGAAAATGTTCCCTTACAGTTGCACTTCCTCTTATTTCTGCTATGGGCGTAGAATGTGCTGTTCTTCCAACAGCAGTCCTGTCAACACATACTGCCTTTGACGGTTTTACCTTCAGAGATCTGACAGAAGACCTCCAGAAAACTGCGGACCATTGGAAAAGCCAGCAGATTCATTTTGATGCCATTTACACAGGCTACCTTGGTTCCATTGAACAGGTTGATATAGTAAAAAATTTTCTTGATACTTTCGGCGACCGAGGTGCCATTGCCATAGTGGATCCATGTATGGCAGACAACGGAAACCTGTACAAAGGTTTCTCCATGGATTTTGTGGGCCAGATGGCAGAACTTTGCGGAAAGGCAAATATTATTACACCGAACCTGACAGAAGCACATTTCTTATTAAATCTTCCATATAAAAACAGTGATTATGATGAAGATTACATAAAGGATATTGTTGTCCGTCTGGCTAACCTTGGTTCACGCAAAGTTATTCTTAAAGGCATTGAATTTACGGAAGATCAAAAATCGGTGAAAGGAACTAAAGAAAAAATCGGCATTTTATGTTATGATTCTTTATCTGAAAAATTCAGCTGGTATTTCCACAAAAAAATGCCGCAGAACTTTCACGGAACAGGAGACATTTTTGCAAGTGTTCTCACAGGCGGAATAATGCGCGGACTTCCACTGGAAAATGCCGCTACTCTGGCTGCTGACTTTGTTGCACAAAGCATAAAAACCACCTTGTCCCATCCGGACTACAACTGGTACGGCGTAGATTTTGAAACCTGCATTCCGTATCTTATAAAACGCTTAAATTTGGAGAATTTATGAAACAAGTAGAAATTCTTGACTCAACACTTCGTGACGGCGCCCAGGGCGAAGGCATCAGCTTTTCAGTTTTGGACAAGATTCACATCTGTCAGGCACTGGACGAACTGGGAGTTAAATATATTGAAGCCGGAAACCCTGGCTCAAATCCCAAGGATATGGAATTCTTCCAGGAAATGAAGAAAATCCCTCTCAAGAATGCAAAACTCTGTGCCTTCGGTTCAACACGCCGCAAGGACATCAAATGTGCAGAAGACGCAAATCTTCAGAGTCTTCTTGCAGCAGGAACAGATACAGTTGTAATTTTCGGAAAATCATGGGACTTCCAGGTAACAGAAATCATCAAGACAACTCTTGAAGAAAACCTGGCCATGATCCGCGATACCTGTGCTTTCCTTAAAGAAAACGGACGCTATGTAATTTATGATGCAGAACATTTCTTTACTGCATTCCAGAAAAACAAGGAATATGCACTCAAAACCCTGGAAGCCGCAGTTGAAGGCGGAGCTTCAGTATTAAGCCTTTGCGAAACAAAAGGCGGCTGCATGATTGATGAAGTAAAAGATGCAGTAAAAGAAGTTTCAAAACTCCTTGGTAAAAAAGCAGTTATCGGTATTCACACACACAATGACTCAGGTCTTGCTGTTGCAAACTCCCTGGTTGCTGTTCAGAACGGAGCAACTCACGTTCAGGGAGTTATGCTTGGATTCGGTGAAAGAACAGGAAACGCAAACCTTTCAACAATCATTGCAGACCTTCAGCTGAAAATGGACTGCCAGTGTATTCCGGCAGAAAACCTTCAGAATCTTACACCAATCTGTAAGCGTATTGCAGAAATTACAAACATTGCTCTGGATGCAGGGCTTCCATTTGTCGGCGGAAATGCTTTCGCCCACAAAGCCGGTATGCACATCGATGCAATCATGAAAAATCCTGTAGCTTACGAACACATTGCTCCTGAGACTATCGGAAACAGCCGAGTATTCCTTATGAGCGAAGTTGCAGGCCGCGCAACAATCATCGAAAAAATCCAGAAGTTTGAACCTTCCATCAAGAAATCAGATCCAATCGTTAATGACATCATCAAAAAGATGAAGGATCTGGAATTCGAAGGCTACCAGTTCGAAGGTGCCGACGGAAGCTTTGAACTTATGGTTCGCAAAATGATCGGAAAATACCAGCCATTCTTCAAGCTCCACTACTACACAGTAAGCGGATCAAATCCAAGAATCGAAGAAGGCGTTTGTTCTACAGCCCAGATTAAGGTTGAAGTTGACCGCCAGATTGCAGTTACAGCCGGTGAAGGTGACGGTCCGGTTAACGCCCTGGATATTGCCCTCCGCAATGCTCTTGAACGCTTCTACCCTCTGGTAAGCCAGATCCGCCTTACAGACTACAAAGTTCGTGTTCTGGACGGAAAATCTGCTACAGCTTCCCGCGTTCGCGTAGTAATTGAATCTACAGACGGCGAAGCAACCTGGGCAACAGTCGGAGTTTCTGCCGACTTGATTGAAGCTTCATGGATTGCACTTTGTGATTCTTTTGAATACAAGCTTATCCGTGACATCGAAAAGCGCTTCAAGAAAATCGTGTAACTAAATACAAATCAAAAGCGGGGGGAAGCATCCCCCTCGTTCCAAAAAGGCGGCACTTTTCCAAAGTGACCGCCTTTTTTTCACTACCCCCTCTACGGGCTTCAGACGCCAGCCCGTAACGCCCGCTTAAAGCAATTCTTTAGCAAAAACGCCCGTTTCCTTCAGTCTCACTAAAGTTCTTTAGTAAAATTGCACATTTCAATATTGAGCAATGCATTGAATTTCGCCATAATATTAGCATCTCATTTTATATAGAGGCGATTTATGATTAAATTACAGGGTGCATTCACAGCAATGGTAACTCCTATGAACCCAGACGGTTCAGTAGATTATGATGGTCTTCGCAAAAATGTAAAATTCCAGCTTGAACAGGGCATCGACGGACTGGTTCCACTCGGAACAACAGCAGAAACCCCAACTCTGGATGAAGACGAAGAAGACGAAATTATTAAAATCGTATTTGAAGAAGTACGTGCATTTGAAAAATCTACCGGTAAAAAAATCCCTCTCGTTTTGGGCGCCGGCAGTAACAACACACGTGACGCAGTCAAATACTGCGAACGCGCTAAAAAAGCAGGCGCTGATGCAGCCCTGGTTGTTACACCTTACTACAACAAACCAAGCAAAGAAGGAATCTTCCGTCACTTTGAAGCATGTTCAAAAGTAGGAGTTCCAATTCTTGTTTACAATATTCAGGGTCGTACAGGAACAAACATTCCTACTGACGTTCTCAAGCGCATTGCAGACCTTCCAAACATCTGCGGTGTAAAGGAAGCTTCAGGAAACATCAACCAGATGATGGAAGTTATCCAGCAGGTAAAATCAGCTCATCCTGATTTTGCTGTTCTTTCAGGTGATGACGGTCTTACTCTTCCACTTATTTCAGTTGGCGGAGACGGAATTATTTCTGTTGTATCAAACCTGGCTCCAAAAGCAGTTACAGAACTGGCAAATACAGCTCTGAAAGGTGACTTTGCAGAAGCCCGCAAGATGCACTACAACCTTCTTCCATTCTTCAAAGCAGCATTTGTTGACGGTAACCCTACTTCAATCAAATATGCTATGAACGTAAAAGGACTGGCAGCAGGAACTGTACGTCTTCCACTGGTAGAAGTAACTGATTCTGCAAAAGAAGTAATTAAAGAAGCACTGAACAAGTGTGGTCTTTAATCAAAAGTTTGTAAAAGGAAAATATTATGGCAAAGAAAATTAACGTAGGCGTTCTTGGTGCAACAGGTATGGTTGGCCAGCGCTATATCAAACTCCTGGAAAATCATCCATGGTTCAAGGTTACATATGTAGCTGCTTCTCCACGTTCAGCAGGAAAGCTTTACAAAGATGCTGTTAAAAACCGCTGGCTTATCGGTGCAGAAATTCCAGCCGATGTAGCTGACCTTACAGTTCAGGATGCAAACGATGCAACACTTGCACTTGGAAAATGTAAATTTGTATTCAGTGCCCTGGAAATGGGAAAAGATGAAATCAAAGCTCTTGAAGAAGCATACGCAGCAGAAGGAATTCCTGTAGTTTCAAATGC
>DCHR01000031.1:0-35468 GCA_002315375.1 Treponema sp. UBA1747 | reverse complement strand
CCGCTGGACAGAAGATGTTCCAATGCTGGTTCCAGAAATCAACTTCTCTCACCTGGACGTAATTGAAGAACAGAAAAAACATCACGGATGGGACAAAGGTTTTATCGCTGTAAAACCAAACTGTTCTCTACAGACATACATGATGCCTCTTCACGCTCTCATCATGGCAGGTTACCCTGTTAAGAGAATGATCGTAACAACACTTCAGGCAACTTCAGGTGCCGGATACCCTGGTGTTCCATCATTCGACATGATTGACAACATCGTTCCATTCATTGGCGGTGAAGAAGAAAAAACAGAAAAAGAATGTCTCAAAATTCTTGGTTCTGTAAAAGACGGAAAAATTGTAAATGCAAAACTTCCACAGGTTTCTTCAACATGTACACGTGTACCAGTTGTAGACGGACATACAGCCTGTGTTTCTCTGGAATTTGACCTTCCAAAGAGCAAAAAACCAAGCCTGGAAGAAATTGAAAAAGTATGGACTTCATACTCTTCACTTCCACAGGAACTGAAACTTCCTTCTGCTCCAGAACACGCAATCGTTGTTCGCCACGAAGACAACCGCCCGCAGCCACGTCGTGACCGTGAAACAGAAAAAGGAATGGCTTGTGTAATCGGACGTCTCCGCCCATGTAACGTATTTGATGTTAAATTCGTTGCTCTGAGCCACAACACAAAACGTGGTGCAGCTCTCGGTGGTATTCTCAATGCTGAACTTCTTAAAGCAAAAGGATACTTCGATAAACTGTAAGAAAAACTGCTAATTGACAATGTCAATTAATTGTAAAAATGAAAGCCGGCTGGTTTTGGAAGAAAATCTTCTGAAACCAGCCGGCTTTTTTTAATACATAATTCACAATGCACAATATAAGTTGTAAAAGGAAGCTTTCTGTCTAAGTTCTATTCCACGTTTCCTAGCGAAAGAACCGCCAATACTTCATATGGAGCTTTTACTCCAAGCAAATCCTTTATGTATTCACCGGAGTCTATCCCCTCTGCATTCTGACGATTCCTTATCTGAATCCAGCAGCTTCCAAGCCCCAGGTTCACACATGCCAGATGAAGATAAGTCATTGTAATAGAACAGTCTTCTACCCATACATCAGACTTTTCACTGTCCCCTGTTACGACTATTGCTGCACCGGCATCTTTCAGCATCTGGGAACCACCGGCCTTTGAAACAGAAAGCTTTTCCAGAAGTTCCCTGTCCTTTACAATAATGTAATCAACAGGCTTTTTATTCCGGCTTGTTGGTGCAAGCTTAGCACATTCAATCAGTTCCTTCAAAACCTCATCCGAAACTTCTTTTCCGGAATAAGTTCTGATACTATGCCGTTTTTCAATTAATTCCTTAAAATCCATATTTCCATTCTAACAGAGAAACAGGGGTCTGTCCCCTTTGTAATAAAGGTACATATAAATCAAACATTATTAATTTAAGTGAAAAAAATTATGCAAATACAAAGCAAATAATACGCGAGCAAAAACAATGGAGTACCGTGGGCAAGGAGCGAGCGAAGCGAACGACGGGGACCCGCGGGAGGCCTCCATTGTTTATTGCGGGAGTGTTATTTGTTTTGTGGTAACATATTTTTACTTAGAAGAAAAAGTGTTTGATTTATATGTACATTTTTGCAAAAAAAAGCCGCCTGAAACTCAGGCGGCTTTTCTAATCACTCAAGCTAAATACTATTCAGCATCTGCTGGAGCTTCATCCTTTTCCTTGCTGAGCATTACATTTGTAAGAATACCAAGGATAAGGGCACATGCTACTGTTCTGATTTCAACTTTACCGAAGCTTACAACCATTCCACCTACACCAGTAATGAAGATAACTGATGCAACAAACAGGTTGCGGTTTTTGTTAAGGTCAACTTTCTGGAACATCTTGAATCCTGAAACAGCAATGAATCCGTACAGAGCAATACAAACACCACCCATTACACATGATGGAATTGTTTCCAGAAGAGCTACGAGAGGTGAAAGCAGAGAGAAGATGATACAAAGACATGCACAGAACCAGATTGTAATTGTTGAAGCGTTTCTTGTAATAGCTACACAACCAATTGATTCACCATATGTTGTATTTGGACATCCACCGAAGAATGTTGAAACCATTGTACCTACACCGTCACCAAGAAGTGTTTTTGTAAGTCCAGGTTCTTCAAGGAGGTTTGTACCGATGATAGCAGAAAGGTTTTTATGGTCTGCCAGGTGTTCAGCGAATACTACGAAGGCAACAGGAACATAAGCTGCAAAAATTGTGAGGAGGTAAGAACCTGTAATACCTTTAAGACCTTCAGCTCCACCAAGAAGGAATGTAAATTTAGGAAGTGAAATATATCCTGAAACTGATGTGAAATCCAGAGATTTGAGAGCTTCATAGTTAATAACAACGAGAGCTGCATTTCCTGAAAGTTTTCCAATCAGAGCAAAAATAGAAGCCAGAACATAACCAGCCAGAATACCAATAATGAAAGGAATCAGACGTCCGATTTTCTTTGAGTATGTTGAACAGAGCATTGTAACAGCCAGAGTTACAAGACCACAGATAAGGGCAACATATACGCTTCCACCGGCTACACTTGATTTCATAAGGTCTCCTACAGCGTTTCCTGAAAGGCTTAAACCAATAATAGAAACTGTAGGTCCGATGATTACAGGTGGCATAAGAAGATCAATCCATTTTACACCGCAGAATTTAACAATTACGGCAATGATTACATAAACCAGACCTGCCATAACAGCACCGATGATTAATCCCCAGTAGCCAACAGCGAGAGAAGCAGCTCCACCAAATGCACTGAACATAGAGCCTATAAAAGCAAAAGAGCTTCCCAGGAAAACCGGAGAAGCACTTTTTGTAAAGAGCAAATAAACAAATGTACCAACACCTGCACCAAACAATGCAGCAGAAGCAGAAAGCCCATTTCCTACGATTGCAGGAACTGCAATTGTAGCTGCCATAATAGCCAGAAGCTGCTGGATAGCAAAAAGAACTGTTTTTCCAAAGCTTGGCTTGTCTTTGATTCCGTAAATCAAATCCATAATAATAACTCCTATACCAGTAAAACTAGTTTTTTTTAATTTCTTCTATTATAATCCTTAGATTTGTTTCTATCAACGAAGAATTTCAGGAGTTTCAGGGATAATTTATTCAGTTCTCCATTATTTTTAGAAATCCATCAATTTCACTTCTAACCCGCTTCAAAAAGTTGAGTTCCATTGAAAGTTTGTAGCCATCAGGAAAATGGAGAAAGAGATACTGGCGGTTTTCCAGGAGTTTTTTTACCCGATTTGTCCGTTCAGTTTCCTCCACAGATATTTTTCCGGAAAGGAGATCCCTTAATTCTTCCAGGGAAGCTTTCTCCGATATAAGATAAAGGTTGATTTCTTTTTCAAAACTTTCGTTCTTTGAATAATTATCTTCATTTTTACCGGTATTCAGTATTCCTGCTACAATTTGTGAACTCTGTTCCTGAACCTGCCTGTAGGTTTGTGCATAACTTGCAAGAATGGGTGTCGTCCAGGGCAAATCATTTCTTTCTGAAACTTTGATGACATTTTCTCCGAAGCAGGAAGCAAAGTTTTCGATTGATTTTACCCTGTCTGTATTACGCAACTGTCTTTTATGAGCTGGTGTTCCCCGCCCGTGGGTTTTTCCCGTACTATAGGCAAAATCAAGTCCATAAGAATAAACCGGGATATTTTCATTCTCTCTGAAAAGGCATGCAAGAATATAGGCCGTAATTCCAACGGAACCAAAAGCCGGAACAACAGGTGGGAAAAAGTCATTTGTCTTCAGGGAATCAAAAAATTGATTTGAAGCATATTCTGTGGCATAAAAGGTGATTTTATCAGCAGGGAAGGATTTTCCTGCCACATGAGGAAGAGAACAAAGACTCTGGAAAACCTGTACCCCCTCTTCCATGGCAGTTTTTTTTACACCTATAAAACTCTGTGCAATGATGCTTTGTGCTTCATCAATTACTATTCCATCAGGAATTATCCCCTGTCCTTTCAGCATAGAAAAAGCAGTATCTGCGCACAGCACAAAGGGCTTTTCTTTTTTTCCGTATTGCCCCTGTTTTAAAACCTCAATTCCCTTCTCTGCCCCTTCACCTGCACCAAAAACATAAAGAGGCCGGTTTATTTTTTTTATATAAAAAGAAAGAGGCTTAGTATCCGGAAGCATTTTCAGGTTACTGAACATATTCCGGGAATATTTTCTGCCGAATTTTGCAAGAGTAAACCGGTTTGTCCAGAACTGTTTTACAGAAGCAACACAGGCACGTTCCAGCGTATTATAAAAATCATTATGAAACTGGACCCCTGCACTAAAATCCAGGCGAATAACCCGGCGGAAATTTCCTGCCACTTCTACGGTTTTTCCGCATTCAAAAGTATAAGTATTCTTTTGAATTATTACAGGAAGATTAAAAAGTTCACCGGGAGTCAATCTGATTATTTTTTCATTTTCTTCTTCAGGAACTTCTTTATTTTCAAAATTCCAGAGAGTTTTGTCTGCTTCACATAATAATAACAGGCAATTTTCAGGGAGTTTTTCGCAAAACTCCTTTACGCCATAAGAAAGAACAGGTGAAAATCCCAGAAACAAGGTTCCCGGCAAAATCTGAAGTTCACTGATTTTCTGACAGATTGCTTTGGCAGGATTATATTTAGAATAGAGAAACTTTTCTTTATATTTAACAGAAAAGCCCTGACTGGTTTCTACCAGACAGGGCTCTATATTTTCAAATTCAGTCAATAAACCAAATCCTATTTCATAAAGTATTTGAAGTAAGCACCTACGAAATCGTTTTTAAGTTTAGGGCTGTTCATGATTGCATTTGAAAGACTTTCCTGGTCGTATTCATTTACATCAGGAAGTGTTGGCTCAAGTTCGAGATCTGCATCAGCTTTTGCAGCGTTTCCATCAATTGTGTACTGAAGAACAACAACATTGTTATCAATAACCATTGGTTCTGAAACTTCATTCAATTTAAGAGAGAATGCTGTTGTAAGGAAGTTTTCATTTGTTGAAGCAGAAGCAAGTCCTGTAATTCCAGTATTGAGTGTTCCAGCAGCTGAAACGTTACCGTAGTTCAGTGGGAATGGATCAATTTCTGTATTTTCGATTGAAGCATTTGCACATGCTGCATCGAATCCATTGAGAGAAGCATCAGCAACAAAATCTTTTGCTTTTGCAAGGAAGTAGTTTTCAATTACGCTTGATTCATAAGAGTTCAGGTAAGAATAAATTGTCTTGCAGATATCATCTGCTTCCAGATCAGCAGCTTCTGAATCACCGTCAGCCATGAAAATTGAGTAACCATCTTCAGTCTTCATGATTCCAGATTTTTCACCAGCTTTCAGAGCACCAACAACCATAGCATCTGCAGCATCTGCGAAGTTTCTTTCCAGCTGGTATGCATATTTTGAAATCAGTTTTCCGTCTGAATCTGAGTAAGTTTTTTCAGAGTATTCTGCAACTGCATCAGCGAATGTGATTTCTTCAGCATCGAGTCTCTTCATAACTTTTTTTGCTGTAGCTTCATCATCAACTGTGATTACAGACATATCGTATTTGATGAATTTTGTTGGATTTGCTTTTGCATAAGCGATTTTTTCTGAGTCAGGATAGTTTGACATAGCGAAAACAGCCATGTTGAATCCACGTTTGTTTGTATCCATTGCAGAGAGGAAATCCAGTTCTGATTCTGAAGATTTAAGACCGAAAAGACCGTTTGTACCAAAGTGATCCTGGTTATAACGTGCTGCAATTTCAGCAGCTTCAATTTCTTTTTTCAGTGAAGCAATTGAGCTTTCCGGAGTTGAGCGGTATGCCTTTGAAGAATAATTTCCGTTTTCATCAGAAAAAAGAGGAATCATTTTGCGTGTAATAGCAGATTTTGGTACTTTGTAACCACTTTTGTTAACTGCATCTTCAGCAGCCAGTTTTGTTACTGTTGAATTAAAAGCATAGTTATAAATGTAGTAGTATGTAGACTGGTCAATTGCCATTCCCATACTCTGATAATACTGACCATACTGACTTACAAAATTTGCCATGTCAGAATTCTGTTCATAGCTGATTTTTTTACCGTTGTAAGATCCGAATACAGGACCTTCCTGCTGTTTTCCGCCGCCAGCCATTGCTGGTACCAGAACGAATACGAAAGCACAAATCAAAAGAATGATAAGTGAGCCGACTGTATACATTGTTCGTTTCATTTTTTTTATCCTTTTATGTAGATATTAATAAGTAGAATATTTTAACATTATGCTTTTTTACTGTCAATGTTACTTTTTTCTCATCTTCTTTTCCTGCGATATTGACATTAAACGCCGTCTGATTTACATTTTCTCTAGCAATTCTTTTTATTCCAGAGGTTATTAATGTCTGAGGAAGAATCTTTATTCGAGTTTGAAATGTCAATGTCTTACGACGATGAATATGATGATGGATTCGGAAGCGACTTCGAAGATGACGATTTCGACTATGAAGATGATGAAGCTCTGGATGAATTTGATGATGATTCAGATCTTTACGGAGACTATGACGAAGAAGATTCTGAAGGTCTGGATGAAGAAATCGACGATTCTTACGAGCCTTTTGATGATGTAGAACCTGAATCAGGCTATTCTTTCAGAACACATGCTGCAGAAGAGCTTTATGATGAAGACGACGCCATTTTCGAAGAAGATGACGGCGAATAATCAATCGGAATAAAACAAAATATTACAGCCGGTAACTCTGGAAAATCCGTGACCGGCAATAAACAAAAAAAGACCGCTCGCAGCGGTCTTTTCTGTTTTTACAGGAATAAATCCTTATTTGTCAGATTTTTCTTTCTTTGAAAGTTCCAGAAGAATACTGAAGGCATTCTCCGACGATTTCAGCATTTTAGAACCACGGGTAATTTTACACAAAGACATATTGTACCTTTTTGCAATTTCCCTCTGAGTAACCCCGTTATCCAGGTCTTTTACCAGCTGCCATCTTTTGGCAAAGTCAATCATTTCGTTTGGAGTGAATAAACAGTCAAAGAAGTTATACAGAAACTCTTCGTCATTTTTCAACGAAATGAGATGACATATTTCTTTTAAATTTTCTTCTACAAAATCCGGTGAACAGATATTTTCGTTATTTTCAGCCATTTTTTTATTCAAAAGTTATTCAATAATGAATACTTCTTTTCCAGCTCCACATTCAGGACATTTAAAATCGGCAGGAACATCAGCCCATGCTGTATTTGGAGCTACATTGTTTTTTGCATCCCCTTCTGTTGAGTCATAAACATGACCACAGTTATCACACTGCATTCTTTCCATAACATTCCTCCCTGTTTACAAATTATTCGTCTTTCTTAAAAAAGTCGTCTTTTGAGGCTCCGCAAACCGGACAAACCCAGTCTTCCGGCAGGTTTTCCCATGCTGTACCCGGAGCGATATTAGATTCAACATCACCCTTTTCCGGATCGTAAACATAATCACAAAGATCGCAAACGTACTTTTCCACTTTTCCCTCTCTTTTTCAGTTTTTTATTTTAACATAAAATCAGACAGGTTACAAATAAAAAGGTCCTCTCAAAACCGACCTGACTAAAAATCAAAAAAACGAAATAATCAGCATTTCCGCCAAAGCAGCCACCGTTAATTAAAAAAAATCCCGGAAAATGAAGTTTCCTCCAGATTCCGGGATCTGATATCAGTTCTCAAAAAAAGATTTTATCTGATTTTGAAAGTTCCTGTTGTAATTGTTCCTCCGTTTGAATAAACATCAAAATTGATTGTTTTATCTGCGTAAGAAAGCTGTTCATAGAATTCTTCCACATTGCGGACAGATTTTCCGTTTACAGCGGTGATAACATCTCCGTTCTGAAGACGTAATGAAGCTCCCGGTGTCTTACTCTGAACGTTTGTTACGACAACCCCTTTGACTTTCTTGTCATCAATATCAAGCTTCTTTCTGGCCTCATCAGTAAGAGGAGAAACCATGAATCCCGGCCACAGCTTGTTGTTTGCATTAACAACTTCATCTGTACGTTCTTCGATTTTTACATTGATTGCAGGCTGTTTCAAACCACCACGAATAACTACAAATCTTGCTGTTGTTCCAGCCTGAAGGTTTCCAACATCGCGTACAAGCTGATTTACAGATTTAACTGGTTTTCCGTTCAATTCAATAATGTAGTCACCGGCTTTGATTCCGCATTTGAAGGCAGGAGAACCTGTAAATACCTGGGCTGCGAAGGCACCCTCGATATTTTCAACACCAAGTTCCTTTTTGAAGGCAGAATCTACATCCAGAAGTGAAACACCAACCCATCCGTATTTAATTTTTCCACCGGAAATGAAGGAATCAATGGCACTTTTTACGTTATTGATAGGAATTGCAAATCCCAGACCATTTGAACCGCCGGAACGTGATGCAATCCAGGTATTGATACCGATAACTTCACCATGAATATTTACCAGTGGACCACCAGAGTTTCCCTGGTTGATGGCAGCATCTGTCTGGATAAAGTCAGAAATACTTCCGATTCCTGAACCGTCTCTTCCTACGGCACTTACAATACCCTGAGTAACTGACTGTCTGTATCCCAGTGGAGCACCGAAAGCCATACAAATATCACCGGCCATAACATCGTCGCTGTTTCCAAGTGGAGCAACAGGAATACTTCTGTCAGATGATTCAAAAGAAACCAGTGCAATATCGATTCTTTCATCAGCGCCAACCAGTTTTCCTTCAAATTCACGGTCATCATTCAGTTTAATGCTGATTTTTGTGGCGCCACCGGCAACATGGTTATTTGTAAGTACATAAAGTGTATTTCCGTCACGGCGAACAATTACACCAGACCCCAGACCTTTTGATTCATATTCTTTCTGATCCTGCTCGGAACTATCATCCGGAGTTCCAAAGAAAAAGAAAGGAATACTTCTCATAGAATTCGAATAAGTTTTTGTCTCAGTAACATCAACTTCAACTACAGCTGGAAGCATGTCTGCTGTTATGTTCCGGAATGAAGTTTGTAATGCTTCAACTACATTAAGTGCCTGATTTCTGTTATCTTTTCTTGATACAGGATCAGCAAAAAGTGAAGCAGTCAGAACGGCTGCAAGTGTGATAGTAATTAATTTTCTGGTCATTTTCTTCATTTATATGCCTCTTTTTTGCGTTTTTTAACGTCTTTTAATAATATAACTATTTTTCAATCCTTTGTGTTACAAAAAAAAACGGCGGAATTAATCCCGCCGTGATAATTTTTTGTTTTCTATATACTACATTCCAACATGGAAAACACCGTTATTGGTCTTGTAATCCAGGGCAGTAAGAACTTCAGTATGATCTTCATAAACAGCAACTGTATGTTCTTCATGGCAGGAAACTTTTCTGTCTGCAGTTACTACAGTCCATCCGTCCGGTCTTACATCAACTTCGGCTGTTCCCAGGTTAATCATTGGTTCCAGAGCCAGAACCATCCCCGGTTTGATTCTTGGATTTCCACCATGGAAGTTAGGATCATTTGGAATACTAGGATCTTCATGCACATCAACCCCTACTCCATGACCGCAGTAATCATAAACAACCCCATAACCATATTTGTCATGAGCAATTTCATAAACTGCACGGGAAACATCCTTAATGCGGTTTCCCACAACACAAGCATTAATTGCGGCTGCAAGACATTCCTTTGTAACCTGATGGAGCTGTTTTACCTCGGCAGAACATTCTCCAATCTGAATACTGTGAGTTGTATCACTGATATAACCGTCAAGATCAATTCCAACATCAATTGAAACCAGATCTCCGTCCTTCAGGATTACTTTTTTAGAAGGAAGTCCGTGAATAACTTCTTCATTTATACTGATACAAATTGCGCCGGGGAAATCTTCACGATACCAGGCTGGTTTTCCGCCATGAGAAATGATGTAGTTTTTGAAGAGATTATCTACGTCTTTTGTAGACATACCGGCTTTAATCTGTGGTGTAAGTTCATTGAACATATCTGCCGTAAGGTGACAGGCTTTACGAATACCTGCAATTTCGGCTTCATTTTTAATGATAATCATATTTCTATTGTAATGATTTGAAAAAACTTTGTTAAGTTAGTCAAAAATAACAGGCTATACTATTACTTCTTTGAGTTAATTTTTTTTATAAACATTATTTTTATTTATCCGATACTTAAAAAGAACAGGTATTTTTTACCCAGAGGTATTATATGAGAAAATATTTAGCACTTTTATTAATTCTGCCTTTTGCTTTTGCAGCATGTAAATCCAGCAAGGCTCCAGCAGTAGAAGAAAACCTTACTCCTCATGAGTTAATCAGAGCAAACAGAATTGAAGAAGCAAGACAACAGTTTATGAGTCCTTACGACATCAATGACGTAGATGAAGACGGAAATACAGTTCTTCACCTGGCTGCCAAACTGAATGACAGAGAACTTGCTGAATGGTTTATTTTCAAAGGCGCAAACGTCAATGCCGTAAATGGAATAAATAATACACCTCTCCATACTGCCATCCTTGAAGATTCTTTTGATGTTGCAGAACTTCTTACAAAGAAAGGAAGTGATGTTTTTGCAATCGGTTGCAAGGAAATTAAAGAATCATCAAAAGATAATCCGGAAGAAAAAGTAACAATTAATAGAATCTACAAATCAGCTCTCGAATTCGGTCTTGAATCAGAATACAACAAAAGCAGATATGAAGACCTTTTTATCACTCCGGAAATCGGGTCCCGAACCAACGAAGAAGGACAGAACCTGGTTCACTATTTTGTCCGCAAAAAGAATGCACGTGCTGTAGGAATCTGTATCAGAAACGGACTTCCTATTTCAGCAAAAGACAATAACGGAAAAACACCTCTTGATCTGGCTTTTGAAAACATTACGGATGATACATCAGTAAATATTGCAGCTCTTCTTATTCTGGCAGATGCTGATGAAGTTGAAACAGATTTTGCATATTTCCAGGAAGCCGTTTCTTCACGCAACATGGATAAACGTTTTGACGACAACCAGACACCACTTCATATGGCTGCAAGCATGGGCCACACAGCTATTGCAAAATACCTTATTTCAAACGGTGCTTCACCTGACCTTAAAGACAGTTCAGGATCAACACCACTCCATGAAGCTGTCCGCTACGGAAAAGTTGATATCATGAAACTTCTTCTGGATGCAAAAGCAGATGTAAATGCACAGAACAACCTTGGAAAAACTCCGATTATGGTTGTTATGCCACCAGAACAGATGCAGGAAATTTATAAAGTTCTGGTTTCTTATAATGCAAACCTGAACATCAAAGATTCCTTTGGTGACACTCTGCTCCACACAGCTACTATGATGCATGCATCTTCAAACATTCTCGGGCTCCTTGTAGACAGCGGGGCTGATGTAAACGGGAAAAACAAAGAAGGTGTTACACCATTTGAAATCGCAATCCAGCATCATGACAAGGAAATGACCCGTTTCTATGCAAACCATGATGCAGATATTCATACAAAGGATACAAACGGTATTTCACCACTTTCTCTTGCCCTGGAAGCAGACCGTGACCTGTTCGAAATGACAGTTTCAAAGAAAAATGTTCAGAGTCAGGATTCAGAAGGAAATACACCTCTCCATATTGCACTTCTCAAGAATGCACCGCTTGAAAAGATTCTTTACATCATCTCCCTTACAGATGACGTAAACATCAGAAACAGTGACGGAAACAACGTCCTCTATATTGCCTGTGAAAACAAACAGGAACAGGTTGTAAAATCCCTTCTTGAAAAAGGTGCTGATATTTTCAGTACAAACAAAGACAATGTTTCAGCTCTCCGCCTGGCCCTTCGTGACGGAGGTGTTGTTCAGGACTGGATCGTTACTTCAAAAACAATTAAAGCAAAAGACGGAGCTGGAAAAACCTGTCTCCACTATGCAGCAGAATGGGGATATAAAGATTCAATTTACTCTCTTGTAGAAAGAGGAGCTGATCCATATGCAAGAACAGAAAAAGGCGAAAGCATTCTGTTCAGCGCTGTAACAACAAATAACCCTGAAATCATTGATACAGTTATTGCAGTTGGTTGTCCTGTAAACCAGCGTGACAATCTGGGAAATACACCACTCCACTATGCAGTCAGCTGGGATGCAACAAAATCAATTACAAAACTCCTTTCAATGGGAATTGATATTGATGCACAGAACAGTTCAGGAAAATCTGCTCTTGCAGTTGCAGCTTTCAGCGGAAAACTTAAGACTGCAAAAGTTCTCCTGAACAATAATGCAGATGTTAATACAAGCGACAGTACAGGCGGAACAATTCTTATGGATGCCATCCGCGGACAGAACAGAAGTCTTGTAAAACTCCTTCTGGATTACAATGCAAACGCTTCTATTCAGGACATCAATGGTGTTAATGCTTACCATGTTGCAGCAGAAACAGGAAACACTGAAATCATCAAAATGATCCGCGATGCAGGCGGAAACCCATTGAGCCGTGACAAGAACGGAAGAACACCATTCTCAATCGTAATGAAACGTGACATGAAAACAATCAAGGCTGTACTTGGATCAAACATCAATATTACAGACTCTGATGGAAATACACCGATTCATCTGGTTGTAAAAGCCAGAGGTTCGGATGCTCTCCTTATGGAACTGATCAACATGGGTTACCCGATTGACGGACGTAACTCTGACGGTTACACCGCCCTGACTTATGCAGTTGAAGCAAATGATGTAAACACTGCACTTTCACTGCTGAAGAACAAGGCAAATCCTTTCCAGTCTATCAACAAGAAACAGCAGAACGCTGTAACAATTGCTCTGGAAAAGAACAACAAGCAGATGATTGCAAACATAGTAAACTATGCAGGAAAGAAAACAGACATTCAGGGAAATACAATCCTCCACTATGCTGCAAGACTTTCAAATGCAGATGTTGTTAAGGAACTCCTTGCCTTCGGTCTTCCAAAGGACATCAAGAACATCTCAGGCGAAACACCTTACACCATCGCAACAAGATGGAAGAATAAAGATGTTGCAGAATTGTTGAAATAAACACCATAAAAAAAGAGGTTCTGAAAAGAACCTCTTTTTTTTTATATCAGTTTTATTTTTTCTTCCGGGCATTTCAGGAAAAATTCATGAATCCGGTTACGTAAATCTTCATTGTTCGGAGAAGAAAAATCAGCATTAATCCACTGACTTTGAGCATAATGGCCGAATTTAAAGTTTGTAGAATAATAAGTAAAAAAGCGCTGCAGCCTTGTTTTCCAGAATTCTTCAGGCTGATAAAGCTGAATATCATCGATATAAGAAAGGGCCAGTTCTTCCATATCGATTTCTACAGGTTCTGAGACTCCTGCCAGCTGACGGAAAATCCATGGACGTTCTACGGCCGCACGGGAAATCATTATTCCGTCAACAGAAGGACAGTCTTTACAGGCTGCAAGATAAGAGTTTTTATCCTTAACATTTCCATTTACATAAATCTTTACATCTTTCCCATAACGCATTTTCAGATCTTCTGCGTAATGATAACGTGGCGGTCTTACAAGTTTTTCTTTTTTTGTCCGCGGATGAAGAGTAAGAAGTTCTACTCCTTCGGAAACAAGCATGTCAGTAAAAGAAAAAAACTTTTCATCGGTAAAGTCATCATCACCGAGACGAAGCTTTACGGAAAATCTTTTCTTATGGCTTTCGGGATTTTCATCATTCCACTTACGGACCACCTGCCCTACCTGATGAACCATGGACTGTGTTTCTTCAACAGGCTTTATCATCCAGGAAATACCCGCACCAAAACGGTATATATCGGGAGCAGAGCAACCCATATTAATATCAAGACCAAGTCCGGGCAGAGCCGAAAGGATCTCTGAAGCCTGAACCATTTTTTCAGTATCATGGCCTGTAAGCTGCCAGACTATTTTTTCCGGAACCGGAGCAGGATCAATATAGAATTTTTCGAAATGACTGTTTGCCATGAGACTTCCTGCATTAATCATTTCTGTAAAATATTCGTCACATCCGCCAAATCTTTCAATTAAATTTCTAAAAGCTCTATGGCTGATAGTTGCCATTGGTCCTGCAATCAGTTTTTTTTGAGTTTCCATAAATACCGTTACCTGATGTACTAATTCTGTATTACCATTACTTTTCTGGTTTCATCGAATCCGTTTCCAACGATGCGAATGAAATACATACCGCGGGCCACCTTCTTTCCGTTTCTATTCTTTCCGTCCCAGGTTAATTCTGTTACACCCTGAGGGAGATTTCCGCGATTAAGGTAATCTATTACGTTTCCGTCCAGAGTCATTACAATAACATCAACTCGTCCGTTTGCAGGGTTTTCTATGTGAAGCACAGTTTTTTCGCCTTTGGCAGAATCGATAACGTTATTGAAGATTGAAACATTTCCTTTCTGAAGCAGGAAATCCTTTAATCTGAATGACCACAAATCAAGCGAAGTCAGATCCGACGAATTCTTCAGGCGAAGTGCATACAAAGGCATTGGCTCCGGCATTACATATTTTTCCAGTCCGTAGTCATATTCAGGTGAATTAATTTTCGTAACCGGATTTCCGGAAGCATCTGTAAGACCGAACATGAAACTGATTTGTCCTCCGCTCTTCCACTGATCAGCAGTTTCTTTCGGAATCACAAATTCAAAGTTATGGGAATCTTCAAGTTTTGTGCTGTCAGAAATCTCAAAGGTTGTATTTACATAGTTAGAAATAGAAGTAAATGGTTTGAATCCCGGAATTTCCGGAAGCCATACGCGAAGCTTTGCACCTGCTGTTTTGTTATATTCTTCTGAAACCGCTTTCAGGTCAGGTGAGTTATCAAAATATCCTCTGACATGGAAATCTTCTGATGAACGGAGGCCATCATCATTTACATCCGAAACAATGTGTATTTCTCCTCCCTGAATCAAAGTTCCGAAATTCTTCTGTTCTGCATCCCAGTCATGAACAGCAAAGCTATCCTCACCGAAGATTCCGTTCTGAATGTTTGAATCTCCTGACTTCAGGCCTTCATTATAGGCATATAACGGCTGAACAAGATTAACAGCAAAATCACTGAGAGTATGAGCTGAATAAGCAGACATATAATTCTGAGAATCATCCTGAATGAAGGTTGCATAAAGAGTTTTCAAATCCATTACAGGATCTTTATAATCCCCTTCCAGAGGCTTGGCTACAATATAGAGATTCTGAATATCTTCATAAGTAATATTCTGGGTAGTAGTAAGTTCCAGTCCCATATAACTTTCATTGGCATACAGGACACGGGCAGGAACATTTTTATCAATCTGATTTCCCGTACTTTCACGGAATCCTTCACTTGCAGAAACTGTTCCCAAAGCAAAAGCTTCCGGAAGAGCTTTATTCAGGGCCGACTGATTATCGGAAGTTCCGTTCTGTCTGTTCAGAGTTACTGTATTTGTATTCAGGTTCTTTGAGAACATGATATAAATCTTCTTCTGTCCAATTGGAGCAACAGTCATATTGAAAGAAGGTGGCGTTAAATCTCTTGTCTTGATGACAGCACTGTCGAGTCTGTTTCCCGCAAGGTCTGTAACGAAACCAGATTCAGCATCATAAGAAACCATAAACTGAGTTTTAAGAGAAAGAACGCTGGACGGCAGTTTATATCCGAAATAAAGGCCATCAGGTTTATCAGGACTTCTGGCAGGATTTGTTCCCGGCTGGAAGATTGGAGATGCTGCTCCATAATATGCCTTAATATCAGAAGAAAATTTCAGATCAGGTTTGGCAGATGAATCTGCTTTTACTTCAATATATCTGAAGGCGGAAGAAGCATCCGCAATTGTACAGTAACGGATACCACCTTTTGTTCTTCCTTCGGAAGCGAAACCACGGGAACCACCAACATTATCTGCTGCATATGAATCTGCAGAATAAAGTTTCGGATCATCATCAGGACCAGGTGTAAACGGACGTACCCAACCTTTCTTTGAAACCCATTGAGCTTCTGTAGTATTGTACAAAGGCTTATTATCGAACAAATGGAATTCAATTCGTTTCAAGGAAGAAGTTCCATCAACTGTTGAACCAACGGCTTCATAATCGTTGGAAACTTCAGGACTCTGCCATTTAGTTCCTGCATTTCTGTAAACGGCAAATACTGGTTTTGAAACATCCCAGGAACCGAAATCCTTCAGGGCTGAATATGCGGATTTACCTGACACAGAAACACCTTCCCACTTTATCAGTTTCAAAGTGTTTCCGGCTGCATCTTTAATATAAGGACATACGTTTTTAGGAAGAGTTACTTTATCTGACGGAGTTTCTGCAGAATCAATATAACCAATCCATTTCTTGTATTCTTTTCCGTTATTATCTGTAACATTTTTTTCTGTATCTGTATAACCTGCAATCGAAAGTCTGAAAGCATGCGGATCCATTCCCGATTTTCTATACAGTGCATGAACAGGTAATTCATCGTCACCTGTACTGCCTGCTATAAGTTCACCCTTCTTGATTGATGCAATACCCTCAACCTTAAACAATTCACCGGAACTGATTTTTCCAAAGGAATCTGTGACCCTGATATTTTCAAATAAATTGATGTCTCCGTCTTCGTTAAACGGAGGTTCTTTTATTTCAGTGCCCGATTTTTCATAATCAAGAGCAACCGGTTCTGAATAACGGAATTCAATAAAATTATGTGCGTCATAAGACGGCTGGCTTTCAGGTCCGATTTCAGGATTATAATCCGTATGGTTTTCCTGGCCCACAGACACTTCAATAAGAACAGGGCTTGCCATATCTTCTGTTCCTGTGTAATAAGTTCCTGAGACTTTGAGAATCTTTCCGAATCTGTCCGTAAAATGAGCCGCACTTCCCTTCAGCTTTCTTTCAAAGAAAATTGAAGGAACTGATTTCTGTGAAACTCCATGAGAATCAGTACTTGCAGAATTACCCGTGCTGCTTCCTGTTGCATCTGTATTCCATCTGGAATCAGCATCATTCTGGGTCTGAAGGTAGAAACCTGTCACTTCACGGTTTTCTTCATTCTTTAATTCAGTAACATCAAGTCCCGCTCTTCCGGTCTGATCAAGTAAAGAATATACAGAATAAACTTTCTTAAAGCTTTCTTTCGAGCCGTCATTATTGAAACCAATACTTCCAATATTTGATTCCAGTTCGCCATACTTATTTCTGACAGGACTTGAAAGCTCAACATAAACAACGTTATCACTTACAGTGTAAGCACGAACAATTTCAAAATCATCTTTATCCCAGTTTCTGTTTTCTCCATCAAACGAACAGTTTTCGGCCACTACAGAAGAGGATTCTGGTTTTTCAGTTCCTGCTGCAGAGTTTCTGACTATGCTGTTTTTTATATCACAGTTATAAGCTTCTGCAAAACAGATTTTCGGATCAGCATTTTCCAGAATATCAAGATACCAGATTCCCTCTCCCATAAGGGAAACGCCGTTTGCATAGAAATTCTTTCCGGCCTTAACTACAGCGCCGGAATTACATTCAAGGGAACCTCCGCATAGAGCGAAAGCCGGAAGAGGTGTTTTGTCATCATCAGGGAAATAATCAGTTGTTTCAGTATCAAAGCCTTTATAATTATAAGAAACCTGTCTGGTTTGTGTATATTTAAATTCACCCTGATGCCCTGGTTCTCCGTCGTCATCAGTGTATGCTCTTCCAAGAAGAACAATATCCCCGGAGGCGGTTATTTTATTTACATTGGTTACCTTACCTCTGTAAAGAACAAAGTTATTTACAGAAGTTACCGCATTCAGATCAACAGCAGTTTCAGGAGAATCCATCGAGACAATCAGATTTCCCACAAACGTAAAAGCTTTTGCTGTGTCAGAAGAGTCACCTGCACCAAAAACAAGTTCAGAAGCACCTTTCAGATAAACATCTGAATTAAAATGAACGGCAGCATTCCGGGAAATAAAACTTCCTGAAAGGATGTTTTTTCCGGAACCGGATTGTGTAAAAGAACCGGTAAGAACTATGTTCTTTCCTTCCGCAACCACAAAGAGTTCCGAAACAGTAACATTCAGTTTTCCCGCATTAATATTTTCATTGACTGACAGTTTTCTGCTATTTAAGGTTGTGTCAGTTAATTCAGATTTTCCGTTCAGGATAATATCTTCAGTTGCAGTAATTTCAATTTTGTTTGTTGCTTTCAGACTGGAATTCAGTTTCAGATTTCTGAAAGAAGATGAAGCTCCAAAATAAATTTGAGCTGATTCAACCTGAACATCGCATTCTCCGTTCAAAGATTTTTTGAAATCAATATTTTTATCTGCTGCAGAAAGCAGAAGATCTTTTTCAAAAAGCACATTGTCATTATAAATCTGGTTTCCTGAAGTTTCGATTTTTTCTCCGTTGAATTTCAGAATACCGGTTACAGTCAGATTATCAAGTCCGTATACATCGTCACCGATTACAACTGCAGGTTCAGCAGTATCAGCAGAAGTTGTCTGGACAGTAAGGGAATATAAATCTGAAGCATTGGACTCAGTTTCATTTTTTAAAACCTTACCATCAATCTGAACATTTTTACCTGAAAGAATTATGGATTCCCCGATTCTGACGATTCCTTTGAATTTCTGGTTTTCAGTACATTTAACATCAGCCTTCAGAACTGCGTTTCCTGAAACTTCAAGTTCCTTAGCATCAACAGATTTATTGAATTCTACATTTCCTTTTATGTTAAGTGTATTTTTATATGCTGCCGTATTGGATGCAAGTTCTTCTTCAAATACTGATTCAGATGCTTCAATATTTGTCTCTGGACTTTTCATTAAAACTTTGCCTTTGAAAGTCAGATTTTCACTTGCTGTAACATTCATAATTGCGATTTCAGGAGAATCAAAAATACATGAACCGGTAACCGAAATATTGCCGCCATAATTCTGCGAAACAGAAGCTTTAATTTCCCGGTTTTCAGAGCCTTCGATTTCTACAGAATCTGAAACCTCAAAAGTCCTGCAGGACAGATTTTCTTTTATAAAAGCTTTACCCTGAACGGTAAGTCCTGAAATATCAGAAATGGTTTTATTGAAATAAACATCTCTCGTTCCTGTGAAGCTCAAATCTCTAATATCATTCTTTGATTTAATTTCTCCCAAAGAACATGTATATGAATCGTTTGTAACAGAAATATCAGAAGACAAAATCAAAGCTTCATTTACCGTCAGATTTTCAGAAAGAACAAGATAATTTAATTCACATTCAACTTTATTGAAGGCACCTTTTTCATATAAGGTAATATTGTCTCCCTTAAAAATTACGGTTCCATTGTTTGCATCAAAACCGTTTTCGTTATTATTTTCCCAGTTTCCGGTTACTGTCAGTATTCCTGATGGTGCAACAAATTTTCCTTCAGATTTGACAGTAAGCCCCTGAAGTTCAAAAGAATCTCCGCTCAGAACCAGCTGACCGTTAGACACAAGGACTTTTTTTGCACTTCCCGAAGGCAGGGAAATATTGCCTGAAAGAGTTAAATCAGAACTGTTGAATTCGGCTTCAGTGATTAATAATTGTGTACCAGATGCCGATGGCCCGGCCAGTATTCCGGAAGAAGTTGTAACAAGCTTTGAAATAACAGGACTCTTGTCTCCTGTGTATTTCAGAGTTCCTGCATTTATGGAAATAACTTCATTATCATTTCCCTTGTAATCGGCAAAGGAAACAGTTTTTCCTGAACCAACATTTATCTGCCCTGCATTATCAAGCAGATTCTGAACAATAACATTTCCATTCTGAACATTGATAATTCCGCTGTTTTCAATTACCTCTGCTTTTACCGCAGAATTAACCAGGAGAACGGCTTCGGATTCAAGAACCAGTTTTTTATAAACAGAAGCTTTCTTAACCCAAAGGTTTGTTGAAGCACCGGAACCATAATATATTACGGTTGATTCATCGCCGGCAGTAACTGTTCCGATATCATCGAAAGACTCTGTGCCGGTCAAACGCAGAACCTTATTATTTGCTAATGAACCGGCTTTAATTGCGTTTCCTGAAAGATCAAATCTACCGTTATTTACTATAGAACCTTTTATCGCATCATCATAAACGAGATTCAATGCTGAAGTGAGAACAGGATAAACAGAACAGTTTTCGGGAATTTCTACGGAAGCACCTTTACCTGGAATACTTTCAGGAATCCAGTTGTCCCTGTTATCCCAGGCGGTATCCGCGTTTCCAGTCCAGGCATAACTCTGTCCGGGGAAATCCCAGGCTGCGTTATTTCCACAGTCTTTTGAATAAAGAGCTGCAGCATTTCCACCGGTTCCCAGATATTCCGAATCCTGAATTTCTGCATAGGAAACAACTGTATTCACGCTTCTTGTATTAAAATCAAAATACCAGAAGGAACCTGAAACTGAAGAACATAATACAACAGGATTTTCCGAAGTTCCTTTTACAATCAGGTTTCCGGTAACGGTCTGTGTTTTCCCTTTTTCAAAAACAATTTTCTGGCCCGGAACTTCAATTTTCAAGTTACAGAAGCTGTTGACACCGGAAACCAGGACTTCACTTCCAGCCAGAATGATTGTTCCGCTTTCTGCCGAGAACTGATTATTGTTTTTAAAGTCACCGGCAATTGTAATTATTCCGGTAGAAGTACTGTCTTTTGAAACGACACATTTTCCTTCATTATTGAAACTTCCCGTAAGATAAAGTTCAGAAGAGATACTTGAAACTGCATCAGCCGGAATGAATAAATCACCATCAATTTTCAAAGGAGTGCCCGAAAGTTTTCCGACAAGAATTACACCGGATGCAGTAACAATAACAGGTGTTTCAGGATCAGCACCGTTTATGACCGCATTACCCTTAATCGTAATTTCACCCGAATCTACATCACCTGAATAAATAACATCGGAACCGAATGAAACTGAAGAACCGGCAAAACTGGTATTACTCAGAAGAGTAATTTTTCTGGAATATTTCTGAGAACCAGTTGTACAGATTTCATTTTTATATATTTTCGTTTCACCAGTTACTTCAAGGGATTTAAGTTTATGAGTTTTACCCACGTCTTTTTTAAATTCCGCGTCTCCGGAGATTTTCAAGGTATAACCTGTATCTGAGGCAGAATCAACTGTCCCTTCAAAAATCACAGAAGAATCGGTTCCGGTAATGAATTCATTGTTTGCTGTAAGTGCAAAATCTGATTTAAGGGTAATACTTCCCTTTGCCCTGTTTTTAGCTGCCTTCGAAATAAATTTTCCATTAACGACTACATCAGGTTCCGCATTTGCAAAAACAAAGTTTCCGCTTCCTTCGATTTTTAAATTTTCAAATCCGCTGTTAAATCCAAGACCTGATGAAGTAGTTTTCACTGCAGTATTGGAAGTCCAGTCTTTGAATACAACAAAGGAATTCTCAGCATGAATAATTTCCGAAGTATCCTGAGCTTTTTTAAGCACAGATTCCGCAGTTCCGGAAACGATTACGTTCCCGTTATTTGTAATTTTATTTGCCGTAACAGAATTGCCCGCAAAATTTACGGACTTACCATCATAAATAAAGAAGGTGTCTGAAGTTATATTTGATGACAGGACAAGTGTATGAGCGCCTGTGTCCGAATCTGCATCTGTTTCATCTTTTACAATTACTACTTTAAGTGTTTCGTCATTTGTACTTGGTGAAGAACCAAGGATTCCGGAACCATCTTCTGTAGTTGCCCAGTTTAATCTGTTGTTCCAGCTTGAGTCTTTTCTTCCAAACCAGTAGATATTATATTCACCAAACCAGCAGACTGTATTTCCACCGTCGACACAGTTATAATCTTTTTTCAGGTTGATTGACGGGCTTGCGGAAGTAATATCCTGAACAGATTTAGAGTTACTGATGCAAACATAACTGAACTCGAGTTTTTCAGGAGCAACATCAACAAACCATTTTTCATCTTCTTTTCCGGCTTCAGTTATTGAATCCAGATGAATCGGATTATTTTCTGTACCGGTTACCTTCATGGTTCCGGAAATAATCTGTGTATCATTAATTTTAAATTTGATAACAGCGCCGGCAGTCTGACAGGTGAAATTATAAAAAGTATTGTTTCCGGAAATTTCTGAATTTCCTGAAACAAATATTGTTCCGTCACTTGCGGTAAAAGATCCCTTATTTGTAAAGTTTCCGCCCAGTCTGATATCTTCAGATAAAGTTACAGATTTTCCATCTTCAATATTCAGGTTTCCTGCAACAAGAATTTTCCCTTTGACATCTGCAGTTCCCTCACCAGTAAAACTGATCTCATTAAAATTCTGATTATTTGTTTCTATTTCAAAGTCGCCCGTTCCTTCAAAGAAAACAGGATCATTATTGTGAACAAAAGTTCCGAAGGTGACATCTTTTTCAAAATGAATTTCAGGATTTCCTGAAAGATTTCCGATAAGCTTTCCGCCGGTTCCCGAAAATTTTCCTTTAAACACAAGATTTCCGGTTCCTGTATTAATGGTTCCACTGTTAGTAACATCACCACTGATTTCTGCTGAAGTTTCCGGATTCAAAATTCCACTGTTCACAAGAGAAGCGAAAATTCCTGCTTCTTTGAGAACAAGAGTCCCCTGGTTTTTAGTTTCACCGCTTACGGTCAAAGCTGATTCAAACTGAACTGCAGAACCCGTTTCTGTTATCAAAGAACCGATATTTCCTCCAGGAACAGAAACGTTTCCGGAAATTGTAATATCAGGTTCCGACAAATATGCAACATCAGTCAGAGAGAGTTTTTTAGTTGAAGAAATTTTTCCTGAAGAAGAAATCTCAACCGGTGCTGAAATTTCATAACCGGCAAGTCCGGAATAAATCAGTTCACCGCCGTTTACTTCAAGTTTTTCATCATCTGAAACAGAGTATTCTGACAGAGAAAGACTGAAAGTTCCGGTTGAAATTGAAGCGCCGCTTTTTTCAAGGGAAACTTTTTTTACGGAAACATTTTCAGACAGAATCGGAGAATTGCCCCCTTCCGGGATAATCCTGATTTCTTTATTTTCCCCGTTTACAGACTTGTTGTTTCCGGCCCAGTTAAAGTTCAAATCATCATTCCAATCTGTATTATTTTTTCCAAGCCAGATATAAGTTGTATCTCCGTTTACCCAGCCTGCCGGGAACGAAGAAACGGCGGAAGAGCCAAGGGTTACTGCAAAAATTCCGGCAGAAGTGCCGCTTGTATTTCCTATAAGTGCAGGTGCATTTTCTGCAAAGGAAACAAACTCTCCGCTTTCCAAAACATAAGCATCAGGAACCTTGATTTTTCCTGTTCCGGAAAGAATCAATCGTGAACTTCCGGAATTCCCTGAAAAATAAAATTCATTTGACACACTGATTTCACTTTCATCAGCAAAGATTATTGTTTTTCCGCCGAGATTACGTCCATAAAATTTATAGAAGGCAGACTTACCGCTGATTACGGAATTTTCAGTTATCAGAACTTCACCGGAATTATGAATAAATCCGCCGGAAGCATTCTGGTCTGTCCAGTTTCCGCCGACAGAAACCTCACCATTTTCAGGTCCTTTAAGTTCACCAGTCGAAGAAATCAGCACAGAGCCAAATGATGAGTTTCCCAGAAGGTTTAATTTACCATTTACAATAAGACTTCCTGCGGATATTGCAGGCACAGTAATTTCTTTATCAGCGGAAACTGTAAGCATCGGACTGGAATTACAAAGCACACTTGTAACAGAAGCATTTACATCCAGTTCTGCTGATGAAGTAACTTCAAATTCATTAATCGAAGCCGTACCGGCTGCCTGGGAAATAATTTTTCCTCCGGCAATTTTTATCTTTTCATTTTCTCCCGAATAAGAATCGAAAGAAAGTGTTTTATTTCCAATGTTCAGGGTTGCGCCGGTACCAAGTGTTATTCTGTTTGCAACAGAAATATTACTTACTAAAGTGCCGGTTCCAGTAATTTCAAGATCGAAATAATCAACATCACCAAAATCTTTTATATTCAAAGATCCTGTATATTTTACAAGCCCTTTTGTTTTGTCATTAATATTCGGACGTCCGGTTCCATTTATAAGAAGGGTTCCACTGTTTGAAATACTTCCTGTAGTCAGACTGTAAATACCAAATGCAAGACTTTTTCCTTCTGAAATTTCAAAACTGTCCGAAACTGTAATATTGCTTCCCAGTGTTACAGCACCAGAAACAAGAAGATTCCTGAAAGAAAGATTTCCGATTGTCTTTAAGGTTCCACCTGTATATTCCCAGGTTCCGCTTTCTGTTGTATATCCTGAAGGAACCAGAACAGTTTCGGTTCCCTGAGAAATCATCTTTCCTGTATTTGCATAAGAAGATCCGGTTCCGCTTACAGAAAGTTTTCCACCGTTCAGATTGAATATTCCATCATTTTCAAAACTCTTAACAGCAAGAGTTTTTCCGTTCAAATCAAATTCAGTTCCTGCATTGAGAGAAAGTTTTTTAACGCTTACGTCTGCTTCAAGAACAGGATAACTGAAAGCATTATCCATAATATAAACTTCGAGATCTGAATCTGAATAATACGGAGCTGCAAGAACAGGATCATCCCCGCTTTCTGAAGTTCTCCAGTTTGAGGTCTGATTCCAGTTTGTTTTGTTTCCTGCAGAACTTCCGAACCAGTAAACCTTTTTTTCCCTGAACCAGCTGATATTATTTCCGCCGTCTGAACAATTGAAATCTTTCTTTAAGTCCAGAGTTCCCGGAATATTTACAAGAGAAACAGAGTTTTTGATATTCACAAATTCCAGATTAAACTTCGACGGATCAGCATCAAGAGTCCAGTTTCCACTGCTTCCGCCACTCGTTACATCAAGAGTCAGAAGATTTCCGGAAGCTCCTTTGATTGTCAAAGACCCATTTACAGTCTGCGTTTTACCGTCTTCAAAAAGAAGAGAAGCACCAGCTGTCGCACAGGTAAAGTTGTGGAATGTATTTTCACCCCTAACAGTATGATTACCACTTCCCTGAATCAAAACTGTCCCGGTTTCTGCTGAGTAAGTTGCACCGTTTTCAAGAGTCCAGTTTCCGCCAAGCTGAATTGTTCCGCTTCCACCTTCCAGAGTTCCAGAAACTGTCGCATCTGAAGCAACCTGGTGAGTTCCGCTTCCGGCAGCAAAGGTTCCTGTGCCTGAAATCTCCAGGTTTCCGTTTGTAGTCAGAGAACCTGTTTCAAAAGCAAGAGAACCTGAAACCGTAATATCCCCGGTACTATTAACGGAAGAACTTCCTCCTTCAAAAGTTCCGGACGCATTAACGATTCCGCCGATTGTATGAGTTCCGCTCTTTCCCCAAAATGAACCTGAAACACTCAAATCATTTTCAAGGGTAAGGTTATTTCCATTTGTATCAAATTTCGAATTTGCTGAAACAGTCAGGTTTCCGCAGGATAAATTTGTTCCAAGAATTACTGATGTATTTTCACTTGCAGAAACAATGTCCGGATAAACATAACCAGATATAAAACTTACATTCTGATCGGCAGTTCCGTTGAAAGTTATTGTCCCTGTTCCGTTCCAGGTTCCGGTATCTGTAAAATTACCGCCGGCAGAAACATTCCCTGTTCTTGAAAGAGTTCCTGCATTTGTCAGGTTTCCGGTAACTTCAAGTGTACCTGTTCCCGAAAGTGTTTTTCCTGATTTATTTTCAAAATTTTCCGTTACCTTTATATTGCCATTTCCAGTCCATGAGCCGGAATTGGTAAAATCATTTTCTGCAACAACAGCCCCATTGCCATTCCAGGTTCCTGTATTGGAAAGATTTCCTGTGGAAGTTACGCTACCGCCCGAACTAAAGGTTCCGCTATTTGCAAATTCTCCTGTACAGGAAATATCACCCGACGCGTTATAGATTCCTTTATTCGTAAATGAACCACCAGCCGTAACACCGCCTGCCCCGGAAACTGTCGTACCTGTTTCAGAGCTGAAATTTCCTGTAAGAGTAACAGCTGCTCCAAGTCTTGTGGTTCCTGAAGTAAGAGTCAGATTTTTTAATTTTCCTGCAAATCCGTCAATGCCGGTTGTTCGTCCACCCGAACTACCTTTGATTTCCAGGCTGCTGGTTCCTTCGGTTGTATCAGTAACCTTAAGCGAAGTAACCGTAATATTTCCAAGTCCTGCATCAAAAACCCCGTCAGAAATATTTTTCAGTTCCAGAGAAGCTATCGTTAAAGTTTTATTCTGACTTGAAGTACAGTTATTTTTTATCTGTCCGGCGGTCCCCAGGACAACAGAACCAGATCCGCTGTAATCCGGTATTTCAAGACCATCATCTGCAGATGTACCAGTTATTTTTATTGTTCCTTTATTTTCAACAGGAGTTGTCAGAGTGCCGTTTGAATAGGTATTCAAAACAAGTATTTTACGTGTCTCAACAATTCCGGATTCACTTACTGTAAGTTTACTTCCGCTTGCGTTATTATTTCCAACAAGACGGATTTCATCGGCAGAAAGGATTCCACTGACAGTAACCTGACTTTCCGGTGTCGCTTGATCTGCACTATGAACATAAAGCGGAGCTGTCAGTTTTCCGCCGGATATAATTGAAACCTCAGTTCCAGAATGAGTTTTAAACTCATTGCTTACCTCAATTTCATTCTGAATTTCAAGTGTACCAATTACATTATTAACAGTTGACGAACGGGTAACATCAACATTCGTTACAGAAAGCTTATGTCCACTAAATGAAACAGTAAAATCAACAGTCTGAATATTGCTTTCATCCTGGATATGAAGAGTCCCGATTCCGCTGGCATCAGAAAGAACATCACAATCCACAGCCCCGGCGATATAAAGATCCTTAATATTCTGGTTATTTTCGAAAGTAACTGAAATTTTCTTTGAACTGTCATTTTCTTTGTTTGTAATATAGACAGAACCTTCAGCAGTTATTCTTCCGTCAAGAATTGTATCAGAATAAAGAGTAAGTTTTTTGCCTGCAGAAACAGACAGTCTGGCTGAACTTTCCAGAGTTATTTTTTTCAACTTAACATCGGAAGAAATAACCGGATTATTTGAAGAAGCCTTTACAAAAACCTCGGCGTTTTCTCCTGCAGGAGCTCTTCCGCATACCCAGTTTGACGAAGTTTCCCATACAGTACTGGTTTTACCAAGCCAAATATAATTCACTTCTCCATTAAGCCATCCCGAAGGCATAGTTCCTGTTGAGTTTGTTGCAACCGCAAAGATTCCTTCAGAAGAATCCGATGATGAAGATTTTTTATAAATCTTTGGTGCGCCGGAAAAAGCAGAATAATTTGCTGCGATTTTTTCGAATGAATCAGGAACATAAAAAATTCCGGATCCAGAAAGAGAAATTTTATGATCTTCATCAATTCCTTCGATATCAAAATCAGTTACATTAAAAATGCCGTTTAATTTTACTGAACTTACTCCGTTGCTTCTTAAGACAGTAAATTTTGTAACTGAAGCTGCATCGACCTTTTCTGCAGATCCTGATACAACAGATTCATTGTTTTTCAAAATAACTTCGGCATAAGAAGATTTTGGTGTTTCTGAATAACCGCTGTCTGAAAACTTCCCGCCAGCATAAAGCTTTTCCGAAAGGGAGACATAACCTGTATTTATGAAATCACCTGCAATTGTAAGGGTGCCGGACGAAATAAAGGTTCCGGCATTCGAAAATCCCGCTTTCAAAACAATATTCGAAGAAGCAGAAATTACAGCATTTTCTGCAATCTCGACATCATTTGTTATATTTTCTGTTTCTATAGAAAGAGTACAGTTACCGCCAAAAATTAATTTTCCTTCACCAGAAAAAGATGAAGAACTTCCCATCGAAATCTGGCCGCCAGATGACAAAGTTGAATCAGCAGAAACAACAATAGTTCCTTTTAAGGTCTGGTTACCGGTTGATTTTATTGTAACCCCGTTCAAGGTTAGATCAGCGGTTCCATAATCAATATCCCCGGTAACCTCAAGAGAAGAATTTATTGCTTTCACTGAACTATTGATAAATGAAAGATTGCTGCTAATTGCTATTTTCTTTCCGCCGTCAAAGGTACCGGCAGATTCAACTACTGCATCAATCGTTCCTTCCCCGTCAGAATCTGTTACGGATCCTTTATTTACAAATTTTACGCCGGCTGTAATTGTATGTCCGTTCAAATCCAGAATGGCACCTGAAGAAACAGTAATTGTTGCATTACCAACCGATACGTCATCTGTAAGTTTCGGATAATTTGAACAGCCGTACTTAATCAATACATCCTGAGTGTTCCCTGAGTCCGGAACAACACCACCGTTCCAGTTTGCAGGAACTGTCCATACAGTACTGGTTCCACCAAGCCAGACAAGAGTTGTTATTCCTCCAGTCGTTACCCCGTCTGGTGCAATACCTGAACTATTGTTTACTGAAAGAGTACCGCCTGTAACTTCAGGAGATGTGTCACCAAAAGAAATGTTACTTCCCGTTGCTGTTCCTGTACCGGAAGCATTGATTGTACCGTTTCCTGTAACATTTAAGGGGTGCTCTAAAGAGACCCCGCTCAAAACAAGATTTTCTACGGCAGGACTTCCGGTAACATTCAGGGTACTGTCAGAAGCATTTGTTACAGACAAAGTATCAAATGTTGCTGCCCCTTCAATCGATAAAGTTCCGCCACTTATACTATCATATTCAAAAGAACCGAAATTTCCGCTGGAAACAGCAATTGTTGTCCCTGTTGCACTGGCATCTGTTGTAACAGAATTTACTGTAGCGGAGCCGGCAATAACATTAAGTACAATTTCAGACCCGGGATCCAGAACAAGATTCTGATAAAGAGAACCTGTAGATGAACTGTCTATAAAAGCCCTGGACACAGTTATGGTGGAAGCAATTCCATTCAGTTTCACGGTTCCACTGTTGTCAAAGCCTTCGGCATTCAGGTTCAGAACATTCCATGTATCAATAGATGCGGTATTATAAAATCCTTTGGAAACAGTGACATTGGCATTGTCCTTAAAATTGAAGATTCCGGCATTATGAAGTTCACCCTCTACATTAAGCGTGTAAAAATCATGAAAATTTGCTGCTGACTCAATCGTAAGGTTACCGGTTGAAATTGTTGGTGCAAAAACTTCTCCGGCCACAGAAGCTGCTCCTGTAACAGATATTGAGTTTGTTCCTGTTATCTTACCGGCACTTTGATTAAGGGTTCCTCCAACTGTTACAGACTCACCGGAAATTATTCCTGCAGTTTCCATATTACCGGTAACAGAAACAGTCCCTGAAGGAGATAAAATCTGACCGCTGTTTGAAAGAACACTTCCCTGAACGGTAACACCGGAACTTCCTGTAATTTTCTGCCAGCCCAGACAGTCATTGGAAAGATCCCCTGTAACAAGAACAGTTCCAGTCGATGCAAAAGCATTGTTATTGGTAAAATCACCGTTTACGGTAAGGTTTCCACCATTAGTAACATTTATATTATTTGTATAGTCACCATTTACAGTAAGGTCCTGTCCGTCCAGATCCAGTTTTTTTGTTGAAGCAGCAGCTACAAAAGAATTCAGAATTAATGCGCCTGCCGGCTTAAAAAGAATACTGTCTGGTTCCAGTGTAAGGGTTCCTAAAGTTCCTCCTGGAATCGTCACTACTCCGTCAGTCCATTTAGTTCCGTTTCCGATGGTCACATCCGGTTTTGAATCATAAGTTACAGCAGTAAAAGTAAGGTCCTTTCCATACAATGCAACACTGTTTCTGAACACAGCAGATGGAATTGTAACAGCTTCAGCTCCGGTAAAGAAAAGTTTTCCGTTATCAATAACAAGACTCGAAGAAGCTCCGGCAGAAACTCCATCACTGACGCTTAAGGTTGCTCCAGTTACATTCAGAGTGCCTTCAACATTAAGTCCGGTAACAGTTACATCAGAAGAAACAGAACAAACTGCACCGCTTACGATATAAACAGTATCATCTGCTCCAGGGACCGCATCCAGGGAAACGCCCGCAAAGTCAGTCCATTCAGATGCAGTTTCCCATGAACCGGTTCCTCTGAAATAAAAATCACCGGCCCACAGAACGCCTGTACACATAAACAAAACTGCGACCAGAGCCGCCAGGCGCTTTAAAAGAGGATTTCTTCTATATAAAATTCCACACGCAATACTGCTTTTCATATCTTTACTATTATACACTAAGTTCATATCTCTAAAAAGTCCAAGGCCCCATGTCCCTTTTCGGACACAGATACACCTATCCTCTTCAAATATCGGTGAATTTAATCTGCTGTCTTAGAAATACTTCATGAACCTGTACAGGTCTTTGCTTCCTGATTCAGAAAGGTTAAATAAAAAAAAGCCTGCGAAATCAGAAAATAAATCCGTTTCTGCAGGCCTTTATACTGAGCTATTTTTTCAGCTTACAATCTGAAACAGAACTTCCTGTGTACTTATTTCACAGCGTTCCATTTTCAAGGTAACCTTTTCATTCAGTTCCAGATGACTGCATCCCTGCATTGTGGTTTGCATATCAAGTGACGGAATAAGGAACAGCGTGTCTTTTCCTTTATGATCCAGAACAAAAGCATCCCCTGTCCAGTCCGGATTCTGAATCAGATAAACAAGTTTCCAGTGAGTTTCAGAAAGACGGCTTGCTTTCTTGGCAGCAATAGCCGCTGCATCACCTGCAGAAACCCTCAGGAGCATATCATCCTTATCAAGCAGCCGGCGGCCATCCAGATAAGCCCGAAGCTGCTGATGAGCAATAAGGTCTCCATAGCGGCGGAGAGGACTTGTAACCTGTGTATAAACAGAAAGACCAAGTCCGGCATGAGCCATAGGTGTAATACCCACACTACGCTTTCGCATACATTTAATCCGTGCAAAGTCTCCTGCAAATCCTTCAGGAACTGAATCAGGGAAATCCGGAGCTTCCTGTCCAACGAAAGGAAAAGGAATATTATTTTTTTCTGCAAACTTGGCAGCACCTTCTCCTGCAAGAAGCATCATTTCCATAATCATATCATTGGATTCATATTTTAATTCCGGTTCAAGAGAAACCTTCTTTGTTTCTTTATCTACGCTGATATGAACTTCAGGAAAATTTATTGATACGGCACCGCGGCGGTTACGTCTTGCCAGATTTTTCCGCGCAATATCGAAGAAAACTTTCAGTTCATCAGAATCCTTCTGTTCTTCGGCCTGCTTATAGGTAAGTCTTTTTACGCGAACCCGGGTTTTCAAAACTTCGCAGCTTTCAACTCCGGTTTCTTCATTGAACTTCACCTTAAAACTCAAAGCAGTACTTATTTCCTTAAGTCCCAGAGCATAATCTTCCAGAGCCTCTTCACAAAGCATTCGTGAAGCACCTTCAGGAATATACAAAGTGGTTCCCCTGTTACGGGCAGCAATATCTACAGGACTGTCAGGCATTACAAAACTGGCAGGGTCCGCAATATGAACCCATAAATATTCGCCGTCAAAACTGATGGCATCATCCGGGTCAGTCGAGTGTTCCGAGTCTATGGCATATGCAACACCCGGAACTTCAACACGTTCCTCTTCCGGAACCGCACCCAGGCCTTCACTTGCTGAATCAAAGGCAAATCCAAATCTCGTTGGATAAGGATTCTTGGTATAATCCCAGATTCCTGTCTCTATAAGGAGTTTATGAGCTTTCTGAATATCCTGTGGCAGCCTTGCTTCCTCCAGAGTCTTCGATTTTTCCATTTTTCCGAGAGCAAAGCTTTCAATTTCTCCCATAAAGCGGGAATCATCGGGAAGATTCAGTTTCTTTTCCTTAAGGCGCTGAATAAAGGCCGCACGAATCTCTGCCGCATGTTCTTTTTCATCAAGCTTCTGTTTCAGTGCGTTTATTTCATCTTCTGTTCTCAGATTGAACTTCAACTCTCCGGCTTTAAAAGCATCTTCATCCTGACTGAAAAGCATAGAATTACGCAAAGCCTGATAAACTGCAAAAATTGTATCCGGTTCAACACTGCCTGTTGCCATTTCGGAAATATCATTCAAACTGATTCCGGACATCTGGTCATCAGATGAAAAAAGTTCATAAGCTTCCCGGAGACCTGCTTCAAGACTTTCCAAAGCCCCTGCCTTTTCCAGAACCTTTTCCAGTGAAGAACAGGCATTTTCACTTAATGTAATAAAATCCTTTTCACGAACCTTCTGTTCAGAATACACAGCTTTTTTCCCGGTTGGAGTTGCAGGCTGTGAACACCAGCGAATCTGATACTTGTCTCCTTCCTGAGACAATACAACTGCCGCGTTCGATTTATATAAAACAAGAGCGTTTTTATTTAGCATATTTCTATTATAAAGGAAAATCCTTTTGAAAAAAAGGAGGTCTGTCCCCTCTGTCTAAAAGGGGTCTGTCCCCCTTTCTTTCTCTTCCCGCAAAAAAAAAGCCCCGTAAATCTTCCGATTTCCAGGGCACTTTCGTTTTATTCAGAAAAAACTGTTCTTTAGATTACAAATTTCTCAGTTTGTGCAGTCAAAGCCTCAGAAGCCTGAGTATTTTTATCAAGGGCACCATGAACTGAACCGATAGCATGATTGATTTCTGTAGTATCATTGTTCATCTCGTTCATAAGGTCATTGATTCTCTGTGCTATATCAGACAATTTATCCATCTCAATCAGGACTTCACGGCTGCCGGTAAGCATTTCATTTGAATTTTCTTTTACCATGTATGTCTGTTCATTAATGGACCTGACAGAATTAATAACCTGCACAGAACCTTCAGTCTGTTCATTCATTGCCTGGTTAATTACCGTTTCCTGATTCTGAACATTCTGTGCAAGTTCGTAAATCTTACCGAACTGCTGCTGAACGGCACTTGTATTTCCCAGAACTTCATTAATAAGATCACTCAAATTCTTCAGACGTTCCGTAATAGCCTTACTCTGGCTGTTGGAATCTTCAGAAAGCTTTCGGATTTCATCAGCAACAACAGCAAAACCTTTTCCCGCTTCTCCGGCATGAGCAGCTTCAATTGCAGCATTCATTGCCAGAAGATTTGTCTGGCTTGCAATATGTGAAATAACTGTACTGGCTTCCTGCATGCCGGCTGATTCTTCTGAAATCTTTTTTGCTGTTTCAACCGCTTCCATAACTCGTTTCTGTCCGGTTGAAGTTTCTTCATTAAGAATCCTGATAGAATCAGAGTTATGCTCAAGAATAGCATTTACAGACTTAATATTTGCTACCATCTGCTCAATTGCGGCACTGGCCTCTTCAACAGAATCTGCCTGAGTAGCAATATTCCCACCCAACGTTTCAAGATTTCCTGTTATCTGAGTTACAGTAGCACGGGTTTCTTCAACACCTGCAGTCTGATCCGTCATATCATTTTTAACTGACTCGATTTTCAAAGCTAACCCGGAAATCGCATTGGTCATCTGCTCAATACAGACAGTAAGCTGTTCCAGGGTTTCTGTAGTAACCTGCCCCGAAGACTGTATTTCGCGAATCAGATTTCTTGTATTTTCACTGAACTGATTAAAATCCAGAGCCAGAACACCGAATCTATCCCTGCTCAAAACCAGAAGCTCATCGGAAGTATAATCCCCGGTACTTACTTTACCTGCAAAAACATCCAGTTCTTTGATACGCTTAGCCTTATCCCTCATAAGAAGCTTCATATCAACAGCACAGATAATGACAGAAAATACCATATACGGATAAACAGCTTTACTTATATAATGTGCGACAGGAACCCCGGGCTCCTGAAGACGCTGCATAAAAGCAAAAATAAGGCTGATTGCGCCAAAAGAACTGAATGCCCCGACAAGCAGCGCTGCCGAAGCCAGTTCGAATCCCAGCCGCTTTTTATCCAGAGGAATAAATACCATGTATTTTGAAAGAGCCTGTGTAAAAAGAACATAGAACGGAGTGCAATACAATCCGACTCCCGCAAAAGCACTGAAAATCACCAGAGCACCGCCATGATAAAACTCCAAACCTGTTTCTTTTACCATAAATTGGGGCTGAACCAGATTCAAAAGCAAAGGAAGAACAATGCTTAAGATGGTATAACACTTAAAAGCAACATTTGCTTTTCTGGCGCTTTGCTCTGTTCCATTATAACTTCTGATTTTCGGAATAAACAAAAAATAAAGAACAATTGGAAGGACAAGCAGAATCCAGAAAAACAACTGGAAAGCGATTCCTCTGAAAAGGCCTATCACCTCTGCGAAAGACAACTGATTTGCAGAAAGAACAAAAAGGGGCATACCAATTACCGGGGAAAAGAAAGTCAGATAACTGAACAACAGAACTGTAAATCTGGGCCGGGGATTTCCCGACTTTACTGTAGCATCACTCATAAACCAAATCTCCAAAATGTTAAATTATAAATAATATTCTATCACTCATATTTAAAATTAACAAATTCTTTAAATTTTTCAACAAATCAAACACTTATCTCTGTCCCCTTTGTATGTTCCCCCGCATCAAACATTTATCTCTGTCCCTTTTGTAAGTTCCTCCGCTCATCAAACACTTATCCCTGTCCCTTTTGTAAGTTCCTCGGTCCCTTTTCAAAACCAGGGAATTTAAAACAAAAAACCTCCTGATTTCTCAGGAGGTTTCTATCACCTTAAATGGTAATTAAATTACCATTTCTTTTCGATGTCATCACAAATGTTCAGTTCGCCTTCATCCATAGCGAAGAACTTTGCTTTTTCCATGTTTGGAACAACGTTTACAGCGTCACCAAGGCGGAATTCAGCGTTAGCTGTTGTCTTAGCGATGATTGACTGACCTTTGTTAGAAATGAGGTACAGGTGTGTTTCAGCACCAAGTGGTTCCTTGTTAGTGATTTTCATCTGCATGTTGTCCTGTGCAACAGGTTTGTCTGTGTACATAAGATCTTCTGGACGGATACCGAATGAAACTTCTTTTCCAACGTATTCCTTAAGTTTTTTAGCCTGTTCAGCTGTTGGGTTGATTTCGAATGATCCTTCGTCACAAACGATAGCACCGTTCTTTTCAAGAACTTTTACTGTCAGGAAGTTCATTGGAGGTGTTCCGATGAAGCCTGCTACGAACTTGTTGATTGGGTTGTTGTACAGGTAAAGTGGAGCACCAATCTGCTGGATAACACCGTCTTTCATAACAACGATTTTTGTACCAAGTGTCATAGCTTCGATCTGGTCGTGTGTAACGTAGATCATTGTAGCCTGAAGTCTGTTGTGAAGAGCTGCAAGTTCAGAACGCATTGTAACGCGGAGTTTAGCGTCAAGGTTAGAAAGTGGTTCGTCGAAAAGGAATACTTTTGGATTACGAACGATAGCACGTCCTACAGCAACACGCTGGCGCTGTCCACCGGAAAGAGCCTTTGGCTTACGATCCAGGTACTGTGTAAGGTCGAGCTGTTTTGCAGCATCGCGAACACGGCGGTCGATTTCAGCTTTATCCATTTTGCGGATTTTAAGACCGAATGCCATGTTATCATATACTGTCATATGTGGGTAAAGAGCGTAGTTCTGGAAAACCAT
>DCHR01000047.1 GCA_002315375.1 Treponema sp. UBA1747 | reverse complement strand
TAGCTTTGTTGTTGTATCCTTTGTCTGTGTATTCTTTTGTCATTTTGATCCAGCGTTCGATCTGTGGATCAATTACGATTTTGTTACCTTTTACCCAAGGTGATTTAGCATTGTCAGAGAATACGCGGAATGCATCGTCGAAACCAGAGAGCATGTAGTATCCCTTTGCTTTTGCTTTAGCAGCAACATCGTCGAATTTGTCCCAGTTAGCAAGTGCTTCACCAACTTTTACTGGATCGTCTGTTCCGAGAACATCGATAGCGTAAGAACGGCGGTATACGAATCCACCTGGACATGCCTGCCAAGAAACACCTTTCAGGTTTCCTTTTGAGTCAGTCATGATGTCTTTTGTGTATTTGTACTGTTTTGAAAGATCAGCGTCTGTGAGCCCGATGTCTTTCTTTACATCCATTGTGTAAACTGTATCAACATATTTAAGAGCGTAGTCAGCTTCTACGAGGAACATATCAACGAGTTTGTCACCCTTTGCTTTTTCCTGTGCGAGAAGAACTTCGTCCAGTTTGTTCTGGTAAGCATTGTCAGCGTTTGGTGTCTGAACAAAGTTTACAGTAACACCTGCAGGTACTTTACCTTTTGCTTCAAAATAATCCTTGAAGCGTGATGGGAATTCATCATTCCATACATAAACATTGAATACTTTTCCTGCGTTTGCTTTTTTACCTTTAAGGTTTTTTGGTGCAGCAAATGCCAGTGAAGAAAGTGTTGCAACAGCCAGTGCAGCTGCGATTAACTTTTTCATACAATCCTCCTGTAATTGTTGTATGTTTTTTAAAATACGAAAACGTTGGAGATACTACAACGTTGTAGTTAATAAGATAACTCAAAAATCTAATTTGTCAACGAAAAAACACCAAAAATTTAAGGAAAAACCACTATTTTCTTTAAGGAGGATTCAAATATATGCAGATTTGCTTCAAGTTGGGCCTCATCTGTCGGCAAAGCGAACAAACTTCCAACTCCGGTATCAGGATTCTGACGAATTATTTCCTGCTTTCTGGCTATGTATAAGTCCAGTTGATTGGTGATTACAGACACCAGATAACTGCAAATATCCTTCAGCTCCTTATCCTCAAAGTCACATTTTCCGGCTTTTTTGAAGACCTTCAATGCGTCACGAAGCTGGTCAGAAAGACGTTTATAATCGGCCTGAACAATATCCAGAGCCTTCCGGTTGAAATACTGTTCTGAGTGAATGAACACGTACATTTTGTAAAAAGGATCACATTCAAAAAGCTTGAAATACTGAGTTACAGCTTTTTTGAAATATGAGAGAGCTGTCCCCTTTGAAGCATTTTTACCGGTTGCAGCAGACTCAACAATCTCAACAGGCATAAAAGTAGAATTCAGGATTTCTGCACTGCAATATTCCAGAGTCGCATTGTACATATCGTCGCGGGAAGCAAAATGGTTATACAGGGAAGCCTTTTTGATTTCCAGCATGTCCGAAATATCAGAAAGCGAAGTTGCACCGGCACCCTTTTCAGCAGCCGAAGAAAGAAAAGACTGAATTATTTTTTCCTGTGTGATCTGTTTTTTACTCATAAACTAATTATCGGTAGTTTATTTTACTTTGTTTACCGTTTAATTTAAGCTTACATAACACATTACCTTTGACTTTCCTTTTTAAGGTAGACAACCTACAATACCTGCGGTATACTTATTATGACAAATTTTCTAAAAGTGTCATTTTAATTATGTAATTTTTTCGGAGGATATCATGGATTTTGCTCCCGAGTTTACTATTCCAAAAATGTTTCAGAAAGCCGCTGTAGACTATGCTGAATACAACTCACAGAACAAACGCCTTCCAAACGGCGATTTTGAACCTATTCTTTACCGTGACATGTGGCAGATTGCACTGGACTTCGGCGCCGGCCTTTTAAATATGGGTGTTAAACGAGAAGACAAAATCGGCCTCATTTCTGACAACCGTCCTGAATGGCTTCAGGCTGACATCGGTCTTATGGGAATTGGTGCCATTGATGTTCCACGCGGATGTGATGCCACACTCAGTGACCTGGAAAAAATTCTTTCAATCACAGAATCTGAAGTTGTAATTGCAGAAAACAGTTCTCAGGTTGGAAAAATCATCTCTATCAAGGACAAGCTTCCTTCAGTAAAAACAATCATTTGTTTTGAAGACCTGGTAAAAGATGATGTAAAAGAAAACTGCAAAAATTCAGGTGTTGAACTTACATATTTCTCTGAAGTAATCAAAGAAGGTAAAAAATACCGTGCTGATCATCCGGGAACAGTTGAAGCTGAAGTTGAAAAAGGTCAGGGCGACGATCTTGCAACAATTATCTTTACTTCAGGAACAACCGGCACTCCAAAAGGAGTAATGCTTACTCACCACAACTTCCTGGTTCAGCTTGATGAACTTCAGGAACGCATTTACCTGAACCCTGGCGAAGTTGCCCTGAACGTTCTTCCTGTATGGCATGTTTTTGAACGCGAATGTGAATACGTTATTTCTATTCAGGGTGGAACAATCAGTTATTCAAAACCAGTTGGATCGATTCTTCTGGCTGACTTCAAAAAACTAAACCCTCAGCTGATTCCAGCTGTTCCACGTGTTTTCGAAGCAATCTACGACGGTATTACAAAGAAAATGCGTAAAGCCGGCGGCATCGTTAACAAGCTTTTCAATTTCTTCGTAAACGTAGCAATCATCCACAAAAGAATGCAGCGCAAAATGTTCGGACAGAATGCCTGCTTCACTTCTCAGAAGAAAGTATTGTGGTGGTTCATTTTCTTTATTCCATGGATTCTCATGTGGCCTCTTTACTGGCTGGGAGACCTGCTGGTTCTGCGCAAGCTCAAGGCTCTTTTGGGAACAGGTTTCCGTTCAGGTATTGCCGGCGGCGGTGCCTTCCCTAAACGTATTGACGAATTCTTCTGGGCTATCGGAATCAAAGTTGTAGAAGGATACGGCCTTACAGAAACTGCTCCTGTTGTTGCAGTTCGCCCTATCGCTTCTCCTGTATTCAGAACAATTGGTTCTGCAATCCGCGGAGTAAAAGTTCGCGTTGTTGATATGGACGGTTACGTTCTTCCACGCGGTAAAGAAGGTATCCTTCAGGTTAAAGGTGAAACTGTAATGAAGGGCTATTACAAGCAGCCTGAACTTACAGCAAAAACAATGACAGTTGACGGATGGCTCAACACAGGTGACCTGGCTGTTATGACAATCCATGATGAGATTCAGATTAAAGGTCGCATCAAGGATACAATCGTTCTTCGCGGTGGTGAAAACATTGAACCTCTGCCAATCGAAATGAAGCTTTCAGAATCACGCTACATCAAACAGGCAGTTGTTGTTGGTCAGGACAAACGTTACCTTGGTGCACTTATTCTGGTTGATTCAGAAGAAGTTAAAGGTTTTGCTGCCGAAAACGGACTTCAGTTTGATACTTACGAAAACCTGCTTAAGAGTGAAGAAATCCAGAAACTTTACGACAACGAAATCCAGAACCTTATCAATTCAAAAACAGGCTTCAAGATGTTCGAACGCGTAAACAAATTCGTTCTGATTACAAAGGAATTCGAAGTTGGTGTTGAACTTTCTGCAAAACAGGAAATCATGCGTTTCCGTCTGAACGAACTTTACAAGAACGAAATTGCAAGCATGTTCGTAGAAGAAAACTAAACAATTCAAAATATAAATTGAACCAAAAAATCCTCTGTGAAAAAATCGCAGAGGATTTTTTTTGTCCACAATCAATTCTGAGGAGTGCACCGAGTTCCTCGGTTTTCCGCCCGGCGGGTTTGCGCCCGAGAGTCAAAACAATAAATGTGATATACTTCCTGCATGACACCAATCCAAACTGAAATATTCAAAGCCCTGGAAGCAATGGGCGATAAATCAAAATTTACCGACACAGTTCTTGCAAAAAAACTCAGGGAAACTGCAAAAATCGACGGGAAGAAAAAAGCCGTCATCGCCCTTGCAGACCTGATGCCTGCGCTGGATGCCAGTGCGGAACAGGGTCGCGTGTTTGCAGTAACAGTCACCAGCGCAAATGACCTGCTTATCGAACGTTCCGAAAATCCCAAAGAAATCCCCCTGGAAAATAAACAGCGCCGGCAGCGTCATGAAAAAAGCCAGGCTCTTTTTACAAATGGAGATTTGCAAGACAAAAGCAGCAAAAAAGCTGGAAAACCCGCAAAATGTACAGACAAAAAGCGAACTGAACGTAAAAGCATGGATGTTCTTCGGGTTTACGAAGACGAATAATTTTCAGGAGCTGCGCCTGCCACAAAGTGGCAGGCTGTCCCGTCACTCCGGGCTCCGCTGTCGCTCCGAAGCCTGGCGGCTTCGCCTTCGGCGCCCTCCGAGCCGGGGCTAAAAAAAGGCAGCGCATCCGGGAGATCTTCGGATGCGCTGCCTTAAGCACATGTTTATTTTTAAGAATTATTTTCTGTTTATGCAGCACAAATCATAATCTTTTTTGGTGCCGGAATTTCCTGGCGAGGCATGTTCAGTGTAAGAACGCCGTTCTTGAAAGTTGCTGAAATTGCTTCACCATTTACATCATCCGGAAGTGTGAAGGAACGCTTGAACTGAGAAGTGCGGCGTTCACGGATAATCCAGTTGATTTTTGCTTCTTCTTTAGCTTCTTTCTTTTCTTCTTTTGCAGTTGTTTCTTTTGAAGAAATTGTAAGTGTATTGTGGTCCAGTTCGATGTTTACATCGTTTTCTGAGCGTCCTGGAAGTTCCATTTCCAATACATATCCGGCAGCGTCAGATTTTACATCAACGCGTGGCGAAACATAATTTGTGCGGTAAGAAGCCTGATTTACAGCACCCAGTACATCATCAAAAAGTGAGTCAAAAATTGAAAGTTCGTTCATGTTATTCTCCCTGCCGGCTGTCTCAAGACATCCTTTTTATCTCAAGCAAAGCCGACGCTATTTAAGTTTTAATTTATGTAACTTACGTTACACTTAATATATAGCAAGTTTCGTGCCAAGTTTTGATTTTTAACGGCTTAGGCGCTGGAGGGCCGCAAAGCGGGTCCGAAACGGCAGTGGAGGACCAACCGTAGGGGCGCCCGGAAGTGCCGGCGGCCGGTTTTACCGGCCGCAAGCCCTGAAAACCTTTTGTTAAACAAAAAAAAGGGGCAAAGTGACATTATTCCTGTTCCTTTGCCCCTTTCCGGTGTGTCTTTTTTGCCCACTTAATCCGGCTGATATTCCAGAATATCTCCTGGCTGACATTCCAGCGCCTTGCAGATTGCATCCAGAGTGGAAAATCTGATAGCACTGATTTTTCCTGTTTTCATCTTTGAAAGATTAACATTTGTTACGCCGACTTTTTCGCTCAATTCATTCAAAGAAATCTTGCGGTCAGCCATAACACGGTCTAGTCTTAAAATAATTGCCATGCCTTCCCCTTAAAGTGTTTCGTCACTTTCAACCTGAAGTTCACATCCGTAAGCAAAAAGTCTGTACAGGTAAAGGAATACGAATCCGCAGATCAAACCTATCATCTGGTCCTGAAAGAAGATTACTATCGTCAGAAGAACAAAGATTTTTCTGAGAGGCAGTTTGCTCTCTTCACAGAACGGAGTCTCTGCATTCATTACCTGACTGAAAATCCTTTTCAGGAATTTTGTAATCATCATGAAAATAATAATCACTACAGAAATCATTACGCAGTAAACACCGATCTGCATGAAAAACTTGTCCCAGCCTGCAGGAGTATCTTCTTCAAGAGTGATTGTTTCTCCGTCCAGAACAGAAACCACATGGATTCCTCCCTGCCCCTTTACCATTTCTACAATGCCGGTCTTTTCCTGTATTTCCATTGACTTGTGACATGCGCTGATTGCAATGAAAGTAATTCCAACAACACAACTAATAATTGCAAATACGTGCAGAACTTTTCTAACTACATCCAGAATCTTCAGAAGTTTTTTTCCGTCATGCTGGATTTTTTCTTTGCTTGAAAGAGCTGCATATGCGACTCTACGTTCTTCTCTTGTAGGTTTGTTTTCCATTTTCGTTACCTCTCCAAAAAATAAAATTGTCCGTAAACAGGACAAAGTCTTTGCGGATTTTTCCGCCTGTAAAATACTGAAAAAACAAAGGGTACGGCCGGCGCCCTTTGGTCTGTCAGCTCAAAAGATATCTTATGATTGGAATTTAGCGTGGGAAAAAGCTTTTGTCAATAAATTTTTATCGTTTTTCGATAAAAATTATATATTTTGAATAAAATTATTAATGTTTTTAGCAAAAATTCAGTCTGAAATCAGAATCTGGTGCGGTTTTCGCTGGAATTCTGAAGGTCTGTCGCTTTCTTTCCGCGGGTAAAGGAACAAAATCTGGAATGAAGTTTCAGTTATATCTTCTGTTATCCCTGTCCCTTTTGTAAGTTTTCCGTCACTGGCAAACCAGGTAGCAGGATCCAGTGGATTCACCCTGAAGGAATCAAAATCGGAATAGACAAAATCCAGACGGGAATGCTTTATGCCTGTGGTTTTCTGGAGGGCATTGTAATGTCCCTGGTCATCGTAATTACGGAGGAGCCAGGCAGGCGGATTTGTTTTCTTCCCGCCTGAAATGTAGTCAAAGCGAAGCAGTTCCTGAGCGGTTGAGATGCAAACCTTCCCGATTTCTGAAAAATCAGCTTCAAAACCGTCACCAGAAGTCAAATATTCAAAAAGCTTTTCAGCCCAGTAATCCTTCTGGTGGGCAGCGGCAAATGCGCCACGGTTTCTGAGCCAGGCGGTAAGCGAAACAAAAAGATTCCACCAGTGACTGCCACGGTTTCCCGCATGCCCCTGAACTTTCAGAGCGTCTGTCCCCAATTCACCCTGTTCACCAGTTTGCTCTGTCACTTTTGTATGTTTTGGGCCCGATGTCCCATGGTTTATTATCCCTGTCCCTTTTGTATGTACCGGAGCAACAGCTGCCAGAAACTTCATTACTGTATCAAAATGATGGTCATTCCAGAACGCATCCAGGGTTACTTCCAGATCTTTCAGGAACAGAATATCCGAATAACTTAAATACGGAGTTTCCATAACTTCATAAGGCGGAGTTTTCATCCATTTCCACCCGGTGGCAGAACAATAAGCGTTTATCGGGGCGCCGTAAAGAACTTTAAGGAAGCCCAGCTGGAGAGCGTCAGGTTCCATTGTCATGACAAAATCCAGGGAATGGCCGAAGCTTTCCAGGTCTTCAAAAGGAAGTCCTGCAATCAGATCCAGATGAGTATGAATTGTTTTGGGGATGCGGACAATGTTGCCCCGGAGAGTTTCAACTTCAGGTGAGCGTCCGCAGGCCTTGAGCACCACAGGATTTGAACTCTGAACCCCGATTTCAAACTGCATGATTCCTTCAGGAACCGTCTGCAGGAATTCCATGGCCTCTTCGCTCAGGAACTCCCCTTCAATTTCAAAATGAAACATAGTCTTTCCGTTATGATGCTCCAGAATATATTTCCAGATGGCAATGTAACGGTCAGGCTTCAGGTTGTAGGTGCGGTCAACAAACTTTACAAGAGAAACTCCGGCATCCAGAAATCTCTGCAAATCGGCAAAGACTTTTTCCAGGGGAACAAAACGGACTTTTGTATCCAGGGAACTCATGCAATAAGCACATGAAAAAGGACAGCCCCGGCTCGATTCGTAATAAAAGATTTTGTGATTTACATCCATCTGTTCCAGGTCAGGATATGGAAATGGAACTTCCCCCAGATTGCACAAAAGCTCCTGGTCTCCGGTAAAAAGGATTTCATTTTTATCAGACGAATTCCTAAGATACAAACCTTTTACGCCGAAAAGGGCTTTCAGAAAGGCTTCGCGCCATAAATCCCCTTTGCGGACGGAACACAAGTTTTCTTCATTATCTTTACTTTCCCAGGCAGTCTTATAATTCAAAAACTCCTGTGCAAGCTCAGAAAAAACAGATTCACCTTCCCCTTTTATAATCAGGTCGAATTCAGGCGTTTCTTTCAGGAAATCAGGTCCGCGGAATCCGGTTTCAGGACCACCAACGCCTATAATCAGTTCCGGTTTGAGTGCCTTCAGGTTCCGCGCAATGCGGACAACTGCTTCAATGTTCCAGATGTAGGTAGAAAAAAGGACGATTTTAGGATTATAGGATGAAATTCCGCGGAGAATTTCCCCAAGAGGCTGGTTTATGGTGTATTCACAGAAATCAACGGCATCACATTTTGAATAGTATTTCAAATACCGCACCGCAATATTCGTATGAGAAAAACTTGAATTTACCGCTACCAGCAATATATCAGCCATTTATTTTACTGACATCCGTTCAATTAATTCTTCTGCTTCAGGAATAAGGCGCTCATCAATCTTTCGCCCTCCGCAGGTGTGCCCCAGTTTCCTGTCACGGCGTATTTTTTCCCCGTGGAAATCACTTGCACCTGTTATAAAAAAACCGATTTTGCGCCCCAGTTCATCCAGTCTGAAACACTCACTGTTCCTGGCCCCGGGGTGGAATGCCTCCAGGCCCACAACGCCCCGGTCATAAATATCCTGAATAACATCAGGCAGTTTGCCCCATGAAATAAACAGGGACATAGGGTGGGCCAGAACAGGGTACCCCCCGCTTTCATTAATGGCCACTATAGCTTCATCCAGGTTTGCACCGCACCGGGGCACATAACATTCACGCCCTTTTGCAAGAAAACGGTCAAAAGCCACCTGGTTCTGCTTTACAATTCCTTTTGCCACCAGATATCTGGCAAAATGAGGCCGTCCCAGGACCGTTCCCGGGAACATTGTTTCCATTTCTTCCCAGCTTAATTCAGGAAATTTTTCTTTCAGCAGTTCAAACATCTGGAGATTTCTATCCGAACGGTTTTTCTGAAGATTCGCAATTATTTCTTCCAGTGAAGGGGAAATTTCCTTCAAGCCAAGTCCCAGAAGATGAAACTCCCCTGTAGGCCACTGAATATTCAGTTCTGTTCCGCGGATAAACCTGAGTCCTTCTTCGCGGGCTGCCTTTTCCCCTTCAGCTAAACCCGAAACAGTATCATGATCTGTAATTGCCATTGCAGTCAGGTTTTTTTCTTTGGCCAGCTTAATAATCTCTGTTGGGGAATACTGCCCGTCTGAAGCAGTTGTATGAACGTGAAAATCAATCATTATTTTTACAATAGCACATTTTAGACTTCTATGATATAATTAGGTCTATATAATAATCTGTTTACGGAGTGCAAAAAGTATGCCAAAGGCCATTCAGTATTCAAAAGGTTCCATCATATATTTTGAAGGTGACAGAGACGACCGCATTTTCATTCTGCAGCGCGGTATGGTTCTTCTTTCAAGTACCGACATCGAATCAAATGAACCTGTTTCAGAACAGGTTAAAGCAGGTGAATTCTTTGGCGTAAAGTCTGCATTAGGCCACTTCCAGCGTGAAGAAACCGCTACTGTTGTTCAGGATGCAATTGCCGTATCTCTTACAGTTCAGGAATTTGAACTGATGTTCAGCAATAACAAGCAGCTTATTATGAAAATGCTCCGCGTTTTCTCAAATCAGCTCCGTCAGATTCATAGAAAAACCGAATCTATTCTGAATAATGTAATGGAAGACCAGCAGACTGGAATGCTTGCAGTAGCAAAAGCTTTCTATGAAGATGAAATGTACCGTTCAGCCTGCGACGTATACCTGAAATTCCTTAAAAGATATCCTGATACAGTCCGCAAAGATGAAGTTGCAAAGCTTTATGCAGATGCAAAACTCCGTTCTGAACGTTCTGCCCAGAGAAGCAAGCTTATGGATGTTTCTGACAATTCATCAGAAGGTTCATCACTTCCTATTTTCAGTCTTCCTGCTTTTGAACGCTTCAAGAAAGTTTATGAACCTGGACAGGTTATTATTGCAGAACATGAACCTGGAGATTGTTTCTACCTTATCCAGAGCGGAAATGTTCAGCTTGTAAAATGTGTAAACGGATCTTCTAAAAACCTGGACATTCTTAAACCCGGAGAATTCTTCGGTGAAATGGCTATTCTGGACAAATCACCTCGTTCAGCCACCTGTATGGCTGCAGGACGTGTAGAATGTCTTGAATTCAACAAAGAAAACTTCGAAATCCTTATTACCGGTAACCCGCAGATTGCCCTGATTCTGCTTAAGCTTTTCTGCAAACGCATTTATGACCAGAAACGCCGCTTCAGAATCCTGGTTGTTAAGGATCTTCAGGCTCGTCTTGCCGACGTATTCCTTATGCTGGATGAAATGAACCCTGCGGCTGCTTCAAAAGCAGATAAAGTCAGACGCTTCAACGTAACAGTTTCAGATATTGCTCACTGGGCTGGACTTTCACTGGATGTTACCCGCGATGAAATCAACCGTCTGATCGAAAAACGCAAGATTGAAGTTTACGATACATACGTTATTGTTCACAACATTGATGAAATGAAACGTATGTACGATACAAGAACCCAGATTCGTTAGAAATTCAGTATATTTAATACATACACACCTATCTTCTCGGAGGTTATTTATGAAACGAAACTGGATTATCGGAATTTCAGCTTTTATCGCAGGACTTCTTCTTTTAATCAGCCCAACTTTCTGCGTTAAATTAATTCTTGTTCTTTTCGGACTTACCACAATTGTTGAAGGATTCTACGGTATCATTACTGAGCGTACTCTTTTTGACAACCAGTTCTTCCAGAAGACTACACTTTACAAATCCATCGGAAATATTGTTATCGGTGTACTTGCAATTGTAATGCCTTTGGCTATTGCAGGCGCAGCATGGGCGGTAATGACCTACATTCTGGCAATCTACCTGATTATCTCAGCCTGTGCCGGCTTTATTGCATCATCAAAACTTAAACAGATTTCAACTGATGAAGATGCATCATCAACAAAACAACTTTCCTGGGAAAACATTATTACTCTTGCTTCGGGAGTTCTGCTTCTGGTAATAGGACCTGCAAAACTCGGTTCAATGATTCTTAGAATTATCGGTTTAGTTGCTCTTATTGTTGGAGCAGGCTTTATTCTGATTCAGATTCTGGACCGCAAAAAAGAAGTAAAGGCTTCAAATATAGAAGTAAAAGATGATGATTCAGAATCCCCTGTTTCAGAAGACATGATTCAGGCTTATGAAGCATCACAAAACAGTTCCGGTACAGCCGAAGTAACCGGATCAGATTCTGACGGCGAATAAAATTATTAATATACATATAAACGAGGTTTAATTTATGGCACATTGCGTTGTACCTGCAGCTGAAGAAATTCTGGATAAAGAATATCCGGTTCTTGATAAAGGTTTTGTAAGACTTGTTGACTACTTTGGCGGAGACCAGAGAATCGTTCAGTCTGCCCGTGTTTCTTATGGTGAAGGAACAAAAACTGTTTCTCAGGATGGAGCACTTATTGATTACCTGCTTCGTCACCAGCATACATCTCCATTCGAACAGGTTGTAATGACCTTCCACGTAAAAATGCCGATTTTTGTTGCCCGCCAGTGGGTTCGCCACCGCATGGGACGCATGAACGAAGTTTCAGGCAGATATTCAGTAATGAAGGAAGAATTCTATGTTCCTGAACTGGACAAAGTTTCTCCTCAGAGCAAAGACAACAAACAGGGACGTGCGACAGAAGCCTTTGATGCAGAAGAAGCTCAGAAAGTAGTAGATAACCTGGTTGCAGGACAGAAAAGTGCATACGAAAACTATTCGGCACTTCTGGATGACGGTGTAGCCCGTGAACTTGCACGTGTAAATCTGCCACTTTCTCTCTACACAGAATTCTACTGGGAAATGGACCTTCACAACCTGTTCCACTTCCTGAAACTGCGTCTGGACAGTCATGCTCAGTACGAAATCCGCGTTTACGCAGAAGTAATGCTGGAAATGTGTAAAAAAGTTGCTCCTATGGCTACAGAATCTTTCATCAACCATATGGAACACGGAGTAAACTTCTCTGGTGAAGAAATGGAAGCTCTCCGCGCAGTTATGAACGGCCAGCCAAATCCTCTTGAAGGAAAGAAACTGGACCGCTTCAACGAAAAAATTGCAACAGGAACACAGCTCTAATGAATCCTTTTGAATTATTTAAAAACGCCGGAGCCATTAAAGAACAGCTGGAAACAGTTCAGGGACAGCTGGCAGAAATAACTGCTACAGGTTCTTCCGGCGGCCGCATGGTCGAAGTAACTCTGAACGGAAAATTCGAAATGGTTGATATCCATCTGGATCCAATCTGTGTAGATAACAGAGATGTCAAAATGCTGGAAGACCTTATCAAAGCCGCTCAGCATGATGCCATTACAAAAGTCCAGGATAAAATCAAGGAAATGTCAGGTCCTATGCTTTCAGGACTGAACATTCCGGGGTTATAATTTTTTAAGGCGTTTCGACGTCTGAAAAGAGGCGCTTGGGTGGCGCCTTTTTTTATGGCTGAGGCCATTTTGCTCAGTCATTTATTGAGGGGAACATGTCTGCTTTTGATGAATTAACAGAATCTTTTTCTAGACTGCCGGGAATCGGAAAAAAATCGGCTGTCAGAATCGTAAATCACATATTAAAACAGGATGCTGCCGAAGCACTGAAATTTGCACAGCGGCTTTCCGTTCTCCACGAAAGAGTGAAACCTTGCTCTGTTTGCGGTACCTGGACAGAAAGCGATCCCTGTCCTGTCTGCTCCGACCCGCTTAGGGACCAGACTCTTCTCTGTGTAGTTGAACAGCCACAGGATGTCGGTACCATTGAAGCCTATAAAGAATTCCGCGGATTGTACCATGTTCTTGGAGGTCTTATAAAACCTCTGGAAGGAATCGGCCCGGACCAGCTTTCTATAAGTTCCCTTGTAAACAGAATCCAGAGCGGTAACATCCAGGAAATTATTATTGCTACCAATCCAACCGTTGAAGGTGACACAACTGCCCTTTATCTGAACAAAATCATCTCTGAACAGGTTGCAGACAAGGCAGTAAAGGTGACCCGCCTTGCCACAGGCATCCCAGTAGGCGGGGACCTGGAATACATAGACAAACGAACCCTTTCCCTCAGTTTCCGCGGAAGAACAAGTTTCTAGTTAAAGGGCGTCCCCTGCCCTGCGGGCAGGGCGGCGAGCTCCAGACTCCGGCTTCCGCCTCCGGTCCTTCGGACTGGGCTCCGCCCATCTTCCGCATGCCTGACGCATTCATTAAAATAAACCTATGGCAAAAGAAGCAAAACAGGTTAAAACAAATGCAATGCGTATTCTGGATGGTCTTGGAATTCCCTACGAAGTTTTTACTTATGATGACGACGGGGAACATGAACTTTCCCGTGGAGCAGCAAATGAAACTGCAGTAAAACTGGGAATCGACCCGGAAACTGTTTATAAAACAATTGTCATGCGTACCGACACAAAAGAAATCTGTGTTTTCTGCCAGAGTGCCGTAAATGAAATCAACTTGAAAAAAGCCCGTAATGCCGCTGGCTGCAAAGAAATCGGACCTGTAAAACCTGAGGAGCTTATGGCCCTTACGGGTTATATCCGGGGTGGATGTTCGCCTTTGGGAATGAAACGCCAGTTCCGCACATTCATCGATGAAATGGCACAGCTTTGCGACAAGGTCCATATTTCCGGAGGTCAGCGTGGGGTCCAGATTGCACTGTCCCCCGATGACCTTGTTAAAGCAACTGATGCTGTTCTTGTTGACCTGGCACTATAAAATCCAATACTGGCTGAAAAGCCTGTGTAAAGAGACTAACTTTTTTCCCTGATTAACACATTCTGTATTATATTATCTATATGGATTTAGTATTAATAATTATCGCCTTTGTTCTTCTGGTAGTGGGACTTATTGGGGCTGTTGTTCCAATGATTCCGGGACCTCCACTTGCATGGGCCGGGCTTCTGGTAGCTTTTTTCTCAGGATACACAGATTACTCAATAGTTCTCCTGGTAATCACAGGAATAGTTGCTGTTATCGTTCAGGTAATCGATACGGTCTTCCCTGCCCTTCTTGCAAAGAAAAATAACGGAAGTAAAGCTGCAACACTTGGAGCTACAATAGGAATAATTGTCGGATTGTTTACAGGTCCAGTAGGAATTATTTTAGGACCATTTATTGGTGCATTGATTGGGGAAATAATCCATAACCCTGAGGATTTAGGAAACGCCCTTACTGTTGCCTGGGGTTCCCTGTGGGGATTCATCTGGGGAACCGGCTTAAAGCTGGCAACAGTAGGAGTTTTTATCTGGCTTCTGATAATTAACCTTGTAAAGTAATCACCTGATCCAGAACAGAAACTTCAGGATCACTGTAATCCTTATTCATAACCATGGTCACAATCTGACTGTGGTTATATTTTTTTTCAGGGTAAACAACTACAACTGCACGGTCACCTTCTGCAAGGAAATTATGTTCACCAAAATCTGTGTAACGGGTTGCCCCGATAGAAACCATAACCTGTTCAGGCTTTCCGCTTTCCAGAAGATACTGATGAATATTTTCTGCAGGCCCTTCATCTTTCTGATTATTCAGTTTTTCTGTAATCCAGGAAAGAAGTTTTTCGTAAACATAACTGTAATCACGGACAGCACTGTCCTCTCCGTAATCATTTACCTTTCCGTCACGAACAAGAAAGCTGGCGATTCTGTAATCATTCAGAATTCCTTCCTTTGTAAAGGAATGTCCTTTTGAAGAAGGACCTGTGATTTCAATCTGATTTTCAGAAAGTCCTTTTGAAGAAGGTCCCCAGTTTTTCTTTATGCTGATTTTTTTTGCGCCTTCCTTACGGATTGAACAGTCATTGGAAGCTGCAAAAGTTTTGGGAAGAACATTTACTATTTCATCGTTTTCCCAGACAAGGTCGCAGAGAATTGCACATTCCGGTTCAATCTGAAGTTTTTCTTCGTTCTGAGGAAAAATAATCTTTGATGAAGAAAATGGAAAGACATGAAGAAAATCCGGAGTAATTTTATTTTCGTTTCCTTCTGGAAGATATGTAGGGAACAGTGCTTTCGGTGCATTTACTTCAACCGTTTTTATATTCAGAAAATCACGGGCTTCACCTGCCTGTTCCAAATGTCCTGTAAAGTTTCCTGCTACTCCAAAAGAAGGTATTTTCTTATCAGCAAAATTCATAGTTTTTTCCTCTCGTTTTTTGGGCCTTATTACAACTGAATCAAATCCACCAGACGGTCAACATCTTCACGGGTAGTAGCCCAGCTTGTTGCAAACCGTATTACTGAATTCATTTCATCATATCTTTCCCAATAACTGTATACAACATTCTTTGAAAGCTTCTTAAGCTTTTTATCATCCATGACAAAAAACTGCTGGTTTGTTTTGGAATCAATAAAAAATTTAATCCCTTTTTCTTTCATCCGTTCTTTCAGATATTCAGCCATTTCGATTGCATTCTGTCCAAGTTTCAGATATAAGTCATCTGTAAAAAGAGTTTCAAACTGAAGTCCCAGAAGCCAGCCTTTTGCAAGAAGGGCCCCATGCTGCTTAATCTGGGTAAAGAAATGTGGCAAAAGTCCGGGTTTTGTACAGACAACTGCTTCACCAAACAAGGCACCACACTTTGTCCCGCCGATGTAAAATATGTCACAGAACCTGGCCAAATCAGGAAGTTTTACTTCCTTTTGTGCAGCAAGTCCATATGCCAGTCTGGCCCCATCAAGATATAAAGGAATCTTATGTTTTGTACATACATTGTGAATACATTTCAATTCATCTTTGGAATAGAGAGTCCCATATTCAGTAGGGAATGAAATATATACCAGACCCGGTTCAACCATATGAGCATTGTTGCCGTCTTTTTCAAAAGCTGTCAGAAATACATCAAGGTCCGAAGCTTTCATTTTTCCGTCTTCACCCTTAAGGGTAAATACTTTGTGTCCGGTTGCTTCAACGGCCCCTGCTTCATGAACAGCAATGTGTCCTGTTTCCAAAGACACAACTCCCTGCCAGGGTTTCAGACAGGAAGCGATTACAGTTGCATTTGTCTGTGTCCCTCCTGTAAGAAAGCTGATCTGAGCTTCCGGGCATTTGCAAGCAGCGCGGATTTTTTCAACAGCCGACTTACAAAAATCATCACTTCCATAACCAGGATTTTTAGAAAAATTTATTTCTTCAAGGCGAGTAAGAATTTCAGGTGCACAGCCTTCCATATAATCAGATTCAAAATGCAAAAGTGCCATAAGTTATGTTCCCCCAAAAAATTAACATTTTTCCGAATCTGAAGAATCCTGTTGTTTAGAAAAACGGACATTTGTAACAACAATTGCTCCAAGAACAAGAATAACACCGGCTGCACTCATCAGAGTCAGGTTTTCACCAAATACAAGAATACCCATTAATGTGGCAACTACCGGTTCAATACTGGCGATTATAGAAGCCTTCCCATTTTCCATTCCTGACAATCCATAAGTATAAAACATATATGGCAGAAAGCAGGTCACTATTCCTGTTCCAACAGAAATCAATCCGGCCCTTGCAGTAGCAAAACATTCAGGAAAAGCAGAATAACCGCCAAGAACCAGAGCCCCAATTGTTGCAAGAAGAGAAGTATAAAAATTAATTGTCAGACTTGAGTAGCCACGATTCAAAGCAAATCTGCTGAATATACTGTAGAGCGCGTAACAAATTCCGGAACCCAGACCGCATAAAATTCCTAAGCCGGAAAGTCTTCCATTACCACTACCAATTCCGCTTACCAGACAACAGCCTGCGAATGCCATTACAAGAGCAAGTATTTTTGGAGCATTTATTTTTTCTTGAAAGCAAGGAACTGAAATCAGAATTACAAAGCAAGGCGCTGAATACAAAAGAATTGCTGCTGTTGAAAGTGACATCAACTGCATTGCCTTGAAATAACAGATAGTAAATAAAAGAAAAGAAATAAGGCCGGTTCCAATAAAGCACCACAAATCTTTCAGTTTTATTTTCAGGGCATTACGATCAGTAATAAGAATTGTGATTGAAAAACAAATAAAAGCAACAAGGGAGCGGATGAAAACTACTCCCATTGTTGAAAGGCCAATCTGATCCAGGAAACGGCGGAAAACACCTGTAGTTCCCCATAATATTCCTGCAATCAGAATCGATATAAAATGCTTTTTCATGAGGACATTATATCAAAAATATGAATTTAAAGTTGAACATACACTTCCATAAAATAAACAACACTCACGCATTAAACAATGGAGGCCTCCCGCGGGTCCCCGTCGCTCGCTTCGCTCGACTCCTTGCCCGCGGCACTCCATTGTTTATGCTCGCGTGTTGTTTAACTTATTTAGGCATATTTTCAACTTTAATTCTTCTTTTCCGGTGCATGCAAAACTCGTTCAATTCAAACGTATGTTTAATAAGAAACTTAAAAACTTATGAAAGGAACAAAGCGTGCATTTGAATCCTATTTACAGACAAGCACGGCCGGCGGAAAATGCCTGGCCTACTTTTTCACCGATTACATAATAGCCGTGATTTGACGGATCGTAAGAAATCGGGCGAAGCTTTGAAATATCTATGTTTCCTTTTTCATCCAGAACCTTGTCATCAGCAACAACATTAACGATTTTACCGATGTAATGATATTCCTCTTTAGAAGCATCCCCATCAATCCTAAGGAGTTCACATTCAAGAGAAACGGGGAGCTCATTGATCACAGGAGCATTTACGAATTCACTTTTACGGGTTGTAAATCCCGCCTTCTTCATTTTTTCTGGTTCTTTGTTTGCACTTACAATTCCAACATAATCACATGGAACGACAGTTTCTGCAGTTGCAATACCAACAGTGAAAGCTTTTGTAAAATCAATGTTGTCTGTTGTGGCATGTTTTGAAAGTGAAATACAAATCTGATCCATTTCAACTATGCCACCCCAGGCTGCATTCATTGCATTTGCTTTTCCTTCTTTATCATATGTTGCCAGAATTAAAACCGGCATCGGGAACATCATTGGTTTAGGTCCAAAGTTTTTCATTTCCTACTCCTTTTAATCTTACTAACGCAGCTGAACTGTTTCCATGTTGGCACCGTCATCAATCAAGTAACAAAGCACGGCGTTAGATGTACCGTTACCGTAAATGTTTGTACTCTTTTCAGATTCTCCAACATTACCATCAGTACCTGTTGAATCAATAATAGTACCGGCAACATCAGATACTGTATCTTTCCATAATCCGATGTTTACCTTTTCAATAGCATTCAAAGTAACGTTATTTTTTCTTGGAACAACAGAAACATCCCATTTACCATTATAAAGATTGTTTTCTACACCGGCAGGAACTGTCCATTTTGTTCTGTCACTGTCTCTGTCACTGTCTGAAGCCCAGGCCGAATCTGTAAGCTTTGCAAACTTAGGTTTACCTGACCACATGTAACCGATAACAGGAACTGGTCTTCCATCCTGAATTCCAACATCAAGAGTAAGGTTTTTACCAACGCTGTTTACATCTACAATTACTGTCTGGAAGGTTTCATTATAAGATGGTGCAAAGGCATATTTTACAGAACCACCAACATAGGCTGCAATATGTACACCACCCTGTCCGTCTACTGCTATCTGACAGTACTGACCACCACCTGTAAAGATGTCCTGAACGGCTGACCAACCGGTAGCATCTGTTCCTGATGGATTAGCATCTCCAGCACTACCTCTATCCAAATAACTGTATTGAAGCTTGTTCTTTGCAAGGTTATACCATACTGCACAGACAACATCTTTCCTGTTTGAGTTCGTTGCTACTGCAATAGAAACATACTGTCCGGCACCACGTTCATTGGTACCATCTGCATCAATTGTTGTATCTGGACCTGAAATTGCCTGGAAAGGATTTGTTTTTAACTCTCCATTACTATTAGTACTTGTAACATTATTAGTAATTTTATCATGCCTCATTACAATTATTTTGTTATCTTTCTTGTAATAATAAGCAAAATAAGTATTATTTCCAGAAGCATAAACCGGAGAATATATTAAATCTTTGTATCCATAAGTTGAACCACTAAAAGTAAGAAGGTTATATGTTTTTGTACCATTATAATAATAATAGAAAGGTGCTCCTTCTTCTCCACCCAGATCACATCCATAGGTATTTCCGGAACCATCAATTCCGAATCCTATAGTACTTGGTTCAATATAGTCGGCTCCTTCACTTCCACTGGTTAATTTAGCAACAGAATTACCGTTTTTTGACCCCATATGCATTCGGTTATTGTTTGCACCAAAACCAAACTTGATTTTCTTGTCATCTGGTGCAATCTTCATGGTCATACCGAACATAGTTCCGTCGTTGTCTGGTGAACAAACGTTGTCATTGAATTCCCATACATCAAAGAAGATGTCGTCATTCAGGTTATTATTATTTTTACCGTTAGGCATTCTATTGTAACAGTTTGCATAGGCAGTTCCGCCATCCTCACACTGACCATAAGCATCATTATTGTTGACGTTATTCATGAGAGGAATGTTGTTTACAGAAAGCTGGAAACTTTGTGTCTTGAGGCTTGCTGCGCTGAATTCAAGTGTACCTGCTGAATTTCCGCTTGTTGCATTGTCAGCAAGGTTCTCTGTCGGAGCAGTTAGCCCTGTATTATTTGCAATTGTTACAGAATCAGGTTTATTGCCGGAAGTTCCATTCTTACCTGTCAGGTTGAAGCCCTTCAGGGTTACTGTTTCAGAAGAAGCATCATTATTGCTTTCGCCAGATTTATGGTTTGAAACAATAGACCTTACAGGATAGTGTCCCAGAGAAGAACGGCTTACTTTTCCTTTAGCGTTTCCATCTTTTAAAGCCAATTCAGTAACTACCTCAGTTACGTAAGGAACAATATCCATCTGATATCTTGATT